>JAPLES010000020.1 GCA_026391075.1 Bacteroidota bacterium | reverse complement strand
AGCAAAAAACACCTTCATTTAACCAGTTAACTTTGGTGGCCTTCTTTACCGCGGAATAGGTGGACTTGTATACGCGGAATATCCATTAACTGCGGCATCAATATTTTTGTTTCGAAGCATCATTTTTGCCACGACAGAATAAATGAGCAGTTTCCATAAAGTAATATACTGGTTGGGTGGTGTATACTGAATATTTTTGGCCTGATACAATGTGCCAAATGGGAAATTTTTGAATGTTAATTTTTCCGAGTATATGCCCTTGTCAGCTGAACTGGATTGAAAAATAAATTCTCTTAAAGCGGTTTTACCAGTTCCTTTTCGACCGATTACAAAAAGCTTTTGCCCTTTCAAAATTTTTTCGAGCTCATTAGTATGGTAAAAATATCGGTCATTGTTTTCATCGCGACCCTCAAGTTTCCAGTTCTCTACAATTTCTTCAAGAATGTTTTTCATGGCATATTATTTTTACAAATAAAATTCAACTGAGTGCAACTTATTTGCACTATCCTAAATGTATATTTTTTTATTAAGGTTTATTTTAATGGTTATGGCTTCTCGCAACTTTTCCGGCTTTAGCACTTCAATGTCTTCGCCAAAAGAGAGAATTAAAGATTCCAATTCCTGGTTTGGAATTAGTTCGTAACTAAAAGTCTTATGAGTTTTAGTTGCTTTTCCCTCAATTGCATGCTGTGTTGAGTGAAGTCGGTTTGTCTCAACATAATGTGCTCTATCGATGGCAAATCGCAAAACCACGTTTTCAACTGTTGCACCTGGTTTCGCTGATACACCTATCACATGAGCAAAGTATTCATCGGGATTAAAGTCAGGATGGTAATAGTGCTCCAAACCCTCATTTTTTATTTTCCCCTTTATCCGTTCTAATCCGTATTGGCTTATCTCGTAAGTTTCCTTTATGTGGGCTTCTTCTGTCATTCCAATAACGAACCACCGGTTGTTATATTCTTTAAGCAGGTATGGATGCAAAACCACTCTTTTCGCTTTATCAGCTTTAAATGATTGATAATCGAAACTGATTACACTTCCAAGTTTACAGGCATCAAGAATCTGTATCAGATGTTTGTTGCCATCATAATAAGGCCTGGTGTCAAATTGGATGTAGGTTCTATCACTTGAAGAATGAAGGCTTTGATTCTCAACACTCTCACAAAACTCTAATAAGTCATGATGTAACTTAAGCCCAGGAATCTGTTTTAAGATAGTAGCAGCTACTTTAATACTTTGAACAGCATCGCTGTCGAGAAGTTGTTTCCGAAATGTCCATTTTGAGTTTGCATAGCGGTAATAATATTCGGTAATAACCCGGCCAGTCCTGTTTTTGGCCTTGCGTTTTTCCTTTTGTATTTCAGCACCACAATTGGCTAGGTATTTTAAATCGAAATTCAGCGTCCTCAGAGAAAAATCTCCTGCATCCCGCACATCTGAGAGTTCATCCGCCAAAATCTTCATGAGTTGTTTTTTTGTATAACCTACTCTTTTTTGCAGGTATTTTTCAAGCAGCGTTCTCCTGCGTTCAGATAAGGTAATGTATGCTCCGTCTTCGGTGGCGCTCATGCTTGGGTCAGGATAGTGATTAGTGTGCAAATGGATTGCACTGATGCCTCCCTTCTTTGCACCGTAAAGAAAAGAAAAACAGTATGAAAAACGCTATTACAATTCTAGACCATCTTCATTTTGCAACTCCTACCACTGAGCAAAGGAACGCTCTGTTGGGTATGGCTGAATTTTCGAAGAAGGAAACCGCAGATGACTTTATGATTTTGTGCGGGGCAGCAGGCACTGGAAAGACCTCCATTGTAAGCGCGTTCATTGGCTATCTTAACCAAATGGACGTCCGTTACCAGATAGCAGCACCCACAGGTAGAGCGGCTCGCATCATTGGGCGCAAGAGTAAAACAGTAAGCAATACAGTTCACTCGATGATTTATACTGCTACTTCTAACAAGAAAACTGGGGCGGTTACATGGAGACTGAAACAGAACCTTAACTCGAAGGAGACTATTTACATTATTGACGAGGCGTCCATGATTCCGAGTGTTCCGAATAACGATGAGGCTTCTTTTTTCAAAAGCGAAAACTCATTATTGAATGACCTCGTGGCATTCGTAAAAAACGGGCACAAAGGCAATAGGGTATTATTCTTGGGTGACCGCTATCAGTTGCCTCCGATGCACGAAGTGGAATCACGCGCACTGTGTGCTGATTATCTTCAAATAACATACAGTTGGAAGGGCAAAACCAATCTACTGACAGAAGTGAAGCGTCAGGAGGATGGGAGCCAAATTATGTTGAACGCTATAAAAACGCGCAAGGGCATTGATGATGGCAAGACCGAGGTAAAACTGGAAGGATACAAATTCTCTAATCCTTGGAGAGCAGCGGACGATTACGTCCATGATTTTTTGAACAATGGAACGGAACATGCCATTTCCATTGGTGCGACTCACAACATGAATAACGTCTTCAATAAAGCTGTTCGGGAAAAGTTATTCGGTAAAAAAGCGCTGCTGCTTGAGCCAGGTGACTTGATGATGGTAACAACTAATTGGAGCCGCAATTCTCACCGGTTGTATAATGGTGACCACGTAACGGTAAAGGAAATCTTCCCTAAACTGATAGAGGAAGTAGCAGGTTTACACTTTATGCCTATTAAGGTGATTTATAAAAACATAGAAGGAACTGAGGAGGTGATAGAAGACTACTTACTGGTCGAAAGCGTTATGTCCAAAAACGGCCAGTTAGATTTCATAGTGGAGAATCGGTTGCGCCACGAAAGGTTCACTAAAAATCGTCCGTTTTCAGAAACCGGTTTTCCAGAAGATGACCGGTATGTGGGTGCGTTGCGATTAAATTATGGTTATTCCATCACGTGCCATAAAGCACAAGGCGGAGAATGGGAGAAAGTGTATTTGAATACTTTTCACATACCATGCCTACGATTCCAATACACAGCAGTAACAAGAGCAAAAACAAATTTGGCGTTTTATTAACCAGAATAGAGATATGAGACAAACTGAACTTTTCACACAGGCGGAACAAAAACTATCACCACGTAATCAATACGAAGCTGTAATTTATTTTATGGCGCACCTTGATATTGAAATGGTGAGCTCATTTCTGGATGATGACAGAACTTATCAGGATTTTCCGAAGTATCTTTTCATCAGCAAACTGATAAAGGCGTTCGAACAATTTGAAAAAGCTGACGATAGAGTATTGTCGTTACACAAAGGGGGATGTGCGGGTTGTAGTAAGGGCTGTCGAGGGTTTACATTTCTTGGCAAGCAAGGTGACTATATGGATATTCTGTTTTTGATGGAGGGTGACGAAATCAAGGATATTTATGAGTGTTCAAATTTTGTGAATGATGAAGAGGTTCTGAATAAATTGCGTAGTGTAGATATAGACCCGCTTAGTTTTCCTTTCGGTGATGACGATACTCCGTTTTAATTTGATTTTGCACCTACAGTTTTATCAAATTATGACGAAGCGTCATACGTTAATGTAATTGTCATGCAGTTAGACGCTTCGTCCGACTTTTTCACTGCCCTTGTCCGACAAAAAACTTGGAGCCATAAATACGGTTCCGATAAAATCTGGACTGGCTTTTGAAAAATATTTTCAAACATGTTTGTATGTTGAATATCGTCCAAAGTATTGCTGAATTGTTCCGAACTTATTGCAACCGACTCCCAACCCGACTCCCTAAAATGCAAAACCCCCGAAAGAGCTTGTCTTTCGAGGGTTTTAGCTTGTTGGTTGCGGACCGGACGGGACTCGAACCCGCGACCTCGTCCGTGACAGGGACGCATTCTAACCAACTGAACTACCGGTCCTTCTTTCAAAGGGAGCGCAAATATATTCGCTTTTTGTTTTTTTCAAAGCCATTCAGCTTCGTCTATTCTTTTTTTAAATCATTTTCTCCCGAAACCTAATAACAGCAAAATTTTCCTTTGTGCAGAGAAAGAGCTATGCGCACTTTCGCATTAACTAAACTCAAAACAATGAAAATGAAATCTACATTTCTCTCAACAGTTCTGTTTGTCCATTTCTGCTTACCAACTCTTTCTTATTCCCAAGCGGGTTCACTCGACCTTAGCTTCAACGGCACCGGTATAGTAACCACCGCTGTGGGTATTAGCGAAGACCAGGCAAATGCAGTTGCTATTCAAACCGATGGTAAAATTGTGGTAGTGGGCAGCAGAGTGCTCGGCTTCAGTACAGATTTTTCAGTGCTTCGCTACAACACCAACGGCTCCTTAGACAATACCTTTGGCACCGCTGGAATAGTTGCTACCAATTTCGGAACTGCCGATGAAGTTGCCCGGGCAGTAGCTATTCAAACCGATGGCAAAATTGTGGTGGCAGGCTATGGCACTATCGGCTCTAAACTCAACTTTACTATTGCCCGATATCAAACCAACGGTTCTTTAGATTCTACTTTCGGCACCAATGGAAAACAGAATACTGCCATAGGAATCTATAATGATTTTGCCACCGCAATAGCCATTCAAACCGATGGAAAGATTCTGGTAACCGGATACACCCAAACCAACGGCTTCAGTTATTTTACAGATTTTGCAATGGTGCGTTACACTACCAACGGCACTTTAGATAATAACTTTGGCACAGGCGGAATAGTAACCACCGATTTCGCAAGTATTTTTGACTATGCCATGGCAATAGCCCTGCAAACCGATGGCAAAATAGTATTGGCAGGAGAAAGTTCCACCAACCCCGGTGATATTGATTTTGCCATAGCGCGCTATAACACCGATGGAAGTTTAGATACCACTTTTGATAGTGATGGAAAACTGATTACCGATTTCGGCAATCATAATGACGAGGCTTCATCTGTAGCCATACAAACAGATGGTAAAATAGTAGCGGGAGGTTTCACGAATGATAGCGTAGTTGTTGCCGGTCTTTTTGCAGTAACCCGCTATAACACTAACGGAACACTTGATACCACCTTCGACCACGATGGTCGTGGTAAAAACAAATGTAGCCAACAATATTGCAGGAGGCAATGCCATGGCTATTCAACCCGATGGCAAAATAGTATTGGCGGGCTATAACAGATTCCCTGGCGATTCTCAGGATTTTGCCATAGTGCGTTATACTACCAACGGAAGTTTAGATACATCCTTCGATGCAGATGGAAAAGTTTTGACCGATGTTGGAAGCACTACCGAAACTGCTCAGGCAATGGCATTGCAAACCGATGGAAAAATTGTAGTGGTGGGAACTACCAACAACGGCACCGACCTCGATGTGGCAATAGTGCGCTATGGCAATTACGGAACGGTTGATGTGGCTGATGTTCCTGCTTCGCTCAGCACAACAACTGTTTATCCAAATCCATTCTCGGGTGAACTGAAAATAAAAGGCACCACCGAAAAAGGAGAAATTATTTTGTTCGATGTAACGGGCACAGAAATCATGCACGCGAGAACAACAGAAGACGAAACAAAAATCAATACTCAAAAAATAATATCGGGTTACTATTTACTGAGCTACACAGAAGAAAACAGAACATCAAATACCAAGCTGATTAAGTTTTAACCTAGGACTTTGTTTACGCCACTGCCTGAACGTTTAAGGCAGTGGCGTAATGCTTTTTTTTCGTGACAGATACACATTCACTTTCGACTTACAAAGAGAGCAAAGAGATATTCGCTTTTTGTTTTTTTCAAAGCAGTTTGGTTTGCATGTCCAAAAATGACTGCTGATACAAAAATTATTTTCTTTACGCAATCACATAAAACAAAACCATGAATAAAAAGTCAATCCTCATTGCAGCGGTAATGCTTACCATCAACGTTTTTGCATTCGGGCAAAAAAACAAAGACAATCCTCAAACCGTTACCATAAAAACCAATATCTATTGCAGCCATTGCATGCAATGCGGCAGATGCGCACCACGCATTAACGACCACATTACCGAAAACAGCGGCATTAAAAAAGTTTCGATTGATGCAAAGGCAAATACTATTACGGTTGCCTACGATGCTAAAAAAACTTCTCCCGAAAAAATTCGCGAAGCCATTAATAAAGCCGGTTTTGATGCTGACGATAAAAAAGCAACTGCAGAAGCAGTAAACAACCTGGACGGCTGTTGCAGAAAACAGTAAGGCAACACAAAACGCGTCCGCGTTCGAGAACTATCCGCCCTTCTTACAAAGCCTATGCAAATGGAATCGCTTTTGTTTTTTTCAAAGACATAGGTGCTTTTCACATCACTGTTTAATCAACTTTGTTCTAACGATTAATCTTCTATCCTGGTGCTGGTGTAGTTAATCCGTTCGGTTGTTGCGTCCAAAAAACAAATTCCCCCAACCCTTTTTTTCTTTCGCCTACTTAAATATATTTGCGCTCCTTTTTAAAGAGTGGCTGATATTAGCTTCGAAATTATGCAAGCCGGCAGGCGCGAAATCGAACCTCAGTTTTCAACTTTTTTCAGAGGAAAAGATTTGGCAAAAGGTGTAACCGCCTTTAGCTCTGTTTCTATTTACTAATTACTAAATACTAATTACTAAACATGGCATCTTTCAGAAAAGAGAACGTTAAACGATTCGACTTCTCCAAAATCACCATCATGCTCGCTTCGCCCGATGCTATCCTTGGTCGTTCGAACGGAGAAATTAAGAAACCCGAAACCATCAACTACCGTACTTACAAACCCGAAATGGAAGGTTTGTTCTGCGAGCGTGTATTCGGACCTACCAAAGATTACGAATGCTACTGCGGCAAGTACAAAAGAATTCGCTACAAAGGTATTGTGTGCGACCGTTGCGGAGTTGAAGTAACCGAAAAGAAAGTGCGCAGAGAGCGCATGGGTCACATCAAGTTGACTGTGCCTATCGTGCATATCTGGTATTTCAAATCATTGCCAAACAAAATTGGTTACCTTTTGGGAATTTCTTCTAAGAAACTCGAGAGCATAATCTATTACGAGCGTTACGTAGTTATTCAGGCTGGTAAAGCGGCTGACGGAGTAGAACTTCAAACAGAAAAAGGACCCGAAGTAAAAAACGTGGCTTACCTCGATTTGTTGACCGAAGAAGAATACCTCTCTGCGTTTGAGAACGAATCATTGAAGAACAACAATCAGTTGGAAGATACTGACCCTAATAAATTTATTGCCAAAATGGGAGCAGAAGCAATGAAACAATTGCTTTCGCGCATCAAATTGGATGAACTTTCATACCAGCTTCGTCACGATGCGGCTAACGAAACTTCGCGTCAGCGCAAGGCAGAAGCCTTAAAGCGTTTGAGCGTAGTGGAAATGTTCCGCAGTGCAAACGAGCATATCGAAAACCGTCCTGAGTGGATGGTGGTGCAGTTCCTTCCGGTTATTCCGCCTGAATTGCGTCCGTTGGTACCGTTGGATGGTGGTCGTTTCGCATCATCAGATTTGAACGATTTATACCGCAGAGTAATTATCCGTAACAACCGTTTGAAACGTCTTTTGGAAATTAAAGCTCCTGAAGTAATTCTTCGTAACGAAAAACGTATGTTGCAGGAAGCCGTTGACTCCTTGTTCGACAATAGCCGTAAATCAAACGCGGTGAAAGCAGAAGGAGGTCGTCAGTTGAAATCACTTTCAGATGTATTGAAAGGAAAACAAGGACGTTTCCGTCAGAACTTGCTCGGTAAACGTGTTGACTACTCAGGTCGTTCAGTAATTGTTGTAGGACCCGAATTGAAATTACACGAGTGCGGATTGCCAAAAGATATGGCTGCCGAACTTTTCAAACCGTATATTATTCGCAAGTTGATTGAGAGAGGAATTGTGAAAACTGTGAAGAGCGCGAAGAAACTCGTTGACAAAAAAGAACCTGTTATTTGGGATATTCTCGAAAACGTATTGAAGGGACACCCGATTATGTTGAACCGTGCTCCTACACTTCACCGTCTTTCAATTCAGGCTTTCTTGCCTAAGTTGATTGAAGGTAAAGCGATTCAACTTCACCCGTTGGTTTGTACCGCGTTCAATGCCGATTTTGACGGTGACCAGATGGCGGTGCACGTGCCATTGAGCAATGCATCTATTCTCGAAGCACAGTTATTGATGTTGGCTTCGCACAACATTTTGAATCCGCAAAACGGAACACCTATCACTCTTCCTTCTCAGGACATGGTTCTTGGTCTATACTATATGACCAAGGAAAAGAAGAGCACCAAAGAAGTGAAAGTGAAAGGACAGGGCTTGGCTTTCTACAGTGTAGAAGAAGCAACTATCGCTTTCAATGAAGGCAAAGTTGAATTACATGCACCGGTAAGATGCCGTGTTCGATTGATTGAAGGCGGAAAACCCGTTTCTAAATTAATTGAAACTACACTCGGTCGTTTGTTATTCAATCAGGCAGTTCCGGAGAAAGTAGGTTATGTAAATAAAATGCTTGGCAAGAAACAGTTGAAAGAAGTTATCGGACAAATTTTGGCTGATACCGATATTCCTACTACCGCTAAGTTCCTCGATGATATTAAGAAGCTTGGATTCTACTATTCATTCAAGGGAGGTCTTTCATTCAATCTTCGCGATGTGGTGGTTCCTGCAAACAAAGAGAAATTGGTTCAGGACGCTACTGAAAAAGTGGACGAGATTTATGAGAGTTACCAAATGGGATTCATTACCGATAAAGAGCGTTTCAATCAGGTAGTGGATATCTGGACAGCAACCGATAATCGTTTAACGAATACCTTGATGAAGCAAATTGCTGAAGACAAACAAGGCTTCAACTCTATCTTCATGATGTTGGATTCAGGAGCCAGAGGTTCTAAACAACAGATTAAGCAGCTCTCGGGTATGAGAGGTATTATGGCTAAACCGCGTAAGAGTGGAAGCACCGGAAGCGAGGTTATCGAGAATCCGATTTTGGCGAACTTTAAAGAAGGTCTTTCGGTATTAGAATACTTTATTTCTACTCACGGTGCGCGTAAAGGTCTTTCCGATACGGCTTTGAAAACGGCTGATGCGGGTTACCTCACCAGACGTTTGGTTGACGTGGCACAAGATGTAGTTATCAATGAAGAAGATTGCGGAACACTTCGCGGTATCACTATCTCAGCATTGAAAGATAATGAAGATGTGGTTGAACCATTGTTCGATAGAATTCTCGGTCGCACATCGTTGCTCGATGTTTACCATCCTGAAACAGATGAATTGATTATTGAAGCAGGAACTGAAATTCTTGAAAAAGCCGCTAAGGTAATTCAGGAAGCAGGAATTGAATCAGTAGAAATACGCTCGGTACTTACCTGCGAAAGCCGCAAAGGAACTTGCGTAAAATGCTACGGACGTAACCTTGCTACCAACCGCACAGCCGAAGAAGGCGATGCAGTAGGAATCATAGCTGCACAATCAATTGGTGAGCCGGGAACACAGTTGACACTCCGTACCTTCCACGTTGGGGGTATAGCAAGTATGAGTGCCACTGAAAATGAATTGAAAGCACGTTTCGATGGTATCATTCAGTTTGACGGAGTGAGACTTACCTCGGGAGTGGATGAAGCTGGCGAAAAAATTCAGATAGTAATCGGCAGAACCGGTGAAACCAGAATTGTGAAAGACGACAACGCTGACAAGGTGCTTATCTCCAATCACATTCCTTATGGTTCAACCATGTTTGTGAAAGATGGCAAGCATGTGAAGAAAGGCGATGTTATCTGCAAATGGGATCCATACAACAACGTTATCGTTTCAGAACATGCAGGTAAAGTGAAGTTCGAGCAAATTATCGAGAACATAACTTACCGCGATGAAATGGATGAGCAAACAGGTCACCGTGAAAAAGTAATTATTGAAACTAAGGATAAAACCAAGGTTCCGGCAGTTATCGTTGAACACGGAAAAGAAGGCAAGGTTTACAGTATGCCGGTAGGTGCTCACATTGTGGTAAACAATGGAGTTACGGTTAAACAAGGAGAAATCATTGCCAAGATACCACGCGTTATGGGTAAGGTGAAGGATATCACGGGAGGTCTTCCACGAGTAACCGAGTTATTCGAGGCACGTAATCCAAGTAATCCTGCTACCGTTGCAGAAATTGACGGAGTAGTTCGCTTTGGTGGAGTAAAGAGAGGTAACCGCGAAATTATAGTGGAGAACCGCGATGGTGAAATCACTAAATATTTGGTGCCGCTTTCCAAGCACATCCTTGTTCAGGAGCAGGATTTTGTTCGCGCAGGAACTCCGCTTTCAGATGGAGCTATTACGCCTACCGACATTCTTCATATCAAAGGACCTTTCGCAGTTCAGGAATACTTGGTGAATGAAATTCAGGAAGTATACCGTTTACAGGGTATCAAGATTAACGACAAGCACGTAGAGGTAATCGTTCGTCAAATGATGGGCAAGATGATTATAGTTGACCCAGGTGATACTCGTTTCCTCGAAGGAACTTCAGTAGAAAAATTTGAATTGCTTCGCGTAAACGATGAAATGTTCGATAAGAAAGTGGTGGAAGAAGCACACGAATCATCGAACTTGAAACCAGGGCAGATTGTTACCCTCCGCGCACTTCGCGAAGAGAACTCTTTGTTGCGCAGAGCAGATAAACCATTGGTTAAATTCCGTGATGCGATTCCGGCTACGGCTACTTCGCAATTGCAGGGTATTACTCGTGCATCACTTTCTACTTACTCATGGATTTCGGCTGCATCGTTCCAGGAAACCACTAAGGTATTGAGCACAGCATCTATTGCTGCTAAGCGCGATTACTTAGCCGGTTTGAAAGAGAACGTAATTGTAGGTCACCGCATACCGGCAGGAACCGGCTTGCGCAGATTGAAAAATCTGATTGTAACCAACAAAGAAGACTTACAACGTGCCGAAAGAAAAATAGAAACCGGAAACGTAGAGTTGTTGGGTTAAACGTTAGAAGACGGAAGTCAGAAGTAAATACAAGCCCTTTGCAGAAATGCAGAGGGTTTTTTTGTTTACCATAACAAACCGAAAGGTTTGCAATAAACATAATAAGTAAAGTAACTAATGCTTAACTTTCACTTAACAAATCAAACCTATGTTTGCCGCAAATAAATAGTGATGGAGCAGAATGATTTAAAAATCTTACTGGTAGATGACGAAAGCGATGTGCTTGATTTTATGAAATATAATCTGGAGAAGGAAGGGTTTTGGGTTTACACGGCACAGAATGGTTTAGAGGGGATTCAGTTGGCTAAAAAAGTAAACCCGCATTTGATTATTCTGGATTTGATGATGCCTAAAATGGATGGCATTGAAACTTGCCGCCAGTTGCGCGCGCTTCCCGATTTTAAAAACACTTTGATAACATTTCTCACTGCGCGCGATGAAGACTATTCGCAGATAGCTGGTTTTGAAGTAGGTGCCGATGATTATATCACCAAGCCTATTAAGCCGAGAGTTTTTATCAGTCGCATTCGCGCATTGTTGCGCAGATTAGAAACCAATGAAGGCGTAGCCAAAATTGTTGCCGGTGATATTGAAATTGACCGCGAGCGTTATGTGGTGGTGAAAGACAAAAAAGAAATTTCGTTGCCGCGCAAAGAATTTGAATTGCTGAATCTGTTGGCTTCAAAACCCGGAAGAGTTTTTAAACGCGAAGAAATTTTAAGCCGCGTTTGGGGTAATGAAACCATAGTAGGCGACAGAACCATTGACGTGCACATTCGCAAGCTGCGCGAGAAAATTGGTGATGATTGCATTAAAACCATTAAAGGAATAGGGTATAAGTTTGATGCGTAGGCAAACTTCTATTTGTCTTCTACCTTTTCAATTCCGTTTTCTTTCGAAAACTTTTTCTCTGCCCAGATGAATCTTTCCCAATAGGAATTTTCTGTCATAGTCATGCCAGTGACCAATGAATCTGCTGTGGCTGTTTCACTTGATGTGAATGAATTTCCCTTTACCTGTTTTAAGAAAGGTGCAAAGTCGTTGCTCAACGTTTCTTTGTAAAAGTTCAGCATTTCTAATGCAAAAGAACGAAGCGTAGTATCTTCTTTAAAATTTCCTTCTGCTTCTACTGTTGAAATAGTTTCATTGATGAGATTCGTGTATTGTTCCAATGATTTTGTTGCACGTTCTTTATTGTAAGATTGGACGGCATCGGAAAAATCGAGCGAGTTGTCAATAACCGTTTGTGTTAATTTTAAAACGGTGTCGTGGTATTGTTTTGCCTGTTTGGCTTTTGAATTGCAGCCATTACATATCATTGCCAAAACAAAAAAGAGGACAGCCGTTTTTTTCATGTGAAATACTTTAATCGGTGAATTACTTTTTGAAACGTTTAACGTATAAACTTACGTGTTACAAGCTATGTAATTTTTTGGCGATAGTGAACCACCTCAAAAGAATATTTACCCTAATTGTTTTTTCTCTTTTAACCAAGGGAGTGTTTGCTGTTTCTGTCAGCGCAGCCGATTCTGTTGCTAACGATATTTTCGAAATTGAAAAACGCGCGGTAATTCAACGTATTGATTTTGAAAAAACGCGCATAGGCAGCGATTACAAAAGTGCCGACATTCGTTTGTTCTCGCTGGTGGATAGTGTGGTCAATTTTATTTTAGAGCAAAATGTTTCTAAAGAAAAGCGCAATCTATATCTCACGCGGCTACAAACCTTTTTACAAAACATTAATCGATATTATTCTGACGGCTACTTAAAATCGGGAACATACCTCGCGGTGCTTAGCTATTATCCCGAATTGATTGAATGGGACCAAAAAGACGAATTACTCAGAAACGTAAAACGGTATTCTTCTTTTTCGATTAAAGCCACGCGCTTAATTCCGAGCGACACTGTTGCTGAAGATTTTCTCACCGATTATTTAGCTGACCATCCGGATGATATTTTTCGCTATGCCGAAGAATATGACGACCGCAGATTTGCAACACGCTTACTGGAAAAAGCGGTGAAACTGGCACCCGAATCTGCCAAGCGATATTTTACCACTACCAATTCGGTCAATATTATTCTAAGCCGCAGTCGCGATGCGTATGTGCGCAAAACGTATGAGATATACAATCGCTTCGGATTGAAATCGCGTGCTTATCTTTTTCTTGATGCTATAGTAAGCGGAACCATGACGGTGGAGCAGGCCGATTCCATTGGCAATAATCCTGATGAAATGTTTAAAGTGTTGGTTCAGGTTTCTATGAAATACGAAGCCAACGTTACGTTCTCTATTTACCGTTACATGGATTTTTATTGTGTGGATGCGGTTCGAAAAATTACGCAGAACACCATTAATCCGAATTACCATTTCGAAGACATAAAAAAATATTCGCCCGAAGAATTGTTTGTGCTGCTTAGCTACGGCTATAAGGAAACGCAAATTAAAACACTCCGCGCTTTGCTTGAAGAGTTGCGAAAAAGATCAACGGGAATTTCTATCAGCAGTGTGATGATTAATTCGATGGATAAAACGAAGTTGAAAGACCTCGTTATTTTCTGCGATAAAAATCAAATGCTTGATGTGCTGCTGAGTTTGGTAGATGATGAGAAGAAAGATTACCTGCTCGCACTCACTACTATGGAAGAGAAGGAAAATATTTTTCCGCCATTAAAATCTTTTGCAAAAGATAATCCGCTTACTAACTCGGAACCCGAAGACCGTTCGATGAATGAGATTACGAAAGTGCATCCGCCAAAAGCTGTTGCGGAAGACGTGATTGAGGAATCGAACTTTACCAAACCCGAAAAAATAAAAGAGGAAGTAAAACCCGTAGCGACAGAAGCAATTCCTTCTGAACATGCTGAGACAATCAAGTTATCCTCGGAACAAAATTCGGAGTTAACTGCTTCCATAGAAAAGAAAGATGTGGTTCCTATTCCGGTTGTTGAGCCACCCGTTGAGCCGGTGAAAATTGAACTGGATGCTAAAACAAAAACTTCCATCACCCTCAAGAAAAACATTCTTCAAACTATTCAGAATATTCCTTCGTTCATCAATCAGGATTATGCCGAAGAGTTGTTGAAATACGCTGCCCAGAAAGAACCCGATGAGCTTTTCAAGAAAATTGACTTTTATAAGAACAAACGTTTCAGCAAATCAATTTTAGAACTGTGTGCAAACAACGCACCTGTTTCGCTTAAACGATACTTATACAATCCGAATCATCCGGTCAATTACATTCTTGGTTACAGTGCCGATTCTGTAGTAAAAAAGATTCTGGCCATCAATTCAACTATCGGTTATCGAAGCAAACCACTTTTGTTGCTCGACAACATCATGAACAAAACAATGGATGCGAAAGAAGCCATTGAGATAAGCAACGACCCTTCGAAATTATTCAGCGCGATGGTGAAAATTATTTCGCGACCGAAGTATGTGGGCGAATACAGCATCAACCGCGAAATGCGCGACTATAGTTTGCGTTTTATCAGAGAGATAAACGATAAAATTGCTTCGGGTGGTTCTCAACCTTTTTACTCGGCTGAAGGGCTTGGTTCTACCGAACTTTATTTCCTGATGTTGTATGGTCGCGATGAAGTTTTCACTTCTACCTTCAATGGTTTGTTCAATCGTTTTATGCAGAAGCTTCCGAATGGCGATGGCGAAGCATTTTTGGAATCGGTCAATCATAATCAGTTCCGCGATTTTCTATCGCTCTGCTCTAACTTCGGAACGCTTGAAGATTTTTTGGCGAAGCTGAGCAGAGAGAACAAGCAGAAACTGATTGTGTCGTATGTATCAAATCTTGAAAAGGAGAAGGATGATTTATCGAGTATTGTTTTGGTAGCCGAAGCTATCACCAACATTACCGATTTGCAATTGCTCACCACACTTCAGCAAACTATTAAAACAGAATATGAGCGCGTAAAAAATGATAGCGACCAAATCGGCATTTCTATATATGGTGTGCTCAGCAGTATGATTTCAGGCACCGCGCGCACCGAATCGAAATGGTATCGAACCGTTTCAAAACAATTCATGATTTCTCCGGTTACCTCATTAGCATCTGCTGTTCTTTTCACCGCCAACTCCTGCACCGAGCAAATGTATTTTTACAACGATGATGACGGCAGAAGTTCGTTCATCAATTTCATGAATACTTACAAGAGCCAATCGAATTGGAGAATTGAAGACCGCAATAGTTACGTGCGCATTTATTCGCAAAACGGAATGGACGTTCAGATTTTTGCAAACAAACCTGAGTTTGAAGAAAACGGAATCAGCGCGATTGATGAATATTTAAAAGAACGAAATTTACAACCTACTGTTATCGTTCATCGCGGTCACAGTTTTCATACCGAAGCTACACTCGAAAAAATTCCCGCATCGGCTAAACTTATTTTTGTGGGCTCGTGTGGCGGGTTTTATAAAATATCTATTGCTTTAGAGAACGCGCCTGATGCGCACATCATCTCTACCAAACAGGTGGGCACAAAAACCGTTAACGATGCCATGCTGCTGGCATTGAATGAAAACATTCGCACCGGAAAGGATATTGTGTGGAGCGATTTTTGGGATAAGATGCGGGAGAAACTTGGCAGCAATCAGTATTTCAGTGATTACGTTCCGCCAAACAAAAATTTAGAGTCTATTTTCATCAGAGCTTATTATAAAATCCTGGGAGTGTAATGAAGCAGGCGATTGCAAATATTCTGTTTTTAATTTCGGGCAAAAAGTTTTTGCAGAAGGCGAAAGTTTTTGCTATAACTATTCTGCTTGGTCAAAATATTTTTGCTTCTACTGATTCCACTATCACCTCTCCCAATATTCGCAAACCCGATTATTACATTGACGATTATCAGGACCGCATTGATTTATTAGACGGCACCATTGACCATCGTGTTGACCTCGGAGATTCTGTACTTACTGCTTTTGCAAATCGCGTTTACCTGCGCATGATTGATTCGATTCAACGGTTGATTGAAAACAAAAAATTTGACGACAGTAAACGAAAAGGATTTCGCGATGCGCTGTATTTGCAAATGCGCAGAATAAATCCTGTGAATGTTTCGAACGTGAAACACTGGAACACGGTTTTCAAATTTATGCTGGGCGAGTTAAATGCCATTAAGCAAAAGCGGCTTTACAATTTTCTCATCAACAATATTGCGCAGTCGTTCAACACACTCACGCTTTACAAATCTGAAAGCTGTGCCGATTCATTTTTAATTCTTGCCGCGCAGTATCGTCCCGATTTGGTTTTTACGAATTACGGCAATTACCTCAGTGAGCCATACGCAAAACGTGTATTAGAAGAAGCCGCGAAGATTGCTCCTGTGATGGTGAAAAAATATTTGATACCCGGCAGTGATATCAATGATGCGTTGAAAGGAAGTAAGGATTCTGTAGTTCAGATTATTCTGGAGATAAAAAACAAATACACCCGAAAGTCGAACGCGTTTACGCTGCTCGATGAAATTGTAACGGGACATTTATCCCTTGAAAGAGCCGATGCCATTGGCAGCAATCCCGAAAAGTATTTGCGCATGATGCTCAAGATTAGATCGAAGCGAAAACCTTTGGCAGTTCATTCGCTTGAAGCGGAATTGGAAATTTATTCGTTGAAGTTTGTGCGCGTACTGAACGATTTACACAATGAGAAAGACAAAATCCGGTTTGCGAGCATTGAAGATTTTTCTCCCGAAGAAATTTACACGCTGATGGTTTACAGCGAAGAGGAAATTTTCACTTCATCCTTCAATGGTTTGTTCAAACGGTTGATGGTAAAGCTTGGCCCAGTTTCGGGCTTTGAATTTTTGAATCAGGTAGGTGATAACCGTTTCCGCACTTTTATAAAAATGTGTGCAGGCTTTGGAAAGTTAGGCGAGTTTTTACAAAGCATGGCAACACTTCATCAGCAAATGCTGATGGTAAAATTTGCAACGGGTCTGGAAAAATACAACGACTTGTCGCAGGCAGTAGAAGTGGCTGATGCCTTCGGCAGCATTACCGATTCGTTGATTTTGAAAATTCTGCGCGGCACTATCAAGTATGAATATCTGCGACTAAACACCGCAAAAAATTATCGCGGCACTGCCATTTACGGTTTGCTTTCTAATTTGTTTGTTGACCGAAAAATTTCGAACGCCAACTGGTTTACTTCGGTTGCAAAACAATTTTCGTTGCCGAGTTTTGATAAGATTGCGAACCAAAAATTATTTGCGCGCGACAGCGTGAACCGCTGGTTCATTTATTTTTATGACGATGAAGACGGAGATTTCTCGTTCTCTTCTTTCACCAAAACTTTCGTTGACCCTAACTGGAAAATTATTGACTCAGGCATTTACGTCATCATCAAATCCGATTCAGGATTGAACGTGAATATTTACGCCAACAAACCGAAGAATGAATATGAAGGACAGGAAAGAATTGAAAAGATTTTTGCCGACAACGATTACGAAGCCAACGTAATGGTTCACCGCGGGCACAGTTATTACGCTTACAAAACCATCGAAAAAATAAAAGACAATACACAGATATTCCTGCTCGGTTCGTGTGGCGGTTATCACAGTATCTCTTCGATTATTGAGCGCTCACCCGAGGCGAGTATTATCTCTTCGAAACAGATAGGAACCATGTTTGTAAATAACCCGATGCTGAGATTGGTGGCGGATAATATACGCACGGGGCACGATGTGGAATGGCAAAGTCTGTGGACTGATTTGAATGAAAAAGTGAAAGACAATCCAAAGGCGCTCGAACGTTTCCTCGATTACATTCCTCCGCATAAAAACCTCGGAGCTATTTTTATAAAAACCTACAACAAAATGATGGAAGGAGAATAAGAGAAGAAAATGCGATTAGTGATTGAAGATTAACGATTGCAGATTAGCGAAGTGAACAGGCAATAAATACAGGAGGAAAAAAATCAATTGACCTAACATACGAATGGCTAACAGTAAGAAATTTCTTTGCTGTTAGCCATTCGTGTTTTTATAGAAAATAAACTATGCGTCTTTTTTCTTAGCGGCTGCTTTTTTTGCAGGTGCTTTTTTAGCTGCCGGCTTTTCTGCCTTTGCTGCTTTTTCTTTTTTAGGAGCCGCTGCTTTAGGTGCTGCTGACTTTACTTTGTGAGGTCTTGAATTACCAAACGAACCTTTGAATCTTTTTCCTTTTGCTGTTCTTTTATCTCCTCTTCCCATAATAAGTTTTGTTTTTTGTGTGGTGCGAAAGTAGAAATTCGATTTACATTTTGAAATCTAGTAAAAGAGCCGCGCAAAAATGCGAAGGCGCAAGGAAAATATTTATGTAGAGAGAAAGCAAACTGAAAGAAACTTTACTTTGATTTGAAAGCAAATGAAAATGAAAGGAGACATAAACTTGGTTGTTGCTGACACCCTCAGAAACTGCTGGACTAAACACCAACTACTGCTAATTATGAAACGAATAATTGCTGCGATACTATGGTGCTCGTTACCTTTTTTTATAAAAGCCCAGCCGAATTTATTAGGAACATGGCCAGTATGTTCCCCTTTATCATTTATCAACTTTTACGATAACGATAGTATAGGTATTGACACTACCGGTAAGTGGCAACCTTACCATCATTTTTTTACCGATGCAGTTATGAGCAACGATATAAACCAACTTCGTTTTTTTACAAATGGAGCATTGATTGCGAATATGGCAGATGAAATTATAAGCGGGGGTGACAGCTTAATAGATGATAGGTTTTATCATGATTATGGACCCACGGGATTGTCGAGTAGTCAAGGGGTTTTGGCTTTACCAAGAACTGAGAATACATGGTGGGTATTTAATTATAGTTTTAGTGATAGTGCATACGGAAATCCGAATGTTTTATCTCCTGACCGTTTATATGGGGCTATATTGGATATGAATGCTAACGGAGGACAAGGGGGGGGGTGCTCCAAAAGAAAATACCGGTTTACAAGGGGATAATGGGCGACTGCCGATTGACTGCCTGCCAACATGCTAATGGCAGAGATTGGTGGTTAGTAAACCACCGATGGAATGACAGTTTGTTTAACAAGTGGTTAGTAACCCCTGATAGTATTTACGGACCATTCACCGATACCAAGGGAACAGTCCATAAAGAAATTGACTGGTATGGAATGGCACAGTTTAGCCAAGACGGAACGAAGTATGCTATGGGCAGCAGTAATGGCTTAGTAAATATTTTTGACTTTAACCGATGTAGCGGTGAATTCAGTAATCTTAGAACGATTAATTTTAACCCGCCACCTCCATTTCATATTTCAACATTGTCAAGTGTTTATGGTGTCTGTTTTTCGCCAAATGGAAGGTATTTGTATTTGACGGGTGTGAATTATATAGGGCAATATGATACCGAGTCAGACACAATTGAAAACAGCAGGATAATAATTGCTATGAATGACAGCACTTATCAAAATGACGAGCCCTTTTTTACCATGGCATTAAGCCCTCAGAATGAAATTTTCATTTGTAATAAGCAAGGTTTCTACTATAATTCTAGTTTTCATATAATTCATGAACCCGATAGCGGGGGACTGGCATGTAATTTTGAAAAAGAGGCATTACCTGTGCTGGGATGTTGGGATAATACTACACTTCCTAATTTAGTTAATCTTAAACTTGGTGCGGATACAGGGAGTTTGTGTGATACGATTGTGAATGCAATAGATAATAGACTACAGATAACAGACAGCAGTGAAATACAAGTGTTTCCGAACCCTGCAAATGAAGTGGTGTATGTAGAAGAGCATAAGTTGAAGAGCAAAGGGGAGTTGGAAATGTTTGATGCGATGGGAAGGAGGGTTTATGTGAATGAGCATTTTGATGAAGCAACGGTAGTGAATGTAAAATGGTGGGTGAACGGTTTGTATTTTTATTCTTTGAAAACTAAAGAGCGGGAGCAAAGGGGGAAGTTTATAGTAGAGAATTAAGGAGGGAAGGTGCGCAAGGGATAGAGCGGAAAGCCCGCAGCCCGCTTTGGGGCGAGGACTTGAAGCGAAAGCCCGCCCCGCGCTTTGGCGGGATGCGCCAAAAATATCTCCAAACTTAATTCAATAAAAAAGCCCCGACAGGTTTTAGCTATCGGGGCTTTATTCTCTGGAGAAAATTATTTATTTACTTTTTTTGCAAGCTCAGTGCCGGCTTTAAACTTGGCAACCTTCTTTGCTTTGATATTGATTTCTTTTCCGGTTTGCGGATTGCGACCTTTACGAGCCGAACGCTTAGAAACGGAAAAAGTTCCGAAACCAACCAACGTTACTTTGCCGCCCTTTGCCAGCGTTCCAGTTACAGCATTAAGAAAAGAATCAAGCGCATCGCCTGCCTGTCCTTTTGTAACTTTTGCATCTTTCGAAATCTTGTCGATGAGTTCACCTTTGTTCATGTGTAATATTTTAGAGGGGTTAAAAATTTGTTCAACAAATATAGTAGCAGTTCCATTTTATGCAAACACAAAAAATTTTATGTGAATCAGGTTTGCAAAAACTCATTCCAGTATTTCTTCTTCTTCGTTTAAAGGCGCAACAACCGAATCGTTTGGCAAAATAAAATGCAAGGCAGCGCCTTTCAATTTTACATCCGCTTTTAAATCAATGGTGTCATTGGCAGTAAGCCATCCTTTATACAACATGCGCTGCGAAAGAATTCTGAAATAATCATTCAGCGTTGGCCGAATGTTTCCGGCTTTATCAAACTGATACTTGAAAAATTTTGGATGCGGAATTAAACTCGCCAGAAAAATACTTTCCTGCAAATTCAACTGCTGCGGTTTTTTACCGAAATAAAAACGCGCGGCTTCGTGAATGCCATACACGTTCGGCCCCCACTCAATAACATTTAAATAAATTTCGAGCATCCGCTCTTTGCTGACGAGCGAAAGATTTTCAATCAGGTAAACAATCAATGCTTCTTCGGCTTTGCGCGAAATTGTTTTGTTGCGACTGAGAAAAACATTTTTCACAAGTTGCATACTGATGGTGCTACCGCCACGCGCGAATCGTTTCTCTTTATAGTTCTTTATAATTGATTCGCGAAATGCTTCGGGCAAAAAACCGTGATGCAACATAAACGATGGGTCTTCTGATTGCAGCACGCTGTGAACCAAATACGGATTGATTCGCTGAAGTGAAACAAATTCAGGATTCTCTTCTCCTACTATTATTTGGCGAACCAATCGCTCACCATCATAAGCGTTATAAGTGAATGAAGAATTAATTCGCTCAAAATTTTCTTCGCCATAATGATTGATGCGAAAATTCTTTCGCTTCAAAGCTGAAAGGAAAGTAAGTGAGTCGGGTTGTTGTGTGTTGATGTTGAATTTTAAAACGTAAGCAAGTGTGCCGCTACATGAAATTCCTTTTACCGTATGAAACATGCCGCTTGGCAGCGAATGAAAAAATGTGTCGGAAACAGTTTCGGGCATTGTGATACTCATAGAGAAAACTTCCTGCGGTGTATTGCTATAAAACAGATACGGATAAACTGAAATTTTCTGTAACTGAATAACAGATGCTGAATCGAGCTCAATGGATTGCGGAGAAATTTTCCATACACCTTTGAAAGTGGAATTAGAAAACACCACATCTTCTTTTGCCAATCGCCAATGATTCAGAAAGAAATTGTCGGCTTCCACATCAGTAGAAATTTCAAAACTGTCACCTTTCTTCTGCAACGAAACCTTGACTGCAATTGATTTGAATTTGCACTTCAGTCCGTGCGGTGTATTTAAAAACGGCAGATAAGAATTGTTTGCCGATTGAGTTATTTGAAACTGATACTGCTGATTCTTCTCAACCACATTTCCGCTGAGCGAAATAGTATCGTTTGAAAGTTTGTTGATGATAGAGCCGCTGAACTTTTTCAAATCGTAATTCATTTCAGGAATGAAATCATTTTGTGTGCTTGCTGTATCGGAATATGTAAGGCTTACATTCTTCACCGAAAATGAAGTGTGTAACACGCGAAACATTTTGGCGGTTAATCCATTGGCTGTTTCAAAAAAATTGATGGTTGGACTTGCTTTATGCGTTTCGTTTTTGTTTCCTGCTTTTAAAAACCTGATGTTGCTGTTTTCGATTTCGTTATGAATCGTAATTGCTCCATCATTAATTTTTACTTCATCGAAACCGATTTTGCCCGTGAGCAAATCGAGCAATGACAGATTGAGTTCTGCTTCTTTCATCTGCAAGAGCGTATCAGCATCAACAGGTTTTATGGAAAAATTTTGGAGCTTAATACAATCAAAAGAAGAAAACCGAACATCGCTTACACTTAAGCTGATGCGATATTTTTCTTCCATTTGTTTCTCCACTCTCTGAAATAAAAAATGAAGCAACGTGTTTCTGAAAAGAAAATAAATGATGAATAGCAAAGCGGCAATCGCCACATATTTCATTTGCTTCCGCTCTATATTCATTCGCTTTTTCACGCTTAGTTGGTTAGACAATGAGCGCGAAACTAATTGAATTTGCGGGTCAGTATTCTCAAAGCCTACGTTCCATTTGCGACTAATTATATCTTTACCAAAGTTTTGAAAGCCCCAAAAATAGACTGACCTCAAAATTTTAAAACATGCTACTTCAAATTTTTAAAAACATGGACCCGCTCACTGACCCGGTGATATATGCCATTCCATTTTTTCTCATTGCCATTGGCACTGAACTTTATATTAATTGGAAAGAGAAACTGGATTTGTATGAAAAGAAGGAAGCACTGTCTTCTATAGGAATGGGACTTGGTTCATTGGTGATTGACATTTTGATGAAGGGTTTGGCTTTCGGCACATACACTATCATTTTTAGTCACTATCACATTTTCAATATTGGCTGGCACTGGTGGGCATGGGTGCTTATTTTATTTGCCGATGATTTTACTTTCTACTGGCATCATCGTTTGAGTCATGAGATAAGAATTTTGTGGTCGGCACATGTGAATCATCACTCTTCGCAAACGTTGAATCTTGCCACCGCGCTTCGTCAAAGTTGGGGGGAGCAATTCTATAAATACATTTGGTGGTGCTGGATGCCATTGTTTGGGTTCGAGCCGCTGATGATGTTAATGATGATGAGTATTTCACTTATCTATCAATATTGGGTACACACCGAATTGATCAGAAAACTGCCAAAGTGGTTTGAATTTATTTTCAATACGCCTTCCCATCACCGCGTTCACCACGCTTCGAATATTAGGTACTTAGACCAAAACCATGCGGGCATCTTAATTATATGGGATAGAATGTTTGGAACATTTGTAGAAGAAAGAGAAGACGAAAAACCTGTTTACGGAATCACGAAAAACATCAACACCTACAATCTTTTCAAAATTGCTTCGCATGAATTGGTTGATGTATTGCAAGATGTAAAGCGCGCTCCAAAATTTTCGGACAAGCTGAAATACATTTTCTATCCACCGGGTTGGAGCCACGATGGTCCCGATTTGAGAGCGCGTACTTTGCGCAAACAATTCCATTCCAAGAACAAAGTCTAAAAATTACTTTCGCCCCGTAAAAATTTCTGCAATGAAGAAAAATGTAATTGTATTGTCTATCGTCTATTGTCTATTATCAATTGTCTACTCGTGCAAATACAGCAATCAATATCAAGCCATCAACGCGGCTAATAAATTTTCTATTTCAGTTCCAAGCTGGATGAAAGAAGATAAGAGTTTGAAAGAAGGTGCCGATTTTCAATACGCAAATCATTTTCGAAATTTTTATGCCATAGCAGAAGCAATTCCTAAAGATGAATTGAAACGTACGAATGCCGAACTGATGCACGACAACCTGAATGTGCTACGTAAAGCCATGTCGGGCGCACAAGTTTCTGATTCCACAGAAGTAAATGCAGGCGAACTACGCGGAACACGTGTTGAAATTTTTGGCAAAATGAATAACGAGAATATTTATTTCAGTGAAGTGATTTTCGAAGGCAACAAGAATATTTACCACCTCAGTATATGGACCCGAAGCGAAGACCGCAAACTTCATTTCAAAGAAGACATCAATAAAATCATTGGCTCGTTCAAAGAGATTTAGTCCCTTTTTTTCATAATGCATAAGTGCCAATTGTCATAGAATTGTCATTTTTTCGATAAAATGGCGATAAAACTTCGCTTTTATGTTGTAGAGTTTATTGGCTTTATACATTTGCGGCCACAAAAATTTTTAAACAAAAAACAAAATTAAAATGAAAGCAAAGTTTACACTTCTCGTTCTTTTCGTTGCCGTAGCTTTTGCAGTAAGCGCGCAGCAAATTCCAAATCTCAGTTTTGATAGCTGGACAACTACGCAACTTGCACCCGATGGATGGAGTTCATACGATGCTGCGTTTGGGATTAATTTAAATCACTGTTCGAAAGATACGGTTGATTATGTTGTAGGTACGGCTTCAGTAAAACTTACGTCCGATTCATTTTCAGTAGCTCCGCAATATGGTGTTGTTCCCGGATTATTATCGTTAGGTACAGGGGTTGCTAACCCTAATCCAACTTTTACAGGTATGGCTTTTGCTTACAAACCCGACACTCTTTTTATTGGCTATAAATATACAACACCGGGTACCGACACAGCCGCTATGACTATTACAATGAAAAAAAATGGTGTAGGTGTTTTTACAGGAAACGCGTCTACTATAGGTTTGTATTTAGATACGCTTAGCCAATGGGCTTTGTTGTATACACCCATTACTTCCTTTTATGGTGTTAATACACCCGACACACTTGGCTTAAAATTTTATTCAAGCAATCGCAAACCTATTAAAGGTTCTACGCTTCATTTAGATGGAGTGTTCTTTGGTTACGTAAATCTTCCAAGCGCATTGCAAGAAGTAGCCGATCAATTAAACGTTAGCGTTTATCCAAATCCTGCTTCCGATTTAATTACCATTTCAACTGATGTAAACACCGAAGGTTTCCGCGCTATCATCACTGATATGAGTGGCAAACTAGTTTCAGCTAATAATTTAGAAGGACAAAAAACCACAATCAATGTTTCTGAATTTGCAAGTGGCACATACATTTATCGTATTGCCGATGCACAAGGAAATATCTTAAAACAAAACAGATTTACCGTAGCGAAATAATTTTCGTTTCACGACAAATAAAAACGCCTTCTGCAGAATTGCAAAAGGCGTTTTTATTTTCTGCCTTTTTGTATTGGGCTGTTAAGTCCCCTTTTGTTTCATCCCGTCTGGTTTATCCCTATGTTTCATAGGGATTCAGCGGGAAGGGGAATTAGGGGTTCTATACATTTTTTCTTTTCGCTCTTCGTTTATCATCCCACTCTTTCATTTGCTGATAGTCTAAGTAATAAACCAATTTAAGCGCCACCGAATTTGTTTGAGGAGTAGAAAATGTTTTGCGCGCGTTTTCAAAATAATTTCCGTGCGCTTCATTATCGCTTTTGTAAATGAATTGTTTCCAGGTAAGAATCAAATCGCTACCTGGAGCAAATCGCCAGTCGTACACAAAATCAATATTCCAGCTATTGAAACTGCGATTGGTTCCTGCTATCAATTCACGCTCGTGAATATTTCCTTCTGCATCTAAAAGGTAATGATTTAAATAAACAGCTTTGCTCCAATAATGTCGCGCAGAAAAACTCGCGAACATATTTGCTGTAATCGTGTACTGCGCGGTAAAAGTATTGGTGGTTACATATGTTTGTCGCGCACCAATAACAGGATTGCCATCATTATCCCAAGTGGCAAAACCATAATTTTTCCAGTCCTTACTTACAAATCCAGTAAACGAAAGTGTAACGCGGTCTCTGATTCTGATTTTAGGCGTTAGACTTCCTTCAAAATACGGGTCGTTAGGCACAGGTGATTCGCCAAAACCAAAACTGGCTTCTACTGTAAATCGTTTCCGATAATCACTGCCAACATTCAGATTCATGAACCCGAATAATGGGTGATGAAATTTCATTCCTTCTACGCGCGGTTCGTAATAATCGTAATACTTAACCGGTTTAGTTTGCGCAAATGCACCGATGTACCAAAAGTTTTTGAACGTAAAATCTGCCCCCATGTTAATGGTGAAATCCTGAAAGGCATATGGTTTATAAAGAGAAGTGTATTGAACACTGGCAAATAAATCCCAATTATTCAATCTCATTTTTGGTTCAAAATCAAAATATTTTAAACCCAGAAAAGTGGAAACTTCATTGCCGTGATATAAAACTCCTAAATCGTTTTGGTCGTATTTATCGGTAATTAAATACTGTTCAAAATCATAGCGCCAGTTGCCGCTTATTTTGCTCGCAATAAAATCGGCATAGCCTCCAAATAGAGGTTTGGCAGAAATTGTTTTGTCGTACACCTGTGAAAAATTGAGAAAGCCGCTATAGGAATATGTATTTGTATTGTCGCGTATGTCAAACAAAAATTGCGACACGTTTGCATTTCGCCAACCTTTTGCCCGAATAACAGTTGTGTTTGCAAAGCCAATACGCGAGTTATTTTTTAGTGACTTATCGAACACCAACATATTGTAATTTGCCAATGGTTCGGTCAACTCTTTTCGGGTTGAGTTATCATCTGTATTTTTTATCACTGCATACATCGGAGCAGAAACAGCATTTAAAAATCCGATACCAAAATCATTCTTAGTCCTTCCCGAAATTTTGGTTGCGTTATAAAGTTGTGTGGCAGAAGGATTGGAAATTATTTCTTCGTTCTCGGCTATTGTGTAAGGAATATCATAGTAACGCACAGGCGTTTGCCCAATTCTTCGCGAGTAGAAAAGTTGCCCAGGCGATAAACCAACCTTTCGTTTAAACAACTCTGTTCCCTCTGTAAAAAATGGTCTGCGCTCCTGAAACGTTTGTTCGAAAGGAGAAAGATTTAAAGTCTTACTGTCGCTTTGCACTTGCCCAAAGTCAGGAACAAGAGTTGTGTTCAACGTAAAACTTTCATTGATTCCCCAGTTAATATCAAGTCCGCCATTCAAAATTTTGTGGTTATCAAAAGTGTGGTTCGCGACTGAAAGCGGTTCGCGCAAAAAACCAATTGTCAAATAAGGAACAAAGGAAAGACGCAGAGGTGGATTCAGATTTTTTAAATGCGCCAGTTCGCCCCATTGATTCACTATACCGTCTACCTGTGGATTCACAGGACTCCATGAAGAAATTTCATTTAACCGTTGCACATAACGCGAAAACTGTAAGCCCCATGTTTGGTCATTCGCTTTCGGGAAACGAAGTGCTGAGTACGGAATTTTTATTTCCGCCACCCAGCCATCGGCATTCAAACTTGTTTTCGAAAACCAAACAGCATCCCAGTTCAAATCAAAACTACCCAGAGATAAACGCGCATCGCTCTGCACATTGGCTACACTCAACTGAAAACGAAACCCGTTGATGTTGTCGTTGTAAGTGTCAAAGCCCACCGAAAACCAATCGGTATTTCCATTATCATCTCGCGCAGTGAGTAAGCGCTGTATTTTCTTTGGCTCAGTATCGTAGCAATAAGCACCGATGTAAATCGCATTATCGTCATAAATAATTTTCACTTCAGTTTTAAAAGAAGATGGCTTACCATATGTAGGTGTGCTGATAATAAAATTTGTATTTGCTGAAACACTTTTCCAGCAATCATCATCCAGGTTACCATCAATTTTAGGCGCTGAAGAATTAGATGCGATTGAAATTTTTGTTGTTTCAATTGAGCGAATTGTTGTAACGTTTGTTTCAACGGGTTTACTTAAAACGGTTGAAACAGCAATGAAAGGAATGAGCAAAAGTTTGAACATAGCTATGGGAATAAATATTGACTAACTGAACAATGAAAACCGGAAGAAAAAGTGAAAAGCAATTTTTTAAATTCGAAGACGGTTTGCGGTGCGGCACTTGAGGGCAAGTACGATTTTGCGATAACCTATAGCTTGCTGCTTTTAATTATGAAAGAACGATGTAAGCAAGCATCTTAACCAAAAGTCCGCCCGCAACCGAATTTTCTACCTCTCCAAAACTTTATCTCTTTTTTAAAACGCAGTTTTAAAACTCATTGGCTTCACGATGTGTTCTATTGCCTTAAATAAAATATCCGTGAAAACATTTTGTGCCGGTGCAGTATGCGCACCGAACATTGCGCCATACCACATCAATAAAAATGAGCTGAGTAGCAACAGAAAGAACAAAGCATTCAAGTCCATCGACATTTTTACTGTGCAGCGCTCGTAGCTTTCACTTCCTTGTTCATCAGAAATTCTGAAACCGAAACTCTCATATAGTTTCATTGCCCCTTCTAGTTTTCTGCTTGTGTCTAACTCGAGCGATTTTGCTTTTTTGCACTTTGCATAATCAACCGCTCTATTCATCAACAATCTCCCAATACCTTTTGATTGGAATTTTTCCGTTACAGCCATTTTTAAAATTTCAAATGTTTTAGGTGAAGATTTTTTCACTGCTACAGTTCCTATTACTTCATCTTTATAAAGAGCAAAAAATATTTCCCCGTCCTTATCTATAATCTCCTTCTTTGGGTTGCTTAATACTCGTTCATCAATTGGTTCAACCGTGAAATACTTTTTGAGCCATTCGACATTCAATCTCTTAAAATCATTTTTCAGTTTAGGTGAGTAGCTCACTATTTCAATTTCCTTTCGAAAATTCTTTGCGAGCCTTTCATTCACGCGTTTATACATACTCTTTAATTCGAGCTGCTTTTCCATTTTCTCAATAACCCCCAAGACATCAGCTCCCGATTCGCGTAGAAATTCACGGTTCGCAATTTCAATTTCGTGAAGAATTGGTTCAATACCTTCGAAAATATTCTTGCCTTTTGCAGTTAGCTGAATCAATTTCTTCCGTGCATCGTTTTTATCTTTTATAAACGTCACCAATTTTTTCTCTTGCATTTGCTCGGCAAACTGAATGATGGCGGGGTGTGTAAGTCTCAAAAGATTAGAAAGTTCAATCACACTCATCGTTTCGTTATGGTAGAGCGCATATAACATCGTGAACCATTTGGGTTCAAAGTCTACATTCATTTCACGATAGATTCTCCCTACATCTGCTTGAAGTGATTCTGCTAATCGTTTCAAACGGGTGGCAAAAGCTAACTCGCCCAAATGCTTAATTAAGTCAGTTCCTGTTTTACTCATGATGCTAAAGTAAAAGTATTTATGTAAGTGGTTACATACTTCTGAAGTTTATTTTTTGTGCTAGTACAATTCAAACTTCTGCTAATCTCATTTGTTGGTATTTGATAAATTACACACGTGCAGCAACCTGAACGCATTCCACTTCGGAAATTAATCTACTACGGCATTGGCGGTTTCGGCTGGAGCTTGTCCATCAACATCATCACCGTTTATTTGCTCTATTTCTATCTACCGCCTTCTAATTCGGGAATGAAAAATTTGGTTTCACAAACGGTTTATCTCGGAGTGTTCAATATCATTGCTATCATTCTTGCAAGCGGCAGATTGTTTGATGCAGTGGTGGACCCACTCATTGCACAGTTCAGTGACAAAACCAAAAACCCTTTAGGCAGAAGGATTCCGTTAATGCGCTGGGCAGCTTTGCCTATGAGTTTTTTTTCTGTTCTTCTATTCTTTCCACCGGTGCATGGCGAAAGCACCAGTAATGTTTTGTGGCTATGCGTAGTGCAGCTGTTTTACTATTTCAGCTTTGGCTTGTATGTGATACCGCATAACGCGCTCATTGCCGAACTGGGACATTACGAGGGTGGCAAAATGCACGTGAGCACTGCACAGGCAGTTGGCTTTATTATAGGTGCTGCTTTTAGTTCGGTCACACCTATGTTTGCCGATATGTTTGAGCACGCAATGGTCATTACTTCGCGTATGCAAAGCTTGCAATACGCCATTATTGTTATGAATTGTATTGGTGCGGTGTCAATGGCTTTACCCGCGTTTGCAATTGATGAAAAAAAATATTGCAGCCCTGCAATAAACGATGAATCCATTTGGCAATCGTTAGGGAAAGCATTTCGCAATAAAAACTTTTTAGTGTTTGCTATTACCGACTGCTGTTATTTTATGAGCATAGGAATTATTACCACAGGGTTAATGTATTACACCAAGTCGCTGCTATTGCAGGAGGAAAGTACCGGAACAATTTTGATGGGAATAATGGTAGTCGTCACTTTGATTTTTTATCCTATTGTAAACATGGCTGAGAAAAAATTCAGTAAAAAGCGAATGATGATTTTATGTTTTGTGGCTATGGTGGGTGTGTTCGGCAATATATTTTACCTAGGAAAATTTCCTTTTTCACTTTTTATGCAGGGCGTAATGTTGATGGTGGTATTCGGCATTCCCGATTCGTTTCTTGGCATTTTACCTAACACGGTTATTGCTGATATTGCACAAGCCGATGCAAAACGAACAGGGCAAAATAACGAGGGCATGTATTTTGGTATGCGCGCGCTGTTTCAAAAATTCGGGCAAACGATGGGTATAATGATTTTTGCTATGCTCACCCTTTATGGTAAAGACCCGGGTAACGATTTTGGTTTGCGTTTGAGCGGTGTTGTAGGTGCAGTATTGTGTCTAAGTGCAGCGTTAGTTTACTCGCAGTATAAAGAATAACCCAAGTTTTTATTTTCACCCCATGGATTACAGCATAGAAATTTTTACCCATCCCGCCACCTGGATTAGTTTGCTCACACTTACTTTTCTTGAAATTGTGCTGGGCGTTGACAATATCATTTTCATTTCGCTGGTTGCAAATAAACTTCCACAGCACCAGCGTAAGCAGGCACGCAATGTGGGTCTGGTAGTTGCACTTGGAGTGCGTTTAGTTTTGCTGATGTGCCTCTCTTACATTATTGGACTTACGCAACCCCTGTTTCATTTACCCATTGAAAACATTTTGAAAGAAATGGGTTCGGCTGAACCTGAGGCTTCTGCTGCTGTAAGCTTTAAAGATTTGATTTTAATTCTTGGGGGCTTCTTCCTTATTTATAAATCAACTTCCGAAATTCACGAAAAGGTGGAAGGTAAACATCACGAACAAAAAACAAATGCAGCAACGGCAGCCTTCTCTACTGTTATTTTCCAGATAGTAATGGTGGATGTAGTATTCTCATTCGATTCTATTCTTACCGCAATTGGTTTAACACAACATATCACCGTAATGATGGCGGCTGTAGTTATTTCTATGCTGGTAATGATGCAGTTTAGCACAGCTATCAGTGCAATCATCAACAAATATCCTACGCTTCAAATGCTCGCACTTTCATTTTTGATTTTAATTGGCTTCACCCTAATCATGGAAGGTCTTGATATTCACATCAACAAGGGGTTTGTTTATGTGGCTGTGCTGTTCTCGCTTATTGTGGAGTTCATAAACATTAGAATGCGTAAGAGAAATCTTACCGATTGAAAAAGCGAATTCATCAATTCGCAAAAAGAAATTTTTAACGCTAAAGCCAATTTTTTTCACACTTGTATTGACTTTATCTGTTTAACTCTAAATCTATTTTCATGAAAAAAATTTTGTTTTGGGGACTGTTACTTTTTTTGGTGCTGGCGGCTGTGTTACTCATTAAAACAGCATCGTTTAAATCAAAGCAAATTTTGAGGGGAGAAGGGAAAAGGATAGATTTTTCCATAGATGAGACCGCAGTAAAACATTTAAGCGATGCGGTGAAAATAAATACCGTTTCATTTGATGACACAACCGTGGTAAACCAACTTGCGTTTGACTCCTTCTTTACTTTTTTGAAAACCCAATATGTTTCGGTGTTTGAAAATTTAGAAGACACTATTATTAATGATAGAAGTTTACTGTTGAAATGGAAAGGCAAAAACGAAAACCTTAAGCCCATTATACTTTACGCACATGTTGATGTAGTTCCTATTGAGGAAACGACTAAATCAAAATGGACCCATGCGCCATTCAGCGGAGAAGTAGCAGATGGTTTTATTTGGGGGCGTGGTACTTTAGATGATAAGGGAAGTTTGATTTCAATTTTCGAAGCTTTAAACAGAATGCAGGCAAATCATTTTACCCCTGCACGTACCATCTATTTTGCGTTTGGTGGCGATGAAGAAGTTGGCGGTACCAGAGGAGCAGAAGCTATAGCTGAATACTTTCGTAAACAAAAAACAAAATTCGAATTCTATATAGATGAAGGCGGAATGGTTTCGAGTGGTTTAGTGCCCAATATGAAACACCCCGTTGCGCTTATTGGCACTGCCGAAAAAGGATACATAACACTTGAACTTACCGTAAACGCAAAGGGCGGCCACAGCAGCCACCCCGATAAAGAAACGGCATTAGATATATTGGTAAATGCGGTAAAAAAAATTCATGATAATCCCGAAGAAAGAAGAGCGGTAAGCACGGTAAATGAATTTATGAATTTTGTTGGCCCCGAAATGCCCTTCCCACTCAAAACAGTTTTTGCTAATAAATGGCTGTTTGAACCACTCATATTAAATGAGTATGAAAAATCAGCCGAAGGTCAGGCGCTTTTGCGAACCACTTCTGCTTTAACTATACTGAACGCAGGACTAAAAGAAAATGTAATCCCCTCTTTGGTAAACGCAAAAATTAACTTCCGAATTTTACCCGATGAAAGTTCAGCCAAGGTTCAGGAAAGGATAACCCAGATTGTGAACGACAAACGCGTAATTATTACGCGTGGTGAAGTCTATGAACCATCACATCAATCGGCAACGAATACAATCGGCTTTACCTTGCTTCAAAAAACCTGTGCGCAGGTTTTTCCCGATGCCATTGTTTCCCCTTTTTTAATGCTCGGCAGTACCGACTCCAAACACTTTCAGGATTTAACGGATAATACCTACCGGTTTTTTCCGGTACGTATGGACGCAGACTTACTCGAAACTATTCATGGTATTAATGAAAGGATAGGTGTGAAGGATTATATGGAGACTATTGCCTTTTACGAAACGTTTATTCAGTCAGCAAAATAAACCCATCGGAAAGTTTCTCGAAAATATTTTTCCTACTTCTTTGGTAATTCAAAACCTTTTGTAGTTTTGAAACAGATTCACTAACTAACTTCTGACATCATGAGATTTTTTACCCCCATCGCTAAGCGCGTATTTATTCTTGTTGCTACCCTAACAACTTTTGCAGCTCAAGCGCAAGACTTACACTTTGCTCAATACTACACGCATGCTTCGTGGCTTAACCCATCATTGGTGGGTAACTACGATGGAAGCTATCGTTTAGCTGCTATTTACCGCGACCAGTGGTCAAGTGCTTTGGGCAAAAATGGCTTTCACTCAGTGGGTGCCGATGTGGATTTTTGTTTACTGGAGGGCTATTTAAGAACGGACAAACTTGCAATAGGTGTTGGATTTTTCAACGACCGTTCAGGGGCTGCTGGTCTTTCTGTATTAAATGCAAACCTTACCGTTGCTTACCACAAAGGATTTGGTAAGGACGGGCAACATCGCCTATCAATAGCCTTACAAGGGGCTATACTTCAAAAGAGAGTAGAAGATCCAATTTTCGGAGATCAATTTTTGGGTCACAATGAAACGCCTTCAAATGCATCAAAAGAAAACTATAGCCGTGGATTTCTCCGTGGTGATATGAATGTTGGTTTATACTGGCGTTCAAATTTTAAAGACAAAGTGAAATTGGGTATTGGAGTCGGGGCTTACCATTTAATTGAGCCTAAACAGTCAGTTGTAAAAGCTACCTTGACAAACGCTTTGAATAAAAGCAGTGTACTACCTCGTAAATTCAATGTTGACTTAAGCATTGAAGCTTTTTTGGGTGCAAAAAAGAAAGTGTCTATCAGTCCCGAATTTTTATTGATGTATCAAGGGCCGTTCATGGAACTACTTCCGGGTTTATCAGCTACTTATTATTTCAATACCGGATTTAGAACAAACAATAGCGTTAGTATTGGTCTTCGTTATCGTTATGCCGGTATCACCGGTGGAACATCCGATGCTATTATACCTATGGCGAATGTGGAGTTTCGCAATGTTCGTTTAGGTTTTGCTTACGACACTAACATTTCGCCTTTAAAATCATCTACAACTAACCGCGGAGCTTTTGAAATTTCTTTAGCTTATGTGGGCGAAACGGTGAAGTCATTTAAAGCAAATAAATCATTACCAAGCCGCAGATTTTAATTTGTAGCCGGAGATTTTATTCATAAAATAAACCTGCATTACACTGTGCGGGTTTTTTTCAATAAATAGGAAACTAAACACACCAAGATGAAGAAGATTTTAACCCTGACCACTGTTGCTTTATTGCTGAGCACCTGCTTTTCCTTTGCTCAAAAACATCGAGTTCCATCGCGCAGTGCCGGAACCGAATTAAAGCTTGCCGATAATTTTTATGCGCAATCTTACTATTACACCGCTGCTGAATATTACAAGAATGTAGTACGCGATGATTCATCGAATCGTTACGCTCATTTTTGGTTAGGCATGGCCTTGCTGCAAGCACGTGATTACGAAAATGCTGAAGTGTTCTTCAAAAAGTTTTATGAAATTAAACCGGGCGAAAAAACCAAAATTAAAAAGTGGGAAGAAGAAGACAGAGTTTTGTTTAATACCGGAGGTTATTACTATGGTCAGGTGCTTCACCGCAACGGAAAATTTGATGAAGCCATTGAATATCTAAATAAATTTAAGAAGGCATACACACCTAAAAACGAAGCCGACATTTTACCTAAGTTGGCAGCGCTTGAACTTGCCGGATGTGAATTTGCCAGAGCAAGCAAGAAGGCCAAAGTGAAAGTGCTAAGTGTAGGAACAGGAATTAATAAATCGTATACCGAAGCATCTCCTTATGGTGTGGGTGAGGACGAACTCTATTATTCTTCTTTAAAAGTAGATGGACTTTCATCGGGCGATACTTTGATTTTTGTGAACGGTCACAAGTCGAAGAGATACTATAATATTTATCATTCAACCAAAGGGGGCAATGATTGGGGAAAAGGAAAAGCAATTGAAAATGAAGAAATAAATGAGCCCGGTTACACTATTGGAAACGGAACTTTTAATAAAGCGCTTACTCGTTTTTATTTTACTAAATGTTTAGAGGTGGATGACGACCGTCCTCTGTGTAATATTTTTGTGGCCGATTTCAACAGTGGAAAATTTTCAAACGTTCAACGTTTGCCTGAACCAATCAATGAAAAAGAAAACCATACTTCAACTCAACCAAGCGTTAGAACTTCTGACGATGGAATGGAGATTATTTATTTCACTTCAGATCGTGAAGGCGGACCGGGAGGGATGGATATTTGGTATTGTTTAAGAACACAAAATGGCGAGTTCAAAGGACCTAAAATTTTGAAGGGACCTATCAATACAACAGCTGATGAAGAGACTCCTTTTTTTGATGACAGCACGAAAACACTTTATTTTAGCTCGAACGGGCATCCGGGCTTTGGTGGTTTTGATGTTTTCAAAAGTACAGAAGGTGCCGATTTAGCTTGGGGAGATGTAACCAATATTGGTTCTCCGGTTAACACCGGAGCTGATGATTTGTATTACTCCCGTAGTAGCGACCAAACTAACGGTTTCGTTGTTTCTAACAGATTAGGAAGCGTTCCTTTGAATGGAATTAAAACGGCATCGGATGATATTTTCTATTGGACAAATTTCAAATATGCGGTGCAAGGTATGGCGTTTAAAGAAGGTGGCGATGATGGTGGTGTGGCGTTAAAAGGAGCTACTTTTAAACTCTATCGCAAAGCAGAAGATGGAACCAAAATTTTAGTTGGTGTAGATTCTTCGAGCAAATCAAGTTCAGCTAAGCCGGGTGCTGCTGATAAAGGTGGCTACTATTTTTTCAAATTAGCTCCTGAGACCGACTATGTAGTAGAAGTAGAAAGAGAAGGTTTTCAAACCAAAGCTGAAAGCATTACTACTAAGGGATTGCCGGGTGAAGATACTTTGCAAAACAACGTAGCCGTGCGCAAAGGTGCTTATGTAGTTAAAGGTTTAATAACCGAAGAAGGAAAACCGGAAGGATTGAAGGATGCTAACGTAGAGCTGATTGAAGTTTATCCAAACGGAATGGAGAAAACAGCGTACTACGTAAAGAGCGATCCTAATTATGCCTTCGATTTGGAGATGGATAAAGAATATAAGGTGGTTGTTCGAAAGAACGAATACTTTACCAAGACAGTTAACATAACTACACATGGACTTGGACTGATTGATACTTTTCGCAAGGATATTTCGATTGCAAAACTTGAGTTGAACAAAACCTATACTTTACAAAATGTATTGTATGAGTTTGGTAAAGCTACCCTTACCGAAAACTCTAAATTGGTATTGAATAATCTTTACCAAATTATGGTGGAGAATCCGGCATTCATTATTGAACTAAGTGCGCACACCGATGCAATTGGCTCAGATAAAGACAATATGAAATTATCGCAGGCACGCGCAGAAAGTTGTGTGAAATATTTGACTGAAAAGGGAGTAGACAAGACAAGAATGAAAGCCGTAGGCTATGGCGAAAGCAAACCTAAAGTGCCTAATCAAACCGAAGAAGGTAAAGATGATCCAGCGGGAAGAGCAATCAATCGCAGAACAGAATTCCAGATTATAGGAATGAAGAAAGAAGAAGGAAAATAAAAAAATGTCCCGCTGAAAAGCGGGACATTTTTTTTGTACGGAAATTGATTAAAGATTATGCATCAAATCCTAAACGACTTTTAAGTTCGTGCGAAAGTTGCGGTAACTTATTTCGCTCAATTAAAAACGAAGTGAGTTCGGCAAACTCAATAAAGATGTAATGTTTGTTGAGTGCTCCTTGCAAATAATCTTTTCCTGTACTGCCACCTGTGCCTGTTCGGGTGCCAATCATACGATGCACCATATTCATGTGTCGGTAACGCCAGGTAGAAATGCCGTTATCAATTTCTAAAAGCAGATTCAGGAAGTGGAAAGGTGCTTGCAGCAAAGGATAATCGCGATACAACATAATGAAGAGTGCTGCACGTCTTGCTTTTGAACTTAAAGCCCAATCTTCTTTTTTCTCACTGCTAAACATTAAATCTTCGAAACGGGTAAGATTATTTTTCTCGCCTTCTACTAAACTTGCATCATAAGCCGAAGAATAGTTTTTCCAAAATGGATGTTTCTCATCATCCATCCATCCATCATTCCAATATTCCTTTTTATCGAAGAAAGGCATTCGTTCTAACCATTCATTTACCAAAGTAATTAGCGGTTTAACCAATTCAGCATCTTCAATAATTTTTTTGTCTTCCGGTTTTAATTGACTCGTGTAATACGATTTGCCATGGCGCTGGTCCATGCGTAAACCTAAATGCGCTTCCAGCAATTTGAATTGTATACTTTGAAAACCCGAAGCCGGGCGAAGCATATTTCTGAAATCGAGAAAATCGAGCGGAGTCATGGTTTCGAGAATGTTCACCTTGTCGACCAGTACATTCAAAATGGTAACCACTCTTTTCAAGCGGTGATTAACCGTAAACAAATCGGGCGAGTTGTCGCTGATGTTCGGCTGGCTCATAATATTTAACACCGAGCCCACTTCATATAATATTTGCTTGAACCAAAGTTCATACGATTGATGAATGATGATAAAGAGCATCTCATCGTGCGCATGTGCGCTGGCTTTGTCGCTTTCTAATTCTTGCGCGCCAAGAATTTTATCGAGTTGTAAATAGTCGCTGTAATAAACTCCGTCTTTCATGTGTGAAGATTTTATTTTTCAAACCTAAGATTAAAACTTTGATGAAGAAGCGCAGATGATTTGAATCAACTAAATGCTTTAGGGGGTTATTTGTAAGCCATCAATTTCCCTACATTCACGCAACGAAAATTTAAGCCCATGATTTATGGTCAATCTATTTTACTATTTCTATTTTTTTCCAAGGCACAAAACGGAAAAAGGTAGAAGTAACCCCAAGGAAGGGTCAGTATGATGTTTTGAATACTAAAATGGTGTTGATTACAGGAAAGGTTTGGAAGGACCAGTAGCATATACAATTCCATACTTATCGCGCCCTCCTGTATCACAAATTTTCACATCTTTACCACAAGATAATTTACCAAATGAAAGTAGTACTTGCTTTAGCTCCTGTTTGGGATTCACAAACTCCACCTTTGGCTTTGGCATTTTTAAAATCGAGTTTAGCGCAAGCCGGTTATGATTGTACTTGTATAGATTTCTCTATCCAGTTTCGTCCTATGATGGTTTCTGCTTTAGGTGATGTACCTGCCGAAGAATATATTGCTTCGCATCCTGAACTTTATAAAAACTGGGCAAAACAAATTGCCGACCAAAAACCCGATATAGTAGGTTTCAGTTTACTCGTGTCAAACACAAAGAATACGGCACTTGTAGCTAAAGAAGTAAAGAACCTTTTGCCCAATGTGGTTATCGTTTCCGGAGGTCCAAGTTTAACACGCGAGAACCAAGATAACATTGAACAGGTTTATAAATTCAGCGATTACATAATTGAAGGCGAGGGCGAAAATCTCTTGGTCGATTTTGTAAAGTGCATTGAAGAAAAAGGTGACATACATAAAGTGAAACAAGTGTGGTTGCAAAAACCTGATGGTAGCGTTTACTACACCGGTGCAGGCATGCAACAAAACATCAACACCATTCCACTGCCCGACTTTACCGATTTTGATGTTCATGCTTACCCGTGCAACGGGCGTTTGCCCATTCTGTTTTCGAGGGGTTGTATTTTAAATTGCAATTACTGCGAAAACAAATGGAACCATTTAACACAACGAACGCGACATGGGCGTTTGGTTTTTGAAGAGTTAAAGCGAAACGTAAAACAATACAGCATTACCGAATACATGTTTAATGACGACTCGCTCATTTCGCACGTTACGTTTAAGCAGTTAGAAGAATACTGCGACCTCACCATTGCCGAAGACTTGGTAATGCCTTGGAGTGTGTATGGGACGCGCGTAGAAAAAATGCTAACCCAACCTTATGTAGATAAACTGCGCAGAAGCGGCATGAGCCGCGTGTCGCTTGGCGTAGAAAGTTTTTCTACCGATGTGCAACATGCTATGGGAAAATCTTCACGCTACGATGATGCCGATAAAACGTGTCGCCTTTTTGGCGATGCTGGAATCAAAACCGAGAGCTGGATTATTTATGGCTACCCAACCGAAACCGATAAAAATTTTGAAGAAACATTAAATTGGTTTATTCAAAATCCCAACGTATTAAGTCACGTTACCGCCAACACTTTTGGTCCCAACGCAAAATATTTACACGACCGCCCTGGTATGATAAAATATCTAGGTAATAAGCAATGGAATTGGGCGAGTGAAGCAAGTACACTTCAAAAAAGAAAGGAACGTTTTCTACTCCTCATCGATGTATTGGAAACCACACGAAAAGCGCGGAAAGGAAATTTTTCTTATCACTTTGGTGACCCGCTCTATGTAAAATATTTTACCACTTGGACTAAACAGGACAAAGAATTTCTACTTGATTGCTGGGCTGAATTAGAGGGAACAACTGTGCCGCCAACCGGCTTTAAAAAAGTGTTACATCTTTTAGGTATAGAAAAGAAAAACACACGCTACTCAAAGTATAAAAGTATGGTACACCATAACGACACGTTAGAGTTAGAAATTACAGGTACTGCAGATGAATTGCGAGAAAAACTTCTCGAAAAAATAAAAAATCATTTACAAAAGGCGAATGGTAGAAGTGTAGAAGAGCAGGAGCAATTAGCGCAAACTTACATTATTAAAGTGGAGGAGATTGCCACACTTACTTCGCCAACAGTAACAGGAGATATAGTTTATGCTATGGCTTTAAGAGGCTCTTTAGCTGGTATGCTTGCCGAATTGGATTCATGTTCTGCCGAAGAGCTTTCGGGCAGAATTATAGAGCAAATAAAAATGGAAAATGTAAAAGCAATGAAAAAGAAGCTCCCGCTAAAATAGCTATGAAATAGTTTAACTCAATTTAGGAGTCACACATTATTCTTCAACACTTTTTTCGACGAAAGTTTCCTTCGCCAAAACTTCGGTAAAATAATCTGCACCTGATAGGGTTAAGTGCACTCTATCTAAAAACAAATTACGGGATTGAAATCTTTTATCAATCGAATAATCAAAAAAACGAACACCATAATTGACTTCAAATTGTTTTAGTCGTTTCAAAAAATGAACAGAAGATTTAGGTAATGAATAGTGGTATCGAGGAGTAACAACTAAGTTTACAGTGATGTTTTTTAGCTTACAATACTTAATTGTTTCTTCTAATAATTGCCATCCGCGCTCACTTCCTTTAAAATATGTTTCTATTACGGGTAGCTCTTTAGTGGGAGTTTTTTTTGCACCAGCAAATCCACGAAATGGAATGTTGTAATCAGATTTTTGTGAATCGTAAAAGAGCCCTGTAAAGGCTAAATTTTTTAATTCTTCACCAAAATATATGGATGCTATTGCAGGCAAATATTTTCCCCACAGAAGTTTAGGCTCAAGCATCACCAATTCTTCGATAGCTTTATCATTTATCATAGGATAGTATTTCGGGAAATTCCAAACTCCCATATCTCTACTAAGAGTCGCTTCATCGCAGTCAATGAAAATTTGTTTTGGCGCACCGTGTGCATTTACATATTTGGGTACCAGCATATTCATTTCTGACACTTGCATCATAACTATACCTGCGTTGAAAGAATATGCACCGGTTAATGAATCAAAAAGTACAGGATTAACATTTACAAGGGTTGTTGATGAACCTAAAAACAGACAATCGTACTGTGTAGTGTCGTGCATTACATAGTTCATCTTTCCCAGTTCTTCGTGTTTGACCATTGCAAGCCCTTTACAAAAGCAAAAAAAAGCGAAGGTAGCCAACACGGTAGCCGCTGTTATTGTAAAAATAAATTGCGAATAAAACCTTTGTTTCATTAAAACTGAAAGTAAATAAATGATAGATGCTCAAACACTCCGAAACTTAATACAAGAAATAAAGCTAAAGTGCAAAAAGCAAAATCCAAAAATGGTTTATGGTTAAGCATATCCAATTCCGGGTCTAAATATCGTTCGAGAATAAGCACATATATGCAACCAAGTATAGCCACTATAAAACTCAACTTTCCAAAAATTTGAGATGGGATGTATTGAAAATAAAGGGCGCTATAGGAACTTATTTTCGATATAAATAGAGATGCTTGTTCCAAATTGGTTGCTCTGAAAAATATCCAGGTGAATAGTAAAAAACTGAACGTCAGGAATTGACTGCCTACGTTATAAAGAAACGAAGGAATTTGTTTTGATAATTTTTTTCTGAGTTTTTGGGTAAGAAATTCATAAATAACTGCTGCCCCGTGCAACAATCCGAATATTGCAAATGTCCATCCTGCACCGTGCCATAAGCCACTAATAAAAAAGGTGATTAACAGTCCAAATAAAATGGCGGCTTTGCCACCATTTCGATAGTTAATGATAATTGGATTAAAAATATAATCGCTTAACCAACTGGATAAGGAAATATGCCAACGCCTCCAAAATTCAGTAACGCTTTTACTTTGAAATGGATGATTGAAGTTTCGCGTAAGATTAAATCCTAAAAGTTTTGCCGACCCTAAAGCAATATCTGAGTAACCTGAAAAATCAAAGTAAACCTGGTAAGCAAAAAAGAAAATGGCAATGAGCAAATTGATGGCATTGTAATCATTAGGTGACTGAAAAACAGGATTTACAAACAAAGCCAGACGGTCGGCTATTACTGCTTTTTTGAACAATCCCCATAGCATTTGCCTTAAACCATGAAGTAGATTTTCATAACGCAATTCGTGTTTTTCATAAAATTGATGGAGCAAATTTTGGGGACGTTCAATAGGACCGGCAACCAACTGAGGATAGAACATCACATAGAGCGCATAGATGCCAAAATGTTTTTCAGCTTTTTGATTTCCCCTATACACTTCAATAGTATAGCTCATGGCTTGAAAAGTATGAAACGATAAACCGATAGGAAGAATAATATTTAAGAATGGTAGAGGATGGGTAGTTATACGCAAGGCACTCAACAAAACATTCATGTTTTCGGTCAAAAAATTCAAGTATTTAAAAACAACTAGCACACTAATGTTTGCCAATACACTTAGGATGAGAAAATGCTTTCGTTTTTTATCTGCCGATTTTTCGATAAGCCTTCCGGCAATATAGTCAATGGTTATGGTAAAGAATAGAATGAAAATATAAATGGGAATAAACGCACAATAGAAAATGCAACTTGCCAGCAGCAGATGCGCCCACCTGTAGCGATGAGGAAGTAAATAATAAACGAGTGTAACCAGCGGAAAGAAAATCAGAAAATCGAAAGAGTTAAAAAGCATAGGATGTTTATTCTTCTATCAATTCTATTAGGTGCATCTCGGGAGAATACATAAATGCACATCGCTTGCCATCGAATGCTTCAGAGTCAAATTGGCTAACTATATGATAGCCTTCAAGTTCCAAGTCTGCTATACAAACATCTATACCATCAACCAAATAGCCAACATGGTAATAAGGATTATTGCTTTTAAATATTTTTTGAAGCGCGTGATTTGTTTCTGAAATCTCTACTAATTCTAAATAAAAACCTTGCTTAATTTCAACAAAACAAACTTTTACTTTTTGAGAGCTTACGAAAGTAACTTCAGATATATTTTGAAATCCAAGTTTGCGGTAGGCAGCAATAGAACTTTGCATATCGCTTGTAAGACAGCCGATATGGTGTGCTCGTAGTTTGGTGTTATTCATGACCACTATTAACTATTTTTGAAGCCTTTTTTGAATAGAGTGACACATCTCGCCTACATTTTTCCAATTCTGAATTTCGAGGGTAGTGAATTTAATTTTGAAATGTTTTTCGATAGCTACGACCAACTGGATATTATTTAATGAATCCCATTCCTCTATATCCTTAGCTCTTGAAATTTCTGTTATTACTATTGAGGTGTTGTCAAGAATATCGCTAAAAATTTGATTCAGCTGCAACAATATTTCCTTTTGTTCCATTATTATTTGGGTTGTATGTATGTCTGGTTGATGAAGTTGCTTTCGTTCAAGTTCATTTGCCAAAAACCTTCGATATAGTTGAACCCTAGTTTTAAATAATGGTCTTTAACTAGCCCGTTTTTTGTAGTTGGTAAATATTCTCCTTTCAACATGGAAAATTTGTTTTTACATGCTAACTGTGTTATAGCATGTAATGAAAATTGTTCCATTCCTCTGGTTAAAACCCGACAACTCATAATCCAGTTCTCTATAAACAAAGTGTTCTTATTTTCTTTTTTCAAAATTATTGCGGCTATCAATCCATGATTACCAAATTTATCGGCTAATGAAAACGAAAGGGTAAAATAATCGTTGTTCTCTGTAAGCTGTTTTAGTTCTGTTTCGGTGTATCGTTGGGTTCTTAAATTAAATTGATTGGAACGTTGACAAAGCTGTGCTATGCGTGGAATACTAAAAGAATTGAACGAAGAAATTTCTGAAACCATTTCTAAGTTTTTCAAAAAATCTGACTCAGCTTCAAATGTTTTTTGAAAAACAACTCGCTTTGCTTCCTCCTGGTATTGTTTTGTTCTGCCTTCATCTTCGTTTATAAACGATGCTGTTTCAAATAGATTAAGCGTACGTAAGTACATTAAATAATCAACCGGGTCTTCGGGCAAGTCAGGAATAGTAACTTCAGGAATGGCTTTACGAACCATCTCTCGTTCAAAAATGTTGTCGTCTAAGAATACCATACTATCAAAACCAATTTGAAGAATCTGTTGAATGTGTTTTATGTTATCGGCTTTGCTTTCCCAATTGGCAACAAATAGTGCAATATCATCCAAACGCAATTCCATATCGGGGTGTTTTTCAAATGGCTCTTTGGCAACAGCTTCGGTATTTTTGCTACACACGGCTATTATAATCCCCCGTTGTTTTAATTCTTTTATCCAAAGCTGAAACTCAGAAAACGCCTTACCTATTCCCAAGTTACCAATTTGAATCCCTTCCAAACCATCATCGCCAATTACACCACCCCACAACGTATTGTCCAAATCAACAATCAAACATTTTTTAAAACGACTCTCTGCTGCCTGTATAATGGAATGAATGTTTTGAGCAATGACAGGTAAAATCTCCAAGTTGTAAACCATATCGGCTGTTACATATAATTTGGAATCAAACGAATGGCAATATCCTTTTTCAGCAACGAGGCTTGCCATATCGAGGAGCAAAAGATTTTCGTGTTGCTGTGCCAAATCCATAATACTCAAATTGAGTTTTCTGATTTGATAAATAAAAGAAGCTACAACCTTAGCTGCATAATTTCCAAAAACGGCATCATTTATTTCAGGATAAGTATTGGTAATTATTTTGCAGGTAGTATTTGCTGAAATAGTTTGTATCAGATTTTCAAAACGATTTATTTCAACGGCAGCAAAATTTTCCCTTACATTAACACCAGTTTTATAAAAAGTGTTTAATAAATGTTCTGAGCTTCTCAATACAATAATATAATCGGGCTTAAATTTATATAGTGCAGAGTTGTTGTCATAAATCTGCAAGTCAATTTGATTATAATCAGCTTGCCAAAGTTCATAGTCGCAATCATTAAAAACTCCAAAGCCTGTAATAGCCTGAGCTAATAATTGAGTGGAGGAATCGGTGAGTAAGGCAATCTTTACAGGAACAGAATTGCTTTTTGTTTTTTTGCCGTAAAAAATTTTTAGTTCATTGAATGATAGCATCACCTATACGTTAACTTAAATTCCCAGTTAATCAATTGCTACCATCATGTCCATCAGTTCCGGAAAAACCTCTGCAAATTTTTCGCCCCTTATTTCATCAACCGCATTTATTTTTTGTTGAAATTCTTTTTTCAGATTATCGTCTTTGCTCTCCATTAAAGTAACCACAGCTTTTAAATGATTTTTTACAGGAGTGTTGTCGGGAAATGATTTAAGATAAGTGTTTTCAAAATTTGCGTAATCACTTACCACCTGTTGTTTCAGTTTTGGAATAAGGTTGGTAACACAAAATGCAAAAGGAGAATAAAGAGGATATAGGTTCACCCGTTCTGGTGCCACAAATTTATTTTCTACCAAATGCTTATAAAACGCGGGAATGTGTAACACATTAAAAATGCTCACCGTTACATTCACCCCAAAAAAAACAGTGTTGCACTCTTTCTGAATTTCGCGGATGTTCTCTTCTATTTTAGACCACCGTTGCCCCTTGCGGTGATAATCACCCTGCACGCCCATGCCATCTAAACTAGCCCACACGTCTACCTGGCGAAACTTGTTCCATAGTTCAGCTATGTTGTGTTTTTTGTAGCGGAGCGTTGAGAAATTTGTGTTGTAAGTAAGGTTGACATCGGTTTTGCCTATGGCAATTAGATGTTCAAGCACTTCATAGTGTTCATCCATAAACAGCGGCTCGCCTCCTGCAAAATGCAATCGCTCCACACCGGGCAACATACTTTTAAACGATTCCCAAAAAGCTTTCTCATCGGTTACCGGTTTCAATTCTTTTTGCGGAGGGTTCAATCCCAGTTTTACTTCTTCCTCGTACCATAGCGTGCTGTATTCGCTGCTGCATATCCGGCATTTGTAATTGCACTTATTTGAAAAACGCAAATCAATTACCGGCACATTGCGTTCAGTTAAAGTGCCATCGGGCAGTGTTTGTTTTACACGCTCGTAGTAGCGCACAAAATCGCGGTTGTAATTTCCGCGCTCGCTTGTTTTGCCAATCCGCTCATGGGCATAACAATTATTACAGATGGTACTTTCTTTACCGCTCAACATGTTTAGGCGCAACTGTTTCATGTTGGTCGAATTCCAAGCGGCTTCTAAATTGGGGTTGCTCATTAAATCACCAATTTCGTTGCCGTCATACACTGCCGACATGCAACAAGGAGCCGCCTTACCATTGGTTTGTGCATGCAATTGTATCCAGGGAGCCATGCAAAAAACTTCTGATTTTGACAGGTGCGTATCGGTACTAAATTTATATTGGGCTATCTTCGATTTTACCCGTTGAATCAAATTCATTTGGTTTATTTACTCTGTGAAGGATTCTAAGTTTGTTTGAATATACAGTTGCGAAGCAAAATAAAAAAACCACATCAAATTTAATTTGACAACCTTCCTTTATTAAGTAATAATAATGCAAAGAGAAACCCGCTCATTTATTAGACTTATAACTGCGTACAAAGAGCCAGGGTTACATATCAGTTTTAGGATTCACTATCACTGGTTCTTAATACTACTTGCATTGCCTTACCTGCTTTGGGAAATTTATTGGGCAGATAAAGTGGGTTACAACTGTATTAAATGGCATACGCGGTTAATGCTGTATGTATATTTCTGGATAGCGATATATTTGGTATTATATTACCTCTTCTATACTATCAATAAATTGGTTTATGAAAAACTTATCACTGCCTTTTCTTCTGTTATCGTAGTGCTGATGCTGGTCGAGTTTTTTCTCTCTTGCTTCAGGATTAACGAAACCGCCCTTGAACGCATCGGAAACGGATATAACTCCTGGTATCATGCAGAAGGAGAATCGTGGTATCATACTTATCCACCAAACCAAAGCCGTTGGATAACTAAAAGAGAATATAATTATGAGCGCATTGCAAACTCGCGAGGGTATTCTGACCCAGAGTGGGCGATGGACAAAAAGAACGGAGAAAAAAGAGTTCTGGCTTTAGGTGATTCATTTACCGAAGGCGATGGTGCGCCATATGATTCTTCGTATGTTTCGCAACTTCGCAACAGAACAAAAGCAGATTCATTAGTTTATTTAATGAACGCGGGCGTTTGTGGTAGCGACCCGTTTATCAATTTTGTAAACTATCGCGACAGGTTGACGGGTTATCAACCGGATGTGATTTTGCAAACGCTTTCTTCGGGTGATATAAACGTGGACTTAATAGTGCGTGGAGGCATGGAAAGATTTTTGCCCGGTGGTAAAGTCCAGTTTAAAAAAGGTCCTTGGTGGGAACCCATTTATGCTTTAAGTTTTCTATCTCGTTTTTATTTCAACGCACTTGGTTACAACCAACTTTTATTGCGCGATGCAGATATTAATGCAAGAAAAAATGAATTGGATACACAAACAATTGAACTTTTTAAAAGCTATGCCGCGCTGGCTAAAAAAAATAATTGCCGATTGGTAGTCGTGTTGCAACCTTTTCTTGGCGAAGTAAAATCAAATCAATACAGTTATGATTTTTCGAAAATAATGAAAGCCCTCAACCGCATTGACAATTTGAAAGTAGTAGACCTTCTTCCATTTTATAAAACCCAAATAACAAACAGGAATACCTCTCCTGAAAGTTTTTATTGGCCACTTGATGGACATCATAACGGGAAGGGATATGCAATGATGGCTGATGGAATATATGCCGCCTTAGTTACAGATAGTTTATTTGCGAACAACCCGAACAATTCTCAATAAATATGAGAAAGGAAAAAACAGAACGTTCAAAATTTATTTTTTTTCAGGATAAAACACATCTCCGTTTTGATTTCACTATATCTTTAAGCAGTATGCTGCTCACTGCCTCTTTGTTTTACTTGCTTTGGGAAATTTACTGGGCACAAGAAGTGGGTTACGCATTTATTAAATGGCACACGCATTTGGCCTTGTATTTTTTTGTTTGGATAGGGTTAGCTTTTATTCTAAAAATTTCAAACCAATGGTTTGCATTTAAGCAGTATGCAAAATTTCAAACGCTACTTGCCTCGGTAGCCTTTACACTGCTTGTACTGGAACTGGTACTCTATACAACAGGTGTGGGAGATACTTATATGGAGCATATAAAAGCGGGTTATGCTTCGCGCTACAATGCTACGTATGAAACCTATTACCGCACGCATGAGCCAAATGAAAAATTTTATATCACCCGACCAGAGTTTAATTATGTAAGGCAATGCAACTCACTCGGTTTTTCTGATATAGAATGGTTGCTCGCAAAAAATAAAAATGAAAAGCGTATTTTAATTGCTGGCGATTCTTTTACCGAAGGAGTAGGAGCTCCTTTCGATTCTTGCTACCCGAGTTTGCTGCGGAATTTATTGGCCGCCAAAGACAGCAACTACTATGTGCTGAATAGCGGAATTTCGGGCGATGACCCTGATGTGAATTTTGTGAACTATCGAGACCGCCTAGCAGTTTACCATCCTGATATTATTCTACAGACACTTTCTTCTAACGATATAAATACAGACATAGCAGTGAAAGGAGGATTGGAACGTTTTCAAAAAAACGGTACCATCAAATTTCCATCACCGCCATGGTGGGAACCCATTTACGCCTTGAGTTATGTATCGAGAACTTTTTTTACAGTAATAGGTTACAATGAACTATTGATTAAAACTCCATTTGCCGAAGAAGTGAAAAATAAACTCGACCAAAAAGCCATTGCGATTTTTTCGACTTATGCCGAAGCAGCCAAACAGAACGAAACAAAATTTTTCGTGTTGCTACAGCCCAATCAAGGCGAAGTGATACAAGAACATTATGATTACGATTTGAGTAAGATTCTGGTAAGCATTCGTTCCCTTGACCATGTTTATGTTTTCGATTTGCTACCTTACTATGTAACGCAATTTGCAAACAATAAAAACGACATCAGTAAATACTATTGGAAGCAAGATGGTCATCATAATAGCGCGGGCTATTTTCTAATGGCAAAAGGAGTTGAACAGGCATTAGATTCTTTTGGTTTAAGAAGCGAATTAAAAGCAAAGCAGCAAAAATGAAACGGATACTCAACAATGTGATATACCCCGTTTTATTTACGGTGCTCATTTTGACCGTGGCACTCATGCTGTTTTTGCCGTTGGCAAAAATTCAAATTTCATTGCATCTTCAACAAATTATTGCTGGCGAACAGAGTCTGTTTCTTTTTTGGCTGAGGGATACGAAAAATATTTTTCACCACACGTATATTGTTCATGCAGTTTTGTTTTATCTGTTCGCTGCTTTGGGTATGGTATGCGTTTTTCGTGTAAGTATCTGTTCTTTAAAACCCTTGTGGATTAAAGCGCAACCTCTTATTGCTAAAGAGAAAAATCTGTTTACAAAACTTTTGTTCTTTATCTGTTTTGTGCTTGTTATAGTAGGCGTGCTTTTGATTAAAGAGAATCAGTTTACTAAACAGGGTTATTTCCCCGGGAGCTATTTTAAAGGAGTTGACTTTGCAAAAACCGACCCTGTAATAACGCACGAATTAATTGCAGATGAAACAGGGATGACTTTCTATGACTACGACTCCTTTCCCAATGCTAAGTTTCCTATTGAGTTCATGGTAAACAAACTAGGATTTCCAAACGCATTTAATTTTGACACGAGAACTGTTGATTCTTTAAGTGGAATCGACACTAGCCGGAAAAAAAAGATACTATTCGTAGGAGATTCTTTTTTAGAAGGACTAGGAGCTTCCAGATTTAGCAAATGCTTTATTGAAATTTATCGAAAAGAAAATCCAAATCAAGTGGTTTGTGCCGCAGGCATTCACGGGTCAGACCCGGTTCAATACCGTCAATTTGCGCAAAAATTTATTCCAGAGTTAAAACCCGATGAAGTATGTGTTTTGTTTTGTGGCTGGAACGATATTATGAATGAAGACAGAGAACCATTGCCCTATATTCCGCAGTACACAGATATACCTGGTGTAGGTGTAATCAATAACTACTTGCCTGCTGCACTAACCGGTAAACCTAACCTAGCCTTTCCTCCTGAAAAAACGTACCGCATCTACCGAAAACATTATTCGCTTTTTGAAAAAAGTGATGTGTGGGCAAAGCTTGCTCAACAAAGTTGTGTTACCACCCAGTTGTATTTTAATGCTTGCCCGGCTGTAAATTATACAACTACTCCTACACAAGATTCACTAGCCACTTATCACAGTCTTCAAAAAATTAAAGCCCTTGCCGACTCAGCAGGTACAAATTTTTCAATTGTATTTATTTCAACTCCGGAAATGAAAAATTTCGGAACGAAAGAATATGAACAGAATTACCGATGGGTATTTAAAGACCTTTGGAGCTATGTTCATTTTCCACCCAAGGGATTAATTACTGAACAAGACTGCTCTTCAGCCATTGATTACCATTTTAATGATGGCGGTCAAATGAAGTTTGCAAAGTTCCTGGATGCAACGATGCAAGCAAAAGCGAAAACCAGCACCAGTGAATGATAAACAGATTTTTTTAGACGAAAATTACTGCTGATTTTAATTCTATGCACTCCTTAATTTCTTTACTCCGTTCTCATCCAAAAAAAAAATCTCTGTTCATTCTCCTGACCGGAGCATTAGGATTGTCATTATTATACCTGCGCTTTCAAATGCCATTAGCCGCCTTTGGTGCGCTACATAGTTTTGTGTTTTATTTTTCATTGGGCTTGTTTTTAGCAGGAAGCATTGGGTTGATAAGTGCAATTTTTAATTGGGAAAAAGAAACCTGCATAAATGTCGGCTTGCTATTTGGTAGTTTCTATTTGTGTGTAGTATCAGCCGAAATATTTTTGCGCGTAAAAGGTGTAGGCGGTTCATACATGGAGGGCAGAAGCAGTAAATATGTTTCTGTTTACCCGCATAAAAACGCTGATGTGGACTTTACCATTCAACCGTACTTCGTTCCATTTTTGCAAACGCCTGAGTATAAATTTCCTCGACTGCGCAACAACTTTGGTTTTCGCGATGCCGACTTTGAAGTGAAGAAAGACAGTGCCAAAATGTTGATTCAAACCTATGGCGATTCGTTTACCGAAGGTGATGGTGCTCCGCAAGATTCCAGTTATCCTTCGTTGCTTCGTCAAATTTTGAAGAACGATGCGGGTGCGCAAAATATTTCAATTCAAAACTTTGGTGTGTGCGGTAGCGACCCTGGCTTTACTTGCAAGCAATTGGAAGACATTGGTTTTATAATGCAACCTAACGTAGCCGTTATTACCTACACTTCGTTTGATTTCACTGCCGATTTTTTAACTCGAGGAGGGCTGGAGCGTTTTAAAGATGGCTATTGGCAAGCGCTGCAAGGTCCATCCTGGGAGTGGCTCTATGCCGCCAGTTATATTTTTCGCTTGGTAGCTAATTCAGTTTTTGGAGTAACACACACCAACTTTTTTTTAACCGAAAAAGAGAAAGAAACGCGACTCAACATTTTAAAACCAAAATGGAATGAAGTTTTTCAGCGCATAGCTTTATTAGCAAAGCAGAATCATCTCAAAATTCTCCTACTGAAAAAACCTGAACGCAGTGAAGTGGTCAACAATACTTACCTGTGCAATTTTTCTTTCTTCGAACAAATGGTAGATACTATTTCAGGTTTCAAACGATTTGATTTGTTGCCTTACTATCGCGACTCTGTTCACATGGATAAAAACAATACAGAAAATTATTACTGGCCAAAAGACGGGCATCATAATTCTACGGGTTATCGGGTAATGGCAAAAGGAGTTTATTGCGGTTTGCAAAAATCCTATCCCGAAATATTCACTACTTTGGACACCGCTAAAATGATGCACGAATGATTAATTTTCTGGAGTCCATAAAAACTTCTTTTCAGTTAGATAAAAAATTCAGCACCGCTATTGAGGATGGCTATAATCCGCTTGACCGGAAGCAGTATAACCAATACAATAAGTTTAGACCTAACGGGGCAAAACCTGTTTTTTGTTACCTGCCTTTTACCAGTTTAACTTTTTCGTTTCGCGGGCAGGTGTTTGTGTGTGGCTATAATCGCGATGTGCAGTTGGGTAACTATCCTCAAAATTCCATTGACGAAATTTGGAATGGTGCTGAAGCCCAAAAACTGCGTGCACACATGTTTAACAACGACCTCGATTACGGTTGCCGCCACTGCAAATATTTTTTTGATAAAGGCAAGTTCACCAATCTTCGCCCTTTGGTGTTCGATAAATATTATGCGAACACCGATGCTGTTTACCCGCAGGTGTTTGAATTTGAAATTAGCAACGAGTGTAATTTAGAATGCCAGATGTGTGCCGGTGAAGTAAGCAGTAGCATTCGCAAAAACAGAGATAAACTGCCGCCTATTCCCACGCCTTATGACGATGCATTTGTATCGCAGTTGGAAAAATATATTCCGCATTTAAAAGAAGCGAAGTTTTATGGTGGTGAGCCTTTTCTTATTCCGGTGTATTACAAAATATGGGAAAAGGTAAAAGAGTTGAATCCGAAACTCGACCTGTTTGTAATTACCAACGGAAGCCACTGGAACAATAAAATAGAACGCCTGCTCGAAGACCTGAACTTTGATATGGCCGTGTCAATTGATGCGGTGGATAAAGAAAAATTAGAGCGCATTCGCAAAAACACCATACACGCAAAGCTGATGGAGAACATTAAACGCTTTAGCGAAATATGCACACGCAAAGGCAAACATCTCTCGTTAAGTTTTACGGTGCAGAAAGATAATTGGGAACAGTTTCCGTTGATACTTAACCTTTGCAACGAAATGAACGCCTACATTTATGTGAGCTATTTAGAACGCCCCATTCGCTTTGCGCTCACCGATTGCACCAAGGAAGAACTGCAAAAAGTGCGGGCGTATATGGACCAGTTTAGTTTTCCGAAGCTAAGCCAGAAAGAACGGCACAACGCTAAATGTTTTGAAGACTACAAGAGTTTTTTAGATGAGTATATTCTGCATTCGGAAACCAAAAAATATCACGAGTATGAATTTGTAGGCAACAAATCAGAAAACATTCCGGTGAAGGTGGAAACCAACGAAGCGCATGTGCAATCGGTTTCTGAAATTGATTTTCATCAATGGCTCAATGAAATGTATGCCGCTAATCCTGATTTTGAAACTACGTTTCCTAAAAACAATTTGGTAGAAAAGCTCAATGCCATTTTAGATACGCATACCGAAGACTCGAAAAAAAATGTGTACTTCCATATTACTCGCGCTGGTTTTCAGCAGGTGATAGGCACACTAAAAGATAAATCGGTAGAAGAAGTTCGTTTAATGATTGGCATGATTTCGAGAAGCGTTTAATGCAAAGCCCGATGAAAAATTTTGTTTACCAACTGCTTAGTAAAGTTCATGTGCTGAAAGCAAAACCCGAAGGACCGGGTTTAAGTTCTTCGGTTATTGCCGAGTATAATGTAAGCCGTGGCAAACCGGTAACTAACCATATTTGCCACGCGCCTTTCACCAATATGTATTTTAATGTGCATGGCGATTGTGCCCCTTGCTGGCTCACGTTTATTGACCCCGATTCGTATCCGCAAAAATCTATTCGCGAAATTTGGTTTGGCGAAAAGTATCAATCGTTGCGCAAGCACTTATTGCAGTATGATTTAACCAACAAATGCAATGTGTGTTTGAAAAATTTGCAGGGCGGCAATTACACTTCGGTGTTGGCAAAGGCATATGATGTAAACGAGCCGGCAGAATACCCAAGCATGATGGAATTGGAATTGAGCAACACCTGCAACCTCGAATGTGTGATGTGCATAGGTGAACTCTCTTCGAGCATTCGCAAAAACAGAGAGCGGCTGCCCGCCATGAAAAATGCGTATGACGATAATTTTGTGGAGCAGTTGGGTGAATTTATTCCGCACTTAAAAGAGTTGCGCTTTAATGGTGGTGAGCCCTTTTTAATCAATGCTGTTTTCAAAATTTTTGAGCAGGTAGAAAAACTGAATCCGAAATTGAAAATTACCATAGCCACCAACGGCACGGTGATGAACTATAAAGTGAAAGAGTGGTTGAATAAGCTCAATATTCACATCAACTTTTCGCTCGACTCGCTCACGCCCCACATTTATGAAACCATTCGCGTGAACGCGCACTTCGATAGAGTGATGGAAAACTTTCTTTTCTATCGGGCATATACCAAAGAGAACAACCGCACCATGTGCCTAATGGTAAACCCCATGCGCAACAACTGGCACGAGATGCCCGAGTTCATTCGCTTTGTGAACAAACACAACATCAATATCTGGTTCAATACCATTCACCGCCCGGTGGAGTGGAGCATTTGGGCTTTGCCTTATGAAGAACTTTCGAAACTATATGAACAACTGAATGCCGTTCAGTTTTCGAAAGAAGATAAAGGCGGTTCGTTGTCGGCTTACAACATTGGCATCTACAAAAACCTGGTAGGCGTACAAATTAAAAACTGGGTAACTGAAGCGCGCGAGCGCACCGAAAGCGAAATTCAGGTGAACGAAACCCTTACCGAAGCCGATGCTAAAAAGCTGTTTGAAAAAAAGATGCACGAGTATGTGTATGCCACCTTCAACGAAGGCGAAGACCAAAAACAATACAAACTGCAAAACCTGTTTGATAAAGCCAACCTGCTGGGCGCAACGATTACAGAACGCAACCCATCGGTAGAGTTTTACAAAGCCATAGCCGAAGTACCCGCCAGTATTTTTTACCAGCAAATGATTGGGCGAAGCACCAACAGCCTGGTAGAAGAATTTGAAAACAGAATGTTGAGTAAGGTGAGTTGAAATTTTTTTCACCACAACATTCACACCCTTCTATTCCTTCAAAAAATTTCATTTTTTTGACAAAAGCCGATGTTTTGGCTAAAAACTGCTTGTTTGCTATACCTGTGAGAGGCGATTTTCTTTAGCAAATTGGTGTTCACAGGTATGTGAGCATCAATTTTCTTTAGCAAATCGTAGTTCACATATGTGTGAGAAGCAGTTTTCTTCAGCAACACGTAGTTCACACGTGTGTGAGAGCCAATTTTCTCTAGCAAACCGTAGTTCACACGTATGTGAGAGCCGATTTTCTCTAGCAAACTGTAGTTCCATTACAATGGAGAGTGGATTTTCCTTAGCAAATCGTATCTCCATAGTTGCGGAGTATCAATCGGATAAAGAAAATCGCATCTCCGCAGTTTAGAATATAGCGTTTGGAAAATAAATTTGCACTTTTTAAGCTTAGAAGAATGGGTTTGCTAAAGAATTTTGCACCTTTTAAGCTTAGAAGAATGGGTTTGCTAAAGAATATTGCACCTTCTAAGTTTAGAAGATTGAGTTAGGTAAAGAGAATTGAACTTTCTAAGTAATAGAATCAGCTAAAATACCGCATCAGATTTTCGGCAAGGCTTTCAAAAGGCATTTCTTTTAAAAACAGCGAAAGGCTTTGGGGAGGAAAGATGACCAATTGCACCAGCACTTTGTTTTTTTGCTCGTGGCTGTTTATCATGTCGGCAATCTTTTGAATTTTTTGTTGCAGGTCTTCGTTCGTCTCCTTTTCGGTAAAATAGCAGAGTAAGCCTTCCCACAATTTTTCGGCAGGCAGGGCTGTAAATTTATTTTGCAACTGCTGTTGCAGTTGTATCAGCTTTTCGCGGTCTTCGGTGTTTTGCGAATTTTTTATTTCACCAATCAGGTAGCGAATATCGGTTAGCGGCTCACCCGTAAAATTGAACGAATAAGCAGAGGCAGTATTTTCTTTCACCGCACTAGCGGTGCGCTGTTCCATTTCGTTCCAGCTTTGTTTTTCCTGTAACCAGCCTTTGAGCAAATGAATAAAATCGTTATAAGCATTGATGCTCAATTGCTCGGGCGACTGGGCATGTTTGGTAGAAGCTGGCGCAGGATTTTTTTCTAAAAATGAAATTACGTTTTGCAAATACTCAGGCGTTTGCTCGCGTAGCGACAAAGCCTGTGGCGAAAACACGGCATTGAAATACAAAGCCACATTTTTTTCTAAACAAAAAGAAAGCAGTTGCGGAAGCTCCAGCCAGTTGAGCGTAATAGGGCAAGCGGCAATGGATAGAAAAGTTTTTTTGCGCTGGGTGTAATTGCGAAAATATTCGAGGTTCTCCATCACCTTATCAAAGTTGCCGTTCACTCTTATTTTAGGATAAGTCTCTCGGTTCACCGAATCAATCGAAAGAATAATTCCTGCCCGCAAACCTTCGAGCAATTCTTTTACCCGGTTATTTAAAAACGTTCCATTGGTGGTAATGTGAATGCGAATGTTTGGATTGATTTTGCGAATGCGCTCCCATATTCTCAAATAAATTTCAATCATAAAAGGCTCGCCTCCTAAAAATTTGGCATCGGTTAAATGCGGAATAAACGGTTCGAGTTCATCTACAAATTTGTCGTTGTAAGGCGAAGGAATAGGCGGCAGCTTTTCGCGGTTCTTGCGAATACTAGAAGAAAAATAACCGTTGCACATCACACATTCCAGATTGCATTCGTTGCTCAATTCAAACTCCATCACCTTAGGAAAACCCAATTTGCCGGTAAGTGCAGTTTTTATTTTTTCGAGTGGAGAAGAAAAAAAACTGCTCGAAAACTCATCGTAATATTTAGCGCGAACTCCTTGGTAATTTCCTACTTCAATCATTTTGCCGCACTCGGTACAACCACCACCAAAATTATTTTGCTGAATATACTGGCGCAATTCATTCGCTTTTTCGCCCTGCCAAATTTCGGCAATAGAATTTTCGGGCCACTTGCCCAAGATATGCGTAGTGTTATAACAGCAGGCGCGCACATTGCCGTTTTGCTCAAAGTTTAAATTGACAAAAGGAGCATGGCAAGCCAGCGATTTGCTGTTGGCTGAACGTGTTTGGTTGTAAGCTTTTAATAAATCGGCACTTAATATCATGGCACAAGTATCCGTATAAACTCTGAATGTTGAATGGTATTAATTGTTTTCTGCCAAAAGCTATCGGGCATTTGAAACAGATTATAATGCGCTGCTAAACGGGCAACAGCCGAGCGACAATAAAAATCGTTTTTAGAAATATCGCGTGAGCGCAACTCTTCGTTTTGCCAGTGAACAAAAAACCAATCGGCAGGTAAATCATTTTTCTCTGAATAATATTTTCGTGTTTCGTCCCAGTGGTCGGGGTTGCTGATGTTATGCGTTATATAATTTTCTAGACCCAGCCGGGTAATGTTATGATTGAGTATATCAATGGGCTTGTGCCAATCGGTATTATGTTCGGTTACCTGGTCCATCGCTTCTTCATAGCAAGCTTTCATCAACTCCGAATTTTTGGGGCACCTCATCACATTGCCCACTACTTTTAATTCATGGTGATTTCTAAAAACATACGGAGCATCGAAATCAAATTTTTTTAAACAGGTGATATCCATATCTACCCACCAGCCACCGTGTTCATGCAAAAGTTTGTATCTGAAAATATCGGAGAAACCCGCATAGCTTCCTTTGCCGTGCCCAAAAGAATTTTGGTTGCGATAGGAAAAAATCTTTTCACGGGGAATGATGGCCGATGCATCACCTATCTCTATGCTTTCCGGCAAATCATTTTCCAGTTCGTCATATAACCACAATTTAAACGAATGACCGTGTGCAATAAACGAATGAAGTGTAAGCAATTCAAGTTTGCTTAATTGCTTACCTATCCAAAGGGCGTTTACTTTATTTTCTTCACTTGCCATCTTGCGAAATATGGTTGAAAATATCTTTCCAAACTTGCCAATTCATATCACCCCAGTTTTTATACACGTGTACAAACTTAGGTGCTATTATTTTTTCACTGGTTGCGGTTTTAAATTTCAAATTACCCGGGTAATGCGCTAATGGCAATTCGTAGTCAGCAATAAAGTTAAACGATAGCGGCAAGGTGAAATGATTCTGCAGGTCAAATTTCCAAGCGGTGGCAGCCAGCGTACCCTGGTCGCGCGTGCGCCAGTTTTTATCCTGAAAAACCTGCATCGTCATTTCATGCCAGCAGTTTAAAAAATCATGGGAGGCATCATCAAATAAAAAAACACCTCCGTTCCAATGTTGCCAGTCATCAGGTGAAATAGCAATGCCAAATTTGTTTTGAATTTTTTCTTGCAAGTGATTGCAATACAACTGCGAAACCGAAGAGCCGTCTCTGCGGTACCATTGATTGGTAGATGGATTGAAACGGAATGCGGTTTTGTTTTGAATGTATGCGACCACATCTTTTTCAGCAGCTTCATATTTTAACCTCTTTCCTTTTGAGGTGAACCATAAGCCCGTTTCTTTTTCCAGTTTATAATCGCTATCCAAAGCATAAAAATTTCCGCCCAACCAATACTTGAGTTTATGCAGGTTGTAAACCCATTTCGATTTTTTAGTTGCCGCCACTCTTCGTTCAATTTCATGAACGCAACGGTCAATAAATTCAATTTGAGGTAAAACGGTTTCTGTAAATTCTTTGTCATAAAATGCCGGAAGCGTTTTATCACGCTCAAAATTAGCGAGGCAATTACAATTTACCGCAAAGGGACTAAACTTATTCAGCTTCGTAACATCGGTGCAAAAAGTAACGGGCAATAGGTAATATTCAAAAATTTCATCTATACCGCTATTAAGTGCAATTACATCAGTGTCGAGATAGCAGTAGGAATTACCAGCGGGCAAAAATTTATGAATGCCGGTTTTTAAATAAATGCTCGCCTGATGATGGTTGAACTCAGTAGGAGTTTTTGCATCAATAATATTGGCATGGTGTATTGAAATTTCGTTCCGACTTGTATCGGTAAGTATCCAAATTTCGTTTCTTGAATATTTACCAAGTGCTTGTAGCGAGAGGTGTAATGTTTCAATATGAGCACGCGCACCACACACCACGAAAACAAATATTTTTTGGTTTGTGTTTGTCATTTCGCTTCCGTTTAAGTAGCCCATCGTTTATACCACTTTTCCATTACTGCTAATTTCCACAGCCGCCAATGGTCTTTGTTGTTAAGTAAACGCTCATAATATTCTGCTCTAACTATTCCATCACGAACGAGATCAGCATTACCCAAAATATTTTTGTATCGCTCAATGTTCATGTAAAATTTATCGGGACCAACGAAACCTTGTTTCTTCCTTTCTAGAATGGCAGTAGGTAGATGTTCTGAAATATTTTCGTACAAAACGAATTTTGTGGTATCGGGTTTGAAGTAGACATCCTCATTCACCTCTAATATCTTTTCAAATAATTTGTAATCAAGAAAAGGCACACGCGCTTCTAAAGAATTGGCCATTGTAGCGCGGTCAATCTTCGTAAGTACCAGTTCACCCATAAAACATTTTATATCTAATTTCTGAAGCGATTTGACTGGAGATAAATTTGAATTGAAGTTTTTCCTGTAAAACCAATTACTGTCTTCGGGAATTGAAGAATGAAAATCTGGGTGAAGCATTTGCTTCAATTCATTACCATCGAATTTTCCCATAGCCATGGCATTAGAATAAAACGCAACTGTATCGAAACCTTTTTCTCCTGAAAGTTTATTGCTCCACTTTTTCCAAAAAGGCAATTCTGCATTCTTTTTATAAAATTCTTTGTGCCAAGTATAACCGCCAAACAATTCATCGGCACCTTCACCACTCATTACTGCTTTTACTTTTTGTACAGCTGAACGGCTGACCAACCATGTTGGCAAAATTGAAATGTCTGCAATGGGTTCATCATAAACATCAGGCATAATATCCAACAGTTCTAGTGTTTCGTCAGTAGCAAGTGTTACGTTATGAGGAACGTTTAAATGGTCTGCAACCAGTTGCGCAAACTGATGTTCGCTGTTTTGCCAATCTTTAAAACCAATTGAAAATGTTTCGGGTTTGTATCCGAGTTTGGTTAAATAGTAAACAATGGCTGAACTATCATAACCACCACTTAAAAAGGAGCCGATAGGCACATCGCTTCTCGCGTGAATGCTAACGGATTGCTCAAGCATTTTACCAACTTCTGAAATTAAATCCTGCTCGTTGATTTTTTCTGAACCGAATTTTAGCTGACGATATTCAGTAAGTTGAGTGGTGTTTGTTTTGTAATCGAAAATCAAAAAGTGTGCGGGAGGAAGTTTTGAAATATTTTTCCAGATGCTTTTTGGAGAAGGTACGTAGCGATAAATGAAATAATCAGCAAACGAAGTGAAATCAATTTCGCGTTTTACATCGCTGCATTTTAAAATCGCTTTTAGCTCTGAAGCAAAAATGAATTGTTCATTATGCTGATAGTAGTAAAGAGGTTTTATGCCAAAGGTATCGCGCGCAAGAAGAAGTTGATTTTTCTTCAAATCGAGCAACCCGAAAGCGAACATTCCTTTCAGCCTCGAAATAATTTCAGTGCCCCATTCTTCATATCCATGAATAATAACTTCTGTATCTGTTTCAGTTTTGAAACGATAATTCAGCTTTAGTAACTCGTTGCGCAGTTCTATGTAGTTATAGATTTCGCCATTGAATGTTATCCAAATGGTTTCATCTTCATTGCTTATGGGCTGCCTGCCCGCTTCGCTTAAATCGAGAAATGAAAGTCTGCGGTGACCTAAGGCAATAGAATCATTTTCAAAAAAATTAGCACCGGCATCATCGGGTCCGCGATGAGTAAGCGTATCTCGCATAGCAATGAATGCACTTCGCTCAATTGCATTTTTTAAATTTAGTTGACCCACAATTCCGCACATGGCTATCTATTTATCGTTCTGTTTTCGGTTGATGTATTCAAGGGCAGAGAGATTTTCTTTTTTAAGATTAACTCCGAAGATGCGGAAAACGTAGTAGATGAAATGATTGATGAGAAATGAAAGCACAGCACGAAGCGGTATGCGCTTGCCCCGCCAATACAACCGAATGCCATAAGTATTTAGCAAGGCAAAGGTTTCAATGTAGGCTTCGAAATTAAAGAGGGCGGTATGTAAAAGAAGAATAATCCAAAAATAGGAATTGGTGAACCCAAGTGAAATCAAAATTACTGCTGGCATCCATTTTTCATAAATATTATTGGGAAAATATCTTGATTTGCTAAGAAGCATTTGCTGTATTCCGTTCTCTCTAAAACGAATGAGCGTCATAAAGGATAAGAAGATAATTACAAAAGCTACCGGCAAAAACAGAAAAACATAAAAGGATAGGAGCAGAAAAAAAATAAGGCTTAAAGAAATTTCGATAAAGAGTGCAGTTTTTATTTGTGTATGAAAAGTTGCTTCATTCGACCGAAGCACCCAGGTTTTGTTTCCGACTTTTGAATCTAGAAAACTGTCGTTATGCTGATGAAGTAAAATATTTCTTATCCCCATTGCCAGTTGCCACAAAAAAAGAAGCAAGACCAGAACCATAGCAAAGTCACGATGCGCAGCTAATGAAAAAGTATATCCGGCAAGAATTACTGGAATACTATGTGCATACATGGCATCTGTAAAAACACCACTCAGCCCTTTTTCTTTTAAGCTAACGGGTGGTAAAGAATAAATAAGCAACAAAAAGATTTCTACAAAAATCAGCAACACCGAAATGTGATTGAAAGGAAGTTTGAACCAAGGGAGAAATAAAAAAATGGAAGAGAGAAGAAACAATAAAAAAATAACTAAGGCAGATTTGTTCAATAAAAAATTTTCCTTGCCGGCTTTCAAATCTTTTTCTCTATCAAAAAAATCGTTGAGCAAATAACCCATAGAAGCAAAACCTGAAATGGTGGTAATAGAAAGCAAGGCAAGTGAAACAAAATGTTCAAACGAAATAGCAAACCATGCGGTAAATAGATAAACAATGCCCATGAGCATGGCAGCTTTGCTTTTCCACCAATCATTAATTCGAAAAAATCCTTTGCTGTTTTCCATTTTGTTGGGCTGCGTTCTTCAATCTAAAAACGTTATTCGGTTTTTACTTGACTAACGGCTTCTGGGCGGTTTAAGAAATACAAGTGCTTCTCTTTGCTCATGTCGAAAGGCGGTTTCATCACTTTTATTTCATAAAAATCTATTGGGAAAATGTAGTCTTCCCATGAAATAATTTTGGCAATGTCGAATAGGTTTTGAAAATCGTTGGAGATGGTAAGGTGTTCGAATTCACCAACTTTTACCTCAGGAGTTTTTACAAATAGCAGAATGAAATTTAATCTTCGCATAGCAGCCAATACTTCGTGCAAGTCGGCTACGTGATAGCAGTATGCCTTGTTTATTTCGTTGACAATGCGGTCAATTTTTTTCCCATCTTCTTCGTTCGGATGTTCGCGTTTGAACAAATCTTTGATGTAGAGAATGCCACCGGGTTTTAAAACCTTAAATGCTTTTTCAATTAGCAGCGGTTTGTTGTCAGAGTGCCCAAACGATTCAAGAAAAATTACACGGTCAAAAATTTCAGTACCAAAAATTTCATCTATTCGGTGATAATCGCCTTGCTGAATATGCACGGTGCCTTTCATTTTTTTTGAAGCGATAATCTCTTTCGATATTTGCACTTGAAATTCGGAAACAGTAATGCCTTCCACCTGCACATTTAATTTTTCAGCGAAATACGAAGCGGGTCCGCCCACACCACAACCTGCGTCCAAAATTTTCTGCCCGTCCTTCAGTTCCGCATTTTCTATGGTGTAATCGAGATAAATTTTTACATCGGTAGTGCGAAATGCCTGAATCACTTCGCCATACACTTCCATAAATTTTGTGGTAGTGGAATCATAAAAAGCGCCAACATTGCTACTGTGTGAGGAAACAACCTGGTGTGTATTCGGGCTGAGTAAATTTTTCATTCGAGTAAAAATATTTTCGTTCTGCTGCGCCATGTCTTTTTCAATTTAGTAAATCAAAGCCCACTACATCACATCTTTCACCATCATCTGCAAACTAACTTTATCGTTCCAAACATTTTCGCTGATTTGATAAGCAATATCAAACGCTCCGCTTTTTACCAAGGAGAATTTATCCGCCATTCCAAAACCGATACCGTCAAAGTTAGTGTTGTCTTTTTTCTTTAAAGAAAATTTGATGTGCTCTTCCTTTACAATTTTACTCCAGCCGCTATCGAGCACTCCCTTTGTTACAAAAACGGGTTTCATATTATCAGGACCGAAGGGAGCCATTTGTTCCAGGATGCTATGGAATTTTGGAGTGATGTCTTCCAGTTCTAACTCCGCATCAATTTCTAATTCGGGAATTAATTGCTCGGGGGTTATTCTTTCGCTCACTACCTTTTCAAATTGAGTAGAGAACGCTTCAAAGTTTTCTTTGTGCATGGTCATGCCTGCAGCAAATTTATGTCCGCCAAATTGAATGAGATGTTCGCGGCAATCGTAAATGGCTTCGTATAAATCGAAACCTTTAACCGACCGCGCACTGCCTGCGAGTTTGCCATCGCTTTCTGTTAGAATAATTGTTGGGCGATAGTAAGTGTCAGTCAAACGCGAAGCGACAATACCGATTACTCCTTTGTTCCAATCGGGATGTTGAAGCACAGTTGTTTTGCGCTTCATCAAATTTTCATCGCGCGCAATTATTTCTAAAGCATGAGCAGTAATGTTTCTATCTAAATCTTTGCGGTCGTTGTTGAAACGGTTAAGTTGAAAAGCTTTTTCTTCTCCTTCTAAATCTATTTCATCGCTAATTAAAAGCTTTACTGCGTGCATCGCATCGTCCATTCTTCCCGCAGCGTTGATGCGCGGACCAAGAATAAAAACCACATCATCAATGCTCATTTGCTTTTGAACGCCTGCAATTTCTTTCAGCCTTTTTAAACCACTGCTTGCATTTTCTGAATTCAGTTTTTGCAAACCAAACCATGCGAGTGTTCTGTTTTCGCCACTCATAGAAACAATATCACTTCCAATGCTTACACAAACCAAGTCAAGTGATTGATAGCATTTCTCCAAGGGAATTCCATTTTGTAAACTAAAAGCCTGAATCAATTTGAAGCCGATTCCACATCCACTTAATTCTTTGAAAGGATAATTGCAATCGCTTCTCTTTGGGTCGAGAACGGCAATAGCCTTTGGAATCTCTTCACCCGGATTATGGTGGTCGCAGATGATGAAGTCTATATTCTTAAGGAGAGCGTAATCAATTTTATCATTGGCTTTTATTCCGCAATCAAGCGCAATCATGAGTGAGAAATTATTTTCTGCTGCGTAGTCAATTCCTTTTAGTGAAATACCATAACCTTCGGTATAACGATTCGGCACGTAGTAATCTATGTTGGGGTGAAATTCTTTGAGGAAAGAAAATACTGTGGCTACAGCTGTGGTTCCATCCACATCGTAATCACCGTAAATCAGAATTTTTTCGTTGGCCGCAATTGCTTCATTGATTCGATTAATGGCTTCGTCCATATCCTTCATCAAAAACGGGTCGTGTAAATCACTTAGTTCGGGACGAAAAAATTTCTTGGCTTGTTCATAGGTTTCAACTCCTCTTTGAACTAATATATTGCAAAGTACCCGATGCACTTTCAACTCCTGTTGAAGTGTATTTACTTTTTGTTCATCGGTTTTTTTGATTGCCCATCGCTTTTGCATGGCGCGAATATAAAGGAGAGAAGTTTTGAATTGATAGAAAGTTTAATGCGCCACCACAAATTTTTTCGTAGCAGAAATATTTCCTGTTTTTACCTCCATAAAATAAATTCCATTAGAGAAGTTTGCAGTTCGAAGTTTAAAGATTGAAGTTGTTGGCGTTGCCGAATAAATTTTCCTTCCAGCTAAATCAAAAACTTCAAGCAAAGTTCTTTCTGTCAAAAATTTCGAACTTGAAATATTCAATTCTTCATTAGCCGGATTTGGGAAAATTTCAAAATCAAAATCTGCTTGTTGCGGATTTTCTATTCCACTAAGAACAGCAGAGGTGGGAGTAATTTCAATAAACCGAAACAGACTATTGCTCAACAGTGCATCAATATGACTGGTATGCGCAAGTCCAATAAAAACAGTATCGCTCATGGTAATAGTAGAAGTATGAATATCTGTCCATGTAATACTATCTGGTGAAACAGAACCCGTAAATGAATTTCCAATTCTTGCAATGCGCAACCAAAGCGGTGCATGAAAAATGGTATCGTTATAGTTTGCGGTATAGCTGGTGTTGTTATTTCTGCGATGAAATGCAGCACCATTACCTGGTGTAATGGCCATCATGGCATGGCGCGAATTACTGTCCAACACTTCGCGAATCATTGGTCCTGCTTTTGACCAGGCATAAATATCTTCTATGCTTTCGCAGTATGCAGTGAGCGTTACATCGCCATGCACACGCTGATACATGTAATGAAAATGGTCTTCGTAATCCCAAATATCTTTTCCTGAACCAATCAAGCGATAGGTTTGCGTTGGTGAATCGTAACATACATCACCCGGTACACCAACAGTTCCGATATCCTCATGGCTCCATTGTGTTGGTATCGGCTCACATGCAGTAGTGAAAATACAAGGCAACGAAAATCCGCTGTAATAATTTCCGTTGCAGTGTGACTGCACTCTAAAAACATATTTTGTATCGGGTGAGAGTGCACTCAGCGAAAAAGAATTTGAAGAAACATTGACACTATCCCATTTAAGTGCGTTGAGTGCTTTGTAAACAAGAACATAATTCCCATTCCCTGAAGCCGTCCAATTTAACGATGCGGAATTCATGGTAATGTTGGTTGTAAAACTTGAATCGGATGGAGAGCAAATAGGTGTTGAATAAAGAGGCGTTTCCCAAATTCCTCTTCCAAAAAAGGAAACGCGAAGCACAGCATTCGAAGTTCCGTTATTGAAAATCATCAAGTCGCGTGACTGTGCTATTGTTGGCAAACCGAAAGTATAATTCACCCAATTGCTCATCGTATTGTTCTTATACCAAACTGCATTACCTACAAGTGCATAGATAGATTCATCGGTACTGTAAACATCGTGCACAATTTTTTTGATGTTGGTGTTTGGCAGGTTGAGCGTAACGTTTGACCAGGTACTTCCTTTTGTAACAGAGCGATAAATTCTGTTGTTGCACGAAACGTAAACAACGTTCGTATCACTACTAACTGTTGCAATGCTGGCATAAACATTTGTGCCTGTCAAAAGAGTAAACGGTCCTGCCCATGTTGGATTTGCATGGAGCGCGTTATCGGTTCTGTATAAACGTTTGTTATTGGTTACGCCATAAAGAATATTCGGATTGCCAGGGACAGAAGCTATATCAAATAGTTGAATACCGATGTTCGAAATTTTCTGCCACACAAAATTATTTGAGGCGAGTGTGTCGATTCGCCATACATCATCGAACGAAACGAAAGCAGCTTGCGGAGCATCGGGAGTAAATTCTAATTCAACGGTGTTGTCAGAAGTAAAAGGGAAATTCAAATTTGTTTCGCCACCTGTCAAACCTCTTCTATTCCCATCTGCTATTTCGTAACAGTAATCGGAAGAAAGAAAATCAAAAGCAATTTTGGTTGTCCAGTCGCCACCGCGATTGGTGAACCAATTGTAATTACTCATGAACAATTCCCCGTTATCCTGCGTGCCAGCGTCCATCAATCCGCGATTTAAATTGCTTTGCCCTGCGTGATAAAATTCGGTATTGTTTAAAAAATCGCATTTCGCATTCCATGTTTGCGCAGTATCGCTGCTCGTCCAAACGCCACCATCATTTGCACTCAATAATTCATCCGGATTTGCCGGATTAAATTCATAGTCGTGCATATCCGTATGACAGTTAGTCCACCAATTCGTTAGTTTCTTCCAGCTGTAACCGCCATCTAATGAACGCCAGTGACAATGCGCAGAAAGAAATAACCAATCTGGATGTTGTGGATGCGCAATCAATGTAAAATCATAATTCCCTTGTCCATCTTCATCAATGGCATAGCCCACCAAACTTGTATCGTAATCGTTTTTCACCGTAAGCCATGAATCACCACCATCATTTGAGCGCAGAATATTTCCACGGTTTGCAATCATACCTACGTAAACTCTATTGGTATCAGCCATTGTTACTGCCAGGCGCATTCCTTCCCCATCACCATTTGGAATAGAGATTCCATTGGTGAGTGTGTCCCATGTTTCACCTAAATCTGTGGAACGAAAAATCAATTTGTAACTGACAGCATAAATTATTGAAGAGTTCGCCACAGGTTTATAAACCATGTTCGTGAAATTTTCAGTTGCATATTTCTCCACCCAGTTTGCACCACCATCGTAGGTTTTAAAAATTCCATCATCTGTAGCCGCAACAATTACGTTATGATCGAGTGGCGACATTAGCATTTCAATCACCAAACGATTTCCAATGCCTGTGTTAGCCGGAATCCATGTTGTTCCTGCATCTGTACTTTTCCAAACAGCATATAAACTTCGGTTATAATAATTTGCATCGCCTCCTCCTAAGTAGAGAATTGAATCGTTGGTATAATCAACACACACGCTTGCAAAAGAATGTTGCGATAAATTATCCGTGCCGGTAAAATTCCAAGAAGTGCCGCTGTTGTTGCTTATCCATAATCCTCCTGTGCCGCTTACTGCATAAACTTTATTTGGGTTGGTAGGATGAAATTTAATTTGAGAAACTCGTCCCATTCCATTCACTTGTCCGGTGATATTGGTTGGAAATTTTGAAGGACCTGTCAATGACCAATTGCCAAGAATTTGTGCACACGAAAAATAACTGCTATTTAAAAACAGCAACAAGATTATTGCAAAGCGGAAACAAGATTTGTATTTCACTATTGGCTATTCACTATTTACTTTTCACTCACCTTTTGATTCTTTCCAAACTTTCATTTGTTCTTCGGCACTCATTACCGTTCCATCTTCTTTTACAAAAGGGCGAGTTTGCATTTCCCAATGATTAAACCGTTTTACTTCAAAGGCGAGTTTTGTTTGTTCGTGTTTGTCTTTCTCCAAAGCATTAGGTTCAATCATTTCTTTGCGTTTTTTCTTTTTGTATTTCGCTTCGCTTTTTAAAATGCGCTCTTTCAGTTTTTCGTTACGCGCCATTTCTTCCTCTTCCATTACCGGAAATTTGTGCGTGGTGAAATACAATTCAAACGCTTTTAGCGCTTCGAAATAGTTGACGTGTTCGTCCTTTATCATCGCTATCCAAACAGGACTTTTCTTCATTTCCTTTTTAGAGAAATGATTTTTCGCTTGTGGAAACGCAGTGAATGCGGTCAGCATAAAAACAAAAACAAGAATTATTTTTCGAAGAATCATGAAAGTAATTGAGATGGCGAATCTATTTATTCACCACAAACCTGTGGGTGAGTTTTTGGTGTGCTGATTCTGTCGAGAGAAAATAAATTCCGTTCGACAAGTTTGAAGTTTGAAGTTTGAAGTTTGTAGTTGTGGGAATTGCTTCAACAATTTTTCTTCCCATTGCATCAAAGATTTGAAGTGTAGTTCTCTCTACTGTAAACTGTAAAATGTAAACCGTTAACTCATCACTCACCGGATTTGGATAAACCTTCAACTCATAACCCGCAACATCTAACTCATCAACGGAACTCACCAAAACATTTTGCTGCACCACACAGCCCGAAGAGTTTCGCACATACACAGTATAATTTCCATTACTCGGAATACTGAACGTTGCGGTTTGCTGATAATTTATTCCGTCAATGGAATACAAGAGCGGTTCATTAACGGCAAATGCTCCAATGTGAATGGCTCCTGCATTTGCAGAGTCGGCCGGAACGAAAGTTACATTGCTAATAATTACAGAATCGGGATGATGCAATTCGACAGATGCAAAACGCGAACAACCGCTGCTGTCAGTTACTGTTACGGTGTAAAAACCTTCGCCTCGGTTTGAAAGATTTGCATTGGAAGAAGTATCGGACCAAAGAATAGTATAAACCGATGAACTTCCCGAATCAATAGCCAAACTCAACATACCGTCATTGCTATTTTTGCAAGTAATTGCAGTTTTGTTGATGCCAATACTGAAATCGCAGGAGTCACAATTGTATTTATTGAGGTTCACTATAGCTCGATACAAATTCAATCTTCCGTTTGTTGTAGTAATATTATTCATCGAAGAAATCCATTCTGCACCTTCCAAAATATAATCGCGAATTAATAGTGCTGCTTGGTCAGGATGCTCGTAAGAATAATCAATCAATGCACAACATGCAGCCGAATACATGGCTCCAATCGTTCCCGCTACATGTGGAGTTGACATAGAAGTGCCGGTCATAACGTTGTATTGATTGCCGTGATAAGTTGAAAAAACCTGAGTGCCTGGTGCACCAAGGTCAATACTTGTTTTGCCATATGCTGCACCTGAGTTGCGCGTATCTGTTCGCGTAGTGTTCGTTACTGCTATCAAATAATTACTCGGGCAAGTGGTTGGAATATCGCCTTGCGTTTCTACATCAATGTTTAAATTAGCAGTGGCAGACGCACTCAAAATTCCAACATAGCCCATTGAATCATACATGGCACACCAAATAGGATAGGAGGAAGGCTCACCAAAATCAACTCCAAAAGAAGAATTGGTGGCAACAATGTAAGCGCCTTTTGTTCCGAAAGTGCTATTGTATAATAAACGCATTTCGCGCACGTAATCATAAGCTTTTACCACATTGCTTTCTGTGGTACTGCCATATACCACTGGAATTATTTTTGCTCCCCAACAAACGCCTGCTACACCAACACTATCATTGCCTTTTGCTGCTGCAATTCCCGCCAAATGCATACTGTGGTCGTTATTGCCTTGCACATTACCATTGTTTTGAGAAGCGTTCCATCCGTTCACATCATCAATGTACCCATTGCCATCATCGTCAATACTATTACCCGGAATTTCACTTCGGTTATTGAAAAAATTTACGTCTTCATGATTCAAATCAATAGTTCCGTCAACAATGGCAATTACCACCGAATCGCCTGCACAGGTCACTGCATCATGATTAATTGCCCATGCATCTTTTGCCTGAATATCGGCACCAGGTAGTCCACCACCTTGTCCTGTATTCATCATATTCCATTGTTGATTGAAATAAGAATCATTGGGAATTAGCGAACGTTCTTTTATGCCGGTATGATTGAACTGCGCAAGCTTTACGTGTTCATTTTGCTGAAGCGAGAGAAGAAATTCATTGGGTGATGCTATTGAATTTCTTTCGAGCAAATAAATATTCATGCGCGGAGAAAGCACTTCTTTAACTTTAAGCGATGACGTGCTTTGTAACAACACTTCAATCGAATGTGCAGGTTTTACCATAACGATAAATTCGTTTATTACACGGTTGTCTTCTTCTGTAAATTGAGCAAACAAAATCATGGGAGATAACAACAGCACCCCCAACCCCCTTAAGGGGGCTATTAGATTAGTCATAAAGATTTTCAAAATCTTTTTCATTGGTTACAAAGCTAATTTAAAGACGGCAAAAGGTTGTCGTGGGTTCATTTCCGAATTTTCAAATTTTCAAATTTTCGAATTGGCTTCAATCCATTCTTCTGCCATTTGCAAAACCTCTTCGCTGTCCCAATTCTCTTCAATGTTTTGCAGCGCCATTATTTTGTCTAGCAGTTCGTTTTGTTTTGCTCCGCGTTGCTGCGCTTCTGAATACGACAAATCACTGAACGTTACCATCGCGTAGTGCGTCATGAATTTGTTGCCAAACTTTTCAGCTATCTTCTTTTCAATTTGTGTTCGCAGCTGAAAAACTTTTCTGCCGCTTAGGTCGCGCATCTCAATGTAGTTGTGCAAAGCAAGAGCCGCTATGGCATCTGCATTTGGTTTGCGCTGCTGTTGAAATTTATCAAGTGCTTCATCCCAATTTTCATTGGCGCATAGAATTTCATCCAGCTCGTTTACATCTTCAAAACCGCAGTTCATTCCCTGTCCGTAAAACGGAACAATAGCATGAGCCGCATCGCCAATTAAACAAGCGTGTTTGTATTTCCAAGGATAAGAGCGAATCGTAACGAGTGAGCAAGTTGGGTTTTCGAAAAATGTTTTTTCCAACTCAGGCATCAGCGGAACGGCATTGGCAAAAAAAGTGGTGAAGAATTTTCTCACCGCTTCGTTGGTTGTCAAAACACTAAAAGAGTTCTGACCTTCAAACGCATTGAAAAGCGTAACCGTAAAACTTCCATCCATATTCGGCAGGGCAATCATCATAAAACTTCCGCGGGGCCAAATGTGCAATGCGTTTTTTTCTAACTGATGTTCGCCTGTTTTGCTTGCAGGAATATGCAATTCTTTGTAACCATACGGTTCGTGTTGCTGATGCAAATTGAAGTTGGGAGTTATTTGCATTTTGTAACGCACCTCGCTATACGCACCATCGGCTCCAAAAATTATTCCTGTATCGTTTTGAGGCACTTCTTCTCCATTCGGTTTTTCAAAAACCATTTTGTTTTTATCGAAATCAATTTTTGAACAGCGATGGTCGAAGAAAAAATTTACGCCATCGAGTTTGTCGGCTTCTTCTACCATAATGCGATTTAAATCGCCACGACTTACCGAGTAAATACTTTGTCCGTCTTTGCCGTAAGGAATCAATTGTGTGTTGCCCTGCAAATCGTGAATCATTCGTCCACGCATGTGAATGGCAATTTTTTCTACGGCTTCTGCCAAACCAATTTTTTTCAACGCCTTCCATCCTCTATGGCTCAACGCCAAATTAATGGAGCGACCACCCACATAACCTACCTTGCGCATATCGCCTCTGCGCTCATACACATTTACTTTATGGCCGCGTTTGCTCAAATAGCACGCGAGCATTGAACCAACCAAACCCGCACCTACTATGGTTATGTTTTTTTGCATGGGGCTAAACTATCAACAATCTTTATTCGCAATACTGAAATTTGTCAGTTCTGTTTTTTCCTACATTCGCACCATAAAATTTTTGAACTATGGCACTCGAAGAAACAATCAACAACGATATTAAAGCCGCCATGATGGCTAAAGACGAAGCGCGCCTAAGAGCAGTGCGCGCCATTAAAAGCGAAATAATTAAAGCTAAAACCGAAAAGGGCGCAAACGGAATTATAAGCCCCGAAAAAGAAGTGCAGATGTTGCAGAAAATGGTGAAGCAGCGCAGAGATTCTATTACTGAGTTTGAAAAAGCAAACCGTCAGGATTTAATTGATAAAGAAAAGGAAGAAGCTGCAGTAATTGAAAAATATTTACCTGCCATGATGAGCGAGGCCGAAGTGGTGGAGATTGTAAAAGCCGCTATTGCGAGTACCGGTGCTACCACTCAAAAAGAAATGGGTAAGGTAATGGGCATGGTGAGCAAACAGTTAGCCGGCAAAGCAGATAATAAATTAGTGGCAGATACCGTTAAGAGTTTGTTGGTTTAACTCTTTGAACTTTGATTTTTGAACTTTGAACTTTAATACATGGTTTTCGATATTCTCTTTCTCATTTTCATCGTCCTTGGTTTTTATCAAGGCTATAAAAACGGAATTATCTATTCCCTTTTTTCCATTCTCGGATGGTTTCTGGGTATTGTAGCTGCACTTAAGTTCAGCTACATGATGGTGAATCTGTTACACGGCTTGGCGCACCTCGAACCAAAAACACTTGCAATTATTGCTTTTGTTTTAGTGCTAGCCTTGGTAGTTGGTTTAATGAAACTGATAGGCTGGGGGCTGGAACAAATTCTGAAATCATTTTCCATGAATCTGTTCAACCAGATTTTTGGCGGCATACTTCACTCGCTCGTGGGTTTGTATGTGTTATGTGTGTTCATTTGGTTTTTGAATCGTTTAGATGTGGTGCCTATCAAGCAGAAAGAAACATCGCATGTGTATCCATACATTTCCAACCTCGCTCCAAAAGTGATGGAAATTTCGGGCTCAGTAGTTCCAATGTTTAAAGACACGTTTGGAAAGTTTGATGAACTCTTTGGCATCAAGTAACCCCAATTACTATTTAACCAATTACTAATTACTAAGTAACAGCCGCCATTCTGTATTCAATTAGTAATTTGTAATTAGTATTTAGTAATTCGTGCCATGGTTCTGCTTCTGGATAACTACGATTCTTTCACCTACAACCTCCGCGATTACATTCTTCAATGCGGAAAAGAATGCCACGTTATCCGTAACGATGAAATGAGTTTAGATGAAATTGAAAAGCTCAATTTTTCTTCCGCCATCATTTCTCCCGGTCCTAAAACGCCAAGCGAAGCAGGAATTACCATGAAGTTCATCGAAAGCTTTCATCAAACAAAACCAATTCTAGGAATCTGTCTCGGTCATCAGGCCATCGGGGAATTTTTTGGCGCTAAACTGGTGAAAGCAATAAGGCCGATGCACGGAAAAACTTCAAACATCACACACAACAGAAACTATTTCTTCAAAAACCTGCCTGACGAATTTGATGTTATGCGTTATCATTCGTTAATACTAAAAGAACTGGAGAAAACCGAATTGCAGATAACTGCTACAACAAAAGATGGTGATGCAATGGCGATTACACATCCTACTTTAAAAATTGTGGGCATGCAGTTTCACCCTGAATCTATTCTTACTCCACACGGTTTGCAGTTGATGAAGAATTGGTTTCGAGAAATTGACAATTGACCACTGACCATCGACCATTCCAAAGACAAGTTATGTATTTCAATGGTCGATGGTCAGTGGTCTATGGTCAGAAATAAATGGTCGATTTACACTACAAACAAAACCCGCTGTTCATATTCCTTAACGTAAACGCAATTTTGTTTTCTCTTCAAAAAATTACTTTCGTCTTAAACGAAATTTTATGAATGAGTTTTGAAGTAAAGCACGAACAACGTTTCAATTACTGTGAAGAGGGAAAAGGCGAAGCAATTGTTTTGTTGCATGGTTTGTTCGGAGCGCTGAGTAATTTCAATGAACTCATCACTTATTTTTCTCCGCACTACAAAGTTGCCATTCCTCTTCTGCCGCTCTATACTTTAGAAATAGATCAAACCACCGTTACCGGAATGGTAGATTACATTGATGAATTCATCGAACACAAAAAATATTCGAAGGTTCACTTGATTGGAAATTCATTAGGCGGGCACATTGCACAAATGTATTGTCTTCGCAAACCTGACAAAGTAAAGACGATGACGCTTACAGGTAGTTCGGGTTTATTTGAAAATTCATTAGGCGATACTTATCCGCGCAAAGGCGATTATGAATATGTAAAGAAGAAAACCGAAGGCACGTTCTTTAATCCTGGTTTGGCAACTAAAGAATTGACCGATGAAGTTTTCGAAATTGTAAACGACCGCGCAAAAGCGATTCGTTTAGTAGTTATGGCAAAGTCAGCTCTTCGCCATAACCTGCGTGAAGAAATCCTGAAAATGGATTTACCCGTTTGTTTAATTTGGGGAAACGAAGACATCATTACTCCTGCGTTTGTGGGAGAAGAATTTCGGAAATTATTGCCGAATGCAGAGTTGCACATTATTCATCAATGCGGACATGCTGCCATGATGGAGCAACCCGAACAGTTCAATAAAATATTGGACAGGTTTTTGAAAAAGAATGGATGACGGTTTTTGCGTTTGATGAATTGTCATAGAATTGTAAAAAACAAGTAATAACCGAACACTACTTCAACCTTTTAAATGTTTTATTCGTCTAACTATTTAAGAACAAGAAAATGATTGCACCAGACCTTATATCACATTCAATTCCTCCGCTTCATTTAGATGACACAGGGGAACAAGTGTTGCTTGCTATGCACGAGTACAACGTTAGCCAGTTACCGGTGGTTGATGGTAACAGTTATATCGGTTTGGTAACTATGGAAGATGTCATCAACATGAAACATCTGAATCAACCGCTAAAAAATTTCACACAAATATTTCGTAAGCCTTCGGTCAAAGATACCGCACATATTTTTGATGTAATGAAATCGGCATTGGAATATAATGTGCGCGTAGTTCCTGTAATTAATGATGACCATAAATACCTCGGAATGATTTCGGCAGAAAGTTGTCTGCGCGCTTTTGCGGTTTTGAATTCTGTAAAAGATGCCGGTGGAATTTTAGAGTTGCAAGTTGCGGTGAAAGATTATTCGCTTTCGGAAGTAGCTAGAATTGTGGAAGAAAACGAAGCCGAAATTCTTTGTCTATACACCAACATTAATCAACTCGAGCAGAAAGCTGAAATCACAATTAAGCTAAACACCTCGGAAGTTTCGGGAATCATAGCTGCATTTGAACGTTACGAGTACGAAGTAATTTCTGTTTATAACGATGCCGAATATGCAGAGGATATGAAAGATCGCTACGATTTGCTCATGCGGTATCTGAACGTATAGTTTTTGTTATTTAGACTTCAGCCCCTCAGAATAATTGCGTAAAACAGCCTTCAGTAATTTTTCGCGCTGCACAAATTCATCTGAAGTATAGTATTCAACCCCGTGTTCAAAAAGAGAATCTTGTTTATAGTTGAAAGCACGTTTCCAACCTGGAGAATATTGCAACAAAATAGTAGAGTCAATTAGGGAGAAAGCTCCTCCGCATTTATGAACAGAAATTCGTTGGGCGGTAGAATCAAATATGCTCGCTCCATTGGCATGAAAGGAACCCGGATAATGAAGATATTGCATAACGCTGGGTAAAAAATCGGTTTGCTGCACTATTTTGTCGTACCGGTTACTTAGCTCTCCGTTAGGCGTGTATAGCAAAGCAAAAATGTGGAAGAAGCCCAATACGTTTTATTTTGAAACGGACCAGTATGGTCGCCACAAAGAAGAAATACGGTATTGCTGTACCAACTGCTCTTTGAAGCAGCTTCGAAAAATTGACGCAAAGCCAAATCTGTAAATGCAATAGTTGAATAGATGGGGTGATTCCCTTTCGGTAAAATATTTTGGTAGTGTTCAGATAATTTAAAAGGATGGTGCGATGAAAGTGTAAACAACGTGGCATGAAAAGGTTGTTGCAACGAATCCAACTGACCCTTCGCATATTTTAAGTAATTGATATCATCAATACCCCAGTCGCTTTCATATTTTTTATGTTCAGGAAATTCGTTTAGACCTAAATATTTATCATACCCGGCCGAACCTGCGTAAGAATCAAACTCCATTGTTCCGTTATAACTTCCATAGAGAAAAGCAGTGTGATACCCCAATGGTTTTAGTAAAGAAGCAAAACTGGTATTGTTATAAAGTGATTGAGACGAAGAAATGAATGGCAAGGAATAGTAAGAAGGCATAGAACTGAGTACCGATGGAACGCCTTCAATAGATGATTTGCCATTGGCGTAACAATGCGTAAAAAGGAGACCATGTTTGGATAACGAATCAAGGAAAGGAGTAAAGCGCATACCGGGGTTTAGGGCTCCAGTATATTCAGCCGAAAAACTTTCAAGTAAAATTACCACCACGTTCATTCTCTTGAAACTATCGTTCGCGTTACCTAGATAAGTGCATGGGTAAATTGCTTTTGCTTCTTCCAAAGGCATATAATTAAAATCGGGAACAGCAGGTGCAAGAGCAGAATGGAGCAGCGAAAAAGGAGTGTTTAGTATAACCGGTGACAACTTACTTCCTTCATATTTTGCAGCCTGAACTATGGAAATGGGTTTATATTGAAGTCCGCCCCGAATGGCAATTACTACGCATGGAACGGCCAGCAAAAGTACGAATGCCTGTATAAACAATTTTGGTGTGTGAAGATTTTCTTTTGTTGTAACCCGATAGATTTTCATCATCATCCATACCACCAAAAGGAGAAGAGGAATAACATACCAATGTGTTTCAAGGATGGCAAAGAAAATGGTAGAAAAACTCTTTCCCGTTTCTGTAATAAAGATTTCCTGAACGGTGAGCCGTTGCAAAAAAAATGGGAAAGAAAAGGTGTCGACTAAATTGATGAAAAGTAGTGGAAGGTTTACCGCGAAGAACACCAACTTTAGAAGCTGCTGATACCAAAACTTACTACGGGTTTTCAACGGAATTAAATGCAACAATATGAGCAACGAATTAAAAGTAGCAATACTCGAAACATCGAAACGCATTCCGGCAAACAAACTGTGCAACACTTGCAACATAGCGGGCGAACCCAATAAATGGTAGTTAACACCAAGAAAAACTAACCGACAAAAAGTAAACACGCCTAAAGCAATACCTAAGCGAACAAACAGCAATTGTAAAAAGGTATACTTCAATTTCATTTATGGCGCAACTTTTTAAGAGAGGAATAACACAATATTAAGACATTCGATTAACCCTTGTCTATTCTACCCTTCTTCACAGTTGAATTCTTCTATTTTAGCCCCTCACTTTGCCAATGAGGTTTTCCAAATTTTTTTTCCCCCTTCTACTTTTTGTCACAAAAATTTCTGTTGCTCAAACCAACTTGAACACCGAAATTTTTGGCAGAGTAACCGATTCCAAAACTAAAGAGCCATTGGGTTATGTGAATGTGCGTTTGTATGGTGGCGTGCCTAAAGCTACCATGACAAATCCTAAAGGTGAATTCAACGTGCGTAGCATTGAGAAAGTTGACTCCATTGTGTTTTCGTATTTGGGATATGGCTCCAGAAATATTCGTGTAAAGCGTGGTGGCACGCAAGAGTTAAATATTGAGATGGGCTCTGAAGAATTGAAACTGGTGGAAATAACTGTGAAAGCAGGAAAGAAACGCAAGCGCGAAATTGATACCACCGCTAATTATGTTTTTTATCAGGTATTAAAACATAAAGAACAAAATAGAGTTGGGGCAAACTACAGTTATCATTATGAGAATTACGACAAGCTCGAAATCTCGTTGCTAAACCCCGGACATAAACTAATCAATTTCTTTTTGTTTAAACCATTTCATTTTGCTTTTGAAAATACCGACACCACTAGTGAAGGCTCCCTTTTTATTCCCGGCATAATAAAAGAAACGGTAAGTGATGTGTACTATCGTTTGCATCCGAAAAAACAAATGCGCACTTATGTAAAAGCCGAACACATGACCGGCATTGACAATCCTGCGGCTGTTAGTTTGGCTAATTATGAATTTCGGGAAACTGATGCGTATGACAATCTCTACTACTTTGCCAAAACATATTTCAACGCTCCGTTTGCTGCAGGTGCTTTAAATACCTATTACTACTACGTTACAGATACTGTAAAAATTGAAGGTCGTGTTTCTTACAAAATTCATTTTGTAGGCAAAACAAAAGAAGATTTAGCTCTCAAGGGTTATGCTTGGATTGATTCTGCTACTTGGGCTATTCGCACTATTTTTTTTAAACCGAATGAAAAAGCAAATCTCAATTTCATCAATGAGTACAATGCACATTTGGATTACACCTTGGTAGATGGAAAATTTTGGATGAAGAACCGAGAGCAGATGCAGAGTGTGGGTTCTATTTTTAAAAAGAAAAATAGAATCGGTTTGTTGGTCGAAAAATTAGTTGAGAAAAAAAACTTTGAAGCCAATGTTGTATTTCCCGATTCCATATTCAAAGGGTTAGAAGAAACCATTATTGCCGATAGCGCGCGGAACATGAGTAAGGAGTTTTGGGACACAGCACGTTTTGAAAAGCTAACTCAGCCACAAGAGCGTGTGTTCGAAATTTCGGATACCATGAAAAAAGTAAAAGCATGGAAAACATACGAATGGTTCGGAAGATTTTTTACCGCGGCTTATGCCGATGCAGGTCCAATTAGTTTTGGTCGCGTGTTGAATTTTGGCAGCCGTAATAATGTAGAAGGTTGGCGTGTGCGTTTTGGTTTTGAAACAAATGTGCGCTTTCAGCATCGTGGTACACCGGCTAATAATTTTTTGCGTAAATTTTATTTCACAGGCTACGTAGCGTATGGGTTAAAGGACCGCGATTTCAAATATTTGGCGCTTACACGTATAGCCTTACCGCGTAAAAATGAACGTTGGCAATCGATCGAAGCCATGTATAGGTATGATATGCGAGTGCCGGGACAGGATGGAAATCAAACCCTGCTCACCTTCGATAATATCATTACGCTCATCAGCGGACGCACGCTCAATAAAATTATGAAGGTTCGAGAAGCTCAAATTTCTTATGAGAAAGAATGGGTGCGTGATTTCTCCACCATCTTTACCATCAACGATAAAATTTACTATGAAATTCCAACCGTTAGTGATTTTATACGCAAGCAAAATGAGGTAACGCATCACGTTCCAAATTTCAATGTCACCGAATTTATGTTGGACACACGCTACTCGTATAAAGATTTGTATTTCGTAGGTGCGTTCTACCGTTATTTTCAAACCACCAAATATCCGGTGCTCTTGCTTCGCTATTCTTTTGCTATGGTAAATCTCGATCATGATTATTTCAATTATCAAACGCTTCATTTTATTCTCAAACAACGAATTGTTTCGCCCATAGGTCACACTAATTTTTCTTTTAAAGCCGGAAAAATATTTGGCAAAGCTCCATATACTTCTTGTTATCTTACGCAGGGAAACCTTGGAATTCTTCTGGATAAATACAACTACAATCTCTTGCGTGAGTTTGAATTTATAAGCGATCAATACGCACAGCTTTGGGTGGAGCATCACTTCAACGGCTTTCTCTTCAACAAAATTCCGGGCTTCAATAAATTGAAGTTGCGCGAGGTTATCATTTTCAAAAGTTTGATTGGAAGTTTCAGTAAACGAAATGCCGATGTGCTGGTGGTTCCTCAGGAACTCCATGCGCCAGGCCCTGTACCTTATATTGAATTGGGTTTTGGTATTGAAAACATTGCGTATTTATTTCGAGTAGATTTTTTATGGCGCGCTACTTACCGCAACAGCGGTGGACAGAACTGGGGAATTAAACTGGCGTTTCAACCCGGATTTTAGCAGAGGAACAACAGTGCCGGTGCGACAAGGTGACGAAGGGAAAAACCAAATTTGAATTTACCATTCACTATTAACTATTCACTATTATCTTCACCCCATGATCGCGATTTACGGAAAAACCTTCAACAAAAGCAACGCACCACACGCGCAGGAACTTTTCGATTTGCTCGAAAAGAAAAAAATGAAATTTACGGTGGAGAAAAAATTTCTTCAACTGCTGCAAACAGAATTGAAACTAAACGTAAGTGCCGATAGCTTTGAAAATTTTGACGATATAAAATCGAATACCGAAGTGGTGTTCAGCATGGGTGGCGATGGAACAATTCTGGATGCGGTGGTCATGATTAAAGAATCGGAGATTCCCATCCTCGGAATTAATTTTGGTCGCTTAGGGTTTTTAGCAAGTTTAGGAAGAGAACAAATTCAAGCCGCAGTAAATGCTATTGCCAGCGGAAGTTATATGATTGACAAGAGAACACTGCTGCAACTGCAATGCAACAAACCTTTGTTTGACGACAATATTGCGCTCAACGATATGACTATTCAGCGCAGAGATCAAAGCAGTATGATTACCGTAAACGCTTATTTGAATGGCGAACTGCTGAATACTTATTGGGCTGATGGCGTAATTGTTTCTACCCCTACGGGCTCTACGGGCTACTCGCTCAGTTGTGGCGGACCAATTTTGTATCCTACCAGTGGCAATTTTGTAATTACTCCTGTGGCACCACACAATTTAAATGTTCGCCCAATGGTAGTGAGCGATGAAGCAGTTCTTTCATTTGAAATTACCGGAAGAGGCGACAGTTTTCTGTGCACGCTCGATGCGCGTTACAAAGCCATTGATTCTTCTTTTCAGTTAGCGGTTAAAAAAGCGCCCTTCTGCGCTAACATCATTCGCCTCACCGACCAAAGTTTTCTTACCGCCCTAAAAACAAAACTGAATTGGGGCAGCGACCAGCGGAATTAGTGCTCCTACAGATGTGCAATTGCGCCAATCGGAAAAATTATAGATTTGAAATATGAAAAACTTAATCGTTTTGGCAATTGCCCTTTGTCTGCTTTATAGTTGTAAAACGGAAACTTCTACTCTCAGTTGTAGTGGAACTGACCAGCTGAAAGTGAAATTTGATTCCTGCAAAATTATTTGCAATCAAATTCTGGATATAAGATTGAACGACTACTCTGGTTGCGGCAATACCTATAGCTGTTTTTCAAACCTGGATGTTATTGGTTTAGGAATAGCTTCATCAATCCGTATTGACAGTAATTCAATGTGTTTCAACGAAATCGACAGTTTGCGTTATGTTGCTCTGACTAATGTATCTTCAGCCAGCGATGTAAGCCCTGCTTATACAGTTAACCAATTAACCGATTTTAGAAAAAGGATGAACGAAAGTTTTGATGCTATACTGGCATACTTGAAATAACAACCCTAGCTATTTTGCTTGTAACTTAGCTTCCCAAACAACATTTTGCTTTTTCCTCCGTTAATAGTTTCTTCGCGCCCTCGAAAAAAATGAAAAGAGCTCAACAAAATATATTTTCACGGTTTCAAAAGCTAAAGCAACGCCTTGTATTGTCTGTTGTCTGTTGTCTATTTTCTATGGTCTGTTTCTCGCAGATTCATGAATTTGGTGTTTGGGGCGGCATGACCAATTATTTTGGAGACCTCAATACCAAATTATCATTCAAGTTTGCGCGACCGGGTGCGGGAGTTTTCTATCGTTACAATATTAAATACCGCGGGGCATGGCGTACTATGTTTAGTTGGGGGACTGCCGAGTTTAAAGATGAAGTAAACAGCGATGCCTGGAACCAAAAAAGAAATCTCTCTTTCAAGACCGACATCTTCGACCTTACTTCCATTATTGAGTTCAATTTTTTTAAGTACGACAAGGCCGATTCAAAGGGAAAACACTGGTGGACACCTTATATAGGCACAGGTGTTACACTTTTCTTTTTCAATCCTAAAGCAGAATACAACGGCAAGTGGTATTATCTGCAACCGCTCGGCACCGAAGGGCAAAACGACCCGAGTTATTCAGGCGTAAAAAAATATCGTCTCTATAGTTTCGCCATTCCTATTGTTGGCGGTTTTAAATTTTCGTTTAAACGAAACTGGAACATTGCTATTGAAGCAGGCGTGCGCAAAACATTTACCGATTACTTAGATGATGTTAGCGGCAACTATCCGAGCTACGCTTCGCTGCCCGGTGGCTCTACGGGTTTAGCGGCTGCACTTTCTGACCGCTCTGCCGAACATGGCGGTGAAAAAGCAGGAACTCCCGGCTATCAACGCGGGCAATCAGGAAAGTTCGATGACTACCTTATGGGCGGCATTACTATTTCATATACCATTATGAAAGTGCAGTGTCCGAGCCCGAATGGAACGTACCGGTAAGTAAATAGTGAATAGGCAATAGTAAATAACAGGCTGCAGTCACACCACTCACCACTCGCCTATTTTAATATCTTCGCCCCCGCTTCAAAATTTTTTCTGTTTTATCGGTGAAATCAATTGCCTTTATCCGTTAATCATTGCGAAGCATAAAATAATAATCGTAAACAACGTTTAATCGTTCGCGTGAGTTTGAAAGAACAAATAGATTTAACCCGACTGCCAAAGCACATTGCTGTGATTATGGATGGTAACGGGCGTTGGGCAAAGCAGAAAGGGATGAACCGCATTTTCGGTCACACCAATGGCGTAAGTGCGGTGCGCGAAACTGCTGAAGCATGTGCCGAGTTGGGAGTTCAATACTTAACCATGTATGCCTTCAGTGCCGAGAACTGGAACCGTCCGCAATTAGAAGTGAGCGCGCTGATGACGCTGCTGTTAAAAACGATTAACGGAGAATTGAAAACGCTCTTGAAAAATGATATTCGCCTCGGTGCTATTGGCGATATTGATTCGTTGCCAAAAGGAGTAGCCAAGGAGTTACGCGAGGCAATCGAAAAAACTTCGCATTGCAAACGGATGGAATTGATTTTGGCGTTGAGCTACGGAGCAAAAAATGAAATGGTGCGCGCGGTGAAACAAATTGTGTTGAAAGTGCAAAGCGGAGAAACATCTTTGCACGATATCAACGAGAATCTCATCAACGAGAATTTGTATACAGCGGGAAGACCAGACCCTGAATTGCTGATTAGAACCAGTGGTGAAAAACGCGTGAGTAATTTTTTGTTGTGGCAATTGGCTTATGCTGAGTTTTATTTTACCGATGTGTTTTGGCCCGAGTTCAATAAAGAAGAATTGTATAAAGCAGTGATAGAATTTCAAAACCGCGAACGCAGATTTGGTAAAACAAGTGAGCAGTTAGCAAGCGGCAAATAGTTATTAATAGAAAAACAGCACCCTCTGAAAAAGATATTTCTTCTCCCCTTATTGTTATTGCAACTCTTCGTGTTTTCGCAGGACGAAAAACAACCTTTTGATTACAGCAAGGGTGGTGAGTACGAAATTGCTGATGTAAAAGTTGAAGGCGCAAAGTTTTTGGATGCGCACATTCTTACCACACTTTCGGGTTTAGCGAAAGGCGATAAAATCAAAATTCCGGGAGAGCAGATTCCAAAAGCTATCAAAGCTCTTTGGAGACAGAAGTTGTTCACCAATATTTCTATTGATGCTTCTAAAATTGAATCGGGTAAAATTTATTTAGTGATTCACGTAGAAGAGCGTCCGCGTATTTCGCGCTACTCGATTAGAGGAGTGAAGAGCAGCGATGGTGATGAATTGAAAAAGAAACTCGACCTGCGCGCAGGAAGTATTTTTACAGACAACATGCGCGCTATTACCATTAACACGGTAAAAAATTATTACATCGACAAAGGATTTTTAGATGTGCATGTAGATGTAAATGAATTTAAGGATTCGCTTTTGGTGAACAGCGTGCTTATTCGTATTTCGGTAGATAAGGGCTCAAAAGTAAAGATTGATCATATCAATATTTACGGAAGTCATGAAGTGCCTGAGGCAAAGTTGAAACGCCAGATGAAGGAAACGCACGAAAAAATAAAATTCGATTTAGATGGTTTGTTTCAGTTTAAGAAAAATTTTGCACGCGATTCTATCACTGTAAAATGGTATCAGATTATCGGAAACCTTTCGGTTATGCGCGCCAAGGATTATGCCGAGCGTCATATCAATCTTAATGTTTTCAAAACATCGAAGTTTAAGAAAGACGATTACGAAGAAGATAAGCGCAAGATTGTAGATTTCTACAACAGTCAAGGTTTTCGCGATGCACACATAGTAATTGATTCCGTTACTATGGCCGATCCTAAGAACATGAATATTGATATTTATGTAAACGAGGGCAAGAAATATTATTTCCGAAACATCTTCTTTAATGGAAACACCAAGTATGCCGATTCGGTTCTGGCAAAAATCGTGAACATTAAACGCGGAGAAGTTTACAATCAAAAAATTCTGGATGAAAGAATTTTCATGAATCCGAATGGCGGTGATTTGAGTTCGCTTTACATGGATGATGGTTATTTGTTTTTTAGTGTAACACCTTTAGAAGTAACTGTAGTGGGTGATTCAATAGATATTGAGCTGCGTATTAACGAAGGCGCTCAGGCAACTATTAATGAAGTGCGAATTTTGGGCAACACTAAAACGAATGAGAAAGTTATTCGCAGAGAGTTGCGCACGCTTCCTGGAAATAAATTCAGCCGTACAGATTTGATTCGTTCACAGCGCGAAATCATTAACCTAGGTTATTTTGACCCTGCACAATTAGATGTGGTGCCAATTCCAAATCCCGAAAAAGGAACAGTGGATATTGAATACCGCGTAGTAGAAAAACCTAGTGACCAGTTGGAACTTTCTGCCGGTTACGGTGGTGCTGCTACTTCTACTAACTCGGGTGGTTTATTCGGAACACTCGGTGTAAACTTCACCAACTTCTCTCTCAAAAATATTATTGATAAAAAAGCATGGACTCCCCTTCCATCGGGTGATGGTCAGCGTTTAGGTATTCGTGCTAACTCAAACGGAAGAGCGTTTCAGTCGTATAGTGTTTCGTTTACGGAACCTTGGCTAGGTGGTAAAAAACCACAATCGCTCAGCATTGCGTTCAATCGTTTGCGTGCTAACTCGCTCAATCCATACGACTACACAAAAATTATTGGCAAATATTTTTCAACCAGCCTTTATGTTGGTTTGGGAACGCGCTTGAAATGGCCCGATGATTTTTTCACCGCAGAAATTGGTTTGGAATTTCAACATTATATCCTCGACAATTACAGCACTTTCTTTGTTTTCAGCAATGGACGTTCTACCAATCTGAATTTGCAGTTGACGGTTTCGCGCGATTCGCGCGAATTAGCTGCACCTACTTTTTACAATCGAGGAATTTATTTTATGGTGCAGGGAAAATTCACGCTGCCTTACTCTTTAATGTTTAACTCGCGTAAAGATTTGAATTACGAAGACCCTGCACTACCCGCGGCAGAGCGTTACAAATTTGTGGAGTTCCACAAATGGAAACTCGCGTTTGAATGGTATACACCTATCTGGAAAAATTTAGTTTTCAAAGCATCGGCTAACATGGCTTTCCTTGGCGTGTATAACAAGCGCGTAGGTTACTCGCCATTTGAGCGTATTGAGTTTGGTGGCGATGGTTTGAGTAATCAAAATGCAGGAACGCAGTTAGGTCGCGATATTGTTTCGTTCCGCGGTTATCCGGTGGTTACACCGCAAGGTGGTGCACCAATTTATAACAAGTTCTCGATGGAGTTGCGTTATCCAATTTCGTTGAATCAATCGGCTACTATTTACGCCTTGCTTTTTGCCGATGCAGGAAATTACTGGACGGGTATTCGCGAATACAAACCTTACGATTTAGCTAAATCATTTGGTGCCGGTGTGCGCGTGTTCTTACCTATGTTTGGTTTGCTTGGTTTCGATTACGGTTTAGGATTAGACCGCGATAAATTCGGTTTATCGCCTAAAGCCGGCAACAACATTTTTGCAAAATACGGTGAGTTCAGAATCATTTTGGGTAGAGAGCCGGATTGATGAAATACAGACCGCAGACATTAGACAACAGACCATAGACAATACAAACAACTCTTGTTTGTGTCAATAGAATTTAAGCACATGACAATCTTTTTATACTTTCCGTAACCAATGGAAATCTTCGTTCTGTTTATTGCGCTTCTTCTTATTGCCTTTTTTTCAGGAATCGAAATTGCTTTTGTTTCTGCCAATAAGCTGCGTATTGAATTGCTAAAAGAAAAAGGCTCATCGGCTGCGCGTATCATTGCCGACTTCAATGACCATCCTTCGCAGTTTATCAGCACTATGCTGATTGGGTTAAATATTTCACTCGTACTTTTTGGCAGCGTAAACGCCAACTATTTCACACACGAACATTTTCCGTTTTTGCCTTCGGGTGAAATCAAATTGCTCTTGGTGCAAACAGTGTTTACCACATTTTTTATTTTGATTTTTGGCGAGCTGCTTCCTAAAATTTTGTTTCGCGTAAACGCTGACCAAACTTTATTGTTGCTTGCATACCCTGCTAAATATCTTTTCTATCTCCCGCTTCAACCACTGTCGAAATTGTTTCACAATATTTCGCGTTGGTTGATTACAAAAATTACCCGCACCGAATTGTTGGAAGGTCGTCAGTCATTTACCAAAGAAGATTTGGAATACTTGGTGAAAGAAACTGCCGTAACTGATGAAGGCGGCAAGGACGAAGCCGACCATTTAAATTCTGAAATTTTCGAAAAAGCACTTTACCTGAAAGATGTAAAAGTGCGAAGCTGCATGGTGCCGCGTCCAGAAATTGTAGGCATTGATTTTTTAGATAGTAAAGAAGATTTGAAGAAGAAGTTTATTGAAACGAAACTCTCGCGCTTGATTGTGTATGATGAAACTATGGACAAACTCCTTGGCTACATTCATCATTTCGATTTGCTCAAAAGTTTTGATTCTGTCAAACAGATTATTCGTCCCCTAATGGTTGTGCCTGAAAGTATGACAGCACGCGATTTGATGTTGCAGTTTATTCGCGAGCGAAAAAATATTGCCTGGGTGGTAGATGAATACGGTGGCACTGCGGGCATTATTACGCTCGAAGATTTAATGGAAGAAATATTTGGGGAGATAGCCGATGAACACGATGAGGAAGACATGACCGAGAAAAAAATTTCGGAAACGGAATTTGTTTTTGCAGGACGATTAGAAGTAGATTATCTGAACAACGAATACGATCTTGGAATTCCTGAAGGAGAATACACCACGCTGTCGGGTTATATCATCAGTGTGTTTGAAGATATTCCTGAGCCGGGAACCAAAATTGATTTAGATCATTTTCATTTAAAAATTCTGCGCGCCAGCGATAAACGTATTGAATTAGTAAACGTTCAATTGAAAGCAGAAGAGTGATGAACAGAATTTGCTTTCGCTGTTTCACTTTTATTTTCTGTTTTTTTTCTATCCCTTTTTCTTTTGCACAATCCACTTCAGTTTCAGATTTAGCTAATCCGCTTGTTGGCACAAAAGGCGTTTGGTTTTATGGCAGAACAACTCCTTTTGTAACACCGCCATTCGGTATGACCCACTGGACTGCCTGCACACGTAACAGCATTATTCATATTCCTAATTATCAGTATTACGACAGAACTATCACCGGTTTTCGCGGAACGCATAAACCTGCCATGTGGATGGGTGATTACGGCTATGTGACCTTGAAGCCATCGGTAGGAAAGGTGAGTTTGAAATTGCTGAAACAGAAATTGCACTTCACTCATCATAATGAAATTTCAAAGCCCTATTACTACTCGGTAAAACTTAGCACACAACAATTTCAAAAAATAAAAACAGAAATGACGGCAACGGCACGTTGCGGGGTTTTGCATTTTGAATTTGAAGGAAAAGAAAATCCTTTGGTGTTTATGGAGGCGAGCCAATTGCCCGATAGCAATGGCTGGATAAAAATTATTCCCGATAAAAATCAAATCATTGGTTGGAATGCAGATAGACAATCCGCACATCTTGGTCCACAGCTTCCGCATTTCAAAGGATATTTTGTAATACAGTTTGATGAAGCCTTTGAAACGTATGGAGTTTGGAAAGGCGATGAATTAAAATTCGACAGTACAGAACAACTCGCTAACGCTTGCGGTGCATGGGTTAGTTTTAAAGTGGGAACAAAATCTGTTCAGGCAAAAGTGGCTACTTCTTTTATCAGCATAGAGCAGGCGAAAGAGAATATGCAAAAGGAAGTTTCAGACAAAAGTTTCGAGCAGATTAAAAATGAAACGCAACAGGAGTGGAACAAATATTTAAGTCGCATTGAAGTTGAGGGAGTGAGCAAAAAACAGCAAGGCATTTTTTATTCCGCCATGTATCATTCGCTTTTGTTTCCGCGCCAGTTTTCAGAATACGGAAAATACTACAGCGCGTTTGACGATACCATTCACAGCGGAGTGAGTTACAATGATTACTCGTTGTGGGATACGTATCGAGCGCAGCATCCATTGCTAACGCTTGTTGCACCTGAACATGTGGCGGGCATGGTGCAGAGTCTCGTGCAAATGTATGAGCAGGGTGGTTATATGCCCAAGTGGCCTAACCCTACTTACACGGGAATTATGATTGGCACACATGCCGATGCAATGGTGGCTGATGCAGTAGTGAAAGGAGTGAAGGGTTTTGATTTAGAAAAAGCGTATCGCGCTTGTATGAAAGATGCGATGGTACCTAGCAAAGGTGACAGCACTAATCGTTGGGCCGACCGCGCGCTTTGGACTGCTGTAGAAGCGCGCGCAGGTTTGAGTTGGTACATGAAACTGGGTTATGTGCCCGCTGACAAAACCAATGAATCAGTATCGAATACACTTGAAGGTGCTTATGATGATTTTTGTGTGGCGCAAGTGGCTAAAGCCGCAGGGCACAATGATGATTATGAAATGCTGTTGAAGCGCAGCAAGAATTATGTGAACGTTTATAATCCTGCCACAGGATTTATGGCTCCTAAAAATTCGGATGGCGCATGGAATAAAAACACTCGAACAGGTTTTACCGAAGGCGGATCATGGACTTATCTTTTTGCCGTGCAGCAGGATATTCCGGGATTGATAAAACTACTTGGCAGCAAAGAAATTTTTGTGAAGCGGCTGAACAAAAATTTTCATTGGCTGCGTTACTGGCACGAGAACGAACCCGGGCATCACTACACCTATTTATATGATTATGCCGATGCCGCGTGGCGCACACAAAAAAAGGTAGCGCATTACCGCACCATTAAATATCACAATCGTCCGCACGGGTTAACCGGTGATGATGACTGCGGACAAATGAGTGCCTGGTATATTTTCAGCGCACTTGGTTTTTATCCGGTAACTCCGGGCACCGATGTTTATGCTATCGGCACTCCACTATTTCCAAAGGCAAGTATTCATTTTGGCGAAAAGAAGTTTGAAATAACAGCGCACAATGTTTCGAAGAAGAACATTTACATCCAATCTGTTTCGCTCAACGGAAAAGTTCTGATGGAGCCGTTTCTACATCATGCCGATATTATAAACGGAGGAAAGCTGGAGTTTGAAATGGGAGGGAAGCCGAAGAAAAACTGAATAGAAGTTCCACTTTTTCAAAAAGTGGAACTTCTATTGCGAAAAAGTTATGACGAATTTATTTCCTCAAAAAAACATGATACGCTTTTCTCTCCAGTTTACTTTTTATGAACGCTTCAAAAATCGGTAACGCTACATTGTTGTGAACCGCTGAATCTGATTGCAGATAGAGATTGATTTCTTCGAGATAACTTTTCAGATTTTTATATAGCTTTTCTTTTTCGGTAATCACACAAAGGTTTTTGAAAGCTCGCAAAACTATTTCTTCAAACTTCGATTTCTGTTTGTTCTTCTTTAAAAAATATTCAACGTTCTCGAGAATGTTGTGCACGAATTCTAAATTATTCAACTCATAATGCGCCATCAATTGAAACAGCAGCAGCACTCCTTGAAAATCGTAATGACGGTCAATTTTGGGATATTTTGTATATAGTTCAATCCAGTCTAGCACACGGTTGTATTCACCATACTCTAATAAACCCGAAGTAAAAGCAATGATAACACCGAGGTGTAAATCCTTTCTGATTTTTGCTCCGTAAGTTTTTATGGCACTCTCGGTTTCATCGACCAGCTTCATCAATTGCGGCTTGTCGTTTTTATAATCGTAATACACTAAAGCAAAACGCGCATAACTTAAATGGGCTGAAATTTTTACCGGTTCGGTTTTTATTTCAAGTTTTTTAAAATCCTTCAAATGCTTTTCAAATGCTTTCAAATTGCCGGTGCGCAATGCATCGGTCAGTAAAAGGTCGTAAAGAATAACAGAAGAAATTTGCTCGTATTGATTGAAGTAAGGATGTTTTTTTACCAGCCGCAACGACTCTTCTATCTGTTTATAGGAATTTGCATAATCGGCTTTTGATGAAAAATAATTGATGCGTATATCAGTTTGAATAATTTTTGCAATCAGTGATGTGCTGTTTTGTTTTTCGCTTTCCTCGTAAATTTTTTGATGAGCGTCTTTGCGCTTACTGTCTTTTACAATGTATGATTCGCTAATGAGTGCGCGCTGCTGATAATGAAGCTCGAGAAATTTAGAATAGTTGCTGAGGAGTTTCGAAGTGTTGTTGTTGGTTTCAATTAAAGTAGCAATAGGATAATGCGCTTCCTTGTCGAAAGGTTGCAACAAATAAATCTTGCGTTCGAGCAAATGCAGTTGAAAGCGTAATCCGAATAACTCATGTTCATCGGCAATAGAAATTCCTTTCGTTAGAATTTTAAACGCCTGCCGGTAAAGTCCTTTGTCAATCAGAATCTGCGTTTGTAAAATGAGCGCAAAAACTTTTGCTTCAATATGTTCTTCAGCATGGTAAGCAGTGAGCGATTTTAAAATGCTTTCATACAAATAGTTTTTAGCTACAGCAAACTGTTTCAAAAATTTTTCGCCTTTAAAACTCTTCTTCAATGTAGCTTCATCGTATTCAGCTTGTGCATCAATGGCATTGAACAGCTTCAAATAATTATTTCCATCAGCACCTTCAAACCGCGAAGCCGATTTTTTGAAGTAGCCCTTTTCGGAAGGTGAAAGCGATTTAATGAGTTCGTGTAGAGCGTCCATTGTTCGCAAGATATAACGCTGCACCAATTCCGAAAACTAAAAACTCAAAATTTTTCCCTTGTGTGTCTTTTGCAACAAGAGCACATTTGTTTCAACTAAATTCAAAATCATGAAAAAGTATCTATTCCTGTTTCTGCTTTTTATAGTAGTAGCGAGCAGCAACTTTCTTAAAAACGGTTTAATGACAGAGAGAGATGAAACGGAAAATGAAGGAGCAGGTGAACAAGGTGAAAGTCACGCGCGTTTTCCTGACGAAAACTTTCAATTCTCGGCACCTCAGTTTTATTCTGTTTTGCATCAGGTGGAACAAATGCCCACCGATAAACATGATCGCTCTGTAAACAGTTGGGAGTTTATTGGACCCGATACGATGATTGTAACCAGCAATGTAAATTTTTGCGGGCGGGCACGTTGTGTTCAAGCGTTCAACCCTCAAAATCCGGAAGACCTGGGTATTCGTGTAAGTACAGCTACCGGTGGTTTGTGGAATATGAAGAATGTAAACGGACAAATTATTGCTGAATCGCTGCAAGGAGATTTACCTATTGGCGATGTTCCTGCTTTCGATATTTATCCCGGATATTTGGATACTATGATTGCCGGCACCGGAGAGCCCGGGGCGAATGCCGGTGTTGGGCTATTTATAACCTACGATGGCGGACTTCATTGGGAGCAAACAAATACCTCGTATCCGGTTCCATTATGTTATCATAAGGTTTTATTCAACCCCGAACATCCTGATACTGTTTTTGCCGCATCATCAAGTGGCTTATTTCGCTCAACCGATGGGGGATACACGTGGAATTCAAGACTAAGTGGCGATGTTACCGACTTTGCTTTTAATCCGCAGCATCCCGATACAGTTTATGCATGCAGAATTGGCGGAGGGTTTTTTCTTTCAACCGATGCAGGTACCAGTTTTAATTATCTCAGCTCTCCACCAATTGGATTTGGACATACTTGTTTAGCGGTGGCACCTTCTTCGCCAAATATTCTTTTCACATGTATTATCACCGGATTAAATGAAACGCAGATTTACAAATCAATTGATTGGGGAGGAAGCTGGAACCGCTGCCACATTACTAATTTTCAAGGTAAGGTAGATACATTTTCTATTCACTGGAATCAAGGCTACTACAACAACTGTATTACTATAAATCCAACCGATGCAAACATGGTTATTATTGGTGCCGGTGATGTTTCGCGCAGCGTAAACGGAACAGATTTTTACGAAGGACAAGGGGCTGACGGACATCATGACCATCATGGTTTTGCCTGGCAAAGCGATGGCAGTTTGCTCGATGCTAACGATGGAGGATTGTTTGTGTCGTACGATAACGGAGCCACCATGAACAGCTCGCTTAATCACTTACCTGTTGCGCAGTTTTACAGTTACGACTTATGCGATTATTACCCGCAGGCTATCATTGGCTCTTTGCAGGATAATGGAACGGTTACGCATAAGTTTTCAGGAGGAAAATGGATTTGGATGTGGAATATTGGAGGCGATGGATTTTCGTGCGGAATTAATCCTGCTTATGAGCAGGATGTAATGACACACTACAACGATTTACTTGAACATTCGTTCAACGGTGGAAATTCGTGGACTGGTACAAGTATACCTGGTATTACACCTTCGGGTTGGTACTTACCAAAATATGAACGAGGTACTTCGGGTTCTTCACCCGCCAAAAACGGAGCTTATGTAAAAGGATTCAAACAACTTTTTAAGCGTGATAGTTTATACAATTGGTCGGCTGTAAACACCGGAAATGAATTTACTAATGACATTTGGCATTATGCTTTAGGCAATAGAAACACAACTGATGATTTACAAAATATTTTGGTGAGCATGCCCGCTGCCAGCACCGAAAAAATTTATATCTGCGACCGCACCAATACTTTTTGGTATAACATATCTCACAACCTGCCTTTTGATAACACAGAGCAATACGGTGTAGCTACAGCCTATTTCAACAACGACATTTCTTACGCGTTTACTGTTTCCGGTGATTCAGCAGGCAAAGTGTATATGAACAACGATATAGGAGTTACCGACTGGATTGACATTACCGGAAATCTACCGCGAGGTATGCGCATCAATTGTTTGGCAAATAATCCTTACAATCCGAATGAAGTTTTCGTTGGCACTTATCGCTTTGGTGTGTTTAGAACTATTGTGGGAACAAATGTTTGGACACATTGGGTTAATGGTTGGCCCAGCGGTATGGATATTTCAGGGCTTGAAGTGGTGGATAGTAGTGCCACTAGCGGTAAAATGTTTTTAGAAGCTTCGAGTTATGGTAGAGGAATTTGGCGAAGAGAAATTACAGGTGAAGATCCTTCGGCTGTGACTGCAACTGCTGTTGAAACTAATTTTGCTCTCAGCAATTTCCCTCTTATAAAATCGGGAAATGAAATTGCGGTGAGTTTTGAAACCGAAAAAGCTGCGCTCGTAAAAATTGAATTGTATGATTTAAGCGGGCATCTGCTGCAAACTGTTTGCAACCAAAAATATGAAGCCGGAAATTATTCGTTGCCAGCCAATTCAAATTCGCTTTCATCGGGAATTTATTTGTGTAGCATGCTCGTGAATGAAAAAAGCAGGGTTACCAAGAAACTGGTGGTAGTGAATTAAAGTTTGTCATCCTGAGCTTGTCGAAGCGCATCGTTCGACAAGGTCAGGATGGCAAACCCAGTTTTTTTGAGTTCAGTTAGCCGCTGCTGAAGATGTTCGGTGGCGGTTTTTTATTTCCTCAACGTGCCAAACACAAAATCGAAAACGGGATACGAAATATTGAAATTGTATTTGTCCATTTCTTTCAGGTTGTGATGCTCGTGGTGCAGCTTTCGCAGCGTTTTCAAAAACGGAATTTTGTAAATGAAATTTGTTTCGGGTAAGTGATAAGCGAGGTGAAGCCATTCGTAATTGAGATAGTAAGCGAGTGTGGTAGCCACATAAATCAAAGCGGCATTGAGCGAAAAGAAATGATAGACCAATGCAAAAACAGGCGCCACAAAAAACAACGAAAAGAAAATGAGCAGCACCGGAGGAAAGAGAATGATTTTAAAATCGTTGATGTTGTCGCAGTTCATGTTTTCGTTCGTGAAAAAATGATGATGCTGTAAGGTATGGCGTTTGAAAACCGCCTTGAGCGGTTGGTAGCGATGGTGCATAGGATACCTATGCCCGAAATATTCAAACAGATTGGTGTAAAGAAAAGTAAGCGGAATAACGAGCAGTTGTTTCCAGGTGGGTACATGAATATTGAAAACACAAACGCCAATGCCTGCCGCGCACCAAAGCGTAATGAAAACAAAATGCAGTTTGCCCGAGTAGTTCTTAGTAATAAACTCCTCGCGAAACCGCTGGCGAAAAATGTGTGTTTGTTGCATGGTGGAGTGAAAGTAATTGATTTAATACACCATGTTGGAGATATGTCATCCTGAGCTTGTCGAAGCACAGTCCATTAAACTCAAATCAAAAACCTTTATTTTTATTTCAAATTACCGAAATGAAAATTGGGCATAACTACTATGTCTATATTCTTGAATGTTCAGATAAATCCTATTACACAGGAGTTACAAATGATATAGACAGAAGATTAGAAGAACACAATTCAGGCGAGAATCCTAAATGCTATACTTACAATAAACGTCCTGTTGTTTTAAAATACTATGACCATTTTTTAAATATTAATGATGCGATAAATTGGGAGAAGCAAATCAAAGGCTGGAGCAGGAAAAAGAAAGAAGCATTATTTGAAAGCAATTGGAAGGAAATTCAGAAGTTGGCAAAAAACCGTCAGTCTTCTTCTTCACACCCTTCGACAGGCTCAGGGTGACAGCGCGCTATGTCATGCTGAGCCTGTCGAAGCATCCATAATTACTGTTCAAAACAATGTTCACTTCTGTAGCACTTCGTTTTGTCCGCAAAATATTTTTTTACATTGCGTCCACATTGGAGAACCAAATGTGAAACCCATGCGTAAATTTTCTCTTTCCATTATATTATTTCTGTCGTTACTCTCTATATCATTTGCTCAAACTGCCACCGTTCGAGGCACTATAAAAGACGGCAAAACCAGTGAACTGCTCGAAGGAGCTAATGTGGTGCAGTTACCCAGCAACGGCACCGTGACTGATGCACAGGGAAACTACGAATTGAAGGTGACTCCCGGTGATGTGATTCTTGTTATCAGTTACCTCGGCATGAAAGCAGATACACAACAGTTTACGGTGAAGGACGGAGAGTTGAAAATCATCAACAAAACAATGGGTGGAGGACCCGTGGAGTTGCAAACCATTGTAATAGGTGAAAATAAAGTGGGTATTAAATTGCAAAAAGCAACGCAGTCGGTAGATGTGATTAAGCCGCGTATGCTCGAGAGTAATAACATCACCAATCTTCAACAGGCGGTTACAAAAATTCCGGGTGTTACAGTGCTTGACGGGCAAATGAGTATTCGCGGAGGAAGCGGTTATGCTTATGGTTCGGGCAGTCGCGTTATGCTCGTGATTGATGAAATGCCATTGATGACTGCCGACCGTGGCGATATTGAATGGCCTTTTATTCCGGTAGAGAACATTGAGCAGATGGAGGTGAACAAAGGCGCTTCATCGGTGCAGTATGGTTCATCGGCTTTGAACGGAGTTATTAATGTAACCACGGCTTATGCGCGCGATACGCCCGTTACTAAATTCACAGTCTTTTACGAAGGTATGGACAAAGCGCCCGTTGATTCGTTCCGCTGGTGGAAACGCGATGGAAAGGTTTTTGAAAACCCGAACACCATGGGCGTTAGCTTTTTGCACAAGCAAAAATTCGGCTCGGTTGATTTTGTTATCAGCGGTATGATGCAGGGAAGCCAAAGTCATTTGCAATCGGAGTATGATCACTTTGCTCGTTTCAGTTCTAAAATTCGCTGGCAACCTGCCAAGTTGAAACGCTTAACGCTTGAAATTTCTGCCAATCTTCTTTATCGCAAAAGCGGATTTCAGTTTTACTGGCAAGATGCAGGCCATCCGTATATCTCCGCTTCGGGAGTTACCTTAAATGAACGGTATTTTCATGCTTACATTGACCCGAAAATTCGCTACGTAGATAAAGGAAATAATCAGCACAAAATTTACGGAAGAATTTATCGCCAGAATAGTATTGATGGTGAAACTGATTTCTGGATTTATAGGGCCGAGTATCAGTTTCGTCATGACTTTGGAAAGATTGGGCGCATCCTGTGCGGAGTAAATAATGAGCATTGGATTGTGAAAGATGGAACACTTGGTCATCACAAAGCCGATTTTGGTGGTGGTTTTTTACAAGGCGAAGTCAATTACAAATGGTTAACGTTTAGTGCAGGTGTGCGGGAAGAATTTGTGAGACTCGATAGCGCTATTACGCCAACCATTCCCGTGTTTCGCGCAGGATTTAATTTCGAAATCAGAAAATACAATTACATCCGCGCATCGTTTGGTCAGTCGTTTCGCGTGCCGAGTATTGGTGAAAGATTTGTGGTGTATCAGTTAGCAGGAATTGAGATTAGACCGAACGCACATATTAATCCGGAGAGTGGTTTTACCGCTGAACTAGGTTACAAACGAAGTTTAAAAATAGGCAACTGGTTGGGCTATTTAGATGCTGTTGTTTTCTGGACAGAGTTTAGAAACATGATTGAATTTAAATTCAATGTAGAACTTGATTCCAACTACAATACACATCTTTATTTTCAATCGCAAAACGTGGCGCGTGCGCGTATTTTTGGTTGGGAACTTTCCGCTTATGGCGAAGGCCAAATTGGTCCGGTCGATTTTACCACCATGTTTGGTTACACCTATTTTTACGGGGTAGATTTGAACGATACGCTGTTTGGCGCGGCAAAAAGAAATGCAAAGGTTGGCAACTTTATTTTGGATGCATTCACTCACTTCTCATTGCCCACAGCCAAGTCCGACCACGATTGGGATTCAGTTACAGCAGGTATGTTGCGCTATAGAAACCCACACACTTTCAAAGCAGACTTCGATTTCATTTTCATCAATAAAATTCACCTCGGCACCTCGTTTCAATATTATAGTTTCATGGGGCAAATTGATAAGGTGTTCGGCATTTTTATTCCCGATATCAATAAAATTAGAAGAGAGAATAGAAACAAAGGCGATTTTGTTTGGGACTTGCGCGCTGGATACGACATTAACAGAAATGTTTCCATCAACTTCTTAGTAAAGAATGTCATGAACTCCAACTATGCAATTCGTATTGCTAAACCCGATAAGCCACGTTCGTACACCGTTCAGTTGGTGGTAAATTTTGGCGGCTCTAACGGTGCAACTGCAGCACAAAATGCTGCGAAGCGAATGGCGGCTATGTAGTTGCAAAAAAGATTGTCAGATAAGCAGGAAGTAAATTAGGGATAGAACACCTCATCAAACTTGGTTGCTTTCGCCCCCTTCTCAAAAACCTCACCAAACATTTGGAAGTGTAAGTTCGAAAACTATCTTTGCACTCCGTTTTGCAAAACCGGTTCCAAAATTTTACGATTACAATGCTCAAATTACTAGGGTTTTAGTTCCTTTTCAAGAAACCAAAACACCTGTGTTTTCATTGTATATTTTGGAGATTAGTTAACTACATCAAACCTAGCTACACATGGCAGAAATTCTGAAAAAAAGCGCTGAGAGAATCAACTTCGGGAAAATTAAACTTCCTGACGAACAACCCGATTTGCTCGACATTCAGTTAGAAACTTACAAAGAATTTGTTCAGTTAGAAACCACTCCTGAAAACCGCGTTAAAGAAGGTTTGCACCGTGTATTCATGGAAAACTTTCCAATTTCGGACACGCGCAGTATTTTCCAGTTAGAGTTTATTGATTATTTCGTTGATCCCCCACGCTATTCTATGGAAGAGTGTGTAGAAAGAGGTTTAACTTATTGCGTTCCTTTGAAAGCAAAGTTGAAACTTTCGTGTAACGACCCTGAGCACATTGACTTTAATACTGTGGTGCAGGATGTGTTCTTAGGAAACATTCCTTACATGACTCCTAAAGGAACCTTCATTATTAATGGCGCTGAGCGCGTAATTGTTTCGCAATTGCACCGTAGCCCGGGAGTGTTCTTCGGTCAGTCGCTTCACCCTAACGGAACGAAAATTTATTCTGCCCGCGTTATTCCTTTCAAAGGAGCGTGGATGGAATTTGCAACCGATATTAATAACGTAATGTATGCTTACATTGACCGTAAGAAGAAATTCCCGGTTACTATGTTGTTGCGTGCCGTAGGTTACGATACCGATAAAGATATTTTGACCCTCTTTGATTTGGCCGATGAAATTGAAGTTACTAAACGCAGTGCCGAAAAAGCAAAGGGCAGAAAATTAGCCGCACGTGTTCTTAAAACATGGATGGAAGATTTTGTGGATGAGGATACCGGTGAAGTGGTTTCTATTGAGCGTAACGAAGTATTGCTTGAGCGTGATACGATCGTTGACGAAGAAAACATCAGCTTGATTTTGGACTCTGGCGTTAAGAGCATCTTTGTTCACAAAGATTCTCAAACGGCTGACTACTCAATCATCTTCAACACCCTTAATAAAGATACTTCGAACTCAGAAATTGAGGCGTTGAATCATATCTACAAACAATTGCGTGGTTCTGAACCACCTGATGAAGAAACAGCACGTGGAATTATTGAAAAATTATTCTTTAGCGATAAACGTTACGATTTAGGAGAAGTAGGTCGTTACAAAATCAATAAGAAACTCGAGTTGGATATTGATATGGATACGCGCGTTCTTACCAAGACCGACATTATTCATATCGTTAAATATCTCGTGAACCTTTCTAATCAGAAAGCGGAAATTGATGATATTGACCACTTGAGCAACAGACGTGTGCGCACCGTGGGTGAGCAGTTGTATTCTCAGTTTGGTGTTGGTTTGGCTCGTATGGCAAGAACTATTCGTGAGCGTATGAACGTGCGCGATAATGAAGTGTTTACTCCGGTTGATTTGATTAACGCGAGAACTCTTTCTTCGGTTATCAATTCATTCTTCGGAACATCACAACTTTCTCAGTTCCTTGATCAAACCAATCCGCTTGCCGAAATTACCAATAAGAGACGTGTATCAGCTTTAGGACCCGGTGGTCTTTCGCGTGAGCGCGCAGGCTTTGAGGTTCGTGACGTGCATTACTCGCACTACGGTCGTCTTTGCACTATCGAAACACCGGAAGGTCCAAACATCGGTTTGATTTCTACCCTTTGTGTTCATGCTAAGGTGAACAAAATGGGATTCATTGAAACGCCTTACCGCAAGGTAGATGGAGGAAGAGTGAACCTGAAAGGCAAAGTTGATTTCTTAACTGCCGAAGAAGAAGATACCGTGAGAATTGCGCAATCGAACATTGCAATGGATGAGAAAGGAAACTTCAAGACAGATAAAATTAAATCGCGTTACCAGGGCGACTTCCCTATTCTTGCTCCTAACGAAGTGAATTATATGGATGTGGCTCCGAATCAAATCGTAGGAGTTTCAGCTTCATTGATTCCTTTCTTGGAACATGATGATGCTAACCGTGCCTTGATGGGTTCGAACATGCAGCGTCAGGCAGTGCCATTGTTGAAACCGCAAGCTCCTATTGTAGGAACAGGGTTAGAAGGCAAAGTGGCTGTTGATTCACGTAATCTTATCAATGCCGAAAGAGAAGGTGTGGTAGAATATGTAGATGCAAATCAAATTATAGTTAAGTACGAAAGAACCGAAGAAGAGAAATTGGTTTCTTTCAAAGATGATAAGGTAACTTACAACTTACCAAAGTTCATGAAAACGAATCAGAGCACTTGTGTGAACCTGAAACCGGTTGTTCGTAAAGGACAGCGCGTAAGAAAAGGCGATACACTTTGCGAAGGATTTGCAACACAAGGCGGAGAGTTAGCTCTTGGTGCGAACTTAAAAGTGGCGTTTATGCCTTGGAAGGGTTACAACTTTGAGGATGCAATCGTAATTTCTGAACGCGTTGTGCGCGATGATATTTTCACATCCATTCACGTGGAGGAATTTGAAATGGAAGTTCGCGATACCAAATTGGGTGAAGAAGAATTAACGCAGGATATTCCGAACGTTAGTGAAGAAGCAACTAAAGATTTGGACGAGAACGGAATTATTCGTGTAGGTGCACGTGTTAAGGAAGGAGATATTCTCATTGGTAAAATTACACCAAAGGGAGAAACTGACCCTACACCTGAAGAGAAATTGCTTCGCGCAATCTTCGGTGATAAAGCAGGTGATGTGAAGGATGCTTCTATGAAGGTTCCGCCATCAGTTGAAGGTATGGTTATTTCTAAACGCCTTTTCCAACGTGCTAAGAAGGATAAGACTTCGAAGTTGAAAGAGAAGACGTTGATTGAAAAACTTGATAAGGATTTCGAAAAGAAAACGGCTGATATGAAGTCGCTCCTTATTGACAAAATGATGAGTATCCTCAGCGGCAAAGTAACTACCGGCATTCAGACTATCTACAAAGAAGAATTGATTAGCAAGGGAACTAAGTTCACTTCGCGCGTGTTGGCTGATTTAGATTTCAGTGTTACCGATGGTAATAACTGGACTAAGGACGAGGACACCAACAAGCTGGTGAAAATTATGTTGCACAACTACAACATGCGTGCAAACGAAGAGTTAGGTAAATACAAGCGCGAGAAGTTCAACATCAGCATCGGTGATGAATTACCGGCTGGTGTATTGAAACTTGCGAAGGTTTACATTGCTAAGAAACGTAAGTTGAAAGTAGGAGATAAGATGGCGGGTCGTCACGGTAATAAAGGTATTGTAGCTCGTATCGTTCGTTCAGAAGATATGCCGTTCCTCGAAGACGGAACACCGGTTGATATCGTATTGAATCCACTTGGAGTACCTTCGCGTATGAACCTTGGACAGATTTACGAAACCGTTTTGGCTTGGGCAGGACAGAAGTTGGGTGTTCGTTTTGCAACTCCGATTTTTGACGGTGCATCGTTAGACGAAATTCAATCTTACATTAAGAAAGCAGGTTTACCTGAATTGGGTTCTACTTACTTATATGATGGTGAAACAGGTGAGCGTTTTGACCAGGAAACCACAGTGGGTATCATTTACATGATAAAACTGATACACATGGTTGATGATAAAATGCACGCGCGTTCTATCGGACCTTACTCTCTCATTACACAGCAACCACTCGGAGGTAAAGCACAGTTCGGGGGTCAGCGTTTCGGAGAAATGGAGGTTTGGGCACTCGAAGCATACGGTGCTGCCAACATTCTTCAGGAATTGCTTACGGTTAAATCTGATGATATCATCGGCCGTGCAAAAACTTACGAAGCTATCGTTAAGGGAGATAATATTCCTGAAGCAGGAATCCCTGAATCGTTCAACGTGTTAATGCACGAGTTGAGAGGTTTAGCACTTGACCTTAAGTTTGATTGATTCAACAACAGTTGATTAAAATATAAAGCCTCCCGTAGAATTGCGGGAGGCTTTTTTATTTTTGGTTGTGCAGATTGTTTGAAGGAAGACTGAAGTCGAATTCTTCGATCTTAATAAATACAAAGACCATTACTAGCAAGTTATGCATTTAGCAAACGAGTAACAGTATTTGAAAACGGTTTCAAAAAATATTCGGTGGGGAAATTCGGCTGGGAAAAACTTGAACAGAACTTTACGCGCTGGTACTATGCAGAAAATTAATGCTCATCTTCATTAAAGAAGAAATCCTCTTTGGTAGGATAGTCAGGCCAAATGTCTTCGATGCCTTCATAGCTTTCGCCATCGTCATCTAATTCTTGTAAATTTTCAATTACTTCCACAGGCGCACCGGAACGAATTCCATAATCAATCAACTCATCTTTAGTAGATGGCCAAGGCGCGTCTTCGAGATATGATGCTAATTCTAGAGTCCAAAACATAAGCGTGTGCCTTTTTTACAGCGCGCAAAAGTAAATTTTTCCATTAAACAACAAACTGAATAGCGTTTATTCTTGGCCATGCATTTTCCTGCCACACTTCATTCGAAAAATAGATGACCTGCTTTTGTTATTTATTGGACTAATGAAACGGCTTTCAACATATAAATTCTGCAAAACTGTTTTGCGAAGTCAAAGCGATTAAGATAAGTTTACCACCGAAAATTAAGTATGGCTAACAGCAAACGTACCTCTTACTTCTATTCTATTTTTGGTATTACACTCGTGTTGTTTGTGTTAGGTGTAGCGGCAGTGTTGGGTATTGAAGCCAAAAAAGTTTCTAAAGATTTTAAAGAAAACCTTACCGTTGAACTGGTGCTGAATGATAACATTAAACCCAGCGAAATCATTTCGCTTAAAACAAAATTGCAGGGTAAACGGTATGTAAAGAACACCCTTTTTGTTTCGAAAGAGGAAGCAGCAAAAATTCTTCAAAAAGATTTAGGAGAAAATTTTTTAGACATACTCGGTTATAATCCGCTCTATGCTTCGTTCAATCTTAATTTGCTCGAAGACTATGCTAACAAGGATAGTTTCGAAATGATTAAAAAGGATTTGACAAAATTTGAAGAAGTAAAACTTGTAAATATTCAAGGCAATCTATTAGAGGCGCTTGATAAAAATGTAAGAAGCGCCACGTTTGTGGTTTTGATTGTTGCAATAGCTTTCCTCATTTTTTCAGTGTCGTTAATTTTCAATACCATTCGATTGGTCATGTTTTCGAACCGGTTTATTATTAAGACACAACAGCTTTTTGGTGCTACACGTTGGTTCATTATAAAGCCATTTTTAGGAAGAAGTTTACTCAATGGTTTTATAAGCGGACTGTCTGCTACTTCATTAGTGGCAGCCTTGCTTTACTATTTCAACTACGCCCTTCCTGAACTTGGTTTGCTTAGTGATTTGGTTACATTTGCCGCCCTGTTTACAGGGCTATTGGTATTCGGAATTCTGATTTCATTTTTAAGCACGCTCACAGCAGTTCTTCGTTATTTGCGACTCAAAGTAGAGGACCTTTATTAAATAGAAATTATGGCAAAGCAACAACAACCTAAAGTGAAACAACCTAATGTTTCAGTACAAAAAGCAAATTCTTCTTCGGCAGCAATCACCCCTTTTATTTTTGATAAAACAAATTACATCATCATGATTGCCGGTGTTGTAGTTATCTTGATTGGTTTTGCACTAATGATTGGCGGGGCAACTACAGACCACAATGTTTTTCCGCAGGAAGAAATTTACAGTTTCAGAAGAATTACACTTGCTCCTATTGTTATCATGCTCGGATTTGGGATAGAAATTTTTGCGATACTTAAAAGACCTAAAGAATAATGACCACTGTCGAAGCAGTTATCCTGGCCATTGTAGAGGGAATAACTGAATTTTTGCCGGTTTCTTCCACCGGGCATATGATACTTACCGAAGCTGTGTTGAAAATGCAGAAAAGTGCATTCACCAATGTGTACATTGTAAATATTCAATTTGGTGCAATTTTATCGGTGCTGTTTCTTTACTGGCGCAGATTTTTTCAATCATTTGATTTTTATTTCAAACTTGCTGTAGCTTTTCTTCCTGCTGCAGTGCTGGGCTTATTGCTTAACAAATACATTGATGCACTTTTGTCGAGTGTAACCACGGTAGCTGTTTCACTTTTGGTGGGAGGCATTATTTTAATTTTTACTGATAAAATTTTTCATGCACAAATTGAAGATATACATGACGATGATGAGCGAATGCTGTTGAAAGAGCGCGATGAATTTGGTGTGGAATTTACAAGAAGAGTTTTACGGAAATTCAAAATAGATTGGAAGCAAGCATTTTTGATTGGCTGTTATCAGTGCATAGCTATGATACCAGGTGTATCTCGGTCAGCGGCTACTATCATTGGAGGTTTGCAACAGAAACTAAATATTAAACGAGCTGCCGAGTTTTCTTTT
>JAPLES010000049.1 GCA_026391075.1 Bacteroidota bacterium | reverse complement strand
TAAAAATGACATGCACCTGTTGACCGCACAGGAGTGCGGTTTAGTTTTTCAGCAATTGCAGAAAAACATAAACGGTATTAAACACAGAGGAAAAACGTATCGCGACCGCGAAACGAAAAACGAGGATGAAATAAACCTGTAGTGATAATACCTTGCAGGTGGAGAACAAAGAGATGAAAGAGCACATCAATTAAATGAACAATATCATAGAGCTTTACCTGCGGAAACTTGGAGGCTTGCGGCACAAAAAGAATGGATTGATATGAATAACCTACTGTCATAATTTAAAAACGAAGTGCGGTTTAAATTATTATGCAAAACAGCTTATATGACTAAGTTTTTTTCCAAATTTTGACAAGTGATTTCGAACATCTATTGATTATCAAGTAGTTCGTAACCATGTACGAGGTCGTACATGGTTATGTACGCAGGCATCTATTATTATGTACGAGGTCGTACATGGTTAGGTACGCGGTCATCTATTATTATGTATGAGGTCGTACACGGTTATGTACGCAGGCATCTATTGTTATGTATGAGGTCGTACATGGTTATGTAAGCAGGTATCTATTATTATGTATGAGGTTGTATGTGGTTATGTATGAGGTCGTACATCGTTAGGTACGCAGGCATCTATTGTTAATTATGAGGTCGTACATGGTTAGGTAAGCAGGTATCTATTGTTATGTATGAGGTTGTATGTGGTTAGGTATAGAGGCAGTCATCATTATGTAGCAGCAATTCAATCAGACTCAGCAAACAAGTGAACAAGAGCACGAGATACAGGTAAATGTATTTCCCAATCCATCATTCAATACATTTACCATTAGTTTTAATAATTTAGAACAAGCAAGTGAAATTGAAATAAAGATAGAAGATATAAGCAGCAGAGCAGTCTATGAAACGCGCAGATACAATCTTACTGAAGGCAAAAACTTTCAGGTAATATGGAATGCCGATAAAGTAAATGCAGGAATTTATCTTTATAGTATTAGAGTAAACGGGATGAAAATAAAAGCAGGTAAAATGTTTAAAATGTAAGTGATGAAAAAGAAAACTCTTTTCTCTTTTTTATTAGTGGTGGTTACTGTTTGCAACAATTATGCGCAGCCGTATTTTCACAAGCAATGGGATAAAGTTTATGGAGGATCAGGAGGAGAATCATTCCATTCTCTTTTACAAACAAGTGATAATAGGTTGCTGATAGCAGGAAGTTCAAGTTCGGGAGTGGGTCACGATAAATCTGAACCCGATTGGGGTGGTGGTGATTACTGGTTGGTAAAAATAGATGCGGCAGGAAATAAATTGTGGGACAGACGTTATGGTGGAACAGGAATTGATGCGGGTTTAATAACAAAACAAACACCCGATGGAGGATTTATTACAGGGGGTTATTGCGGCTCGGGCTTAAGCGGAGATAAAACCGAACCGGGCAGAGGCGGGTGGGATTTCTGGATAGTAAAAACAGATGCCGTAGGTAATAAAGAATGGGATAAACGATTTGGTGGCACAGGCGATGATATACTTTGGACATTAGATGTATGCAAAGACGGAGGTTATATTTTGGGCGGTCGCTCAGATTCGGGAATTGGGGGCGATAAATCAGAAACAAATCAGGCAACTACAGCCCTGACCAGCGATTACTGGGTAGTTAAAATAGATTCGGCAGGACATAAAGAATGGGATAAGCGATTTGGTGGTGCACAAGAAGACGATTTGCGCAGTGTAATTCAAACCACTGACGGGGGTTATATTTTGGGCGGATTTTCTTATTCAGGAATAAGCGGAGATAAAACTGAGGCTAATTGGGATACTGCTTTTCATACCGCTGATTACTGGATAGTAAAAATTGATTCACTCGGTTTTAAGGAGTGGGATAAGAGATTTGGAACAATTACTGACGAAAGGCTTTATACAGTTTTAGAAATACCCCATGGCGGCTATATTATTTTTTTTTGGGGGGGGGTAGGTATTAATGGTGATAAGACTATTGAAAAGGGTGGTTGGTGGGTAATTAAAACAGATGCCTTGGGCAATAAAGTAAACGAATATATTTATGCGGGTCAAGCATTCGGTAAGAGTATGGTGGAAACAAGCGATGGCGGTTATTTAATGTCAGGAGATGCATTGTTTCTTGCAACAATGGATACGATTTTTGATAAAACGGAATTGAATCTTGGTAGTCAAAATACTTGGATTATAAAAGTAGATTCAAATGGATTAAAGCAATGGGATAAAACCATTTTTACAACAGGTGCTGATGAAAATGGATTAGCAATACAAACTGCAGATGGCTGCTATGCAATAGCCAATACGAGTAAAAGTGGCATAGGCGCTTATAAAACCCAAGCGGCATGGGATAGCAGTTATGATTATTTTATAATGAAGTTTTGTATGGATACTGTAACAGCCATAGACGACAGACAGCAGACAACAGACGACAGACAAATACAGGTTTACCCTAACCCTTTTACAAATGATTTATCAATTGCATTGAAAGGAGAGAATATACATGAGGCAATCTTTACCATTACCAATGCGCTTGGGCAGGTGATTTACAATAGAAAAGAAGAGAACCTTGCGAATGGCTATACTAAGATGCTTGATTTAAGCTACCTGCCGGGTGGCTTCTACTTTATTACCGTTACACAAAACGGAGAGTTGTTTACGAAGAAGGTGGTGAAAGAGTAAATACAACCCCGATACCGTAACACAAGCTTTTTTATTAACGAAAACAAAAATCCCCGTCTCAATAAATTGAGACAGGGATTCGTATTTACTTCCGTCTTCGGTCTTTCGACTTCCAACTTCTCTTACATCATTCCACCCATTCCGCCTGGCATTCCTCCGCCCATGTGGCTCATATCAGGAGCGCCTTTTTCAGCGGGCTTATCGGTAATAACAACTTCGGTAGTCAATAACATACTTGCGATAGATGCTGCGTTTTCAAGAGCAATACGCGTAACTTTAGTAGGGTCAATAACTCCGGCTTTTTTCAAGTTAACATACTCATCTGTTCTTGCATTGTAACCAAAATCATCTTTACCTTCACGAACTTTCTGAACCACAATAGAACCTTCTAAACCTGAGTTAGAAACAATTTGACGAAGTGGTTCTTCAATAGCTCTGCGAACAATAGCAATACCTGTAGTTTCATCATCGTTATCGCCTTTCAGTTTTTCTAAACTTGCTTGTGCGCGAATATAAGCTACACCACCACCGGCTACAATTCCTTCCTGCACAGCAGCGCGTGTTGCATGCAATGCATCATCCACACGGTCTTTCTTTTCTTTCATTTCAACTTCAGTTGGAGCACCGATATAAAGAACGGCAACACCTCCACTCAATTTAGCTAAACGCTCTTGCAGTTTTTCGCGATCGTAATCAGAAGTTGTTTTTTCAATTTGTGCTTTAATTTCAGCTACACGACCTACAATTAATTCCTTTTCGCCTTTACCGTTTACGATAGTAGTGTTGTCTTTATCAATGGTTATTTTTTCTGCCTGTCCTAAGTATGACAAATCAGCGTTCTCTAATTTGTAACCCATTTCTTCGCTAATGCAGATACCACCTGTTAGGATAGCAATGTCTTTCAACATTTCTTTTCTGCGGTCGCCAAAGCCCGGAGCTTTAACTGCGGCAACTTTAATAGTGCCACGGAGTTTATTTACAACAAGAGTTGCTAATGCTTCACCATCTACTTCTTCAGATATGATTAAAAGAGGACGACCTGCCTGCGCTGTTTTTTCCAAAATAGGAAGTAACTCGCGCATGTTCGAAATCTTCTTTTCGTAAATCAAGATGTAAGCCGCTTCTAATTCAGCTTCCATTGTTTCTGGATTAGTAACGAAGTATGGAGAAAGATAACCGCGGTCAAACTGCATACCTTCTACGGTCTTCACTTCAGTTTCAGTTCCTTTAGCTTCTTCAACAGTGATCACACCTTCGGTTCCTACTTTCTTCATTGCATCGGCAATCATTTTTCCAATCTCATTATCGTTGTTTGCAGATATAGATGCCACCTGCTCAATTTTGCTGAAATCTTTTCCAACATTTTCTGATTGTTTTTTCAAACTATCTACCACTACTTTCACTGCTTTGTCAATACCGCGTTTCAAATCCATTGGGTTTGCACCGCTTGCCAAAGCCTTTAAGCCCGGGCCAACAATTGCCTGCGCCAATACGGTTGCAGTGGTAGTTCCGTCACCTGCCTGGTCAGCGGTTTTAGAAGCTACCTCTTTGCACATTTGTGCACCCATGTTTTCGATAGGGTCTTCGAGTTCAATTTCTTTTGCTACCGATACACCGTCTTTAGTAATAGAAGGAGCACCATATTTTTTGTCAATAATTACGTTACGGCCTTTAGGTCCAAGAGTAACTTTTACTGCGTTAGCTAATTTGTCAACGCCATTTTTTAGCTTGTCGCGAGCGTCTTTTTCGAATAGAATGAGTTTTGCCATGATTATTTTATTTTGGTTGATTAAGTTAATTACGTTGATTCAGTTAGTTTGAGTTGACGGAGTTTAACTACTCACTTAATCAACTCAATAAACCAATCACTATTTATAGAATTGCGAAAATGTCTGACTCTCTCATAATGAGATAATCTTGTCCGTCAACAGTTAATTCAGTTCCTGAATATTTACCATAAAGAATAGTGTCGCCTACTTTTACAGTTGTAGGTTCGTCTTTTTTACCAGGACCTGCCGCTACTACCGTTCCGCGTTGTGGTTTTTCTTTCGCACTGTCAGGAATGATAATTCCACCTGCTGTTTTTGTTTCTGCTTCTGCGGGTTTTACCAAAACTCTGTCGGCCAGAGGTTGGATACTTAATTTGTCTTTTGCCATGTTAGATTACTTTATTTAGTTAACGAAATTATTTCGGAGCGCGAATGTAACAGACTTTGTGCCATATAAAACTTAGTGCAGTTTTGGCAGATAATGGCTGTGGATAAGGAAAATGAACTGAAATAATTTCGGTGTGCTATGACAGAAATGTAGTTTGCGGCAGTAAAGGCTGATAATAAGAGCAAGCAGCCAAACAGTACTACGCCACTATCGTATTTTATTCTTGTAACGTTACAAGTATTTGAAATCGAAATTCGGTTTCAGGTTCAGTAGCGATTCATAAATCAACTTTACTACATTCTCTAAATCTTCAATATTCACCAATTCAACAGTAGTGTGCATGTAACGCAGCGGCAATGAAATCAATGCCGATGGAATTCCTCCTTTGGTATAAGCAAAGGCATCGGTATCGGTTCCGGTAAAGCGCGAAGCAGCATCAATTTGATAAGGAATTTTTTTCTTGTCAGCAGTTTCAATAATAAAGTCGAGTAGTTTGTTGTGAACTGCAGGGCCAATCGTAAGAACAGGTCCTCGGCCGCTGCCAAAATCTCCTTCTACATTTTTGTCAATCATAGGAGTCGTAGTGTCGTGACAAACATCGGTAATGATTGCACAGTCAGGGTGAATAGTGTGTGCTACCATAGCGGCACCATTCAATCCCACTTCTTCCTGTACCGAGTTGACAATGTAAAGTGCAAACGGCAATTGTTTTTTATTTTCTTTTAGAAGTCGAGCCACCTTGGCTATAATGAAACCACCTGCACGGTTATCTAATGCGCGTCCGCCAAAGTAACGGTCGTTGAGAGTAAAAAATTCATCCTGATAAGTAATTACACAACCTACATGAACACCTAATGCTTCCACTTCTTTTTTGCTGATGCAACCAAGGTCAAGAAAAATATTTTTCACTTCGGGTGTTTGCTCTTTGCTGTCTCTGCGCGTATGAATCCAAACTCTTTTTGATGGAGCAATCTGATGGTCGCTGCCGCCATTTCGTTTTACATAAATCAATCCTTCAGGTGTGATGTAAGAAACGAACCACGAAATTTCATCGGCATGTGCTTCAATCACTACTTTGAACTTGGCCGCAGGATTTACAATGCCGTAAACGGTTCCGTAAGTATCTACTTCGTGTTTATCTATAGCGGGCTTTATATAGTTTAACCACAACTTTTGTCCTTCGGCTTCAAAACCTGTGGGAGAAGGATTATTTATATACGCTTCGAAAAAATTTTTGTCTTCGTCAGTCAGTATGGAAGTTTTCTTCTTTGCCGGTGCTTTCTTTTTAGTAGCCATAGTATTGTTTGGGTAATAATTTATGAACGGCAAGAATAAAGATTAGATGCAGAAAATAAAATGTCGATGTATGCGAAATTCCAAAAAGTGATTACTGTCAAGTATTTCCTTTCTTCAATCAGAAATAGAATAGCCACATAATTTCAATTTTTTAAACTCCAAAATTTAATCAGTATCTATGAAAACTGAATAACTTTCCTGTTTACTCATTCCACTTTTTATTTTAGCGCGCGCACTTTCTTAATACTCAATACTAACACGCAATACTTTAATGGAATTACCAACCAAATACGACCCCAAGCAAACCGAAGACAAGTGGTATAAATACTGGCTTGACTTAAATTTATTTCACAGCGAACCCGATGAACGCGAACCGTTCACCATTGTAATTCCTCCGCCAAACGTAACTGGAGTGTTGCACATGGGGCACATGCTCAACAACACCATTCAGGATATTTTAATTCGCAAAGCGCGTATGGAAGGAAAGAACGCGTGTTGGGTTCCCGGTACTGACCACGCGAGTATTGCTACCGAAGCAAAGGTGGTGCAGATGTTGCGCGAAAGAGGAATTAAGAAAAGCGATTTAAGTCGCGATGAATTTTTGAAATACGCGTGGGAGTGGAAAGAAAAATATGGCGGAATAATTTTAGAGCAGTTGAAGAAACTCGGAGCAAGTTGCGATTGGCAACGCACGCGTTTTACGATGGAAGAAAAATTAAGCGAAGCGGTAATTGAAGTTTTCATTGACCTTTACAAGAAGGGCTTAATCTATCGCGGTCTGCGCATGATTAACTGGGACCCTTCGGCAAAAACAACTTTGAGCAACGAAGAAGTTTTGCATAGCGAAGAAAACAGTCAACTCTACTTTATAAAGTATATGGTGAAGGGCAGCGATGAATTTATTTCTGTAGCCACCGTTCGCCCCGAAACTATTATGGGCGATGTGGCAGTGTGTGTAAACCCGAACGATGAACGTTACAAAAATTTAGTTGGCAAAACGGTTATTGTTCCATTGGTAAATCGCGAAGTTCCGGTGATAGCCGATGACTATGTTGATATAGAATTCGGTACCGGTGCGTTGAAGATTACACCGGCACACGATGTAAACGATTACGAGATTGGGAAAAAATACAACCTACCGGTAATAGATTGTTTCAACGAAGATGGCACCATTTCAGAAGCCGCCACAATTTTTATTGGAGAAGACCGGTTCAAAGCGCGCAAACTTGCCGCTGAAAAATTAGAAGCAGACGGATTGCTGATTAAGAAACAAGACTACCTGAATAAAGTAGGAAGAAGTGAACGCACAAATGCCATTATAGAACCGCGCTTGAGTTTACAATGGTTTGTGGATATGAAAAAGTTCTTCGAAAAAAATCCGCAAGTATTGAATGATGTAATGAATGATGATATTCATTTCTATCCTGAAAAATTGAAGAACACTTACAAGCACTGGATAGACAATGTGCGCGACTGGTGCATTAGCCGCCAGCTTTGGTGGGGACAACGCATACCGGCATGGTACGATGAAAAGGGCAATCTGGTTGCTGTTGCAAAAACAGAAGCGGAAGCCATTCAGCAATCAGCACTCAACATTCAGCATTTAAAACAAGATGAAGATGTTCTCGACACATGGTTCTCTTCATGGCTCTGGCCTATTTCTGTTTTCGATGGTTTCGAAAATCCGAACAACAAAGACATCAACTATTACTATCCGACTAACGATTTGGTAACTGCTCCGGAGATTATGTTCTTCTGGGTAATGCGTATGATTATGGCAGGCTACGAATGGAGAGGAGAGAAGCCGTTCAAAAATGTTTACTACACCGGTATAGTGCGCGATAAGTTGAGAAGAAAAATGAGCAAGAGCCTCGGCAACTCACCGGACCCGCTCGACTTAATTGAGCAATATGGCGCAGATGGAGTTCGTTTAGGAATGTTGTTGTGCTCACCGGCCGGAAATGATATTCTGTTCGATGAAAAACTCTGCGAGCAAGGCAGAAATTTTAGCAACAAACTTTGGAATGCTTTGCGTTTAGTAAAAGGGTGGGAAGTGTATGAGGGAGAAAATGCAGACAACAAAGTGGCAATCGAATGGCTTGAAAGTAAAATCAACAAAACCATTCTTGAACTCAATTCTTCCTATTCAGATTTTAGATTAAGCGAAGCATTAATGACTTTGTATAAATTAATTTGGGATGATTTCTGTTCGTGGTATTTAGAGTTAATCAAACCCGAATATCAAAAGCCTATTGATAAATACACCTATGATAAAACGGTAGAGTTATTTGAAACGCTTTTGAAATTGCTTCACCCAATTATGCCTTTCATTACCGAAGAAATTTGGCACTTGCTCAACACCCGAGCAGAAGGTGCAAGTATTTGTGTAGCTGAATATCCCAAAGCAGGAAAGGTAAATGATGGATTGATTGCGCAAGCGGAACTCACTTTCGAAATCATCACCAACATTCGCGAGATACGCGCTAAGGCTGGCAAGAAGAATACAGAAACAGTAGATGCTTTTTATAATGGTAGCGATGCAATTGTTTTCAATTCATTCAATGAAAAAATTCTAAAGCTTGCACGTCTTGGCAAACTGGAGAATGTAAAAGAAGATGTAACCGGTTCAAAAACATTTATCTCAAAAGGCTATAAGTTTTTCATCATCACCGGTGAAGTAGCGAATGAAAACGATGAGCGCGAAAAACTTTTGAAAGAATTAGAATATACTAAAGGTTTTCTGGCTTCGGTAGATAAAAAGCTTTCTAATGAAAAGTTTGTGGCTTCTGCACCTGCTAATGTTCTTGAAAATGAAAAAAAGAAGAGAGATGATGCGCTTTCTAAAATCGTTATGCTCGAAAAATCTTTAACCAACTAATTGCAATTAGATGTTGTAACGCAGAAACTTTAAATCTGTATAAAGTTTCCGAATCCCTTTGTGGGCGAGCCTTTGGCGGAAACTAAGTCTTGTTTTTTTTTTGATTTAATTTTGTTTTGGAAGTTGAACGAATATATTCGTAGCCCCAAAACACCCATAGATGAACGATACGTATACCCATTCCCGTTCGGCTCAGCAAAAAAAGCAAATGCATTATTCGCCTAATTTGCTCAGCACTGTAAACAACTCAATTGATAACTGTAAAGTAGCCACCATTGAATATGATTCAAACGAAAAAGGAATCACTATTCGCGAGGTTGAACCTATGGCTATTGTTTATAAAGACCGCAAACGCAACCTGATTGCCTGGTGTCGCTTGCGAAACGATTACAGAGCTTTTCGTTTAGATCGTTTGAATTGTATCAAATTGAAACAAGAAGAATTTAGCCGCAGACAAGATTTTCAAATTGAAAACTTTCAGGATGATTCCGGAAATGGAAATCAGGAAGATTTTGAAGAAGAGAATTAAACTTTTACACACACTCACTAAGGTGGAAATTCCGCGCAAACAATACCACCCATTCCGTCCCAAGCAAGGCCACTAATTCCGCGGCATAGTAGTCCACCTATTCCGCAGTAAAGAAGTCCACTAAAATTGATTGAAGGCTCAG
>JAPLES010000077.1 GCA_026391075.1 Bacteroidota bacterium | reverse complement strand
GTTGCCGGTAAGAGCACCAAGACCTGCCACCCATTTATCGGTTTGCAGACGGTTCCACAATTTTTCGGCTCCGTTCTTTGCCAAAGTATATTCAATAGGTACTGAACCTGCAATATTGATTACTTCTTCTGCCGAATACGGACGGTTAATGCCTTTCCAACGCGGATTGGTTGCCCATTCCTTTTTTAGTGCATCTGCTCTTTCTTGTTTTGTAGCCATTGTTTTGATTTAGTTATAGTTTTATGAAGAATTCTATTAGTCAATTTCTTCGTACGCGGGAAGTGTCAAAAACTCTTTATAGTCGCCTTGCTGAACTAGCTCGTCAAATATTTCAATAGCCCGTTTCATGGTTGAAGTGTTATAAGCCGCTTCGCCTACATACGTTTTTACTGCTTCTAGTTCCGATGACAGAATTTCTCTGAACAGTTCGTAAGTTACTGTTCTGCCATCTATCAATTTCGAACTGTTCTTTATCCATTGCCAAATCTGTGTTCTGCTAATCTCAGCTGTGGCTGCATCTTCCATTAAGTTATGAATAGCAGCTGCGCCTACTCCGCGCAACCAACTTTCGATATACAAAACTCCAACGTTGATGTTCATGCGAAGACCAGCTTCTGTAATAGTTCCGGCAGGCGGAGTTAAGAAATCGGCAGCCATATAAATTTCGCCATCGCGAGTGATAGCATAGTTGTTTGGCGTTTTCATGTGCTCGTTGAAAATATCCATAGCCACAGCTACCAAACCCGGGTGCGCCACCCAAGTACCATCGTGCCCGTTCGTAACTTCACGAATCTTATCTTGTTTAATTTTTTCTAACACAGCCGAATTAGCCGCTTCATCATTCTTAATTGGAATAAAAGCACTCATTCCGCCCATGGCATGAACCCGTCTTTTATGACAAGTTTGAATAACCAGTTTGCTGTAAGAAGCCATAAATGGAACAGCCATAGTTACCTGACTTCTATCCGGAAGAACATACCCTTGCAGGTTGCGAAGCTTCTTTATATAAGAGAAGATATAATCCCAACGTCCGCAGTTTAACCCCGCCATGTGCTCCTTCAATTCGAAGATTATCTCGTTGAGTTCGAAGGTAGCAGTAATGGTTTCAATAAGCACCGTTGCTTTGATAGTTCCTTGCTGAATACCCAATTCATTTTGTGCTAAAACAAACACATCGTTCCATAAACGGGCTTCAAGATGGCTTTCCATCTTAGGCAAGTAAAAGTATGAAGATGAGCCATTTGAAATCAATTGCTTAATGTTATGAAAGAAGAACAAACCGAAGTCGAAAATAGAGCCGCTCATTACCTCGCCATCTACTTTTACATGCTTCTCCGTTAAATGCCAGCCCCGCGGACGAACCATTAAAACGGCAGTCTTTTCGTTCAGTTTATATTCTTTTCCGGCTTCGTTCTTAAACGAAATAGTTTTGCGAATAGCATCGCGAAGATTGATTTGTCCATCAATATTATTAGCCCAAAAAGGAGAGTTTGAATCTTCAAAGTCTGCCATAAATACTTTGGCTCCTGAGTTGAGCGCGTTGATTATCATCTTGCGGTCAACGGGTCCGGTAATCTCTACTCTGCGGTCTTGCAGGTCGGCAGGAATAGGAGCCGCCACCCAATCGCCTTCGCGAATGGCTTTGGTTTCGGGAAGGAAATCGGGAGTCTTTCCGGCATCAATAGCCTTCTGTCTTTCAACGCGAGCGGCAAGTATTTCAAGTCTTCTTTTATTAAAGGTGCGCTGAAGTTTAACCACAAAAGCCAAAGCTTCGGGGGTGAGAATTTCGGAGAACTCCTCGGTTACCGTAGCGTTAATTTCGAGTCCTGTAATGTTTGATTGTATTGCCATGCTTAATTTTTTGACTACAGACGGCAGACCACAGACCGCGGAAAAGGCAAAACTGCATTCACTGTCGTCCATATATCCGTTGTCTGCTTCGAGGGCGCAAATATCTAAAGAAAAAGGAAATAGCGAAATTTCGCTCGTTCAAAATATTCGCTTTATTTGCACGTAGACAACTGAACACTGACGACAGACAGCGGAAAATGCAAATCCGGATTTACAGTCGTCTGCGGTCTGCCGTCTGTCGTCAAAAAAGCCATCTATGCCCTTTAAGTTTGAGAAATTAGAAGTTTGGAAAGAGTCAATGAGACTTGGCGAGGAGATATATTTGGTTACCAGAAAGTTTCCGAAAGACGAACTGTTTAATCTCACCTCTCAACTTATGCGGGCGGCAGATTCTATTGCATTGAATGTTTCAGAAGGTTCAACCCGACAATCTAATCCGGAGAATGCAAAGTTTATTGGTTATTCTATTCGCTCCTATTGTGAGGTTATTACTTGTCTTTATAAAGCGCTTAGTCGCAAATACGTTTCCCGGGAACAGTTCGATGGTCTCTATAACAAAACCGAAATATTATTTAAACGATTAAACAAGTACAGAAGTTCACTCAACTAGACCAGTATTACTGCCGTCTGTTGTCTGTCGTCTGCCGTCTTAAACATGGAAACAACTACCGAAGAAAACATCCGAATCATTTTCGGACTAAAGCTAAAGAAACTAAGAACCGATAAAAAGCTATCGCTTCAACAACTCAGCGACATGAGCGGTGTTTCGGTTTCGTACATGAACGAAATTGAGAACGGCAAAAAGTATCCAAAGCCTGATAAGATTAATGAACTGGCAAAAGCTCTCGAAACGACTTATGACAGTTTGGTTTCGTTGAAGATAAATAAGAACCTTACTCCGGTGGTTCAGGTGTTGAACCTTCGCATCATCAACGACTTTTTGTTCGAAACCTTTGGCGTTGACAAAGGTCTTTTAATGAGTATGATGGCCAATGCGCCTACCTCGCTTTCGGCTTTGATTAACTCGGTGTTTGAAATTGCTCGTAACTACAATTTGCAGGAAGAGCATTTCTATTTTTCTTGTTTGCGCTCGTATCAGGAAATGAACGACAATTACTTTGAAGACATTGAAACGGCCGTAGAAAAATTTAGAAGTGACGCGGGTATTGAACATCCCGAATCGCTTACTTCAAAACAATATGCCGATTTGCTGAAGAAGGAATTCGGCTACCATTTAGAAGAAACTGATTTTGTAGAGTATCCAAAGCTGCGTCACTTCCGTTCGGTGTTTGTAAAAGGTGAGCAACCTACTTTGCTTTACAACACTAAACTTACAGAACAGCAAAAAATATTTTTGTTTGGGAAAGAGCTGGGCTTTGCTGTCATGAAAATTGAAAAGCGCCCAATCACCACTTCGTGGTTAAAGGTTGAATCGTTTGACCATGTGATGAACAATTTCAAAGGCTCTTACTTTGCGCAGGCATTGCACGTTAACAAAGAAATGCTGATTGCAGATCTCGAAACTTTCTTCGCGCAGCCAAAATGGAATCCAGATTTCTTAGTGAAGTTGCTGACGAAATACAACACCTCTCCCGAAATGTTATTTCAACGCATTGCCAATTTGTTGCCGAAGTATTTTGGCTTCAACGAACTTTACTTCATTCGTTACTCGAGCAAAGAACCCGCAAAACATTTGAAAGAAATTTCGAAAGAGCTTCACTTGAGTCGCAATCAGGTTGATTTGGAATATATCATCAATGAACAGAACTACCGCAGATGGATTACCAAAACCACGGTAAAATATTTGGATGATAAACGCAATGATGCTGATTCAAAGAAAACATTTGCCGATGCAGTTATCAGTCAGAATTCTGATAAAGAAGATTACCTCACTATCTCTATTCTTCGCCCAATGCCCGAGTTGAACAATAACGCTAATTCGGTAACCATTGGTTTTGTTTTAATCGATGCGGTGAAAAAGAAAATCAACTTCCTCAACGACCCCGCGCTTAAATTCAATAAACTAAAAACGAGTGGTGAATTGAATTACGAAACCCCTGTTGCCTTAAAAAAAATGAAGGAAGAAGAAACCCGGCAGGCAGAATATGAACGGCTGGTGAATGAGTTGCAGGTGCCGCATTTTGGTTAGAGGGTTACACAAGCCACACCGTGCGTGTAACAAATCAAAACTTGTATCGTAAATACAAGTGTGAAACACATTTACACCCTGAAATTTTCTTTGTTTAGTAGCTTACTGGCTCTTTCAATAAGTTTTTTGGTTGCGCAATCGGCAAATCCTACACCCAACGAAGTTTTCAAAATTGCTTTCTCTGCTCAGCAAATGGGCAATTACGAACTGGCTATCAAGAATTATAACTTGGCAATTACCATTGACCCCGCACGAAATTATTTCTATTATAACCGAGGACTTACTTACAAGGCCATGGGAAATAATGAAAGCGCGAACAAAGATTTTGCGTTATCAAACGATTTGAAACCAACAGCCGAAGCATTTTATCAAATAGGTTTGATAAAATACGTAAAAGGAGATTTAGATGAAGCCAAAAGTGATTTTGAAAGTGCCAAAAATATTCGTGAGGATTTAGAGAATATGAACTTCTATCTTGGACTAATTTATTTCCGTAATAACAGATACGATGACGCGGCTAAATGTTTTTACGATTATACAGCACATGTAAAAACAAATGCCGATGCTTATTACTACCGCGGTCTAGCAGAGGCCAAAGCAGGAAAATATTCTGAAGCTATTGCAAGTTTCAAATTTGCGATGATGTATAAGAATAATGACTGGAAGTTGTTCTATAAGATGTACGAGATTTATTTAGCCATGAACGACAAAGCGAATGCCACATACGCTATCTCAATGGTTATAGAAATAGGAGAGAAAAAACCCGAATACTACGAAGAGCGTGCGCGCTTATATCTCGACACAGGTGATACTTATCGCTACGAAGAAGATATGAAAATAGTGAAGGAACTTCGCGCATCTACTGCCAGCGCAGCTAAATAATCTTAAGACGTTTGTCATCCTGAACTTGTCGAAGGATTTGTGCTGATGATGCTTCGACATGCTATTGTGACATAATTATTTCTTCGTAACCACCTTCCCTTGCAAACTCTCAAACGTTACCATCGGGTTATCTACACTTTGCGTATTGATAAGCCAATCGGGGATATTGCCACCGGGGTTTGAGGCGTATTCATTGGTAATTTCAGTACCGCCATTTTTGGGAACCATTTTCCAAGTTGAAATAATTTGATCAATACGAAAACAATCTTCTTTACGCGCCACACATTTCGGTTCCGATGTTTGGGTAATGGTGATGATGCCGGTTTGTTTATCTCTTTCTGTCTTTACTCGTAACACACAATCGCGGTCAGCTACAGGCCAAGGAGCATTGAAAACGAGGTAAGCAATAAACTCGTTGTCGTTTAGTTTGGCAACCACCTGAGCTTTTTTGCAACGCGGAAACCAATTGGGATAGTTATCAAAATCGGAAAGATATTTTACAACTTCTTCAGGTGTTGCAGAAACCTGCATAGTTGCTTTTGAATCGCGCAAGTGCCCCCATTTACTTTTCTTGGTAAAAACTTTTATTCCTTTTTTTTCGCGTTCATACACCCACTCATCCATGTTCTGCACCTGACGGAACGATGAAAAAGAAAGAAAAAACAATAAGAGAAACGCTGCGTTTTTTTGTTTCACAATTCAAATTTACACTGATAAACTACCGAACCGCGATTATGTTGTGCTTATACAGACAAATATTTTGCCTCAACGTTTAAGAGCAGACGAATCAATGGCTACAAGATTTTATTTTTTCAATGAATTCCTTTTTCACTCAGCCAACGTTCACTTTCAAGTGCAGCCATACAACCTGTGCCCGCAGCAGTTACGGCCTGACGAAAAGTTTTATCCTGCAAATCGCCACAAGCAAAAACACCATCTACATTTGTTTTGGTTGAATCACTTTGAGTAATTACGTAACCTTCATTATCAGTAGTAATAAAATCTTTGAACACAATTGAATTAGGTTGATGACCAATAGCCACAAAAAAACCGGTAACCGGCACATCAATTTTCTCTTTGGTTTTATTGTTGAATATACGCACTGCTTCTACCACATTCTGTCCAAGCACTTCATCGGTTTCGCTGTTCCAATACACTTGAATATTCTTTGTGTTCAACACACGTTCCTGCATAATCTTTGAAGCGCGCATCTCATCTCTGCGAACTATCATGTGCACTTTAGTGCAAAGCTTCGAAAGATAAATTGCCTCTTCACAAGCGGTATCTCCTGCACCTACAATTGCTACTTCGGTTCCTTTATAAAAGAAACCATCGCACACTGCACAGGCACTTACACCTGAACCATTCAATCTTTTTTCGCTTGGTATTCCTAACCATTTTGCTTCGGCACCGGTGGCGAGGATGACAACATCGGCTTCCACTAATTTCTCTTCATCAATCCAAACCTTTTTTGGTGAAGAAGAAAAATCAACCTTAGTCGCCATGCCGAAACGAATATCAGTTCCGAAACGCTCAGCCTGTTTTTTAAAATCTTCCATCATCTCCGGTCCGAGGATTCCCGTTGGGTAACCCGGGTAGTTCTCTACATCAGTTGTGTTTACTAATTGTCCGCCTTGGAGCAAGCCGGTATACATAATGGGTTTTAAACCGGCACGTGCTGCATAAATAGCAGCAGTGTAACCCGCAGGACCCGAACCAATAATTAAGCATTGAATTCTTTCTACCGTATTAGACATAGTTGCATTTTTAAAGAGGTGCGAAAATAATGATGCGCATGAATTGAACGGACATAAATTCATTTCCTTTCAAAATTTTGTGGGGTTTCAGTTTCCCGGACTTATGTCATCCTGAGCTTGTCGAAGGATAAAGAGGAAAGGCTTCGACAAGCTCAGCCTGACATCTTGGGAGATTAAGTCAAACTGAAAGACCTTCAAGCTTTTCAAACAATTTATACAATGGGTACACCTGCTGTGAATAAGTAAGCGTTATTGAATAGAGATTTGCGCGGGCAAGTTTTCATTTTAGTTGCTGATAAAATAGCTATGGAAGAAATAAAGACTTCACCCAAAAAGAAGAAAGATATGGAATCTGTTTTCGAAATTGAAAATGCTGTTGCTGAAAAGCAAACGGCTAAGCAACCCCGCGAAAAGAAGCCCGTGAAAAAAGCGAAAGAAAAAGATAACGCAGAGCCAGAAACCAAATGGTGGAATGATGGTCGTGTTGCCAAGATTGGCGGCTTATCGTTTATTCTTTTTTCGTTTGCACTGGCAGTGGCGTTTACTTCTTATTTGTTTACACTTGCCGAAGACCAAAGCGAAGTAATTGGCAGTGGCGTTTCTACATTGACCGATAATTCGTTGCACGTAAAGAATGCACTTGGAAGATTAGGTGCATGGTTGGCGAATTTGTTTATCAATAATTTATTCGGTCTTTCTTCTTACCTGTTTGTGGTTACGTTTTTTGCGATTGGCTTTAACTGGTTAGTGCGCAAAAATGTTTTTCCTGCGCTTCGCATTTCGTTGTATTCGTTTGCAGGTGTTGTTTGGTTTTCTTCGGCTTTGGCTTTTGCCAACTACTTAATTTATCCTACGAGTATTTTGAACTGGGGCGGAGCGTTTGGTGATTACCTTACAGGAGAAACAGGTTACCTCACCGGTCTGTTGAAGCCAACGGGAGTGGGAGCGGTGCTGGTGGTTACAGCTATTGCATTTGCGGTGGTGGTTTACAATATCAATTTCGATTTCATTTTAAATCTGTTTGCTAAAGAAAAAACAGAAGAAGAAACCTTAGCGGCTGCAACCGCTGCTAAAGAAGCTGCGAAGCTTGTCCCAGCTTTCTTAGACCCGAGTGAAAATATTTTTGGTAAGGACAACATTATGGAAATGGGCAACGAATTGATGAACGAGCCGCTGAATTTGGAAGTGGAGAAAATAGAAGAGGAACAAATGCAGTTGAGAAATCTGGATGACGCGAACGAACAGGATTTAGAATTAGAAGTAGGTGAAACGGTTGAAGAAGCAGTGGTGGAAGCGAACACCGGAGCTATAGGAACAACCTTCGACCCTACTTTGGATTTATCGAACTATAAATATCCGGGTCTTGAATTGCTCGAAGAGCACGGCAGCGATAAAGTGAAAATTGATGCCGAAGAATTAGAGCGCAACAAAACGCAGATTATTTCTACGCTCAATAATTATCAGATTGAGATTTCAAAAATTAAGGCGACTATAGGACCAACCGTTACGCTGTATGAAATTGTTCCTGCACCGGGAGTTCGTATTTCTAAAATTAAAAACCTCGAAGATGATATTGCGTTGAGCTTAGCAGCTCTTGGTATTCGTATCATAGCGCCAATACCGGGCAAGGGAACGATTGGTATTGAAGTGCCGAATGCACACAAAGAAATTGTTTCGATGCGTTCGCTTCTGGCTTCGGAGAAATTTCAAAACTCAACGGCTGAACTTCCAATCTGTTTAGGCAAGTCTATCAGCAATGAAATTTTTGTGGCTGACTTAGCCAAGATGCCTCACTTGTTAATGGCGGGTGCTACGGGTCAGGGAAAATCTGTGGGGATTAACTCGATTCTGGTTTCGCTGCTTTATAAGAAACATCCTTCGCAGTTGAAATTTATTTTGGTTGACCCGAAGAAAGTAGAGTTGAGTTTGTATGAAACGCTCGTGAAACATTTCCTGGCAAAATTACCTGGCGAAGAAGATGCGATTATCACCGATACGAAGAAAGTGGTAACCACATTGAACGCGCTTTGTCTCGAAATGGATGACCGTTACAATTTGCTCAAGAAAGCAAGTTGCCGCAATCTCAAAGAATACAACCACAAGTTTTTGAATCGTCAGTTGAATCCGAAGAACGGTCACAAGTTTCTTCCCTACATTGTGTTGGTGGTAGATGAGTTTGCCGATTTGATTATGACTGCGGGTAAGGAAGTGGAAATGCCTATTGCACGCCTCGCACAGTTGGCGCGCGCTATTGGTATTCACTTGATTCTTGCTACACAACGACCTTCGGTAAATATTATTACGGGAACTATCAAGGCGAATTTCCCTGCGCGAATCGCTTTTAAAACAACTTCTAAAATTGATTCAAGAACAATTCTCGACACAGGCGGTGCCGAGCAGTTGATAGGCAGAGGCGATATGTTGCTTTCGCTCGGCAGCGATATGATTCGTTTGCAGTGCGGTTTTGTAGATACGCCTGAAGTGGAACAGGTGCGCGATTTTATTGCCAATCAACAGGGTTATGCGCATCCGTTTGAATTGCCTGAGTATGTTGACCTAAATGCTAAAGATGGTGAAGACTTCTTTAACGAAGGCGAGCGCGATGATTTGTTTGACGATGCCGCGCGTATTATTGTGCAAAATCAAATGGGTTCTACTTCGCTTATTCAACGCAGATTGAAACTCGGTTACAACCGCGCGGGACGTTTGATGGACCAATTGCAGGAGGCGGGCATAGTGGGCGATAACCTCGGCACTAAGGCGCGCGATGTTAAATTCAAGAGCGAAACAGAATTGGAACAGTTCTTGCAAAAGCTGAAGGAGCAACCGATGCAGTAGTTCACGGTTCACGGTTTGCAGTACACAGTTTTAATCAGCCAAAATATTTCTATGCGCTTACTTACTTCTTTTGTTTTCCTATTGTTTCTTATAAGTGCTTCTGCACAAACCGAAAACTCAGCTAATGATGTTGAAGCTTCGAACCTGCTGAAGAAGACCAGCGAAAAATATAAGAGCTATAAAAACATAGCTGCTGAATTTAAACTCGTGATTCAGCATCCGAAACTGAAACCAGAAGAGGACGACAAGAAATACACCGACACTATTAAGGGCAAAATTTATTTGCAGGGGGCTAAGTTTAATATTGATGTAAAAGGGCAGAAGATTATTTGCGATGGCAAAAACATGTGGACTTACAGTGCTGCCGACCGCGAAGTGCAGGTGAACAATTACGAAGAAACCAACGATGTGTTTTCGCCCACCAAAATATTCTCGTTGTATAATTCGGGTTACTCGTATCAGATTAAAGAAAAGAAAACCGTTAACGGCAAAGCAGTAACCGTGGTGGAAATGAGCCCCGTGAACAAGAAGGTTTCTTACTTTAAAATTGATGTGAGCCTTGACGATGCCACCGGCACCATTAACGAAACCAAGGTGTATGAAAAAAATGGCGTGCGCTACATTTACAAACTCACCAAGCAAACGCCCGACTCTTCTTTAACCGATGACCTCTTTACTTTCGACCCGAAGAAATACCCCGGAGTGAAGGTGGTGGATTTGAGGTAGAGTTTTTCAGTTTACAGCTGCATACTTTATATTAGAGTTGTGAAAAAAGAAGAAAAGGAAAACATTCTTAACGAACCTACGGCAGAATATCAAAAGCGGTTGGTGTTCTTCAAATCATTTGAAGAAGAACAACAGGCACAAATAGATTATTGGCGCAGTTTAACTCACGAACAAAGACTGGAACAACACCGCATTATTTCTTTGTATGCTTTCAGCAGTTTCGAAAAATATACAGGCAATCGTTTAAAATTTGACTGATGTATATTTAAGGAGTCGTTGTTGGTATTTAGTTCCCGATGCTTCATCGGAACGTCACCAACAACAGAAATATAGATAATCTCAACCTTAATATTTGATTACCGAAAAATGAATAAAGTACGACCTTGGGAATTGTGGGACTGGGAAACAATTAGAAACGTAGCTGTGTTACTAATTGCTGGCGGTATTGGTTTAACGTTTCTCTTTCGATTTCCAGACTTGTTACGTAACTCCAAGAGTCTTCTATTAACAGAGACTACCACCGGAACATTTATCAGGTCTGAAAATCTCACACAGTTAGGCATGAGTAAAAGAGGAAATTATATAAGAGCTACGGGTATTGAAATCGAATATGCTTATATGGTTAATGGAGTGACTTATTATTCTAAAGACAGAATTCCCAATAGTACTCAACATCTAATGTTTTTTAAAAAACTGCGCAATAACCCTGGTATGCGGTTAAAGCTCAATTACAATCCTAGTAATCCTCAGGAGAGTCAAATTAACACGGATACAGAATAATATCAGAGAGGTGTAAACAGAGAAGCGGATAACTCATAAACCAAAAGCAGCCAAAGAAAATCTTTGGCTGCTTTTGTATTGTCTAATATCTTGTGTCTAACGTCTATTTGTCTGTTACCGTCACACTCACACTGTTTTGCAGTCCATCGTTCTTGGTAACGGTAAAAGTGTATTTCTCGGTATTGCCCGAGTCGCCTGTTATGTAACTAAAGTATTGGGTAAAATACTGCGTGGTGATGTCAATGTTCTGAATAGTGCTGTCAGGCGCGCCATTAATACTGCGGTCAATTTTGCAATTGGTCAATATACCTTCGGTTCCTGTTTTAGAAGCGTTGATACCTACATTAAAAACAGTGCCTTGCACAATAGCGGTGTCCTTATAAACATAAGCACTGCCTTCGCGAAATGCAATAGTAGGCACGGTGCTTTTTTCACCACCGCACGAGGAGAACTGCACCAACGCCACAAGGGCAATAACTGAAACGGTAACAACTGAAACTATTTTCTTCATATCAATTTTTAGTGGCGCAAACATAAACCATAGCGCGGTTAATAAAAGTTTGTCTGTTGCTTGTAACCCTTCGACAAGCTCAGGGTGACAGTTTTGTCATGCTGAGCTTGTCGAAGCACTATAACTTCATTCGCAGCACCACCGCATTATGGTCACTCAACGATTTATGTTTCTTATTCCATTGCTGTTCAAAAGCAATTACACAGCGCTTGGTTTCTTTGGGTTCAAAGCCATTGCCTTTAAACAAAACAAAATCAATCAGGTTTCTGCGGTTAGGATTGTAGCTATCCATATCATTCAGCAAATGGTCGCTTGAGAACTTTAAATCGGTGCATATATCACCATCCTGGCAGCACATAGCTTTAAGCATGTGCGGATACAAAACAGTATCTACCTTATGCGTATTGAAATCACCGGCAGCAAACTGCGGCATACCTTTTTCTTCGTGGCGTTTTAATAATTCACCGGCTTCTACATGTTGGCTGGCTTTTATTTCGGGTCCTCCACCCGCCTGCATGTGGGTGCCCAGCAATTGAAACTTCTGTTTAGGATGTTCAACTTCTACCAGCATAGAACCTTTATGAGCAATGCAGTCAATGCCTTTGCATTTGCTGTAAGTAATGCTTTCAAGTTCTTTCATTGGATATTTACTAAACATCAATACACCACCTGCGCGTTTATAGCTGATAACTTTTCTGTTCTTCCAACCCGCACAATACGGATACATCGGTTTTAGTTTTCTGCGCAGTACGCGGTCGGCATAACCGTCAAACGCTTCTTCAAAAACAATTACATCGGGGGCTTCTTTCATTAACTGTGCGGGAATTAATCGTGCGCGCACCACCGGATGGTGATGAATATAAAAAGCACCGCGCGGCAAAAACTTAATGTTGTAAGTCATTATGCTTAACTCATTCGGCACCGTGTCGTTGTTCATACCCGCAGGCAAACACATAGCACTTACCGAAAACAAACAGGCGATAAGCAGAAAAAAGTTTTTCATGAATTAATCTTTACGGGCAAAAAAAATGAATCCCCTGTATAAACAGAGGATTCATGCGAAAACATTTTAGGGCTCCAAAAATTACCAGTTTACCCTTGCGGTTACAAAGAAATTTCTACCCGGTGCACTTATGCCTGAAGCAAAATGACGATAACGTAAATCCATAAGGTTATCGCAACCTAAATCGAAACCGAAATGTTTAATAGGTTGAAAACCGATGCGTGCATTGAGTGTGAACCAACATGGCATATCAGTTCCGGTACCTTGTCCGAAATTATCTTCACCCAACATGTTGTAATCTTTTTCCTTTTTCTTTCCGTTGAAAACAGAGAAGAATTCACCGCGCACCCATTTATACTTTGCACGGAACCCCGCGCGTCCGTAAATAGGAGCAATGTGGTCAAGCGGATAAGGAGTAGTGTCGGTTAAAATTCTTCCGTAGGTATAAGTAACCGAAGCATACACGCTTAACCAATCAGTTACATCAGCTTCAGCAGTGGCGGTTACGCCCGCTATGTAGGCTTTGTTTTTGTTGACCAATGTAATTACGTTGCTAAGGGTTCCATCGTAAGTAACAGTATTCTTACCATTAAAAGTTCCTATGTCAGCAGTAATTGCATTCTGGAAATATGTATAAAAACCTGTAGCACTGATGCGATAACGACTGGCAAAAGTTTTTTCCAAAGTCAATTCACCGTTTAGGGTGTACTCAGGTTTTAGTTTGCTGTTAGGTACAACTACAAGTCCCGGAGCCGATTCAAAAATCTTACTCATGTCATCCACATTGGGTGCTCGGAAACCTGTACTGAATAAAGCTGCAATACGAAATCCTCTTCCGGGTAATGCAACCAAGCCTAAGTTACCTGATAGTGCATGATGTGTATTCTTTAACTCGTTATAAGGAAGTGGGAAAAAATCTTCGCTTTCACTGGTGAGTGTTGAATGCATGGTTACTAAATTGTAACGAATGCCATCGCTCAGAATTACCTTTGGAGAAATCACCCAGTTGTGAGTAAGGTAAAGCGCCACATAATTCATGTTGTTCTTTCCATCAGGATAACGGCTACTCGCAGCTTTGGTAGTATCAACTTTAATGTTGCGCGCCACAGCCGATGATTTGAGCATATTAAACTGACCTTCTAAACCAAAGTTGAGAGTATGTGTTTTAATTTTCTTTCTGAAATCGGCATGTACGCCAACAATGTTTACCTTCTCGGTTCTCTCAGTTCTGAATGTGCCGTTGAACGAACGGTTGTTTCTGCTTTCAACAATGTTTTGGTAATTCAAACCAACGCTAATCAAATCTAAGGCACCTGCATTTTTCCAATTGAAATCATAAATGGCAAGCAAGCGTTGTTGTGGACCATAATACCATTCGGCATCCTTTAAAATAGTAGAAGCAGAAGTAACCGCCAGTCTGTCGTAACGCGGAACGTTTGAAGAATTAGAGAAGTGAACGTTCAGCACGTGCGAAATATTTTCGCTTTGCTGAAACAGGAACTTCTGCAAAATATCATATTGATAATAACCACTCCCTGCCTGCACATTATTTGCTTTGTTCAGTATAGCAGTATCTTTTTGTCCGGTAACTTTTCCAATAGAATCGTAAACATTGGTTCTTGCCTGATAATAATCGCGTGTCCATAAACTAGCCGTTTCGTTGGTTACGTAATTGCCCATACGCAAATCGCCAAAGCGAGAGAAGGTAGCCGATGTAAGTGAAGCAAATTTTTTGCAACCCAAACTAATATCTGCATGTCCGGTAAGTTCATTGTTTACACTTCCGAAACGAAACATGGCATTACCTGCTGTCAGAAACTTTTTATCGCCTGCCAGCAAAGGATTCTTTGTGCGCATGTGAACCACACCACCTAAAGCATCACTTCCGTAAACAGTAGAAGAAGGACCATAGAGCACCTCGATTCTGTCTAAAATATTGTTATCAACGGTAATAATATTTTGCAGGTGACCAGAGCGGTATAAAATATTGTTCATGCGAACACCATCTATTACCATTAACACACGGCTTGCTTCAAAACCGCGAAGCACCACGCTACCACCGCCCTGCTGACTCATTTGAACAAATGCTGCACCACTTGCCATGAGCACATCACTTGTTTTTTGTGCATTGAGCCTTTGTAAATCTTTGCTTGAGATAACGTGGCTTTGCTGAGCTGTATTACTTTTTAAACTTTCGAATTTGCTTTCGGCAATAACTACTTCATTCAAGTTTACCTGCTTATCGGTAGAATCTGATTGGCTGAAAGACTGAATGACTTGAAATAATAACAGGGATAGAATAATTGATTTTTTCATGATTAAGTTTTTTAGTTAGATAAACGCACACCACATCAAAACCCATATGAAAAGTTCTGATGCACTGAAGCGAACAGGAAGTTGATTTAACTTAAAAACTTATCGGGCGGAGGAGATTGCCCGATAGTAATGAATGAGTTGAAAAGAGAATTCTTTTCCATCAACGTAACGAAAGAAAAAGAAGGATGAAAAATAGTTGTTGATGTGTTGCATGTAAACTCCTGCATCAGAATTTTAATAGGAGAGGAGTTGGTTGTTTTATCTGCTTGTGTAGTAAACATCGCTACGAAATCATCAACCAACTTTGTTTCTATCGAATCTTCTTCTACAAAAAGTTTTATTGTAGTGTTTGAAGTTTCAATTTTAGAAACATCATACAGTTTACCATTAAAGCGCATTTCATTTTCATCATCAAGCCAAACAATTTTTTCAAATTCAGTTTTGCTCAACAAAAGAATTTGATAATGTTTTGCTGGTGATTTATATACCATCTCTTTCTTTATTTCACTTTGGTGAATGGTAAAAGCAAAATAAAACCCGAACAGGTTCAGCAGCAAAACGCTCATAAGAAATATGGAAGTTGCCGTGCGCATTGAGTGGCTAATGTATGAATAACCCCTAAAACACAATATCATTAGATAAGAAAATGGAAAAGAGGGACGGGTGTTTGTCCTCCGCTGGCGGAGGTGGCTCGCTGCTTTGAGCGAGACGGAGGTGGAAGACTTTAGTTATAGTTGACAATGTGGGTTGCGAAAATCATCTTTACATTTCTAAGTTTGTGTAAATCTGAAATCAAATTAAAATGAAAGAACAACTCAACCTGTTTGTAGAAAAAGCATCTAAACTGAATTTAAAGCGTCCGCTTGCTTTTTTTGATTTGGAAAGCACCGGTGTTGATTTTGTCAAAGACCGCATTGTTGAAATAAGTGTGTTGTGTGTTTACCCCGATGGAAAAAAAACTATTTACACCCAGCGTTTAAATCCAACTATTCCTATTCCTATTGAAGCTTCGAAAATTCACGGCATATACGATGAAGATGTAATGACCGCTCCCACGTTTAAAGAAAAAGCAAAAGAAATTTTTGAATTGCTTAACCCTTGCGACCTCGCAGGGTTCAATTCCAACAAGTTCGATGTGCCCATGTTACTCGAAGAATTTATTCGCAACGGAGTTAGTTTTAGCATTGATAACCGCGCCTTGATTGATGTGCATCGCATTTATACACTTTTCGAAAAGCGAACACTCGAAGCCGCTTACAAATTTTATTGCGATAAAGATTTAACCAATGCGCACAGTGCCGAAGCAGATACAAATGCTACTTACGAAGTGCTGATGGCGCAATTAGAAAAGTATGGAGATGAATTAAAGCCCGATGTTTCTTTCATGCACGATTTCAGCAATGAAGAAAGATTCTTAGACAGCGGAAGAAGATTTCTTTTCAGCGGAGGAAAAGCAGTTTTTAATTTCGGGAAGTATAAAGGCAAAGCAGTTGAAGACGTTTTAAAAACAGATTCTGGTTATTACAACTGGATGATGCAGGGCGACTTTGCTCAACACACCAAACAAAAATTGACAGAGATAAAGGAAAGCCTAAAACGGAATTGATTGTAAATTGTCATGCTGAGCTTGTCGAAGCATCCTCGACAAATCCTTCGACAAGCTCAGGATGAGATATCGCTTTAATCGGTTTATTAAATAGATAACATCATGTTCTCGCGCAAACAATTTCTTCAACGTTCTGCTTTAGCCACAGCATCTTTATCGTTGCTCGAATGGATGCAACCCGCGCAGGCAGCCGAATTGAAATTGCATTTAGAGCGCATCGCTCCGCTTGCTCCAAGCGATGCTGCAAAAGATGAAGACTTCTGGCATTTGATTCGCGAGCAATACACGGTTTCATCAACCATTATCAATTTGAACAATGGCGGTGTTAGTCCGCAACCCAAGCCGGTTCAGGATGCGCACATCCGTTCTTATCAGCATTGCAACGAAGCACCTTCTTATTACATGTGGCGCATTTTAGACCAGGGGCGGGAACCGTTGCGTACTAAGATTGCTGAACTCGCGGGTTGTTCTTCGGAGGAAATTGCAATTAACAGAAACACAACGGAAGGATTAAACACTATCATCTTTGGCTTGAATTTGAAAGCGGGAGATGAAGTGGTGCTTTCGAAATACGATTACCCGAACATGATGAACGCGTGGAAACAACGCGAGAAGCGTGACGGAATAAAACTAGTTTGGGTGGATTTTGATTTGCCTGTGGAGAGTGATGATGTGTTCGTAGAAAAGTTTTCAAACGCTATTACTTCGAAAACAAGAATTGTTCACATTACGCACATGCTCAACTGGACGGGGCAAATTTTGCCTGCGCGAAAGATTGCAGACATAGCGCACAAAAAAGGTTGCGAAGTAATTGTTGATGCTTCGCATTCGTTTGTGCATGTAGATTATAAAATCTCTGATTTGGATTGCGACTACTATGCTACTTCGTGCCACAAATGGTTATGCGCTCCGTTCGGCACGGGCTTTATGTATATACGCAAAGGCATGGTGAAGAATGTGTGGGCGTTGTTATCGGCTCCAATTCCCGATGCTGATAATATAGGGAAGTTTGAAGCCATTGGTACACGTTCTTTCGCTGCTGAAATGGCAATAGGCAACGCTATTGATTTCCATTATTTAATAGGCAGCAAACGGAAAGAAGAGCGACTTCGTTATCTTAAAAACTATTGGTGCAACAAGGCTTTGAAATTTCCTAAGTTCAAATTATTCACCAGCATGAAAGATGAATACAGTTGTGCCATTGCCACGTTTACTATTGATGGTTGCTCACCTGCCGATATTGCCACAGAACTTTTCGATAAAAGAAAAATTCACTGCACTTCGGTAAATGTGGAGAAGGTGCAGGGAGTAAGAATTACTCCGCATGTTTATACATCGCTGCGCGATTTAGATAAGTTAGTGGAAGGAATTAAAGAACTTGCCGCCTGATGAAATTTCTTATTCTTCGTTTTTCTTCCATTAGTGATATAGTGCTCACGACTCCTGTTGTGCGCTGTCTGAAAAAAAAATTTCCTGACGCTGAAATTCATTATGCCACTAAAAGGGCGTTTCATACTATAGTTCAACACAATCCTTACATCAGCAAAATTCATTTGCTTGATAATTCCGTTTTGGAATTAGTAAATCAATTGAAGCAGGAGAAATTTGATTATGTAATTGACCTGCACAATAACCAAAGAACCTTCCTGATTAAAACTTTACTCGGTAAAACCTGCCTGCCGGTAGGCAGGTCATTTTCATTCAACAAAATCAATCTTGAAAAATGGGTGATGGTGAATTTCAAAATCAATCGTTTGCCCCACAAACATATTGTTGACCGCTATCTTGATGCCTGCGCAAGTTTAGGTGTGGTGAATGATGGAGAAGGATTAGATTATTTCCTTGCCAAAGAAGATGCAGTTGACAGAAACACTTTTCCAATCGCATTTCAAAAAGAATATGCGGCTTGGGTAATAGGAGCAAAACAAAACACGAAGAAGTTTCCTTCTGATAAAATTTCGAATGTGCTTTCGAAATTGCAAATGCCTGTAATGCTTTTAGGCGCCAAAGAAGATTTCGAAGAAGGAGAGAAGATTATACAACAGGCACAAAGAGCCACAGAAATTTTTAATGCCTGCGGAAAGTTTTCATTGAATCAATCTGCATCGCTTGTGCAACAAGCAAAACTGGTTGTAACTAACGATACCGGTTTAATGCACATTGCCGCAGCTTTCAAAAAGCCAACTGTTTCTATCTGGGGAAATACCATTCCTGAATTTGGTATGTATCCGTATTACGGAGCAAAAGAAATAGCGAATGCAAAATTTGAAGTAAAAGGTTTGTCGTGCCGGCCTTGCAGTAAACTTGGTTACAGCACTTGCCCTAAAGGGCATTTCAATTGCATGAATCTGCATGGTGAAAAACTGTTGGCAGAAAAAATTCAAAGTATGATGCGGTGAAGGGAGTGACAAGAAACGTATAGACAAATAGTTGCTTGAATTACCCGATTTCTATTTTCCCTTTCTGAAAATTTCTACCTTTTCCCAAAGCCAAAGTGCGGCTTTGTTAGTGCTTGCATAAAACAAAGCAATTGGGATAAAACAAAACATGCCTCGTTTAAATGAACTTTCCATTAGCGATGAAATTGGAGCACGTTGAATTTTTTCATCAATTAAATAAAACAGAATAAAGTATAACGCAAACGAAACGAAGAAGAATACAAGCACGTTGAGTTTATCGAGCAAAATTTCTTTTACTCCTTTTTTATAAATCAATCCGAGATTGATAATGAGCATCAAGAAGAAAATCCAAAATACAAGACCATAAAGCTGTCCGCCATCAATGGCTCCTTTTTGTCCGCCAAATAAAAATGCTTTTACATAACCGAGCATCAAATCCATTCGCTGGGTGTTATAACCAATTCCTAAATCGAATTTGTTTCCTGTTGAAGTACCAATTATCATCTTTAAGTACAGTGACCAAAGAATAAATGGTGCTACGGCAATTGCTCCGTAAATCAAAGTCTTCTTCCAGTCTTTTGTTTTCAGAAAATCAATTCCAACAATCAGTAATGCCGCTGCGGTAAAAACTACCGTGTCGGTTCGTATCCAAATTACAAATGCCATCATGATAGCACCAAGCCAAAAATATTTTGAATCGCGCTTATCTAACCAGGTGAAAGTGGCTAATGCTCCTGCACATACATAAGCAGTAGTGGGCATGTTGCCAAGTGAAAGTGCAGCATGGCTGAACATTTCGGGGCTTACCATTAAAATAAAAGTGAAGAGCGATGCGGCAGTTGAACCTACATAGTTTTTTACTAAGCCATAAAAACTAGTGAGTAACGAAACGAAAAAAAGTGTAGTGACAATCTTAGGAATCTCCGCTCCGAAAATATATACATAAGCAAAGCTGGCATGAAACAAAGGTGGATACAAACCGCCCGCGCCTTCCAAATCATATTTATACAAACTGATGTTTAGTCTTCCTTCGGCAGCCATTACTCTTCCTAGTTTGTCGAATGAACCAATGGTATCGTGTTCAGTAGGAGGCCAAAAAAGATTTTTTACGGTGACAGCATAAAGCAGATAAGCCATGAGGCAGAAAATAAAAACTGCTACAAAATTGATTTGCTGAATGCTGAACGCAGGTATTTTGAATTCATCTTTGAGCAGCGAAAGATTTTTGTAATTAGCTCCACACAATGCCACGATTGAAAAAACATTGATGCCGATTAAAACCGTTGGAGAATATCGAATGCCAATGATATCGAGGAAGAACATAAAGAAGGTTTCTATTCCCATTCCCATTAAAAAAGAAAAGCCAACTACTTCAGCCCATGAATATTTTCTGCTTATCAATAATAAAACTGATAGCCCGAGTAAATAGCAAAGTACGATTCCGAGTGTGAGCATTCTTATTTAGTTGGGTTTTCGGCAGGTGGATGGTCGATAGGTAATAGAATTTCAGAAACTCTTTTTTCTAAAGGCACGTCATACTTTAGTTTTTCGTAACCGCGTCCTTCTACAATTAAAACATGCGTTACTCTTTTCGCTAAATCAGGATGTTCGTTTTCTCTTCCGTTTGAAAGGCAGAGGCGCGGATAAATAAAATACTCCACCCATTCTGGGTCGTAAATAAAATTCCATTTCGAAGTATTCGATAAAAGTGAATCACCCGGTGGCAGAAGAATCACTGCATCTTTTGGCGTGTTTTCATTTACATATTTCAATAGCGGATAAACCCCCACTTTGTAACCGAGTTTATCTTCACGGGTAAGCGGTTTCATTTGTCCGCTTTCAATTTTCTCCTTCATTTCATTTATCTGTTTTAGGTTTCCTAAAGCCAAATCATGAATTGCCCAATGATAACCGCGCGTTAAACTTTTGAAAAACGAAGTGTCGTTTTGAATCGCCATGATTTCGGTATAGAGTTCCTGTAACCGTTCCTGATTTGTTCCGCTTTGTCGCAATTGCTGAAACTCCTGATACAGTTCGGGAAGCTGACTTTGCTTTTCGTTCATTTTATCAATAGAAAGAAAAAGAAAACCAAAAGCTATAACGAGAATGAAATTGCGAAGCAGATAGGTAAAGCTGTTGTTGTCGGAAGAAGTTTTTTTCGCTGGCTGTTGAGCTGCCTGCTTATGCTGGTGTTGTTTTGCCATTGGAACAAACCTACACGAAATCTTTAATCTGCAAAATGGTCAGTAAAAACTTGTCATCCTGAGCTTGTCGAAGGATGGTTCGGCAACCTCACCATGACAAAGTGTATTTTCTTGTCGTGTTTTTTCAAATCAACTATACTTGCGGAAAATAGAAGACCATGAAAAAGTATTTTGTTTCTGCTTGCATTGTTTTGTGGTTGGTGATTAGTGCTCATGCACAAAAGGCTAAAACTGCTTTTACGAAACGCGCATCTATTGATACTTCGAAATTTGTTTTTGTAGAAGGTGGTATATTTAAGATGGGAACGAATGAACCTGTCGTAGCTTGTGAATCACCTGCGCATGATGTTACGGTGAAGAGTTTTTACATCGGTAAAACAGAAGTGACTTTTGACGATTACGATAAATATTGTTTGGATACTAAACGCGATACTGTTACTGCACGAGGAATGGGAAGAGGGAAACGACCTGCTATTACTGTAAGTTGGAATGATGCTGTGGCTTATTGTAACTGGCTAAGCGGAAAGGAAAAGCTTTCGAAGTGTTATACGATTGACAGCACCGGAGTGAAGTATCTTGATACTGCAAAGGGGTATCGTTTACTTACGGAAGCGGAGTGGGAATTTGCAGCACGTGGAGGAAATAAAAGCAAGGGAACGCAGTACGCAGGTTCTACTGATTTGAATGAAACAAGTTGGTATAAGGTGAACTCGAATGGTGGAACGATGACTGTAGCTCAACTAAAACCCAATGAACTTGGCTTGTATGATATTACTGGAAATGTATGGGAATGGGTTTGGGATTTTTATAGTGACTCTTACTACAAAGTTTCTCCTACCGATAATCCGAAAGGTCCTGAGACGGGAGCCTACCGTGTAATGCGCGGTGGTGCGTTTTATAATTTTGCGAACTACACGCGTGTTTTCAAGCGGCAGAATTCGTATCCAAACTTTATGCAAAACAGTGTTGGGTTCAGAATAGCGAGGACTTATTATTGATTAAAGCCTTGTTTGTTTTAACGAGTTTCTAAACGCAATAGCTTTCTCAGATTTTGCGGATAGTTTTTATTTACTATTCTTGCCGAACACAGTAAATTTTTTCATTTTTATTTCAATATTAACATGGCACGTAAGCAATTTCAATTAGAATATGTTATTCGTTCTTCTACTTCTATTTTATATGAGTTTCTGGCTCAACCAACCAACCTGGCACAATGGTTTTGTGATTTTTGCGATTCGCAAGGCGATATTTTCATTTTTGGATGGACCGGATCTTATCAAAGAGCCCGTCAGGTGGAAACAATTGACGAAGAGTTTGTAAAATATCATTGGGAAGACAGTGATAAGAACGAATTTTTTTCGTTTCGCGTTTACAAATCAGAAATTTCGAACGATACTGTACTTGAGGTAACTGATTTTGCCGAGCAAAAAGAAATTAAAGAACAAAGTTTTCTTTGGGATAAACAGATTGAGGATTTGAAACACGCTATTGGAGCGTAGTCGAAACCATATTCAAAACGAATGAAAACGTCCCGCAATGCTGCTGGACGTTTTTCGTTTCTATCCTTTCCACATCGTTTGTTGAATTTTCGAAGCCTTGTATAATCAAGAAGCAATTACATTCGCCCGCGCATGCGTATTAAGAAATTAGACTGGCTGGTTTTTAAAAGTTTTGTGGGACCTTTTGTGCTTACTTTTTTTATAGCACAGTTTGTTTTAGTGATGCAGTTTTTGTGGAAGTATGTGGATGACCTGGTGGGGAAAGGATTGAATACCTGGGTGCTGATGGAGTTAATGATGTATGCCTCTGCCCGTTTAGTGCCGCTTGCGTTGCCTCTTGCTGTGCTTCTTGCATCTATTATGACATATGGTTCGCTTGGCGAACACTACGAACTTACTGCAGTAAAATCTACCGGAGTTTCGCTGTTGCGATTTATGCGTGCGCTTATTATTACGGTGGTTGGCATCAGTCTTTTTGCTTTTTATTTTTCGAACTATGTGATGCCTGCCACCAATTTAAAGTTTGGTGCGCTGCTCTATGATATACGACATCAAAAACCTACGATGGCGCTTAAGGCCGGAATTTTTTATAACGGACTGGATGGTTTTTTTATTCGAGTAGATGCGAAAGATGATGAAACTAATACGTTGTATAATGTTACCGTTTACGATCACACCAGCGGCAAAGGAAACGATCATGTTATAACTGCCGAAAAAGGAAGCATGACACAGGATGATGCCGCTATGGCACTAACGCTTAAACTTGAAAATGGTAAACAGTATAAAGAAATAGATCCCAAAGACCCGGGTAAGAATAATTACTCAATGGTTTACACTTCGTTTACTACTTGGGAAAAACGTTTTGATCTTTCGCAGTTTAAACTTTCGCGCACCGATGAAAACTATTTTAAAGATTTAAAACAAATGCTCGACCTAAAACAACTTTATGGTGAAATAGATACTCTTAAACGCGATGAGGTAGGTATTATTAAGGGACTTAAAGATTATAACCGTACTTATTATTCTGTGAAAAAATTTGGCTTGGATACTATTCACGCATGGTCCAACATGGCAAAGGCAAAGTTTGTAAACACCAATGATTTACTTACAGAATTTGATAAAACAAAAAAGATTCAAGTAATGGAAATTGCTATGAATCGAAGTAGAAATATCAAAAACTACATTGAGGTGACCACTAAACAATTGGAGTATAAAGAGCGGGAATTGGTTATGCATTATACCGAAGTGTATCGCAAATTCACCCTTTCCATTGCTTGCTTGGTTTTGTTTTTTATAGGCGCACCACTGGGTTCTATCATACGTAAAGGTGGTTTGGGTTGGCCGCTGTTTTATTGTGTTCTCTTCTTTATCATCTACCACGTAAGTTCTATAATTGGCGAAAAACTAGCCGAAGGAAACTCGCTAACCGTTTTTAGTGGCATGTGGCTCTCCACTTTTATTTTAACCCCGGTAGGATTATTTCTTACCCTTAAAGCTAACAGTGATTCTAAAATTTACAGTCCCGATTTTTATGTGAATGTTTTTAGAAAAGTATTCAAACCATCAACCCAAAATACTTGAAACAGTTTATTGAAGCGAATAAAATTTTTCTGGGTTTGTATTTTGTTTTCCTGCTGTTGGGTGCTTTTGTTATAGCCACTTACGAAAAGGGGAATGAAATTTTGTATTTCAATTCGTTGCATACGCCTTTCTTTAATTATGTTTTTAAAAATGTTACTCGTATAGCAGAAGCACCTATGTTTTTGCTCATTATAATTATTGCTATTCGGGTGAGTTATGGAAAAGGTTTTGTGCTGGCACTTAACGCGTGTTTCGTTTTTGGCGTTACGGCATTTCTGAAGTATATGATTTTTAGTGAACAAGTACGCCCTTCGGTTTTGTTTGAGCACACCCATCAACTTAATTTTGTTCAGGGTGTTGAAGTGTTTCGCTACAATAGTTTTCCATCGGGGCATACTTCATCGGCTTTTGGTTTGTTTTTTATGCTGAGCCTCTTGCTTAACGACAAACGCTGGAGTGTTTTGTTTTTCATTTTGGCAGTTCTGGTTGGTGTGTCACGCGTTTATTTGCTCGAACATTTTTTTAGAGATGTGTATGCTGGTTCGTTGGTAGGTGTAATGGTATCAGCAGTATTTTATTTGACCTTTGTGCGCTCTAAGTTTTATGAAAATATTTCGTGGCGCGACAAGAAATTGATTTAAGGCATAAACTGAACGAATATGAAATTTGCACTGATAGGTTACGGCAAAATGGGAAAGGAAATTGAGAAAGTGATTTTGGAGCAAAACCAAAATGATGAAATCGTTCTTAAGATTTCGGACGAGAACCTAAATGAATTTACGCTCGACAATTTGAGAAAAGCAGATGTAGCCATTGAATTTACACAACCTGATTCTGCTCTTCATAATATTTATAAATGTTTTGAAGCAGGTGTTCCTGTTGTTGTAGGCACCACTGCATGGCTACACAAATTAGAAGAAGTGAAAAAGAAATGTGCTGATGTGCACGGCACTCTTTTCTTTTCTCCAAATTACAGCATTGGTGTAAATATTTTTTGGGAGGTGAATCGCAAACTTGCGCAGTTGATGAATCATCAACCGCAGTACGAAATTAGCATGGAAGAAATTCATCAC
>JAPLES010000084.1:17421-84110 GCA_026391075.1 Bacteroidota bacterium | reverse complement strand
CTTGATGCCAGTGTGAACGAGCCTGTACCGATAGCAGGCTTGGTTCCTGTCAAACTCGCCCAAAAAGTATCAGTCACAGTTGATGGAGAACCCATTGCAAAAGCACTGAAAGAGGGATTGACAGAACCTGCTCTCCGCAAAACTTCCAGTGTTGGTGTAAGTATGTGAAACTGGATTAGCAGTGGAAGAATTTCCATCGCCAAAAAACCAAGTGTAATCAGTAGTGAGCAAATTTGAAGTGGCAACAAAATTTGCAGTGAAAGGATAACAGCCCGCTGTATCGTTTATACTCAATGCAATTTGAACAGGTGATAAACTGATAGCAATTTGTGAAGTGTCGAATTGGTGACACAGCACATCAAAATCGGTAATGAAATGTGTAATTGTAAATGTTCCCCCATTGGTGTATGTATGTGAAGCACTGTTAACGTTGCTAACTTGTGTTCCATCTCCAAAGTCCCATGTTTGCGCATCGGCACCCAGGTAGGTAGTCCAAACATTTACACGCACCGAATCGCATCCATAAAAAATACGGCTGAAATGAAAATCGGCATCGGCTGATGAATCAATGGTGATGATAACTGCAAAAGCAGTATCGGTAAGATTGCAGGAGTTCGCATCAAACACAATCAGTTTCACGTTGAATGTATCAACGGTAGTAAACGAATGCGAAGTTGTTCGAGCAGTATCAGAACTTCCATCACCAAAATTCCAGTAGTAGGTAGAACCTGCAATGAGTTGCGCATCAAAATCAACACTCAGTGGAATGCAGCCGTAAGCATTATTGAGTATGAACACAGCATTAATGAGCGGAGGAATTTTTATTGCACTTGTAAAAGTATCTTCGAGATTACATTTTGTTGTATCTGTAACAATCAAGGTTACTGTATAGTTTCCTGTTGATGGATATTGATGAAGAACTGAATCGAGGGGCGATGTAATACCATCACCAAAATCCCAATGATAAAATGTAGTGGAATAATTATGCGACACAAAAACAACTTCGTTACTGTCACAATTGATAACAATGTTGGGCAGAAAATTTGCCACCAATGAATCATCGCGTACATAAACTTCGAGATAAGCGGTATCGGCAATGTTGCAACTGTTGGAATCAACTCCCACTAACATTACATTGTAAATTCCTGTATCGGTATACGTATAAACCGGATTTGCCAGTGTTGAAGTTGCATTGTTGTCATCAAAATTCCACAACAAATGTTGTGTGCCATTCGTAGTGCTTTCGAAATTTACAGTGAGCGGAACACAACCCGTTGCGCGTGGATGTGCATCTACGGTTACTTGAACTCCGCCTAGATTGAAGGCAATTTTTAATCCGAGCAAATTGCAATTGCTGCTTTGATTTTGTGGCGACCACACACCAGGTGTACTGGGAGTGAAGGAAGTTCCACCACAGCCCGCGCAAATTGCCTGATACATTACTCCACGTTTATCAAAGCGGCTTGTTCCGCCATCTACGTGTTCAATTCCGTTACCACCAAAATAACTTCCGTAGAGTTGTGCCGTTGCGTTTTTCTTGAGCACGAAAAAATAAAAATCGGTTCCATCGGTATTTGTTTGCAATGCATCGGGAGTGAGTGGCATGTTTAAACCGGGGTTTAAAAAACCGGGGCAACAATTTCCTGAATTAAAAACCTGACTATTGTTTGTCCAACCGGCCACATAAACATTTTCGCAAGTGTCAACCAAGAATGCAGTAGGAGAAATATTCGGTTGACTCATTCCGTTTCCAAACACAGTAGAATAAAAAACAGAGTTTAGATTCGGACTAATTTTTGAAATAAATTGCCCGCTGTTTGGATTAACGTAAGTAGCATTAAAAACAGGATACGCACCGGTGGTTTGTCCCATTACGTACACATTCTTTACGTCATCTAATTTTACAAAATAAACTTGGTCATCGCCCGCAGTGCCTATGTAACTTGAACTCATAAGCGCAGTTCCTGTTGAATTTATTTGCGCAAGAAATCCATCGGTTGTTCCTCCCATATAGGCCGTGTGTAATGCTCCCGCAGTGGTCGGAAAATTTGTACTCATGGTTCCACCGGCTACATACAAAGTTCCGGTGGGTCCAATATCAAGTGAGTAACAAGCATCATCTAATGCGCCACCGATATACGTGCACCAAAGGAGTTGCGAACAATCACTATTGAGTTTAAACGCGCAACCATCTTGTGCGCCACCTAAAACCGTTTGCAAGGCACCGCTGGTTGCAGGAAAATCTGGCGACATGGTGCAACTTGCCACATAAATATTCAGCGCGGTGTCGATATTTATTTCTCCGCGGTTTTGGTCACCGTAATTTACTTTCAAATTTCCGCTGGTAAATTCCTGACCTTCGTAATTTATTCCATCTAAAGCTGCGCCACCAACAAATGTTGAACCGATTAATGCTGTACCTGTTGAATTAAATTTTGTAACTACAATATCCGACTCTCCATTTATTGTGGCATCAAAAGCTGTTGCCGAAACGGGAAAATTAGCAGAGAAAGAAACTCCGTAAATAATCAAATTGTCCTGCGCATCTACCACCAGCGAATTAGGTGTGTCGTTATCATCTCCACCTAGATAAGTGGAGTAAATCACAGTTGATCCGTAAGCGGCAAATTTGGTAATGCCCATATCGCAGGCATAGCCAATACCATTTCCCGCACCTACATTACCGGTACTGGATAAACCGGTACCGCTGCCCCAGGTCAATTGAAATGCACCGGGAGTAATTACATAATTTGAACCTTGAGTAGGATAATCACAATTGACATAACCACCCACATACATGTTTCCTTGATTATCGTAGGTGGCTGTGTAACCCCAATTATCTGCCGCGGAACCGGTGTAAGAAGAAAAAACTAGTGTGGGGTCAATTATCAAATCTTGGTTTACATCGTAACCGTTTGGAAAAGAAAATGAAACCGTATTTGTAAAGGTATTTAAATGGTAATTGCATTTTACTTCGTGCAAAGTACCCGCAACAAGCTGATACGCAAAAGGAGATAGTTCTCTAAATTTACCAATAGAAGTTTTGTAATGCAGTTCTCCATCTTCAATTTTCAAATCGTCAACGCCTTCGTATTTCAATTGAATGTTAGCGCTTGAATTATTTGGATGAACAATGAATTCATACTTGAGTGCATCGCCACTACCAAACATTTTTGCATTAATGCCATTCCACAAATTGTTGTAGTTGATTTCTTTGAACAAACCAACCTTGCTTGCCCAATGTGCAGCATCATTTCCTAAATAATAATTGCGATATGCTTTTTCTTTTTCATTGGAACTGACTTCGACCGTTGAATTGCTATTGACAAAGTTGATATTGAAAAGATGTGCCTGCACATTTGTATCCATGCGAAAATGATGCGCTTCATAAGCCGCTTCGGCATCATACATCATAAAGCTTAGTTTGTTTTTCTCTATAACTAATTTGCCGCCATGTAAATCGGCAACATATTCTACAGCATTATTCCATTGACCTTTGTTCTCGGTAAACTGCAATGAACTTGGCACGCGAATGTTCTTTGATTTTTCTGCTTTAGAAAAACCAACGGAACTTAAAAGGACAAACCATAAGCAAGCGAAACGGAAAATTGAATTCACTGTGTGCGTGTTGCGAATAAAGATAGAGAAAATTAGATGCACGTTGGATGAAATGGGGAAAAACTTGATTTGCCCTAAACCTATGTGAGTTATATCGTTTTAAGAGGAGCGTAGCAAAACAAGCGGCAGAATTCGGTTGCGCAATAATTTCGAAACCTTTGCGTTTATTAGCACCAAAATCAAAAACACTGTTGAAGCAAATTCTGTTTTTCACTTTACTGCTCTTCTTTCATAAATTTTCGTTTGCTCAAATAGGTGGCGAAAGCACCTATAAATTTCTTTCGCTTTCGTCCGATGCGCGTCTTACTGCCTTAGGAGGCACCAATGTTTCTATACTCGACCACGACATTAATTTGCAGTTAGCAAATCCGGCTTCGCTCAACCGAAAGATGAATACACAAGCAGCGTTTGGCACAGTTGTATATCCGGGCGGTGTAAACTTTGGCAACATAGCTTATGGCAAAAGATTTAATAAAGTGCCGGGCACTTTTGGTTTTGGTTTGCAATACATTGCGTATGGCAAGTTTAAAGAAACCGATGTGGAAGGAAATCAAACCGGAAACTTTAGTGCTGGTGAAATGAATATTTATGCGGGTTACGGTTATCAGTTTGGTAAATTATTTTCTGTTGGGGCTAATGCAAAATTCATTTACTCCCAGCTAGGGCAGTATAGCTCGGTGGGTATGGCAGCCGATTTAGCGGTGATGATTAACGATACCGCACATAATGTAACTGCTAGTATTGTTGCAAAAAATATTGGCACACAATTCAAACCCTACAATAAAGGAGCGCGTGAGCCGCTTCCATTCGATTTACAAGCGGGTTTATCGTTTGGTTTTAAAAATCTTCCTTTTCGGTTTCATCTCACCTTCCACGATTTGTATCGTTGGGATATTCGCTACGATAACCCGGCCGATAACGTTACCGATAATCTCTTTACCGACTCCAGTGAAATTAAAAATCCTAAAAAATATATTGCCGATAAATTGTTTCGCCACGTAATAGTGGGAGTGGAGTTCAACATCAAAAAAATTGTGCGTATAGATATTGCTTATAATCATTTGCGGCAGCAGGAGTTAAAATTGGCTACTAAACGTGGTGTGCCGGGTCTTTCGTTTGGTCTAGGCGTGCGCATTCGTCAGTTCGATTTTAGTTATGGCTTTCAGCCCATGGCACAAGGGCAGCTAATGAACCATTTTACCTTTACTATTTATACTGCAGGTTTTGTAAAAAAGAAAACTGCTCCCTTTTCCGATAATCAAAAAATGTAGATGAAAAATTTCTCCGTATTGGCTTTTTTGGGTTTTATTCTAGTCCAATTTTATTCTTGTAAAAAAGAAATTTCCAGTACTTCCACGTTCGATTTTTCGAACCTTACCGTAACCGATTCCTCTTGTTTGTATATAAGCAATGTAGACTCTACCGATTGGACATATGACGCCAACTGGACAGCTGCCGAAACTGCGCTGTTGAATTTTGGTGATACTATCTCTGCGCTCGATAGTACGGTAGGTTATGTGCAGGTTTCTGCCGCATGTTCCAATCCTTCGGCAGGGCTTTTTATTGTAGGCACCAATGTACAGAAGACTTGTGTTATGAAAGTTGCAGTAGTCAACAATAAATTTGAACTACTGCAGTACAAAGCAGTAAAACTTACGGGTGGCCCAATTATTCATGCCTTTGATTTTAGATTTTCCGGTTCTTTTCACAAAAACGAAAACTACCGTATGTATTATGGCTTTTACACTTCAAAAGATTCGCTTTACTACAAAGGTCATGGTGATTTTAGAATAGAATAAACAAGGAATACACTTTCCCAACTTCCAATCATTAGAAATTTATTGTAGAGCGTAAACTTCGTTTTATCAATTTGGTTCATATATTCGCATCCGATTATTTAACTAAAACAAAAATCATTATGAAAAAATCGTCTCTACGTCTTAGCAATCCTTGCGGTTGCATTCTTGTTTACAATGTCTTCATGTTCTAAGGAGTCTACTACGCTTACTACCTTACACGGAACTTGGATGCTAACATCTGAATTGGATGCTTCTGGCGTTCCTGTTCTACCTACAGTTGGTTGCACTACTGAGGAACTTGTTACTTTCTTTCTTTGCAAAGACAATGACCAAGGAGATTGCAAAGGAACAACGAAATCAACTTTAAACTGTACAGGATTTCTAGTTCCAATTATCTCAACGAGTTATTTCAGCTACGCTGTATTTGAAAAAACTCAATTAGTTTGGAGTGGTTCTTATTACGAAATCGAGTCTATCAGCAAAAAAGAATTGAAGCTTCACCCTGCATCATCTCCTAAAGCAACGTTGACTTTTGCAAAACAATAATCTGATTTCAGATAACTGTTATGCAGTTTTAGAAAATCCACTTTCATTGAAAGTGGATTTTCTTTTTTTAGCACTTCGTAAATCTTGTATAGTATGAGTTCGTCTTCTAAATATTCCACATCACTTCCTTTAATGGAACACTTCTATACCATTCAGGGCGAAGGTTTTCATCAGGGCAAGGCATCCTATTTTATTCGCTTGGGTGGATGCGATATAGGCTGTGTGTGGTGCGATGTAAAAGATAGTTGGGACGCGGCCAAGTTTAACGCAATTGCGGTAGAAGAAATTGTAAACGAGGTAGTGAAAAGAGGAGCAAAAATTTGTGTGGTAACTGGTGGTGAGCCTATGATGCATGATTTAGCCCCATTGACCAATGCACTTCATACAAAAGGAATAAAGGCGCATGTGGAAACTTCAGGTGCCTATGAAATAAGTGGAAACTGGGATTGGATTTGTGTTTCGCCTAAACGGTTCAAACTGCCCGTTGAATCTTCGTTGTTAAAAGCCAGTGAATTGAAGGTGGTTGTGTTTCATAAAAATGATTTTCGTTTGGCCGAAGAATATCAAACGAAGGTGACTGCTTCCTGCAAATTATTTCTTCAGCCCGAATGGAGTAAGGAAAAGGAAATGCTACCGCTTATGATTGACTACGTAAAAGCTAATCAGCAATGGGAAATTTCGTTGCAAATTCATAAGTATATGGATATACCATAAAGGTTTTTTAGAAACCAATTTTCCGAACATTATATTCGCCCATCAAAAAAATAAACATCCATCGTTATGAAGAAAAATTTGCTTCTCGCTTTTGTTGCAGTACTTGCTTTTACTTCTTGCAACAATAACTCAGCTCCTAAAGTTGATAATGATTTCGAAAAACAATTACAAGAGAAATTTATTAATGCCAAAGAAGGCGATGTGATTGAATTACCCGAAGGAACGTACTCACTAAGTCGTTCCTTAATTCTTGATGGTATCAAAAACATAACTATTCGCGGAAAGGGGAAAGAAAAAACCATTCTGTCTTTTAAAAATCAAAAAGATGGTGCTGAAGGATTGCGCATAACTGCCGATGGCATTGTGCTGGAAGATTTTGCTGTGCTTGATGCTAAAGGAGATTGCATAAAAGTACAGGATGCTACCAACGTAACTTTTCGTAGACTGAAAATGGGATGGACCTCCCTGCACGATACTAAGAACGGTTCGTACTCCACATATCCTGTTGGTTGTACGAATGTATTGATAGAAGAGTGCGATGTGTTTGGCTCAAGTGATGCAGGCGTTTATGTAGGCCAGTCTAAAAATATTATTGTGCGCAAAAATAATGTGCATGATAATGTAGCAGGAATTGAAATTGAAAATAGCACCGATGCCGATGTGTATGAGAATGTTTCTACTAATAACACCGGTGGAATTTTAATTTTTGATTTGCCAGATTTGCAAAAGAAAAACGGCAGCCGTTGCCGCGTGTATAACAACAAAATTGTAAACAATAACGTGCCTAATTTTGGAGTGAAGGGAACTACCGTAGGCGAAATACCAGCGGGTACAGGAGTAATTGTAATGGCAACAAATCAGTGCGAAGTTTTTAATAATGAAATATCGGGACACAGTACCGTTAGTGGTTGTGTGATTAGTTATATGGCATTGAATAAGCCTTATAAGGATACTATTTATGACCCTTACAGTGGAGGAATTTATTTTCATGATAACAAGATAACGCGCGGCACAGGTAAAACCGATCAAAGCGTTGTGTTTGGAAAATTGTTTGCTGCTATTTTTGGTGACCAAGTGCCTGACTTAGTTACAGACGGTGCGGTGAATCCTGCTTACCACAATGCGGATGGCAGTTTAAAAGAAGATCAAAAAATTTGTTTTCACAACAATGGCAATGCTACATTCAGCAATATGGATTTGCTGAATAAAGGTAAAAACCGCAGTAGCAATATCGGTCATTTCGACTGCACGAATGCTCCTGTTACAGAAGTGAAGTTGAGTTTGCCTTGATAGACTTAATGCTATTGCAATTTTTTCAAATGCTCTACGGCCCGTTTAAAACTGGGGTCAATATTTAAACAGTTTTGATACAAGGCAACGGCTTCTTTTTTTCTTCCTAAATCTTCTGCACATAAACCTTGGCTGAAATAGGCCCCTGCATAAGTGGGTAATACTTTTGTGGCAAGTTGATAATAGTGATACGCTTCAGGCAACGAATCCATTTGATAATAACAGAAGCCCACACCCATATAAGCCTCTACATTTTTGTAGTTAAGGTCAATTACTTTTTTGAAAGTTTCTACAGCTTTTGAAAGCCGCTCAATAGATAACGCATCCTTACCTGCATCGTAAAAAGCCACACCTTCCTCTTTCAACAAATTTGCTTTTGCATAAAGTGCATCTTCGGGTTTATCGCTCACCTTAATAGCGTTGTCAAAATATTTTGCAGCGTTTTTATCCTTGCGGTTTTTTAGCAACAAACCTATTTGAACATAGGCATTATAAAATTTCGGATTTAATTCTGTAGCAGTTTGGAAAGACGAAAGCGCCTTGAGTGTATCGCCAAGTTCTTTGAAAATAGTTCCTTTATAAAAATAGATGTCGGCATTTTGCGGATCTTTTGCAATGGCTTCGTTGAGGTAGGTTAGTGCCAGACCATAATTGTTTTTTAGAGTAGTATCAATGTAAGCTAGCTCTGCAGCTTTTACATAATACGTTGTGTTCATTGAATCAGTGGTAATTGCTTTATTCATGAGTAAAATACCGCGTTGCGGTTCACCCGATTTTTTAAACAACTCAGCCGAATACAAATAAAACTCTGGTCGAAGTGAGTCGAGCAAGAGTGCAAAATACATATCGGTAGCAGCACTTTTAAAATCGTTGTTGGCTTCGTAAAGTTGTGCACGCTTGAAATACAAAAACGGATTGATGGAATCTTTTTTGATTTCTGCTGTCAACAAATCAAGCGCAGGAATTTGAAGTGTATCTGTAGCTACGATTTCGGTTTTGTCGGAGTAACATTGTTTGCAGGAATTGAAAAAACTTAGAAATAAGCTTGCAAAAGCGAGATACAAAAAATATTTTTTCATAAGCGCGAATGTAAAAAAGGAAAAATTACACCGACTTGGTTGAAGCATTAATGTGCAGATAATCCATTAGCTCTTCCAGCGCATGGGCTGAATTTTTTTCACTGCTGTTATCCACTATTCGTTTATGGTTTGCGCGTAATTTGCCTAAGTATTGATCGCGATTGCTTACCAACCATTGCGATAAATAATAATAGCTCTGAATGTTTAAGTCATTCATTTCATACACTTCGGTTTTTGAAGTAGCCTTATAATATCGGGTATATGTATGCGAACACTTGTCATATTGTTTCAACGAAAAATAGCCGCTCATTAGGCAAAGAAAAATACTATCGGTACTACCTGCCAAATTCATTTGCTGGTAGGAGGTTAGAAGAAACTCCAATTGATTGATTCCTTTTTTGATGTTATCGCCCCCTAGCAAAATGAGCAATCCGCCATAGAGCATTTTAATGCTCATCAAGTCCACTCTATAATGTTTATCCCAATGATTGTTGGCCAGCAATTCTTCACATTCTTTAATCAGGTTTTTTAGGTCTGTTATTTCGTGCTCTATAATTTGCTGATAATTTTTACGCGATAAGTAGTAGTGATATTTCGAAATATAGTGAGTGGCCTTTATTGCTATTACAAAAAGTTTGGGCAGGTTAAGATAGCTTTTCCAAAACTCTACTTCCTGATAATGGTGCGAAAATTCGCGAAGCTCTTTTCTGTATTCTTTATTTTCTAAATCAGCAGAAGCAGAATTAAGTTTCAAAAAATTAAAAGAGCCGGTGAGGTCGAAGAGAAAAGGGAAAATGACAAAGCTGTTATTGGCTAATTCCTTTTCAATATCAAGTATAAGTGTAAGAATAGGCGCCTCTGAAAATTCTGTAGGATCAAAATAGTAAGTGAGATATAGAATGGCATACTTGCTGTAAATGCGAAGCGATGGAGAGGGATGCTTAAAATGGGAGTGAAAAAAATCTTTCTTCTTGTTAATGTCCACCTTCTTTCCGCTTAGCGAAAGCTGAATCAGTTCTCGCAGTGCAGAGATTAGGTTATTGAGCGACATTTCAGTTTCGCAAACTTTTGTAAGCGTGCGGTCTAATTTTACACCGGTGTTAAAATCTTTCATCAAAAATGCTTGTTGGCTCAAAAACTTTAAAGCAATAATTTGTGTTTGATAATCTTCTACACGCTCTGCGGTGCTCCATAAAAAATTCGCAACCTGGTTGGCGCGCTCAAAATTTCCTTCATTCACTGCTTTTTGAATCCATTGCACAGTAGGTAAAAGATAGCCAGGATAATTCCAAGCTAAGTAGTACGACAACTTGATGGTGTGATAACTGAGCTGATTAAAACTTTTGCGTTGGTCTTCGCTGTAGCCGCCATAAATTTTTTTGCAAAGCGCATCGGGACTATCAAAAGCAGGAAGACTTTTACGAATAGCCTCAGTAAGTTTTAAAGGCAAGCCGGCTTTAATGTTTCGCAAATTGGAAACAAATTGTTCGTAATGAAACTCATCAAGAAGAAATACAAATTTTTGTATCGAAAGAATTTCGGACGGTGGCTGCTGCATATTTTCAATCTCCCCTTTGCGGTGAAAAGCGTGTAATGATAAGGTTTAAAACGAAAATTAAAGCGATAGCACTTCAGTCTATTTCGAAGGCAAGGTTTTTCAATGCATCTTCAACTGAGTACTTAGGTAACTGACAGGTTTTGTTTTGACAAACGTAAATTAGTGTGTCGCCTTTTACATGTTTTCCTTCGAGTAATGGAACAGAAGTTACCGCATAAGTATTTCCTAAGAACAAACAATTGGGTAAAAAGTGGTTGGTGAATTGTTTTCGAAATTCATGCGCTTGCTCTCCCACAATTGCAATTTGAAATGGTTCGGCAACAAACCAATCTGCCAGTACGGCCCAGTTGGCATAAAACGATGGATGAGTGATAATGTTCTCCTGCATATTTGCTATGGCTTGCTTTGCTTTGTCTATGTAATCAGCTTGGTCGAAGAAAAGTCCTAATTGAAAAAGCACTTTAGCCATCGAAGAATTAGAAGCAGGAATCACATTATCGCTAGTTTCGGTTTTGCGTGCAATTAGTGGCGCATCGTTAATAGAAGTATAAAAAAATAAGCCGGTGTTGGCGTTAAAGAAATGTTGAATCACATAGTTGGCAATATTTTTTGCAAGTACCAACCACTGTTCATCAAAAGTAATTTCATACACAGCCAATAAAGCTTCGCAGGTAAAACTATAATCATCTAAAAAGCCGGAGATGGTAACTCGTCCATTTTTGAAATTTCTTTTTATGCTAAAATCTTCGTGAGTCATTTTTGTTTTCAGAAACTCAGCACAATTCAAAGCACGAGTAAGAAATCTTTCCTCACCAAAAACTTTGTATGCATCACAATATCCTTTAAGCATAAGTGCGTTCCAGGCTGTTAGAATTTTATCATCCAATCCGGGGCGAACGCGCGAAGCGCGTTCGTGAAGTAATTTCTTTTTCCATTCCTGTATTGTCTCCCGCGAAGAAACGCGGGATGAAACATATTGTCTTGTGTCTTGTGTCTCTGGTCTTCTCACCAAATTATTCTCTCCTTCAAAATTCCCTGCTTCAGAAACCACAAACACTTGGCAGAAATCAGTGAAATCATTGCCTAGAATTTCTTTTAACTCCTTGAAAGTCCACACATAAAATTTCCCTTCCACACCTTCGCTATCGGCATCAAGCGCTGAATAAAATCCACCGCTTTCATCACTTAGTTCACGTTCAATAAAATCGAGCGTTTCGTAAACTACTTCTTTGTATCGTTCGTTTTTGGTGAGTTGAAAAGCTTCGGCATACAGCGAAACCAATTGTGCATTATCGTAAAGCATTTTTTCGAAATGCGGAATTTCCCATTCGCCATCTACCGAATAACGCGCAAAACCACCACCTACCTGGTCGTAGATTCCACCGTTCATCATATTGTCAAGTGTAACGGTAACTGCCTTTAGCGCTTTTTCATTCTTCGTGTAAAAATAATTTCGCAATAGGTATTGCATGTTTACCGGCATGGGAAACTTAGGCGCGCCACGTCTTCCACCTTTTTCATAATCCCAAAGGGAATCGAATTTTGAAAAAACAGTTCTTCTACTTTCCGATTGATAATTGATAATTGATGATTGATGATTGAATGAATCCATTTGTCGAATTCCGTTCGTAATTTCTTCGGCACGTTTCAGTGCATCGTCTTTATTGTTTATCCAATAGTCAGTAAAATACTGTAACACCTGTTTCCAGTTTTCTTTCGGAAAATAAGTTCCTGCATAAATTGGTCTGCCATCGGGTAATGCAATTGCATTGAGGGGCCAGCCGCCTCTTCCTGTTATGAGTTGCACCGCATCCATATAAATTTGGTCAACATCGGGTCGTTCTTCGCGGTCTACTTTTATGCAAATAAAATTTTCGTTCATCATTTTTGCCACAGCTTCATCTTCAAAACTTTCGTGTTCCATTACATGGCACCAATGGCATGCAGAGTAACCAATTGAAATGATGACTAATTTATTTTCGGCTTTTGCTTGCAGCCAAGCTTCGTTATTCCATGCTTGCCATTCAACCGGGTTGTGTGCATGTTGTAAAAGGTATGGACTTGTTTCCTCAATTAATTTATTGGTGTATTGATGCATTATTAGCGAAGAAGAAAAAAACTATTGAATCTTCGATTCAATAAAATTATTTTCAGTGTATGAAAAATCTTTGGGTTGGTGTTAAACTGTGTTTTATTTTGTTGTTGTTTTCGTTTTTATCTTATGCCCAACCGCAACAAAATTTCACAGGAGGAACGGGAAGTATTCCCGACAATAATACCTGGACTTTATTTCCTTGCAATGTTTCGGGATTAAATCAATCACCTATTGATACTGCGTGGGGGTTTGAACGAATTACGTTGAGCATTACGCATACTTGGGATGCCGATTTGGAAGTTTGGTTGCAGTCGCCTGATGGAACAGAAGTATTGCTGTTTAACGGTGTGGGCGGCAGTGGTCATAATTTTACATTTACTTCTTTTAGAAATACTGCGGCTAATTCTATTGTTACTGGTACAGCTCCCTTCACAGGTAATTACAGACCTATGGGCGATTTAGGAACGTTCAACAACGGTCAAGTTGGAAATGGACTTTGGTATTTAAAAGTGCGCGATAATTATGCGCAGGATACGGGTGTGGTTACTAACTGGAGTATCCGTTTCACTACTACACCTGCCATTCCAGCCCCGCCTATTTCAAGTAATCTTCCACTTATTTTAATCAATACATATGGCCTGGCTATTCCAGACAACCCGAAAATTTCTGCCGGCTTTAAAGTTATTGATAACGGAAATGGAAATAGAAATTATTCTACTGATACAATTTTTGCTTATCAAGGAAATATTGGAATAGAGTTGCGTGGTTCTTCATCGGGTAGCGCACCTAAAAAATCGTATGGCTTTGAAACGTGGAATACACTCAATTTACCTATGGATACATCTTTGCTCGGTATGCCGGTTGAGAGTGACTGGTGCTTACTCGCAAATTATTATGACAAAACTTTAATGCACAATGTGCTTTCTTACAAACTTGCAAATGAAACCGGTCACTATGCTCCGCGCACGCGCTACTGCGAAGTTTTTTTAAACGGACAGTATCAAGGGAATTATGTGTTGTGCGAAAAAATTAAACGCGATAAAAACAGAGTTGATATTTCGAAGTTAGACGTAAATGATACGACCGGAAATAATTTGACAGGCGGGTACATTTTGAAGATAGATAAGTTCACCGGTAACGGTGGCGATGGATTTTATTCCAATTATCCACCGGCAAATCCAACTGGCGATGTCATCTATTTTCAGTACGAATATCCGAACCAAACAAATATTCAACAACCTCAGAAAGACTATATACAGAAGTATGTAGATAGTTTTGAAACTTCTCTGTTTGGGCCAAATTTTCAAAATCCTACTACCGGTTTCCGAAATTTTGCTTCAGAAAAATCTTTTATCGATTACATGTTCGTGAACGAAATAAGTAAGAATGTAGATGGTTACAGGCTGAGTACGTATTTTCATAAAGACAAGCAAAGCAAAGGCGGAAAAATTCATATAGGTCCTGTGTGGGATTACGACATTACGTACATGAATGCCAATTACTGTGAAGCATATATTGACACCGGCTGGGCTTATGATCTGGCGTATGTTTGCCCTGGAAATGCAAACCCGGCTTGGTGGGAACGGTTACGTCAAGACACGTTGTTCAACAAACATCTTTATTGTCGTTGGAAATATTTTAGGCAGAATATTTTCAATACGGATACGCTCCTTGCTTACGTTGATTCTACGGCTTCATACATTGATGAATCGCAACAAAGAAATTTTACTACGTGGGTTGAACTGGGTGTAGCTACATGGCCCGAACCTCAACCGCTTCCTCAAACTTATGCCGAAGAAATATTACGATTGAAATCGTGGATTATCAATCGTATGTATTGGCTAGATAATCGGTTTTACAGTTTGGCTCATTACAATCTCACACCGTCACTTGGCAACGATACTGCATTTTGTAATGGAAATTATATTCGGTTAGATGCGGGCAACTACGATGTGTATCACTGGAACACAACAGATACTAACGAAATACTTACGGTGCAACAACCAGGCATCTACAGCGTAACTGTGCACGATAATTTTTCGTGTGTGGGTACTGATTCAATCAATGTGAATGTAAATGCGTTGCCTGTTCCTCATTTAGGAAATGATACTGCTGTGTGTGCCGGAAATTCTGTAACGATTCAAGCAGGAAATTTTGTTCAGTATTTATGGAATGATAATTCCTTTGCCAATTCTCTTTTGGTTAATCAAACAGGAAATTATTGGGTGAAGGTGAGTGACAGTAATAATTGCAAAGCATACGATACTGTTTCTGTGGTTGTTCGTTCATTACCCAATGCTTCATTTACTTCAACTTCGACTACGATTTACGATTTCAATTTTTCTTCCTTCAACCAAAATGGAATTTCTTATCAATGGAATTTTGGCGATGGAAATTCTTCTCAGCAAAAAAATCCTTCTCACACGTTTGCTGTTACAGGCACATACTATGTTTCGCTAGTGGTAATTGATTCGTTTGGTTGTTCACAAAGTTTTGTCGATACCATTTCTATTATCAATTCTTCGATTCCAACAATGACCAATGAAGGAATTTTTATTTATCCCAATCCTGCTAAAGAAGAATTGACTGTTCAAAGTTCGCAGTTAACCATAAGTTCAATACGAATTACAGATGTTATGGGTAAAGGTTACGAGTTACGGGTTACGGGTTACGGGTTAAAAACCAGTATTGACATTTCCTCTTTGTGTTCCGGAGTTTATTTTCTTGAATTGAAAACAACGGATAAAGTTTTTACAAAGAAGTTTGTGAAAGAGTAATTCTAACTTTCAGGTGCCGACATTACAATGGCGCAAATGATGTAGAACAAAAGTCCTGTTCCGAAACAAAAGAAAAGTAGTAAAAATACTAGACGAATGATGGTAGGGTCAATATTGAAGTATTCGCCAAAACCACCACACACTCCAAATATTTTTTTGTCGTTTGATTTGCTGAGTTTCTTTTGCATAAAATTGTTTTTTACGAAACTACAATTTGTTTGAATATTATTTTGAATTTTCACCGCCTCATGAATCACGAAAAAAAAGTAGCGGTTGTAATTCTTAGTTGGAACGGCAAAAAATATCTTGAACAGTTCCTCCCTTCTGTTGTTCAATTTTCCTCCCCTCAACTTTGCGAAATTATAGTGGCCGATAATTGTTCTAGCGATGGCTCGTTGGAATTTGTAAAAACCAATTATCCCAACATCCGCATTATTCAAAATACCAGAAATGGAGGCTATGCCGGTGGCTATAATGATGCATTAAAACAGGTGAATGCAAAATATTTTGTATTGCTCAATCAGGATGTGGAAGTAACAGAACGTTGGGTGGAGAAGGTAGTTGATGTAATGGAAGCAGATGAAAATATTGCCGCTGCTCAACCCAAACTTCGTGGGTTTAATAACCGTGAGTATTTTGAATATGCAGGTGGCTCGGGTGGTTTTCTCGACAAGATGAGTTATGCATTTTGTCGAGGTAGATTATTTGAAACAATCGAAAAAGATGAAGGACAATATGATGATGTGAAAGAAATTTTTTGGGCAAGCGGGGCGTGTTTATTTGTTCGAGAAGATGTTTATCGTAAAGCAGGAGGATTGGACGAAGATTTTTTTGCGCATCAGGAAGAAATTGATTTGTGCTGGCGAATCAATAGCATGAATTATAAAATTGTTTGTGTGCCGCAATCGGTACTGTATCATGTAGGTGGTGGAAGTTTATCGTACGGCAATCCCCGTAAAACTTATCTCAACTTTCGCAACAATCTGATGATGATGTTCAAAAATTTGCCCGCTAATATTTTAGTTTGGAAATTATTTCTGCGAATGATTCTGGACGGGCTTGCCGCTGTAAACACGGTAATAAAAACAAAGCGGTTTGAAGAATTGAAAGCAATCCTGAAAGCACATTTTTCTTTTTACGCTGCTATTCCTTCGCTTTTAGAAAAGCGGAAAGGTATTACCCACAAATCTTCAGCTAAGCTTTTTAATAAAAGTATTGTGTGGGGTTATTTTGTGCAGCGAAAAAGAAAGTTCAGTGATTTTTAAAAGCTTTCGATTACTTCACTAAAAGCACCATTCCTTTGCGTTCCACTTTTACACCATCGTTTGCAGAGAACTGAATAAGGTAAGCGTAACCGCCTTGTTGCGCTTCTTTACCGTGGTCGTTTCCATCCCAGCCAAGCGCGGGGTCATTACTCTCAAAAACTTTACCACCCCATCTATTAAAAATAGTCAGGCTATACGCTTTTGGGTCGCCATAAATTATAGTTGGTTTAAAAACATTGTTTACGCCATTTGGTGCAAAAGCATTTGGAATGTATATGATAGGTCGATGAATAATACATTGCTCATTAGAAAAACTTGAAAGTGTTTGATTGAAATTGGCAAGCGGCAAATTCAAATCGTATACAGCTTCAATTCGGTAGCAGAAAATTCCATCGGCTTGCAACAATTGTTGCAACGAATCGGAATAACTGTTTACCCCAAACGGAAAAGATTTAATCAACAGATAACCGCTGCCAGCATTGCGGTATAAATTGTAACGAAGAATTTTTGCGCTATCTATTTCTAAATCGTTCCAGGTTAAGTTGGCTATGTAGTAATCAAACAATTCGCCTTTCAAGCAAATTGTTTTTGCAGCCGCTGTGGTATATTGATTTTGACAACTATCCACAGCCGTTACTTTGTAATAGTATGCATTGTGTTCCGGAGTTACATTGGAGTCAACAAAAGTTTCTGAAGGATTGATAGGAGAAGGAGCAGGCAGTTGCACCACATTGGTATAGCTCACATCATTCCCGCTATTTTGTATGCTGTAATAAATCAATTCACCTGCCACATCTATTATCCAGGTAGTGGAAATGTTGTTCGATAAATCAACAGAAACGTTGGTGATATAATTGTAATCCGGAGGTTGCACAATGGAAGCACGCAAGCACATCATGTTGCTATTTGAAACAATAGTTGAATCAGTAAAACTTATGGCACGAATAAAAATACAGAGTGAATCACCATCTCCAAAAAATGTAAAAGGATAAGCCAAAGTGCCACTATCTACAATCGTTGCCAAACCAAATATTCCCGAATTTCTACTTGCCCAAATTTCATACTGCTTAACTCCTTGCGGCCAATTGATATAACGGTTCCACTTCAGGTCAATTTTTTTTTCGCAAGCAGCCGAAGACTGAGTGGCATAAATTGTATTGTGCGGAAATACATTGAACGAACTGAATTTGTCACACGAATCAAATGCTGCTACAGTATAAGAAAGAGACTGTGAAGTTGGGTCTGCTACAAAATCTGTGTTGGTGGTATTGAATCGTCCATACACGGTATCGAGCGGAAATATTTGTCCGTTTTGTGCATAGTAATAAATGATGTAACCATGCGTTTGAGGCGAAGTGCTGGGGGCCCAATTAATAACGGCATTTCCTGTTTGTGTAACATCAACATTTACAATTTGTGGCGTTGCAGGGTTTAAATTATTTACAGTATCTGATTGTAAAACCACTGCTCCCGGACAATTGTAATTCGCCTCTACATAAAAATACCACGTAGGAGAAATTGAAATTGCGTTTGGATAAACAAAAGTAGTAGCAGTTTGCGTGGTCACTGCAAAGGTATTATACGGTCCGGTTGCTCCTGTGCTTGAAGCATAAACTGTATATTGAACAAAAGCACCACAGCCATTGACGGGAGGGTTAGTCCAATACAAACTAATGTCACCGTTTGAAGGATTGGTAATAACACATTGCAAATCGGGTGATAAAATAGTTTGACCATTACCTTTAAGGAGAAAAAAGAAGGCAACAATAAACTGGAGGAAGATTTTTTTAGGCACTGTAATATTTAAAGGGGGCAATAATAAAGAGTCTGAACCAAACTGTTTAGTTGCAAAGGTAGAAGTAGAATTAAGCCGTATTTTTAAGAGCCATTTTCTGGTGTTAGTATCGACTACAAAAAAAATCAGTAGATTTTTTTGGTATTCTGCTTATCCGTTCTATTTTTCCGACTGTTTACTAGAAAGATTATTCCCAAAATAATTTTTCACACTAACATTTTCAACACTAAAACATTTTTAAACTCACCAACATGAGAAAATTTTTATTCTGTACTACCGCTGCATTCAAATTCATTTTTGTGTTTTGCGCTACAATTATTCTTTTGAATAATTCTGTACAAGCTCAATGCGGATTAAATTCATTTGCAGAACCTGCGGGAACACTTACACCAACAACTAGTTGGCAAAGCACATCGGTAGGCAGTGCCACTTATGCCGATTTCAACATTGTTTATGGCAATATTTATTCTTTCCGTTACACATCTGGAACCTCAAATCTTGGCAATCTATGGGATATGACTTTCTCATCCACCTCTGCGTTGATTCCGTACAATAATTCGCTTACTCCAGTTCGCGATTCATGGACAGGAGGCGAAGTTTGCGCTATTACTTCTCGACCTACCTCACTGGATTGGTACGCAACTACCGGGGGTACAGTTCGAATAAATACAAATTCTTTTTCTGGCGGGTGTTTAGGTTGGGTAAACGGTCAAACATCAGCGTTGTTGGAATACAAAACTTGTCCTGCCTCAGTTGATCCGGGTAATGGAAACGGTGTTTGGAATGTAGCTGCTTTTGCTACAACTGATATTAGTATTCCGGTGCCTGCCGCTTGTTACGGTTATTACGTAGATAATTTGGGAACCAGTTTTAATTCAACCAATTATTGGGCAGTTGGCAGCACTCCATCGGCAGCTGCAGGCTGGTCAGGTTGTTCAGAAATTCCAAACGACAATGTAACTATTAGTGCTAAACGAATTGGATTCCCTTGTGATCGTTACATTCTAACTTTCAACGGAGGTGACGATAAGTGCCAGGTTTATATCAATGGAGTTTTAGCTTTCAATGCGCCCGTTCCTACTACTGGTCCTATAGTTATTGCTGATATGGTTTTAAGTGCAACGGACTTTGTTGAAATACGCCAAACAGGAATTTGCAATCCCGATTATGTTGATGTAAGTATTGTACCGCAAGGTTTGCCGGCATTATCGGGGGGAACTATAGGAGGTATAATTGATGGCTCTTCAATTTGCGAGGGGCAACCAATTGGTTTGTTCACAAATGTGGCAGACGCTACAGGAGGAAGTATTGGTTTGACAAATGGAGGAAGTCCTACTTATAGCTGGTCGCTTTCAACAGATGGTGGAGCAACATTTAATCCGGTGCTTGGTGTAACTACAAATTTTTGGAATAGCTCTGATTTAGTACCACCAGGTTCTACTTATGTTATTGCAAGAACAGCCACAGACGTATGCGGAAATAGTCAAACCTCAAACTCAATTTCTGTAATTGGTCGTCCTACTCCAAACGGAAGTTTATCTCCAACAACGCAAACCATTTGTCCGGGAACTACAGCAATATTGACCGTGAATTTTTCACCTGGTACGGGACCTTATGATTTTACGTTTACTGATGGTGTAAGCAATTTTACCCGCACCGGAAAAAATGATGGTGATACCGTAGAGGTTGTAGCAAGTGTTACTACAAACTACAACTTTGTAAGTATTACTGATTTTTATGGTTGCACACGAAACAGTGCTTTCACTGCCGGAGCCCAAGTAGTTACTATTCCACCAATTAATATTTCGTATTTAATTACCGATGCACTTTGCAATGGAGGTAGTACTGGAACAATAACCATAACCGCTACAGGTGGTCAGTCGCCTTATAGCTATTCAGTTGATAATGGAGTTACTTATCAGCCGTTGGGTCAGTTTACAGGTTTAGCCGCGGGTTCTTATGATATTGTGGTGCAAGATAATTTTGGTTGTATTCAGGCTTATGGAAATCCTGCCATTGTTGGTCAGCCAACTGATATTACTCAAACACTTGATTCAACAAATGCCAGTTGTGCGAATGTATTTGATGGTACTATTACCGTTACTGCTTCAGGCGGAACACCAGGATATAATTATTCTTTGAATGGAGGACCTCCACAACCAAGTAATGTGTTTACGGGCATTGGACAAGGAGCCTACAATATTTATGTGTATGATGCTAATGGTTGTGTTGATACCGGTGCTATTTCCGTAGGTAATACTTATATCATTTCGGTAAGTATCACAGCGCAAACAGATGTAAGTTGTGCAGGAGCTTTTGATGGAACTGCTAGTTTTCAGGTAAACGGTGGTATTCCTCCTTACATGTATTCTATCAACGGAATTACTTTCCAATCTTCTCCTGATTTTGCAGGATTATCTGCAGGAACTTATATTGTAACCGGCCGCGATTCGAAAGGTTGTACGGAGTTTGTAACACTCACCATTAATCAACCGGCACCAATTACTGTAGTGCTTGATTCGTTGCAAAATATTAATTGCGGTGGAACTTCAACCGGTAATATTTACGTAACTGTTATTGGAGGAAATGGTGGAAACACCTATACCTGGACAAGCAACGGAGTTACAGTTGGTTCGGGTGAAGACCTAACAGGAGTTATTGCAGGTAACTATACCATCAGCATTACTGATGTAAATGGATGTTCAGCTACTTCAGGCTTTACAATTACTGAACCCTATCCGTTGTATCTGAATATAGCTGCTTACAATAATGTGCTTTGTTTTGGCGATACTTCCGGTGCTATTGATATTACAGCCAATGGTGGTGTGCCTTCTTATTCTTATTCATGGAACACTGGCGCAACTACTGAAGATATTTCGAATCTATTGGATGGTACTTATAATGTTACAGTAACAGATGCAAACGGTTGTTCGGTTTCAATTTCACAGGTAATTACCTCCCCATCGCCTGTTACTTCTTCTATTACAACGGTGGATGTAAATTGCTATGGTGATAATGACGGATCGGCAGATTTAAGCGTAACACAGGGAACTGCACCTTATACCTTCCTTTGGTCAAACTTCCTTACATCAGAAGATGTTACTGGTTTGCATGGTGGTTTATACTATGTTCAAATTACAGATGCCAATGGCTGTATCAGCAGTAATTCTGTTTTCATTAATGAACCAACTGCTCTTACTTTCGATTCTATCATTGTTAAAGACCTTTCATGCTATAACACTAACGATGGCTCTATTCATATTTATGTGAGTGGCGGAAGTCCTGGTTATACTTACGCATGGAGTAATGGCGGCCAAACAGATAGCTTAACCGGTTTGCAGAATGGTGTTTATGAAGTAACCGTTACAGATACACATAGCTGTTCCGCTACTGCATCTGTAACCGTTCTTAATCCAAGTTTACTTGCGCTAAATTTCTTTACACAAAATCCTTTGTGTAACGGTGACGCAAACGGATCAATCGATTTATTAAACACCGGAGGAACTCCTAATTATAGTTACTTATGGAGTGCGAATGCAAACAATGCCACAACCGAAGATCTTTCAGGATTAGGGGCAGGACTTTATCAGGTAACTGTAACCGACTCTCGTGGCTGCACAGTTACTGGATCTACCACACTTACGGAACCTGATGCCTTCTTAATTTCGGGAATTGTGAAAGACATTACTTGCCATGGAAATAATGACGGAACAATTTTGACCTCTGCTTATGGAGGAACGCCTCCTTATACTTATACATGGGTAGATAGTACTACACTTAGTATCCCAACCAATGGACCTTTTGCCATTAATTTGTCGGCAGGGCAGTATTGGTTAACAGCATCCGATGCACATGGTTGTTTGGCTGTTGCTCACTATACTATTACAGATCCGGTAGCACTCACCGCAACGCATGTTGTTGCTGATGTTTTATGTTACGGTGCCTGCACTGGTACCTTAGCTGTTATTCCAAATGGAGGTACAGGTTCTGCTACTGCTGCTTATTCTTATTTATGGAATAATTTCTTGACCGATTCAGCTATGATAAATGTATGTGCCGGACATTATGTGGTTCAGATTACCGATTCAAATGGTTGTATGGCCTATGATACTGCCAATGTTTTACAACCTACTGAAATTTCTATTTCTGGAATTGTGACCGATGTTCGGTGCAAAGGGGATAGCACAGGAGCAATTGATTTAACTGTATCAGGAGGAACAACAGGATATACTTATCTGTGGACAAATGCTTCTACCAACGAAGATATAACCGCCATTCCAGAAGGTACCTACACGGTAACTGTGACTGACGCTAATTCTTGTAACAAGTCAGCTTCTTATTTGGTAAAATCAACAATCAGCTTGTTTAGTAATGTTTCTTTATACAGTCCTACTTGCCATGGAGGAAACAATGGATTTATTGCAGTGGATATTACTGGTGGCTCTGTTCCATATAATTACTTATGGAGTACTTCTCCTGCTCAAAACGGAGCAACAGCTACTAATCTTTCAGCAGGCAATTATGTATTAACAGCAACCGATGCCAACGCATGTTCAATCACCATATCAGCAGATTTGGCTAATCCTGATTCATTAATTGTAACAGCTACATCAAATCCATCCAAATGCTATAACACTGCATCGGGATGGGTAACAGCAAGTGCCACAGGCGGAGTTCCTCCATACGTATTTATGGTGAATGGAATAATTCAAGCAAGCGATACTTTCAGAGGTTTACTTCCGGGACAATACACTTTAGGAGTACGTGATGTTAATGGCTGCGAGGGAACTACACTATTTACTATAGTAGCTCCTGTGCCGGTTACAGTTGACCTTGAAATTCCGCAGTTTGTGATTCTTGAAGGTATGAGTACGCAAGTGTTTGCTCATGGCTCAGAACCCGTTAGTTGCTCCACGCTTCACCACTATATTTACTGTAGTGGCTATGAATGATGATTCTTGTCAGGCAACGGATACAGCCACAGTGATTGTATTGCACCAACCTTCACAATTTATTCCTACCGCATTTACTCCTAATGGTGATGGTATGAATGATCGTTTTGAGTTTGATATCTTAGGTGCAACTCATGTAGATATCACCATTTTTACGAGATGGGGCGATGTAGTTTATCATAACGATAGTCAGAATAACGGCCTGGACTGTGTATGCGGTTGGGATGGATTGAAAGGCGGGAAAATTTTACCTTTCGATACTTACGTTTATAAAATGAAGGTTACTTTCTTCGATGATAAAACCAAGGATATTACCGGCACCGTTGCTATCATGAAATAATATTTGGACTTAATTTAAAAAGGCGTTTCGGATTCCGAAACGCCTTTTTTTGTTTATATCAATTGCCTAATTTGAGCAGATGATTTTGTTAGCCTTTTCTATACGGTGTATTCCTCTTCAATGGATGAGTTCGCGGAGGAAGTTTGTACGCCTGCGGAAGAATTTTTTTAGGATGGCGAGAAAATTCCTGTAACTTCTAAATGTATATTCCTTCATAATCTTTGCTATTTAAACACGCAACCACAAGGACCCTTCCCGTTTTTCGAAAGATTGTTGTGGTTATTTTGTTGTGCTTACGCAGGGTTCTAGGCGAAACTCCTTGGGGACTAAGCAAAAGGAGGCTCCTAAAGGAGTGCAAATTTGTTTTGCTTTAATTTTTACAAACAGGTTGCTCCTATGGAGCAAATGCAAATTTGAATTCAACTCCGTTAGGAGTTTTCTGTTTGTAGAATTTGTTCGAGCAAATACATTCCACCCTCATCACACGCAGAGCCAAGCGGGAGACAAAAGACAGAATCGGCTACTTGTATTCGGGTTAGCGATAGAACGTAAATCCTTTTTTGTTTCAAAAAAGATTGCAGTGATAGCGCGCCCGCCCGCGATAGATATCGCGGTTGCGAGGGAACCCCATCAAAATTTTAAAACGAAAACTTAGCGCCTATCATTCCGCTGATGCCATAACCCGGGTAATTGTTCCAGGGCTGGTATTTGAAATTGGCAATGTTGTTTACCGAGCCGAAGAACGAAATGTGTTTGTTCATAATATACTCGGCACCAAGGTTGATATCGGCAGTACCATTGAGCAGTTTCTCATTGCCATCGGTGAGTTTTGCATAAGCGGCAGTAATGCCATACACATCGAGGTTAAGCGCGATTTTCTTTTTCCAGATATAGTTGATGCGCAGCGTAGTTTTAAACGCGGGCTGATGCCAGGCGCGCTTTTCGGTTTTGAGTTGGTAATAGTTGTAGTCGCCACTGAGCGAAATGCGCAACCACTCTTTTACATTATAGCCGCCTTCGAAATGCACGTTATACACGAGCGCGCTGGCATCGTAAATAACTCGGAAGCGTTTGGTGTCGGCTGTGTCGTTGACAAACAGCGGCAGGTTCGCAATGTGATTTAAATGAAAAGCTACGTTGTAAGAAAAGTTTTGTGCCGTGCCTTTGAAGCCCGCACCCAAATTGCCAACGGTAGAATTTTTAATGCTCACCGAATTTTGAATGAAAGGATTTACAAGAGAGTAACTGAGCAACGAGTTCTTTTGCACATTGTGCGTGTAACTGAGGTAAGCAATAATGGAATGCTCATACAGGCGTTTTTCTACGTGCACATTGCAGGCGAACTCCGGATTTTTTCCATCAACGGCAATGCCGAAATAGCCGCTGGCCTTCCAGTCATCGTTATTAAATGCATAGCCAATTGTGGGTGTAAAAATAGTGCGCTGCAAGGTGAGGGTATCGTTTTTTAATTTTGAGGCATCGAAGAAAAATCGGAATCCTGCTGAGTGAAATTTCTTAAATGATTTTTTGAAATCGGTATTGCCGCCCACATACCATTCGTTGGCTTTGCCGAAAACTTCCTGCAAATAATTGAAATGAATATTCTGACTCACATCCACTTCGGCTTTGTTGCGCTGCGCGTTTTTAAAATGCACATCTGCATCGTAGGTTCTATAAACCTGTCGCACATTTTTTGCTTCGAACGAACTATCGGTTCCATAAAAATGTGTAAGGTAATTGCGGAAGGTGAAATTGGTTCCTACTTCAAATGTTTTGGGATAATACTTGAGATACACACCTGCTTCATCGTCACTAAAGCGTTGGTTTTTTACTTTTTTAAACTCGCGTGCCGAAAGGTGATTATAGAAAATACCGAACTTGAGATTTTTTGTTTTGTTGTCGTTGTAAGCGAGTTGTGCCAATGGCATTAACTGACTGCCAAAACCGATTTTTATAAACGAAGTGTTGTATTTCTCCAGTTTCTCCTTACTCATCGAAAGCGGCTTGAGCGGATTGGCTTCGAAAGGAATGTCTTTGTAATCTTTTGCAGGTGCGCTGTAAGTAAGCACCGGTTTTGTTTCCTCTACTTCGGGAATATTCGGTTGAATGTTCACCTTCTGCGCATCCTGAATGGTGGCTTCGTATTCTTTCACCACGATAACTTCTTCGTTGCCTACGCCTTGGGAGAAAGATTGAAGAGAGCAAAAAGAGATTGTAACGGTTAAGAACAAAACATTCCACCTCCGTCCCGCTGCAAAGCTGCGGGACACCTCCGCCAGCGGAGGACAAATACCGCCTTTGCGTGAAAGATTCTCAGCGAGGAAAGACAAATCCTGTCCCCCGCTGGCGGGGGTAGGGGGTGGATTCCTTCTTGAATTGAAAAATATTTTCAGCAAGCTCTTCATACTACTTGTTTAAAATTGAATCCTGTTCCATAATCAACGTATCGCTCGGAACAATCTGCATAATCTTCGACTTGTTTAACTCTTCGGTTCTTATTTTTTCGAGTTTGTCTTTTGCTTCCTGTAAAACGGCTGCATCACCTTCGTAGTTTTCTACAATACTTTCGAGCGTGGCTTTTGCCTGAAACGAATTGCCCTGAGCATTGTAGTTATCGGCAATAAGGATAAACGCCTTTGCCACCCAATACTCGTAACTCGAATAGCGGTTCTTCACCTTGAAACAGGTATCAAGCGACTGTTTGTATTTCTGTTGCTCGAAAAGAATCTTTGCCACCATGTATTTTGATTCCACTGCTTTTTCACTCACGGGCATTTCGGTTACGCGGTTAAAAGCTGAGAGCGCAAAGTCTTTATCGTTCTTCGAATAATAGCCTCTTCCCTTTTCGTAAAACGCTTCCTGCCAGTCGGCATCTTTTGCACTGCCCGAGTTAATCAGTTGGTCGGCATACTCAATTACTTCATCGATGTGGTTCAACTTAACCGCGCAATGCATGGAGCCCATCATAGCCGTATAAGTGTTTTGTGCCGATGTGCTTAACGTGTAAAGTTGTTTGTAGAAAGCATTCGCCTTTTCGTAATTGCTCAACTCGTAGTAAGCAATGCCGGAAGCTTTAAGCAAAGCGCGCTCAAAATATTTGCTGTATCTGTTTTGAATAATGGCTTCGTAATCGGTAAGTGCCGAAAGGAAATTTCTTGCCTTGGAATGGCATTCCGATTTTTTCCAATGCGCTTCGCTGGCAAAGAAACCATTGGGGAATTTACTCAAATAATTTCCGAAGAGGGTGATGGCGCGTGTGCAATCATTCGCATTGTAAACGTTATCTGCACTTTGAAATAAAAGCGAATCCTGCTCGGTAGAAGAAATAGTGATGTTGGAATTATTCTTTACAAAATCGAAATACTCATCGGCTCTTCCCAGTTCAACGCAAAGGTCTTTAAGGGCATCCAATGCCTGAATAGCTTCCTGCGATTTCGGGAATTTCACGGCAACTGCTTTGTAATCTTCCACTGCTTCGGTTTTCTTTCCGCTGTTGTAATCAATCACCGCAATTTTCAAATAGCATTTAGGCAGCAAAGCACTGCTGCTATTTTTGTTGATGATGTTTTGAAAAGCCGCGCGTGAAGCCGCAAAGTTGCCCTGCTCTAATTCTGTTTCGCCAATTTCAAAAAACGCATGCTCGGCATAATTCGAAGAAGGATAATTAGCCGTAAGCATTTTCATAGCAGCAATCTTCTCTTCGTCTTTACCCTGCAAACCAAGAATTATTCCCTTTTGAAACTGCGCATACTCCGCACTGCTCCACCGCATGTCAACAATCTTTTCGTAAGCGGTAATAGCTTTGTTGTAGTTCCTGGTTATGAAAGCGCAATCGGCAAAGCGCAGATATAAATCGGGCAGCAGGGAATTTTTTCCTTTTGAATCAATCGTGGTTTTTGATTCATCAATTGCATTGCCAAAATAAAGCGAAGCATCTTCATACTTCTTTTGCTTGAACGAACAATAGCCCGTGTTGTAATACGCGCGAAACTTGGTTGCTTCTCCTTTTTTCTCCACCGCATTATCGGCTAACTGAATAAACTGCAAATAGAGCGGAGCCGCTTCATCATAATTTCCGTTGGTGTAAATTAGTTCTGCTTTCAAATAAAGAGCCAAAGCATGCAGTGCAGAATTGAAAGAATACTTCAAAGATTTGTTGCAGAGTTCAAGTGCATCGCTCAACTTTTTATCATTAAACAATTCCACTGCGCGGAAATAAGTAACCTTCTGATACGCTTCTTTGAGCAAAGCACTTTCGCTTTTCAGGCTTTCCATTATTTTATAAGCGCGTTCATAGTTTTTGGTTTGCACTAATACAGCCGCTAATAATTCATTGGCTTCATCAGTATAAAATCCCGCAGGATTTTTCTCTAAATAATTTTCAAAACTTTGAATGGCTTCAGTACTGAAACCAAGTTCAAACGAAAGTTTGCCATAGTTGAACAAGGCATTCTGCTGAATGGTTTCGTCAAAATTCATGGTAGTTGCGCTTTGATAAGCAGCACGCGCTTTTTCTTTTTGATTTGTTTTCAAATAGCAATCTGCCAATGAGTAAGTCGCATTTTGCCCAAGTGTTTCCTGCAACAAATTCAACTGCTTAAAGTTTTCAATCGCTTTAACGTAAGCACCGGTTTGATACTGACAGTAAGCCAGCATGTAAATATCTTCCTTGCGCATTTTAGCAGCGCGTGTTACATAGTTTTCAATCAGCGGAAGCGCTTTTACATAATCGCTGCGCTGAAAATAAACCTGCCCTAACATAAAACGCATCTCCTCTTTATATAGCACTGCAGGGTTTCCCAAACTTTTATTGACATAGGAAATCACCTTGTCAAAATCTTTCTTGATGTAATAAATCTGCGCGATGTAATAAGGAATTACAGACGCATACATTTTCGAATCTTCAATCAGTCTGAAACTTTTGAGTGCTTCGTTATAGTCTTTCGTATAGAAACAGATGAAAGCATAGTAGTAAGTGGCGGGATAGAAATATTTGTCCTTAATATCTTTTATCGAAGAGAAAAGTGGCTTTGCTTCTGCAAACTTTTTCTTCGTGAAATAAGAATACGCCAATTGAAATTTGTAATCGTAAATCTGGTCGTTGTTTAAATCGTCAATATTTATCTTGGTAAAGTAGGTAATAGCATCTGTGTAATTGTTATTGCGGTAGTAGTATTTACCGAGGTAGAAATAAATCAGTCTGCGCTTATCGGTTTCATGATACTTCTTGAAATAACCAAGCAGCAGTTGCTCGGCATCTTTATCGTTTACTTCAGTCGCACAAACAGCTATATAGTATTCGAGGTTCTGCATCATCACCTCGTTGGTATGCGATACAGCAGTTTTGGGTTGCTTGTAGACTTCTTCAAACTTCTCTCGCGCACTCAGGTAGTTCTTCTCATCAAAAAGTTCTATACCTTTTTTGAATCCGGCTTCACCATCGGCATAGATTTGCGTTTGCTGCGCATGCGCAGCAAAAAGCGAGAGGTGAAGAATAACCAGACAAAAAATACGCTTAAGCACTTTAGTGTTTCTTAATTAACGCGTCAAAGTTATTTATTGGTGTACCGCAACAAGGAAAACACGTGTGACGAATTTCCACAGAAATGTTTTGGTGTCTATTGAAAAAAGCAATTTCTATTTCTCATCTTCGCCTTTCGACAAGCTCAAGGTGACAGCACCTTTTGTCATGCTGAGCTTGTCGAAGCATCACTTCAGTTTTTGTCAGCATCTTTTAAAATTCTATTGTATGCCATTATCACGTAAAGATTATCTGAAAGCCAATTTCGCTTTGGCTTTATCATCGCTTCCGCTCGTCAATTTATTTTCTAAACCACCGGTGAGTTGGCAATATCAACCCGGAGAAGTGAAAACAGGTGGCGTAAAAATGATTAAGATTGATGGCGGCTACAAAGTGTGGACGAAGAAAGTAGGCAACGGAAAAATAAAAGTGCTCACGCTTCATGGCGGGCCCGGATGCACGCACGAATACTTTGAATGCTTCGAAGATTTTTTGCCGCAGGAAGGCATTGAGTTTTATTACTACGACCAATTGGGCTCAGAATATTCAGACAAACCGTATAACAAAGACCTCTGGAACATTGAACGCTTTACCGAAGAAGTTGAACAAGTACGCAAAGGTTTGGGCTTGGAAGACTTTTATCTCTACGGTCAGAGTTGGGGTGGAATGCTCAGCATTGAATATGCATTGAAGTACGGAAAGAACTTGAAGGGTTTAATTATTTCGAACATGACGGCAAGTATTCCATCTTATCTGAAATATGTAAACGAACTGCGCGATAAATTTCCTGCGGCAACAGTAAAAATGATGGAGCTGTATGAAGCGAAAGAACAATGGGATGCAAAAGAGTATCAGGAATTGCTCATCAATGAACTTTACAACAAACACATTTGTCGGGTGGTGCCTTGGCCCGAGCCGGTTACACGTATGTTCAAGCATTTAGCTGCTCCCGTTTATAATACCATGCAGGGCAATAATGAATTTGTGGTTACAGGAACTTTTAAAGACTGGGATCGTTGGAACGATCTGCATAAAATTGCAAGTAAGACCTTACTGCTTGTAGGCAGATACGATAGCATGCGCGTTGCAGATATTGAAAAGATGAAATCGCTGATTCCAAGTAGCCGCATGCACGTTTGCGAAAACGGCAGTCACCTTTCTATGTGGGACGATCAGGAAAATTACTTCAAGTATTTGTTGGGCTATATCAAAGATGTAGAGAAGGGAAGTTTCTAATTAGAGTTTCGGAAACTTCATTTTGTATTCCACATCTACCTTTCCTTTCGAAATTTTTTCGAGGCGACCTTTGAGTAAAGTTCTTTTGAGTGGTTGAAGATGGTCAATGAAAAGTTTGCCTTCAATATGGTCGTATTCGTGTTGAATAACGCGTGCGGTTAAACCGGTAAATATTTTTTCGTGTTTTTTAAAATCGTGGTCGAGATACTGGATACGTATTTTTTTCTCTCTAAATACTTCCGCACGAATATTCGGAATGCTCAGGCAGCCTTCTTCATAAGCCCACTCGTTGCCTGTTTCCTCGAGCATTTTTGCATTGATAAAAACTTGGCGTATGCCTTCATTCTTTTCACCTTCGTCATACATGCGTGTGCTGTCAATTATAAAAAGACGAATAGCTTTATTTACCTGCGGTGCAGCCAGTCCAACGCCTTTGCTTTTCTCCATCGTCTCAAACATATCGTCAAGCAATTTTTCTAAATGCGGATAATCTTTCGTTATCTCCACACCTACTTTGCGTAAAACCGGGTCGCCATAGGCTACAATAGGAAGAATCATGTATTTAAATTTGAAGCGCGAATTACGAATTACGAAATTGAAATTCCAAATTGCGCATGCATTTGTCTATTTACTAACTACTAATTACTTACTACTTTCTTTCATCTCAAGATACGATTGCAGAATAATATTTGCACTTATAGCATCTACATTTCCTTTGTTTCTCCTCTCTTTTTTATTTACACCACTGAGCAAAAGTGTTTGTGTAGCAATTTTAGAAGTAAAGCTTTCGTCCACCTTGTGAACTTTTTTATCGGGATAAGTTTCGTTGAGTTTCGCAATGAAAGCATCAATGTGTTTTACAATTTCATTTTCAGTATGCCCATGAGCAAACGGATAGCCAACTACAAAAGTTTCTACATCTTCTTTTGCGCAATAGGTTTTAATGAAGGAATAAATTTCGTGAGTTGGAATTGTTTCGAGTGTGTTGGCAATAATCTGTAGAGGGTCGGTTACTGCAACACCCACTCTTCTCAATCCAAAATCGAAAGCTAAAACTCTGCTCATGGTTTATTTATCTTCGGGTACTACAGTTGATTTAATCGTAAGCACGGTATTTCTAGGTTCTGTATTCGTAGTAACGGTTACCGTTTTTTCTACTTCGCCTTTTTTGTTGTGACTATCGAACTGCACAAAAATATTTCCTTCATTACCCGGCAAAACGGCTTCGCGTGTCCAGCGAGGAACAGTGCAACCACAAGAACCTTCTGCCTTTATAACAAAGAGTGGTTTCTTACCGGTGTTTGCAAATTTAAAAGTAGTGCTTACGTATTCCCCTTGTTTAATTTTTCCAAAATCGTGAATCAATCTTCCGAAATGAATGGAAGTTAAATCAGGATTTGAAGGAGGAGCAGTTGGTTGATTCAAGAGTGCTGGATCATCGTTTGGTTTATCAAAAGGACTTGGCTCCAAATTTTGTGTTTCGGTTTTTGCCGGAGAAGTTTTCGTTTCGATTTTAGCTGAAGAAAGTTCTTCTATTTTTTTGTTCAGTTTAAAATTCTGATAAACCAAAAAAGAAACTACAACTACTAAAAGCGCCAGCAAAAAAATGGTGATTGTGTTTTTCATCTGCTCAATAAAATTTCGGACGAAGATAAAGGGTTGAATTTTATAGCGTAGGTTTTTTGAATTTTTATTGAATGCGTTTCTCTTTCCACAAATGACAAACTAAATGCTCCCCTCTCTTTCGGAGAGGGGTTGGGGGTGAGGATTTCATTTCACTTTGAAAGTTTCCCGTGCTTCTTATTTTCACCACCTCTTTCTCACACTATAAACATAAACCATGAACGGAGGCGAAATCATTGCGAAAGTATTACAGAAACAAGGAGTAAAATTTTTGTTCACCCTTTGTGGCGGACACGTGTCGCCCATTTTTGTTGCCGCACACAAAATTGGAATCAGGGTTATTGATACCCGTCATGAAGTAAACGCTGTTTTTGCAGCCGATGCGGTATCACGTTTATCAGGTATACCGGGTGTGGCTGTGGTAACTGCCGGGCCTGGTTTAACCAATACGGTTACCGCTGTAAAAAATGCGGCACTGGCACAATCACCATTAATTTTATTAGGTGGTGGAGCGGCAACTATTTTAAAGGGCAGAGGAAGTTTGCAGGATATTGACCAACTCTCGATAATGAAAGCGGTTTGCAAATACAGCACTACAATTTCGAAGGTGAAAGAAATTGTTCCAACTATTGAAAAAGCATTTGCTATTGCGCAAGAGGGCGTGCCGGGTCCTGTGTATATAGAATGCCCAATTGATACTTTGTTTGGAGAAGAATTAGTGCGCAGTTGGTATGGAGCAAAGAGCGCTGAAGAGCCACCAAAGAATTTTCAGGAGCGTATTGTGCAATGGTATATCAACAACCACGCGAAGAATTTATTTGCCGGAAAAGAAAATGTAGATTTCAATGCACCTTCCATTAAAATTTCGTATCCAAAGCATTCTGCTTCGCAAATTGATAAAGCGATTTCGAAAATTAAAGTGGCTACCAAACCTGTAATGCTGATTGGAAGCGGAGCGATGATGAATCCTAAAAAGGCAAACGATTTAGCCAATGCAGTCAGCAAACTCGGCATTCCGGTTTACTTAAGTGGAATGGGAAGAGGATTGCTAGGCAAGGAAAATGATTTGCAGATGCGCCATCATCGCAAAGATTGTATTAAGGAATCGGACTTAATCATTCTTGCCGGTGTGCCGAATGATTTTCGCTTGGATTATGGCAATCATATTGGTGGTAGAAAATTTATTTCCATCAATCGTAGTAAAGAAGATTTGACGAAGAATAAAACTCCGTCACTCGCCATTCATGCCGACCCTCAGGATTTCATCATTGCGTTGTCAGAAAAATTTCAAGGAAATTATTCTGCATGGCTTGGAACACTTCGTGCTCGTGATGCAAAACGTGAAGCGAATATTAATGAGCAGGCGAATGCAGAAGTTAATCGCGGAATCAATCCGATTAAGCTCTTCCGCAATTTAGAACCAGAATTAGATGAGAATACAATTCTCATTGCTGATGGAGGAGATTTTGTAGCTACTTCTGCTTACACACTTCGTCCACGCAAACCGTTGAGCTGGCTAGATCCGGGTGTGTTTGGAACGCTTGGCGTGGGTGCAGGATTTGCGCTTGGAGCTAAATTGGTTTTCCCTGAAAAAGATGTTTGGATTATTTAGTTTGGATTATTTATGGCGATGGAAGTGCGGGATATAGTTTAATGGAGTACGACACTTTTGTTCGACATAATCTTCCAGTTATTTCGGTCATTGGTAACGATGCTTGCTGGACACAAATTGCACGTGATCAAATTGAATTTTTGCAAAGCGATTGTGCTATGAATCTGGCACTAAGCGATTATCAAAATATTGGAAAAGCATTTGGAGCGGAAGGGGTGCGTGTAGAAAACCTCGACCAATTTAATGCGGCAGTGGTAGAAGCCAAAACGCTTTCACGCAAGGGAACTCCTTATATTATCAATGCGATTATCGACAAGACGGATTTCAGGAAAGGAAGTATTTCGATGTAATACAAACTTTAAACAACAATCATGAATTTAGGAATAGCACAAAAAGAAACCACCGCACTTTTAGTAATTGATGTGCAGGAAAGATTAATGCCTGTGATTTTTGAACAAGAAAAAATGTTCGCCAACGTAAACAAGTTGTTGCGCGGAGCGGAAATTCTGAACCTCGAAACCATTATTACTGAGCAATATCCTAAGGGATTAGGCAATACGTGCAAAGAGGTGAAGTTGCCGGAGAATGCAAATATTATTGAGAAGTCCTGCTTCAGTTGTATGCTGAGCGAGCCAGTGAGTGAGCAATTAAAGTTGACGAATGTGAAATCGCTCATCATCTGCGGAGCAGAATCGCATATCTGCGTTTTGAAAACTGCGCTCGATGCAATTAAGGCAGGTTACGAAGTGCATGTAGTTGCTGATGCTGTTTCATCGCGCACAACAGAGAACAAACAACTCGCTTTGGAAAGAATGCGCCAAGCCGGTGCTTTTATTGTTTCTACCGAAATGATTTTGTTTATGCTTTTAGATAAAGCCGGTACTGATGAATTCAAAGCGATAAGTAAATTGATAAAGTAGTTTTAAGTAGAAATTTTAATTCGTTTCTAATTTTTAAAAAATAAACATGGAATACAGAAGACTAGGAAAATCAGGACTACAGGTAAGCGCACTTTCATTGGGAAGTTGGGTTACGTTCGGGCATCAGATAGGTGATGATGTGGCGGAGCAATTGATGATAAAAGCTTACGAAGCCGGTATCAACTTCTTCGACAATGCCGAAGTGTATGCACACGGCAAAAGCGAAATTGTAATGGGAAACATTCTCAAGAAAATGAATTGGGACCGCGACACTTGGCTGGTGTCTTCAAAAGTTTTTTGGGGAAGAACAGCTACGCTCAAAGCGAATCAACGCGGACTGATGCGTAAGCATGTGATTGAGGCATGCCACGCTGCGCTCAAGCGTTTGCAGGTAGAATATCTCGATTTGTATTTCTGTCACCGACCTGACGTCAATACGCCTATTGAAGAAACAGTTTGGACGATGCATAACCTCATTACACAAGGGAAAATTTTGTATTGGGGAACCAGCGAGTGGACAAGCCAGCAAATTACCGAAGCGCACTACTGTTGTGCCAAACATCATTTAATTGCGCCTGTAATGGAACAGCCGCAATACAATATGCTGCATCGCAATTTTATGGAGCGCGATTATTTACCGCTCTTCGAAAACTTCGGAATGGGCACTACGATATGGAGTCCGCTGTCTTCGGGTTTGTTGACCGATAAATATTTTGACGGCAGCAATCAAACCGAAAAAACAAGAATGGATTTAATGGTTTGGCTAAAAGAGCGCGCACTTGGCGATGTAGAAAAAGTAGAGAAGGTGAAAAAACTTTATGCGCTCGCAAAAGAATTAGGTATGCCGCTGACTCATCTCGCTTTATGCTGGTGCTTGAAAAACAAAAATGTTTCTACAGTTATTCTCGGTGCGTCTAAACTTTCACAATTAGAAGAAAATTTAAAAGCACCTGATTCATTGCCAAAATTGACAGAAGAAGTAATGGCAAAGATTGAAGAGATACTGCAAAACAAACCACAGATAGTGGTGTATTGATTTCTTTCCGCTACTCAAAAAACCGCCACTTAATTCCGAATTGAAAAGAAATATCAGCAGCGGGATAACCATAAAGCGAGTAATATCCTTTGGGTCCAAACGATGAACTGATGTTCGACACTTTCAAAAACACGCGCACGGTTTTTATTTTTAGGTTGAGGAAGAAATCTAAAATCGGAAACGATTTGTTAGTGGTTGTTACGGGGTAAAAAGCTCCTAACATGGGTTCGTAGTATGGCGCGTTATTTTTGTAACGATAACGCAAATCAAAACCTACCGCCAGCCATAACATCTTTTTAAACACACGGTTCTCATAGTAAATACTGTGTTTGGTCACGAGCATAGGATATGTTTGGCGAATGAGTCCATCATTAGCAGTAGAAGTAAACCACACATCATTATCTAAATGCAAACCGTAAAATGAATTGCGGTTTCCTGCATGAACCACAAAAGCATTTTCAATTCCGGTGGTAATATATGGCGAAGCAAAACCGGGATAAACAGGTAAATGGTCAACGATGTAGTAATTGAAATCGGCAGTGAGTCCATACCGCACGTTCTGATATTTAAAACCCGCAGCCATTGTTTTTGTTTTCGGCAAATCGAAAGCCCAGTTCACCGGGTGCGAAGTGTATCGCTCATACATGTAAGGCGCTTCTTTCAACTGATAGGTAAAATTGCCCTTTACCATTCCTACTTTGCCGAGGTCATAACCTACCACTGCATCTGCAATCAAATCGTTTTGGTTCCAACCAAACAGAAAATATTTTGCTGAACCTTTGTAAAATAATTTTGATGCACTCGCTCCATTGCTTCTGATGTTGCCGCCCACATAAAAATTAGTGGTATTGTTTTTCAATTCATTTTGAGAAAGAATAAAATAATCGAAACCTACTTCAGCACTAATCACAAAATTCTTTTCGGTGTAAGTAGAATCAGAACTTAGTTTACGCGCAAAATAATCGAGCATCAATGCATTACCCACTTTCAAATAATTCAAATCATTGGCTACAGAATCCTTAATGGAATAAAACGAACCGTAATAATCAGGATTTAAAGAAGGACTCAAATCATGAAATTTATTTTTGTTGCTTTCAATATTCAGTTGATGCGAAATGCGGAAGACGGGCATCAACACTTTATTCGTAGTGGAATCATTTGCACGCACCAAATATTTTTTACCCACGTTGTATGAGCTCTTCAAATAAAAATCTACTTGTGTGTATTTGTTTTCAGCACCCGTTAAATTTACCGGCACCAAGGTTTTTTGAAAGTAAGATGAAGAAAAAACATCCGCTGGCACACCACCGTTCTCTTGTGGTTTAAACGAATTGAAAATTAAATCGGCCTGTATATTCCATCGTTTGTTTCGCGAATTAAAAATGCCGTAAAGATTAAATCCGTTATCGTTGGTTCGTTGGTTAGCATAAAGTCCTTTCGAAAAAATTCTTCTGAATTCAACACCGTAAAAAATAATTCCCTTGTGTTGATTGGCAAAGTTACCTTGAAACACTTGTTCGTTTTTTAAACCTATCACCATACTCAACTCAGCATAAGGGCGAATGACCTGATAATATTTAACCGAATCTTTTTGATAGCGATAAACATCAAACTGATTGTATCCTAAATTAAAACCGATGGAGCGATTGATATCAAACACCAATGGATAAGCAGCAGTTCCACTATTACCAAGGTTCGCATATTCTCTTCCACTGCTCCGTTGCACCACGTTAAAATCTTCGATATGAAAAATAGAAGAGTCAATAACAAAATGACTACCTGGGTCGGCATTCATATACCAGGTATCGTTTTTTGTAGAAGGAACTAAGTCCCCTTTTTTACCTAGCAAAGGTTGAATGGAATCAATTGGAGAGGCTATAGACGATAGACAATAGATTATAGACAATAGACAAAAAAGAAAAAATTTAAGATGCGCTTCATGTCTCATGTATGATATCTAACGTCTCAAATCTGTTTCAAAAGTTCAATTATAATCTTCGTCATCTTCGGTTCTGCTTCCGCAGCTTTTTGCAAAACAAAATCGTGTGTCACCTTATCGGCTTTATCAAAAGGGAAACCAATATCGCTGATGACAGAAATAGCAAACACTTCCATTCCTCCGTGGCGCGCTACTACAACTTCGGGTGTGGTACTCATGCCCACCGCATCGCCACCAATAATATTGAACATCTTATATTCAGAAGGAGTTTCGAAAGTTGGTCCCTGTACACCTACATACACACCTGTATGACATAGAATATCATTTGCGTTTGCAATTTCCAACGCCTTCTCTATGAAAGTAGGATTGTATGCATTATTCATATTAGGAAAGCGAGGACCTAACTCATCATAGTTTTTTCCGCGCAACGGATGTTCGGGTTGCAGATAAATGTGGTCGGTAATAATCATCAGGTCGCCTACTTCAAATTTCGGATTCATTCCACCCGATGCATTTGAAACTAAAACTGTTTCTACTCCAATTGCTTTCATCACACGAATAGGAAAAGTTACTTCCTTCATACTGTAGCCTTCATAGAAATGAAATCTGCCACTCATGGCTACTACCTTCTTTCCTCCCAGTTCACCAAAAATTAAACTGCCTCCATGTCCCTTTACTGTTGATACCGGAAAATTTGGAATGTCGGTATACGGAATTTTATGGTGAACTAAAATTTCATTTGTAAGATTTCCTAAACCTGAACCGAGAATAATTCCATACGGATATGCTCTGTCAATTTTCTTCCGTAGAAATTCGTTGGTCTCTTTAATTTTTTCTAATAAGTTTTCCATGCAGGGTTCTATATTATCTAAGCGCGCAAATTAAAAAAGAAGAATGGTAATGTTTGAAGAGTGCTTCGTTCAGTAGTCCACAAAAAAAAATTGTCCTGACCGAAGCCAGGACAATTTTTTCAATTGCAGAAAAAAAGAAATTAAGACAAATGCTTGTTGATGTGTTTAGCCATCTCGAACATGCTTACTTGTCCTTTTCCACTGAATACCGCCTTAAGAGCAGCATCAGCATTAATGTTGCGTCTGTTCTTAGCATCTTGAAGTTTGTTCTTCTTGATGTATTCCCAAATTTTCTTAGTCACTTCTGTACGAGGAAGTGCTTTGCTGCCTACCACTGCTGCAAGCGCTGTGCTTGGAGTCATTGGTTTCATAAATGCAGCGTTTGGTTTACGCTTAACTTTCGGAGCCGCTTTTTTAGCTGCTTTTTTTGGTGCTGCTTTTTTAGCAGGCTTTTTTGCTTTCGCTTTTTTGGTTGCCATATAATTGGTTTTAGTGAGCGAAAAGTAAGAACGAAAACCATTCAGCAAAAAAAAACATAGAATATGTTATGCACACAGTGTGGAGTTCGTGACTCTATTTCTCCTCTGAAAAACGGATTATACGAACCTCACTTCTTCACCATCACCAAATTCTTTCACTTCTTATTTTGCTCCACATGATTATATTCGCGTAACAATTCAACGATGCAACCGCGCGTTATCCTCGACAGCAAAAAATTAAATCTTACTATTACCCGTCTCTGTCATCAGTTAATTGAACAGCATAAAGATTTTTCTCAGTCGGCAATTATAGGTGTACAACCTCGCGGTGTTTTTCTAGCCAACCGCATTCATCAGAAACTTACCGAGATACTGAAGAAGAAAAATATTGAGTACGGAAAACTCGATATCACTTTCTATCGCGATGATTTTCGATTGAAAAGCAAACCCATGATTGCCGATGAAACCAATATTGAGTTTTCACTTGAAGGCAAAAACATTATACTGATTGACGATGTGCTTTACACCGGCAGAACCATTCGCGCGGCATTAGATGCACTGCTTGATTACGGCAGACCTGCTGATGTAGAATTGCTTGTTCTCATTGACAGAAGATTGCATCGTCACCTTCCTATACAAGCGAAGTATGTAGGCAAAGTGATTGATTCTATTACTGCCGAAAAAGTAAAAGTGGAATGGAAAGAAGAGGACGGTGCTGATAAAATTTGGATTATAGAAGAGGATAGACATTAGATTTTAGACGATAGACAATAGAAAGGCAAAGCATGATTTTACTATTTACTATTCACCATTCACTATTCACTACTAGATGAGCGCACTAAGTCAGAAACACCTTATCTCTCTCAAAAGTCTTCAGAAATCTGACATTGATTTAATTTTTCAAACGGCCGATAATTTTAAAGAGATACTTCAACGACCTATAAAGAAAGTTCCCAGCCTTCGCAACATTACTATTGCCAACTTATTTTTTGAAGACAGCACCCGCACAAGAATTTCATTTGAACTGGCAGAAAAAAGACTGAGTGCTGATACGATTAATTTTTCTGCTTCGGGTTCTTCAGTTAAAAAGGGAGAAACACTTTTAGATACTGTGCGAAATATTCTTGCCATGAAAGTGGATATGATTGTGATGCGCCATTCGAGCTCGGGCGCGGCAGAATTTCTTTCGCAACATATTTCAGCCAATATTATTAACGCAGGAGACGGCACGCATGAACATCCTACACAAGGTTTGCTTGATGGTTATTCTGTTCGTGAAAAGTTTGGCGAACTTAAAGGGCTGAACTATTTAATTATTGGCGATATCAAACACTCGCGTGTAGCAGGTTCCGATATTCCTCTCATGTTGAAAATGGGTGCTAAAGTAAAAGTGACAGGGCCTCCCACTTTGATTCCAAAACATATTGAAGAACTGGGAGTGACTTACGAACCCAATTTAAAGAAGGCACTGGAATGGTGCAATGTGGCGAATGTGTTGCGCATTCAGTTGGAGCGAATGGATATAAAATTTGTTCCCTCGTTGCGCGAATACGCTCTCTTCTACGGAGTGAACAAATCGTTGCTCGATTCTATTAAGAAAGACATTACGATTATGCACCCGGGTCCTATTAACCGCGGTGTGGAGTTAAATAGCGATGTGGCAGACTCCAAGCAATCGCTTATTTTACATCAGGTAGAAAACGGTGTGGCTATACGAATGGCTGCGTTGTATTTGCTGGCGGGTAGAACGCAGTAAAGATTTTATAACTTCTACTTCTCCAATGCTTTCATTTCATCTGTTCCCATTCTATTGCCTTCTTTAAAACCAATGATGAAAGCTGCTTTGTATCCATTATCCAGAGCAACAGCTAAAAGATTTTTTGCTTCGGTAAAAGATTTTACGTGACCGCCATAGTAACGTGTAAAACCGTTTGGTAATTCTTCGGCAGTAAGCACCTCAAACAGTTTTGCAACTTTATCATACTCTTTCAATTCGCCTTTCAATGCAAATAATTGAATTTTAAAAACCGTTCCACCTTCTGTTTTGTGCGTAGCTACTAAAGGCGATTTGTTCGATTCTGTTTTTACTTCTAATTCACTTGCTGTTTTATTTTCCGCAACCTTTGTTTCAGTAGCCTTAGATGAATTTGCTTTTGCATCAGCCGTGTTAGGTTCAGCTTTGGTGTTAGCTTTGTTTTTTGTATTGAGTGTACGCATGCTCATGGTATCAAAGGGATCGAGAGTGCTAGCTGTTACATAAATAGGTTGAACACCAGCTTCTCCTTTTACTTGCACATTTACTGGTCTTCCTTTTCCACCGCCACTTGAATTTTCAATAGGCTTTCGAATATTTTTTCCGCTTTTAATAACTACCGAATTTTGTTCTGTTCGTTCCGTAGTAGCCTTTGATGAATTTGTTTTTGAAACAGCAGTAGTGGAGGTAGAACTTGTTTGAGTTTTAACTTCTGCTTTTGCCGGTTCTGTTTTAACCGCTTCTGTTTTTACTTCTTCTTTTTTAACGGGTTCGGTTTTTACTGTTTCCGTTTTAATTTCTGCAACCGAAGCCGAAGTTTTTGTTTCCGTTTTAGTTTCTACACTAGTGGCCACAGATAAAGATGAGCCGCTTTCCATTTCGCCTTTGTAGTCTTTAAACGCATTGAACAAACCAGTAGCAATTAAATCTTGTCCTTTCACGCTATTCAAAAATTTTTCTTCTTCAGGGTTAGAGATAAAACCAATTTCTGCCAGTAAACTCGGCATGGTGGTTTTGTAAAGTACATAGAAGCCCGCCTGTTTCACTCCTAAACTTTTGCGTTTGGAATAATTCTCTAATTGGTTTTCAATTTTGGAGGCGAAGTCAATACTCTGATCTAAAAAAGCATTTTGTTTCATGCTCATGATGATGTGGCCTTCGGGTGAGTTAGGGTCAAACTCATAATTCTTATCGCGGTTTTCCTCCAACAAAATTACCGAGTTCTCGCGCTTTGCCACATCTAAGTTGGCTTCGGTTCTGTGCAATCCTAAAACATAGGAACTGGTTCCGTAGGCTTCGGCTTTAGGCGAAGAGTTGCAATGCACCGCAATAAATAAATCTGCTTTGGCTTTGTTCGCAATTTCGGCACGCTCGTGCAATTCCAAAAACACATCGGTCTTTCGGGTGTAAATAACATTTACCTCAGGAAAAGTTTTTTGAATGTAGTCGCCCAGTTTTAACGCCACCACCAGTGCAATATCCTTTTCGTTAGTTTTAGACGAGCCTGAGGCACCGGGGTCTTTACCACCGTGGCCGGCATCAATTACAACCGTTTTAATGGTGAAATTATTGTTAGCGTTTACAAAAGTAAAAGCAAAAACCGCAGTAATAAACAATATGTGTTGAAGTCTCACGTTGTGGAATTTTTAATTTTGATGCAATGTTGTGTGAATTTCCATAAGCAAAAATCGTGACAGTATAGATTTAATGATTACCCAATTGAACATTTCCCTTCAAATATACTTTTGCAAAAGGCACTGCCCGCACAGGCGCTTGTTGTTTTTAGCCACAGTATTGCTTTTACTGTCTACTATACTACATGCAAAAAATCCATTCCCTCAATCACCTTCTGCAACAAGTTTTGGTTTTAGTGCAGATAGTTTACAAGCGAGTCAAATGCAGACCGATTCAGGTGTGCATGGTTTTCACTTAAGCTACGATTCTATCGTGGTAAACGGTGGTGATAGTATTGTTGTTACCGATACAATTGACAACAACGATACTATTGATATAGCTAACCAAAGCGATGTGAAAGACATTATTACTTACAGAGCTACCGATTCAATTGTGTATGATTTGGGAACCAAAAAAATGTACTTGTATAATGAAGGTGATTTGAAATATCAGAAAATTGCCTTGAAATCGAACCGCGTTGATTTTGATTGGAACACCATGAACCTTACCGCACGAGGCACAAACGATAGCACTGGCAATCATCAAGAAGGAACTCCTATTTTTTCGGAAGATGGAAAAGAGTACCGTGCTGACTCTATGAAATATAATTTCAAAACAAAAAAAGGAATCGTATATCATGTAGTTACAAAGGAAGGTGATGCTTATATACACAGCGAAGTGGTGAAAAAAAATGAGTATGATGAATGGTATGGACAACGATCGAAATACACTACTTGCGATTTAGATGAACCGCATTTTTATTTCAAAGCAAAGCAGGTAAAGATTGTTCCGGGCAAAGTAATGGTAACCGGTCCTGCAAACTTATGGGTGGGTGGAGTGCCTACTCCGCTTTATTTACCATTTGGAATTTTTCCGGTGAAACAAGGTAAGCGTTCAGGAATAATTTTACCGCAATACGGACAGATAGGTGCAGGCGTTTTCTTTCTGCAAAACGGTGGTTACTACTGGGCGGTAAATGATTATTTAGGTTTGAAATTTTTAGCACAGTTTGCCACTAACGGTACTGTAGGTGCAGGAATAAATGCGCAATACGCCCTTCGCTATAAGTTTACCGGCAATGTTGCTTTTAGTTATGTGCGCACACCCGCTGCCGATCCTGATTTACCAAAGGCGAAAGCCACTAATGCCTATTCCTTTTCGTGGAATCATACGCAAGATTCAAAATCAATTCCTAATTCTAGTTTTGGCGCGAGTGTACAAATGCAAAGTGCCGATTATTATAACGCAAGTTTTGTAACCGATCAGCGCCTGTTGAATACTTCATTTAATTCGTCAATTAATTTTTCGCACAATTTTGTTGGTAGTCCATTTTCCCTTGCCATCAATCTTCGTCACGACCAAAACCTGTTAACTCACCAAATTAATTTCGGCTTACCTACAATTCGTTTATCTATGTCGAGGGTCACACCGTTCAAAAGTAAAATTAAAACTGGTGTGCCGAGGTGGTATGAAAATATTGGCATCAGTTATTCTTTTGAGTTTCAAAATAGGTTGAGCACAATTGATTCTATTTTATTCAAAAGCGAAAGTGCCAACAAATTTACGATGGGCGTAAATCAGCAAATTGCTATTGATGCTCCGCTAAGGATTTTGAAATATTTAAATGTTACTCCGGCTTTCAGTTATCAGGAGCGCACCTATTTTAAAGGAATAGAAAAAAGTTGGGATGGCGATACTACGTATTCGATAAAATCAAACGGAGGTGTGGATACCATTCGCGGGCATGTGGTAACCGATACGCTTTGGAAATTAAATTCGACCAGAAATTTTTCGTTATCGCTTTCGTTCAGCACTAAGGTTACAGGTATTTTTAAATTCAGAACCGGATTAGTAAAAGCTATTCGCCATACTTTTACGCCAAGTGTTTCGTTTGCTTATAATCCCGATTTTGGAAACGATTTGTGGAAATACTATAAGTATGTTCAAGGTAATTCAGAAGGCGGTCAAACAAAATATTCGGTGTTTGAACCTTCAGCAATTTACGGAGTGCCTGGTAGCGGACAAGTAGCGCAGTTGAGTTGGAATCTCGCCAACAATTTCGACATGAAAGTGTTTGACAAAAAAGATACTATCACTCACGAAAAGAAAGTGGGTTTGCTCGACCAGGTTAATTTAAGTGGCGGCTATAATTTCATTGCCGATTCATTGCGATTGCAACCATTTAATCTCACCGTAGTAGCTGCCCGAATTTTTAATCTCATTAATTTAAATTTTAGTGCGCAGTTTGATCCTTATGCAGTGGATTCGCACAACCGAAGAATAAATACGTTTGAATGGACAAAGAACCGTCAGCTGCTTCGCTTTGCTACGGCAAACATCAGCGCATCTATGTCGCTTCATTCAAAACCAAAAACTTCTAACGGAACCTACGATGCAGCACCAAACTATTTTGGCGACTACGTTTCCTATAACCCGAATCAAATTTACAATTTTGATATTCCGTGGAATTTATCGTTGGGATATAACTTCAATATTTCTAAAGGCAACACGTATAATCCTGATACTATCATAACGAATCAAACCATTCGAGCTTCGGCTGATTTCAATTTAACACCACACTGGAAAATTGCGTTAAGTACAGGTTTTGATATTTCACGAAAGCAAATGACCTTGACTAATCTTTCCGTTATTCGCGATTTACACTGCTGGGAACTTACCTTTACCTGGACTCCACCGCTTAACAGTTATGCGCGGCAGCAGTTCTTAATTATTCTTCAACCTAAATCGGGTACACTTAAAGATTTGAAAATTCAGAAGAAGAATTCGTTGAAAGATTTGTAAATTTTAGAAAGCCAAGTTCTAATTTATTTAAGTCCGGCTTTCCAAAATTGTATTTGAAACCATACGCCATTTAGTTTGTAAACATTTAGCCCATTTAGTTCTTCTTGAAAAGAACTAAACTTGTAGAAACAAGCAAAGCCCTTGTTGGTGTTTAGTCCCGCTGCTTTTGTTTCATCCCGCTTTTTTTCGGGAGGGCGGGAAGTCACCAACAAGAAAATTATTTCCTATGAAAATATTTTTACTTCCTGCTCTTATACTTTGTGCCGCAAACAGCTTTGCACAAACCGTTACCACCAAATTCGATTTGCGTTTCTATAACCAGCTGCAACACGAAAACCTAAGCAACAAACTTGTTCCGCTATTGGTAAAAGGTGATGAAGAAAAAATAAAACAATTAGCCGAAGGCTTAGGCGGTCTATTCAAATACAGTTACAACCGCGTTTCATCCATTGAAGTTCCCGGAAAAAATCTGATTGCTTTTTCGCAGAACAAAGACGTAGAAAAAATTGAAAGCAAAGGAGCTAAAGGAGTTTTTTTGATGGACACCGCGCGCATTCGAAACAATATTGACAGTGTCTTACTAGGTGCTACACCGCTTTCTCAAACTTATAAAGGTCGTGGTGTGGTTGTAGGAATTATTGATGGAGGCATCTATTGGCCCCATGGAGATTTTCGCAAACCTAATGACAACAGTACACGTATTCGTTTTATTTGGGACCAGGTAGCCAGCGGCAGTAACGCGCCTCTACCTTATGCTTACGGTAACCAATGGAACTGGATTGATTTAGATAATGGCAACTGCACACATATTGACCCGCAAAGTGATAATGGTCACGGTACTTGTGTAGCAGGTATTGCTGCGGGTAACGGTCACTCGATGGATGGTACAGTACATGAAGGAGAATTTACCGGAGTAGCTCCTGAAGCCGATATTATTGTTGTACGTGTAGATGAAACGGACGATGCATTTCTAACCCGCGTGACTGATGCTGTAGATTATATTTTCAAAAAAGCCGATGCGCTCGGTAAGCCTTGTGTTATTAATACAAGTATTGGAACGTACTATGGTTCGCACGATGGAAAAGATTTAGCAACCTCGTTAATTGAATCCATGCTCGATGCACGAAACGGAAGAGTGTTGGTAGCCGCGGCTGGAAACGGTGGCGATATTCCGCATCACCTTGGATACAATATTCCGACTGATTCAGCTTATACATTTTTTACGTACAACAATCTTGCTAACGAAATTTATTTCGACTTGTGGGCAGACGTTTCCGATTTCAGCAATGCAACTTTCACTATTGGTTGTAACGATAACAACGGAAATGATTTAGCGCGCATGCAATATTTCGCGGTGCCTTCGATCATCTTTAATCCTGCACCGGGTAACAGTGTTGTCATTTCACAAAACCTTTATCAAGGCGTTAATCTATTGGGGCAGGTAAGTATTTCAGTTTCGTTAGATGAAGACCGCTACCATATCGAATTTTTAATTCACCCGGTTGATATTACCAATTACTGGCGTTTGCAAACTTCAGGTTCAGGCAAATTCGATTTGTGGAGTAGCAGTGCTTTAATAGGGAGTGCCGACATGACTTCCACACTCAACGGAGGCATTCCAATTCAATTCGCCAACTATCGGCATCCCGATTATTTAAAAACGATGGTATCGAGCTGGCAGTGCAGCGATAAAGTAATTACCGTAGGAAACTATTCTAATCGAGCGGGTTATTTCGACCGCGATTCTGTTTACCGCAGCATGATTGATTCGCCTTACAACGAAATTGTAGGTAAGCGTTTTGCAACTTCGAGTTTTGGCCCCACCCGCGATGAGCGTTTGAAACCCGATATAATGGCTACCGGCAGTACTACCATTTGCACAGGCGATTCACTTTTTATTTCGGTTGCTACGAATGCCGTTAATCGTAAAAAAGTTTCTGTTACCAAAAAACACATTCGCAACGGAGGAACTTCCATGGCTTCTCCACTTGTTGCAGGTATTGCAGCCTTGTATTTAGAACAACGGCCTACGGCTAATTACAGCGAAATAAAAACTTTGCTCATTTGCACGGCTACCAAAGATTCATTTACCACTGCGGTTGCAAATCCCGAGTACGGCAATGGAAAAGTAAATGCCTTTAAAGCGCTTACATCGCTTGCATCATGTGTAACCTTTGGAGCTACAGATACCGCCTGCATCAATTACAATCCGTTGGCAAATGTAGATTCAGGAACTTGTGTGCTTAGAGTTTACGGTTGCACAGATTCAACAGCAGATAATTACAACCCACTCGCAAATATGAGCGATGGAAGCTGCACTTACACCGGAATAAAAAGTTTAAGTGAATCAAAAGTTATAGTAAGCGTGGTGCCAAATCCATTCAGTAGCCAAACCACTTTCTTTATTACCAATACCGATTTTGAAAAAGCAACTATCCGCATCTTCAATCAATTGGGTTCAGTGGTTGATGAAATTAAAATAGTGGAAGGCAAAACGGCATATACTTACCACAACGAAAAACTTTCGAAAGGTTTTTATCAATATCTACTTACCAGTGATGGGAAAAATATGAAAGTTGGAAAGTTAGTGGTGGAGTAAGCAGGAGAGGAGAACAAGATTTTTTTTCACTACTACAAATCTTTTTCTCACAACCTTTTCCTTTTGTTTTACCGTTAAAAATTAGCCCGTTTATATTCTGGCTCCTAGAAACTGAAATCTTTTCATGCACTTTCTCTCACATTTTTATACCGAATTGCCCAATGGAAACCCGCTCTTTGTAGCGGCACTATCCATTCCCGATTTTGCCAATGGTTTCACACGCGTTTACAATTCAAAATTGAGATATGCCCACATATCTCAAGATGAAAATCTGCAACAGATTCATAGCGGTATCGTTCAACATTATGCCGGTGATAAATGGTTTCATGCTTCGCCTTTGTTTGCAGCGCAGGTATCAACTGCAATGCAATTTTTTTTAAACGAAAATTTGAATCGCGAAAAACTTCGTTTGTCTGTGATTGCGCATCTGGCTGTTGAAATGATGATTGACCGTCAAATTCTTTTACAGCACAAAGATGTTTGTGTGAAATATTACGAATGCATCAACGTGGTGGAAGAGAAATTTATTCACCAATACTTCGCCCTTCATTCGCTGGAGGTTGCGGGGCAAAGTTTTTTCTCTAAATTTCAGTTTTTCAAACAGAAGCAATTTTTATTTCTGTTCAGCGAATTAGAAAATATAGTAACCGGCTTGAGTCGCATTTATGCTTCGGTCACAAAAACAGAATTCACCGAAGAGGAAAAAGGAAAATTTGTTCTTGCTTTGCACAATATAGATTCTGCTTTGCGTTATAGTTGGCAAGAAATTTTGAATAATAAATTATGAAGAGAACTACCATCCTCGCTTTCATTATTTTCACTGGCAATTGTTTGTTTGCACAAACGGTTCGCAAATACAGCAACGAGTTTTTGCAAATAGGTGTTGGCGGTCGCGGATTGGCAATGGCAAATGCACAAGTAGCTACCACAGCCGATGTTTATTCAAGTTACTATAACCCGGCCGGTTTGGTACACATCTCCAACACATTTCAGGGAGGCATCATGCACTCTGAATATTTTGCAGGCATTGCCAAGTATGACTACGTAACCTTTGCTGTTCCTTTTCAAGACCACAAGCGCGTCATTGGTTTTTCATTTACTCGTTTCGGTATTGATGATATTCCAAACACTTTATTTCTGGTTCAACCCGATGGAAGTGTTGACTATACTAAAATCACTTCGTTCAGTGCGGCTGATTATGCTTTTCAATTGCACTACGCGCAGCAACTTCCTGTAAAAGGTTTGAGCATTGGAGGAACGGCAAAAGTGCTTTATCGACAAATTGGAAAGTTTGCCAAAGCCTTTGGTTTTGGAATTGATTTAGGATTGCAGTATCGCATTAAAGATTGGCGCATTGGTTTTATGGCTCGCGATATTACTTCTACTTTTGTTTCTTGGAACATCACCTTCACCGATGCTGAGAAACAAATTTTGTTGCAAACCAATAACGAACTTCCGAGGAACACTCTAGAAATTACTACGCCAATGTTTTTGTTGGGTGCGGCTTATGAAGGCAATATCAAAAACAAATTTTTTATTACACCTGAAATTAATTTTGGTTTAACTACCGATGGCAAACGAAATGTTTTGATTGCTGGTAAACCTATTAGTGTTGATATGACGGTGGGGTTAGAACTAAAATATGTTCCGGTAAAAAACATTGATGTCTGTATTCGTACCGGTGTTGGAAATCTTCAACGTGCTACTGATGAGCTAGGCAAAAAACGATTTACGGTTTCGCCAAACATTGGAGCAGGGTTGCATATCAAAATCATTTCGTTGGATTATGCGTTGACCAATCTCACCACTATAAAAGATAAAGATGGCGGTGCAGGTTTGTATTCGCACGTTATTTCACTTCGCCTCGACATCAACAAAAAGCTCAAGGATTAGTGTATGAAGAAACTTCTACTCTACTTTTCTTTTACGGTCATTGTTTTTGGCTTGCGTGCGCAACCGTTCGGTAATGAATGGGTAAATCCTACACTTACTTATTACAAAATAAGTGTTACCCAAGATGGACTCTACCGCCTTAATTTTTCAACGCTTTCTTCTACCATTCCAAACGTAGGATTGGCTACAGGTTCAAGTTTTGCTATGTATCATAATGGGCAAGCCATTCCTCTGTATGTTTCTTCGGGACTAAGCCCACTCAGCAATGGTGGTTATATTGAATTTTATGGTGAGAAGAACAAAGGGTACATAGACAGTTTACTTTATCGCACAGCCGATGACCAACTCAATGCGAGTTACAGTTTGTTTACCGATACCTCCATTTATTTTTTGACTATCAATCCTAATGGAAACAATTTGCGATATACAGAGCTTCCGAATAATTTGTTGAATCCACCCGCCAGAGAAAACTACTTCATTAAAAAGCAAATTGTCAATTACCCAACTGGCAGTTATTATGATGGCAAGTATTACACCGTAATCTCGGTAGGTACCAGCGAAGAAGTTTATAAATCGCTTTACGAAACAGGAGAAGGCTATGCGTTTTCCTCCTACTTCAATCACGTCAATCAAGATTTTATAGTAGCCACTCCACACGTTTATACCAGTGGACCTAATTCAGTTTTCAAAACCAATTATGCCAATAATTCCAATTTTGAAAACCACAACGTAAATATTTCGTGGAATGGAAACCCGATTGTGCAAAATCAATTTCACAATGGCTTTCAATTGAATAAAACAATTGTGAGTATTCCTATATCGCAACTCAATAATGGAAATAACACAGCTACGTTTGTTGCAAATGATAATGCCTTTAGCCAAAAGCAGAATATTGTTGGCTACTTAGAAATTAATTACCCGCGCGATTTTGATGCCGATGCAGGAAACACTTTTTCATTTTCTGCTGCTGCCGGCCCTTCTACTTACGTAGAGATAAATAACTACAATGATAATGGTACGCAGCCTGTACTTTACGACTTAACTAATGGTTATTTTTATAAATCGGCACAACCTGCAGGAAGCGCACCTCTCAAGTTTCACTTACTTTCATCTTCGGTAAACCGCGAAATGTATTTGCGCTCAGGTGATGCATCGGCATCTATTGCGGTTACAAAAATTACTCCTGTAAATTTTGTTGACTACACATCACTTTCTAACCAAAGCGAGTATGTAATCATTACCGCCAGTTCATTGCTTAACGATGGTACTGGACATAATTACGTGGAAGATTACAGAGCGTATCGTGAGGGTAAATATCAGCAACCTCGCATTGTAGATATCGATTTACTCTACGACCAATTTGGTTTTGGTATTCGAAAATCGCCATTGGCTGTTCGCAATTTTATCAATTATGCTACCAGCACATGGTCATTAAAACCAAAGTATGTTTTCATTGTTGGTAAAGGACGCGAATCAAAATTTGTACGCAACAACGCAGCTGCACGTGCGCAATGTTTGGTTCCCACTTTCGGTTTTCCCGGCTCCGATAATTTATTGGCGGCTACTCGCCAAAACGATTTTCCAAAACTGGCCATAGGTAGATTAGCTACCGAAAAAGCGCTGGATGTAAAAAACTATCTCGAAAAAATTAAAGTGTACGAGGCGGAACAAAACAGTTATGATTTTGCGCAGGTTATAGCTCCTAAAATCTGGCAAAAACAAATACTGCATTTTAGTGGTGGAACTTCGAATGGCGAGCAAATTAATTTTAGAAATTATTTAAGCAGTTATGCAGTTACTGCTGTTGACACTCAATGGGGAGCGCACATTACAGCGTTTTCAAAAAACTCATCCGACCCAATTGATTTATCGCAATCGCAAATCATTAAAGACAAAATTAACCAAGGTGTTTCCTGGATTACTTTCTTTGGTCACTCTGCCACTGGAGCATTTGATTTTAGCATTGATGAACCGGAGAATTATTCCAACCAAGGTAAATACCCGGTTATACTTTCTAACGGTTGCTTTTCGGGTTTTATACACGATGCAACACCGGGATATAGTGAGCGTTTTGTTTTAGGAGCCGAGAAAGGAGCTATTGCTTTCATGGCCACTTCCAGTCTGTCCACTTCAAGTGGCTTATATAATTTTTCGGCACAGGTGTATCAAAAAGTATGTGACTCTTCTTATACCATGCCGCTTGGTAAAGCACTCCAAAATGCGCTCGTTTATCTCTATACCAATCCAACTAATTTCAATAGCGATAACGATATGATGGTGGCGTATGAAATGACCTTGCATGGCGACCCCGGTTTAAAAGTGAATCAATATCCTAAACCTGATTATGCTATTGATGGTTCATCGGTTTTCTTTACTCCTTCAACCATACAGCCCGGCACCGATTCGTTTGAAGTGAATGTGATTGTTACCAACTTGGGCAAAGCAATCAAAGATTCTATTGCAGTTACTTTGAAGCGCACTTTGTTTGACGCTAGCGGAACACCTGTTACATACAACTACCGCATGATGGTGCGCGCGCCTTATTACGTTGACACGGTTGCGTTTAAACTTCCTGTAAATGTTTCATCGCTCGGTTACGGGCAAAACCTTTTCGAACCTTATGTAGAAGCCGATTTTAAAATTGATGAAATGGCAGAAGGCAACAATGGTTTGCTTGCGCCTGTTTCTATTTACATTCAAAACGATGATATCATTCCAATCTATCCTTACGAATTTGCGATTGTGCCTAAGCAGGGAGTAATACTAAAAGCATCAACTGTGAATCCGTTTGCTATTGCTCGCAATTATAAATTTGAATTAGACACTTCTGAACTTTTTGCCGCTCCGCTTCAAACAGGAAGCGTGTTTCAGGGTGGGGGAGTAGTTCATTTTCCAACAACTATTACACTTAAAGACAGCACTGTTTATTACTGGCGAGTGCAGAAAGATTCAGCCAGTGCTGCGTGGCATTACAGTTCGTTTATTTATTTGAAAGATGAGTTTCCGGGGTGGAACCAGTCGCATTATTTTCAGTGGGGAAAAGACGATTACACCAATATAAAATTAGATACCGACCGTGTTTTTAAATACCCACCAACTGTAAATAATATTCACGTACTTACAGGAAATGGTTTTGCAAACAACCCGCAGTTCGAAAGCCTTGGTTGGGATTACAACAGCTATAACGAATATCGTTGGCGTATGGGAAATTGCGGTGGTGGTGTAGGTTACAATGCAGGTTTAACTTTTGCTGTAATTGATAACGTAACAGGAGTTCCGCTTTATAGCTACAATAATAATGGTGATAATTATGGCGATAACTTCTACAACATTCACTGCTCGGGTCAGTACTACCGCCAATCTGGTTTTGATTTTTTGACTAAGGGTGCTAACCCCGGTCACTTCAACGAGCCGTGGTCAACTACTATTAAACGTTTCATTGATTTTATTCCGAATAATTTTTACGTGCTAGTTTATTCGGTTAATCAAGTTCCTTACACTAGCTGGGACGCTACGCTCGTTAGTTCTTTACAATCTCTAGGTTTTGTACAAGCACAAAACTTTGCCGATACATCATTGAATGGTCCTTTGGTTTTCTTTACACAAAAAGGGAACTTAAGCTATCCGAGTTTTACTGCTTATAAAAATGGATACGCTACTGCGCTTGATACTTCCGTTAATTTTATTGGCAATTGGAACACCGGTTTTTTCACCACGCCTAAAATTGGTCCTGCTGTAAGTTGGGGAAGCGTGCATTGGAAACGCACTTCGTTCCAAAATCAGGCAACCGATAAGGACTCGCTCGATGTTATTGGTGTAAACCTAAATGGCTTTGATACTGTGCTGCGCACTACTTCCGATTCCAATCTTTATTTCTTTGGTGCAGATACGATTCTCGCTTCACAGTTTCCTTATTTGAAACTGCGTTTGCACACTACCGATGATGCTTTGCGCACGCCTGCACAATTAACTTACTGGCGCGTGCTTTACAAAAAACCTCCTGAAGCTGCAATCAATCCTGCGGCACATTTTGCTATCAACAATCCGGTTAACCTGGGGCAGAATCTTCATGTAGAAGTGGCATTGGAAAATGTAACCGATGTGCGTATGGACAGCATGCTCACGAAATATGTTTTGCGCGATGCGCAGTTCAATAATCAGAATTTCTCTATTAGGCAGGATACCCTTGGCGGTTTAGATACCATGATTTTGGTTTTTGACAAACCTGTTAGCGGAGCAAATTTTAATGGACTCAACAAATTGATTATTGAAGCCAACCCCGAGAATGATCAATTAGAGCAGTATCATTTCAACAACATTGCGGAAATAAACTTCACCAGCGTATCCGATAAAATAAATCCATTGCTCGATGTTACCTTCGATAACCAGCATATTCTTAATGGCGATATAGTTTCTGCCCAACCAAATATTCTTATTACGCTTAAAGACGAAAACAAATTTCTTGCGCTAAACGATACTGCACTAGTGAATGTGTATCTGAAATATCCGAACGAAACCACACCGCGCAGAATGAGTTATGATGATGTCATCATGAAATTCTATCCGGCCGATTCTACCAAGTTGAATCGCGGCAACAAAGCACAAATTGAACTTAAGCCTGGTTTCATTTCTGCCCTGTCTGATGGTGTTTATGAACTAATAGTAAAAGACCGCGACCGCAGTGGAAACAACAGTAGCACAACCGTTAACCGTTACGAAGGCAACGTGTTCTACGACTACAAAATTGATTTTGAAATCATCAATAAGCCAATGATTACAAACATTCTCAACTACCCAAATCCGTTTACCACTTCCACCAAATTTGTGTTCACGCTTACAGGTACCGAGGTTCCCGACTTCATGAAAATTCAGATTATGACCATCCGCGGCATTGTGGTGAAGGAAATTTTTAAAGAGGAACTGGGACAACTGCATATAGGTAATAACATTACCGAATACGCTTGGGACGGTCGCGACCAATATGGCGATCAGCTTTCTAATGGAATTTATTTTTACACCGTTTCTACGCGCATGGACAATAAAGAAATGGATCACTTAAGCGAAGGCTTTGATAAATATTTTAAGAAGGGTTTTGGGAAGATGGCGATAGTGCGGTAAGCAATGCGCATACTTTATACAACTTTTTCCCACCAGCTTACTTGTTTTTCTTTGTGTCTGTAAGGTACCCTGCGTTTCACACAAAATTATTCTTGTATTCGAATTTGATTAGCAAAACTTCTTTGTGCGTTGGCGCGTAACACTAATCAAACGAACCACAACGCCATTAAGAGCAACGGGTTTACACAAACTGATTATAAGTTAGGGGTTATTCGAAGCCGTCCCGTAAGACGGCTTTACTTTTTTACAAAATCTCTTCCGGCTTCGCATCCACTGTTACATGATTGCTGCTTTTCAACCTTGTCATTAATCCTTCCGTTTTAGGCACTTCGTATTCAAAGAAATATTGCAACGCATTTATTTTTGATTGTAAAAACTCTGTGCTGAACTCTTTTGATGTAGACAGTTTTAGTTCTTCCACTTTAATTCCTTGCTTCAACCACTGCCATCCAATCATTAAAATTCCAAACATTTCTAAGTAGAGTGTTGCATCGCTCAAATAAACTTCGGGTCCGCTTTTTTGCGCCACCTTCATTAAATGCATGCTTATTTCCTGCATTTTCATTAATTTATCAAAAGCCGTTTCGGCATAGGTTTTCAGCGATTCATATTTTTTAGCTTCTTCAATATCCTGCATTATTTCCTGCATGAGCAGCATAGTTGCTTTGCCGTTTTGCATCATCACTTTTCTGCCCAGTAAATCCATTCCATGTATGGCAGTGGTGCCTTCGTGAAGCGTGTGAATTCTTGTTTCGCGATAAAATAATTCAGCCAAAAATTCTTTTGTAAAACCATAGCCACCGAAACATTGCAGTGCTGCACTCGTGGTGTGGTTACTCATTTCAGCCGGATAAGATTTCACCATTGGTGTAAGCAATTCCAGTTTCAGAAAATTATTTTCTGCATCCTCTCCAATAAGCGTTTTTGAATTGTCGTAATACTTGCAAGCTTGTAAACAAAGCGAAAGCGAGCCTTCCACCACAGCTTTTTGAAACAGCAACATTCGTTTTACATCAGCATGATTGATGATAAGCGTTTGTGGTTTTGCAGGATCTTTCTCATTGAGCTTTCGTCCCTGCGCGCGCACATTTGCATACTCCAGCGAGTTGTAATATGCAGCCGATGCAATAGAAGTAGCATTCACTCCCACACCAATGCGCGCTTCGTTCATCATAGTAAACATGTAGCTCAAACCTTTGTGCGGTTCGCCTAACAAATAACCATGACAATCATTTTTCTCACCCATCATTAAATGCGCAATGGGCGCACCGTGGTATCCCATCTTATGAAATACTCCCGCTGTGTTTACATCATTGAAAACAAGATTTCCATCTTCTGCTGCACGCATCCGTGGCACAACAAAAAGCGAAATGCCTTTTGTGCCCACAGGCGCACCTTCAATTCGCGCCAGCATTAAGTGAACAATATTGTCTACCGCATCGCTATCGCCACAAGAGATAAAAACTTTTTGCCCTTTCAATAAATAATGTCCTTCGGCAGTAGGCACTGCCGTGGTAACTACATCACTCAAGGAACTTCCCGCCTGTGGTTCGCTCAAGGCCATGGTGCCTTGCCATTCGCCACTAAACATTTTCGGAATATACTTTTGTTGCAACTCTTTACTGCCGAATTCTTCAATCAAATGCGCGGCACCGGTAGTAAGAAAAGCATAAGCTGTAGGTGAATAATTGGCTGCGCCAAAAATAAAACTGACCGCCTGCAACACAGTAAACGGTACTTGCTGTCCGCCAAACTCATTGGGTGCGCTCATTGAAATCCAGCCGTCATTTCCAAAGGTGCGCATCAAGCCGCGCATTTTAGGATGCACTTTAATTCGTGCATTTTCTATGTGTGGCGGGTTTCTATCCATTTCTAATAAAATGGGGCGAAGTTGATTTGCCGCAAGTGACTCAGCCGATTCTAAAATCAATTCGAAGTTTTCGCGGGTGTGTTCTTTAAAATATTCGCGGTCGCAAAACTTTTCGGTTTCATGAACATTGAAAAGTAAAAAGCGAAGATTTTCTTTGGAGTAGAATTTGGCTGGCATGAATAGTAGGGATTGATTGATTTTACAAAACTGCTTTAACTACTTGCATCACTTTACTTACGCTTGGCAGATATTGTTCCATTAGGTTTGGAGCATAGTGCATCGAAGTATCGGTACCGCAAACTCTACGAATGGGAGCATCGAGATAGTCGAAAGCGTATCGTTGAACTTGAAAAGTAATTTCAGAAGCTACGGAAGTGAAAGGCCAACTTTCGTCAACAATCACCAAACGATTCGTTTTTTTAACCGATTGCAAAATGGTTTCAATATCGAGCGGACGAATAGTTCTTAAGTCAATTACTTCGGCACTTATATTTTCTTTTGCCAGTTCTTCTGCAGCCTGTAAAGCAATCTTCATCATCTTGTTGTAAGAAACAATTGTTACATCTTTTCCTTCGCGCTTCACATCACACTTGCCTATTTCAATCAGGTATTCTTCTTCAGGCACTTCACCCATATCTGAATACATCACTTCGCTTTCCATAAACATTACGGGGTCGTTATCGCGAATGGCAGATTTCAAAAGTCCTTTTGCATCGTAAGCATTTGAAGGCGAAATTACTTTCAGTCCCGGAACTGAAGCCAACATGTTGGTCAACATTTGCGAATGCTGCGCGCCTAATTGTCCTGCGGTTCCTTGTGGTCCTCTAAAAACAATGGGGCAACCGAATTGACCAGCACTCATCGAAAGCATTTTTGCTGCACCGTTAATAATTTGGTCGAAAGCCAGAATCGCAAAATTCCATGTCATAAATTCTACAATAGGTTTGGTGCCGTTCATAGCCGCACCCACTGCAATTCCTGCAAAGCCCAATTCAGCAATAGGTGTATCAATCACACGTTTCTCCCCAAACTCTGCCAGCATTCCCTGACTTACTTTATATGCGCCATCATATTCTGCTACTTCTTCGCCCATTAAAAAAACAGAAGGGTCTCTGCGCATTTCTTCACTCATGGCTTCGCGCAATGCTTCTCGGTATCTAATTTTTCTCATGCAACTAATTTTATGCAACGCGAATAAAGACAAGTCGGTGTAATCATCCAAAACATTTGTCTGATGTGCCAAGTTTCATCAGCCGTTCTATTAACATTCCGCTGAACAACTTTTATTTCCTTTGCGCGCTCTTAAAATTATGAAGCGCATACTTGTTTTTCTATTTGCAGTTCATTGTTCGGTGTTGTTAAATGCACAGTGCATCAATGCGTTTCCGTATGCAGAAGATTTTGAATCGAGCACAGGCGGTTGGGCAAGCGGTGGAAGTGTAGGGGTTGATTGGGCTTGGGGCTCACCTGCAAAAGCTGTAATTAATTCGGCAGGAAGTGGAGTTAAATGTTGGATAACCGGTGGACTCGCTTCGCTTGCTTATAGCGCTGGTGAACGCTCGTTTGTAAAAAGTCCATGTTTTGATTTTACTACGCTTCAGCATCCTTTCATTTCGTTCAAAATTTTTTGGGAAAGCGAAAAAACTTATGACGGCACTAATCTTCAATATTCACTTGATGGTGGAATTACTTGGACAAACGTAGGTAGTGCAAATGATGCAGTCGATTGCATGAACACAAATTGGTTTAACTCGTTTAGCATTACCAATCTTACTGGACTTGCTACTGTAAAAGAAGGTTGGTCAGGAAATATTCAACCCACTTCAGGAAGTTGTCAGGGTGGAAGCGGGAGTAGCGCTTGGGTAACCGCAAAACATTGTATGCAAAGTTTAGCAGGAGAACCGAACGTTATTTTTCGTTTCACCTTTGGCGCGGGAACCACTTGCAATAATTATGACGGCATTGCTTTCGATAATATAAACATAAGCGAAGCACCCGCTAACGATGCCGACTTTGATTTTACCTGCAATGGAAATTCATTATTGTTCAATGGAATTACTTCGCTATGTCCTGATAATTTACAATGGAATTTTGATGACGGAACAAATGCCAGCGGTCCGAATGCTCTTCACACATTTTCATCGCCTGGTAATTACAATGTTACTTTTTCGGTAAGTGGACCATGTAATCCGCCTGCCTCAATTACAAAACAAGTTGTAGTAACCAATGCAATTCTTTCAGCAGTCAATGTGAATTGCAACGGAGGCAATAATGGAAAAGCGTTTGTGTTTTCTACAACGGGAGGAGGTCCTTTTACTTATTTCTGGAGCACCACACCTGCACAAACATCTGATACTGCCTTTAATCTAATAGCTGGTTCTTACACTGTAACGGTAAGCCAACCTAATTCATGCCCTGCAAGTTTTACGGTGAATGTGAATGAACCAAATACCCTTAGCAATTCAATTATTTCAGTTCCCGATTCATGTAATAGTGGTAAAGGTTCGGTGGTGTTGAATGAAAGCGGAGGAACTTTTCCATATCAATATTTATGGTCAAACGGAATGAGTGGACTAAATCAATTGAATAATCTTTTTTCAGGAAACTATTCAGTAACTATTACTGATTCGAAAGGCTGTGTTGATGTTGTACAAACTGTTGTTTCGAATGTAACATCAATGAATATTTCTTTCACATTTCTAATTGATGCAAGTTGTTTTGGTGCAACAGATGGAAGCGCAAGTATCAATGTAACTGGAGGCATTTTGCCTTATCAATATTCGTGGGCACCAAGTGGTGGAACTACAAATGCAATTACAAATGTTGCCGCAGGAATTTATACCATTCAAATTGCTGACTCTACTAATTGCCTTGCAACGGCATCGTTAACCATCAATCAACCGCCACAATTATTTTCAAATTTTTCGGTGATAGATGCTACTTGCGGGTTAAGCAACGGCTCCATTCATTTGAACACAAGCGGAGGAGTTTCTCCTTATAGTTATTTGTGGAACGATGGAACTACCAATGACAGCCTGGTGAATATTGGCGGGGGAAATTATTCGTTCACTATAACCGATGCGAATAATTGCAACATAAATAATTCGGTTGCAGTTCAGCAATCACAATCTATTACTTTCAATTTGCTTTCCATTCCTGATTCGTGCTTAGAGGGAAAGGGAACTGTGCAAATCAATATTCTCACAGGCACTTCACCTTATCATTTCATTTGGAATCCACTTGCTCCTGACGCTGCTTTCATAACACAACTCGATTCGGCAAATTACTTTGTGCATATAACCGATGCTTCGGGTTGCAGTGCCGATACAAATATTCTGGTTGGAAATTTCGGAAGCATTGTCAAGCCAAATCTCGGTGCTGATTCAAGTTTCTGTTTGCCGCCAAACTTTATTCTTAATGCTGGAAACTACTCCACTTATCAATGGCAAAGCGGTAGCACTATTCCTATTTTCCCTGTAAAAGATGTAGGAGAATATTCTGTAACTGTTACAAATTCTTTCGGCTGCAGTAGTGCTGATACCGTTGTTCTTTCTTTTAATTGCGATTCGTACATCAATTTCCCCAGTGCATTTTCTCCTAATGCTGATGGGGTGAATGATGTTTTCCGCGCGAAGTATTCTTTAGATTTAGTGAAATACAATTTGCGCATTTACAACCGCTGGGGCGAATTAGTTTTTGAAACAAGCGATGTAAACGAAGGTTGGGATGGAACATTCAACAATAAGCCACAACCGCTCAGCGTTTATGTTTGGTATGCCGAATATTCTTTCCACGATGGAAAGAAAAATTCAAGGGCAGGAAATTTGACGTTAGTGAAATAGACTTTTAGAAGTTATAATCCTTGAAGCCATCGGTAAATTCATCGGCTTTAAAAGCAGGATTAACTACTAAATTGAAGAACGAGTAACGCTCAAAAATTCCTTTATCATCACTGCACTCCTGATAAATAGGAAAGTTGTTTTCTTTGTCAATGTACATGATGGTCTTCTTCGCGTAAGTAGATGGCACTTTCAATGTTTTGCCGCCAAGGTCTTCTTCAAAATTTCTTACACCGTCCCATTCAACCATGCTGTATTCAGGCACCAAAAGTTTTGCGGCCACAGTAAACATGTTTTCTCCTTTCGCAGCTTTGTAAGTAGTAAAAGTGTAAGTAGGATCTTCAATCACTAACTTGTAGCAACTTTTCCCTTGCCAGGTAACATCACCTATGTATTTAAATACTTCATCAAATTTTTGTTGCTCATCTGCCTTCTTCACTCCAGCGGTTACTATTTTACTTACAAAAGTAAACCCGGCTGACATCATGGTATGGTGTTGATCTTTCGTCAATAAACTGCTGAACGGATTTAATTTCAAGGTAGGCAAAAACCTACCAGGATTCACTAATGCTTTATTGTCTCTTTCTCCCTTAACAAATAAAATTTCCGTTCCCATATTTGGGTCAGTAGTCATTTTCATGTACGTTTTACGCGGGCTTACATTTATCTTGGTAAAAATTTCGCCACCGCGAAAACCGGCTTTCATATTCACTAATCTTTCTTCGCTGCGCATGGTATACGTGCAACCTTTATGTTCATCAATTGCCTTAAGCATTTTGTTGACAATAATTCTTGTTTGGCTTTCAGGTTTTTTCATTGCCGAAAAACAAACAGCTGTTGCAATTGCAAGAATGACAAGGAGATTTTTTCTGTTCATGGTATATTTATTTAAGAATGAAATGGAGGATGATGAATCAATAGTTGATTCCAATTTTTTTGTAGATAAAACTCATAAGCCATGCTGGTCCTATTAATAGATATTGCAAGTCTTTAGCGAACGAAGGTTTTTTGCCTTCTACATGGTGACCGTAAAATTGACCAATCCATGCGAGCACAAAAATGATGATAGATATTAACCAAAGTGGTAAGCCCGCTAGCTCTATCTGGTAACAGCCTATCATGCAAATTACAGAGAAGAACAACATGCCAATCCAAAGGGTGCGAGAAAGGAAAAAATAATAAACCGTTAAGGCTGCTAACACGAGCATCGCCAAATTAAATTTCATAGTTCCATCAATGGTAAACGGAAGTTCAATACTGTAAAGCAAACCAGTAATACTGAAAAATATAAGTGGAACACAAATCCAGTGAATTGCTTTGTTGGTAGAATTTTGGTGACTCTCTCCGTACTCATTTAACCACGTTTGAATGTTCTTCATTAGCGCATTTATTATTGATGGCGAAAATACTGTTGTGAAAATAGTATGCAAGGTATTGCAAACTTAGTTTTGAAAGTTTAAGAATCAGGTATTACAATATTGGAATTATGGATAGTTTGATGAATCACCAAATCCATTTCTACTGAATGTTTATGTTTGCGCGCATGTCAGAAACTACTGTCAACAAATCACGAATCAGCAAACCTGAATGGCTAAAAATAAAATTGCCATCGGGAAAAGAATTTAGTGAAGTGAAACAAAATGTGGAACAACACAAATTGCACACTATTTGTGAGAGCGGCAAATGTCCTAACCAAACAGAATGCTGGGGAGCAGGCACGGCTACGCTGATGATTCTTGGCAACACCTGCACGCGCTCATGTATGTTTTGCAGTGTGGAAACCGGAAATCCGGAAGTGGTTGATATTACTGAACCCATTCGTGTGGCCGAATCGGTGAAGTTGATGGGATTGAAACATGTAGTCATTACTTCTGTTGACCGAGATGATTTGCTCGATGGCGGTTCTAAAATTTGGGCAGCAACTATTCGTGCAATTCGCAGACATAACCCCGGTGTTACACTCGAAACTTTAATTCCCGATTTCAAAGGCATTGCCGAAAATATTCAACGCATTATTGATGTAAAACCCGAAGTGGTTTCGCATAATTTGGAAACGGTAAAACGACTCACACGCGAAGTACGCGTGCAGGCAAAGTACGAGCGTAGTCTCGAAGTTTTGCTGCACTTAAAAGTGGGCGGAATTGAAAGAACCAAAAGCGGAATCATGCTAGGCTTAGGCGAAACTGAAGAAGAACTTTTTGAAGCATTTGACGATTTGAGAAATTCGAAGGTGGATATTCTCACACTCGGTCAATATTTACAACCCACGCGCAAACATCTTGAAGTGGCTCGTTATGTTACACCCGAAGAATTTAAGTTTTATAAAGAAGTGGCGCTGTCAAAAGGTTTCCGCTATGTAGAAAGCGGGCCTATGGTGCGCAGTAGTTATCATGCTGAAAAGCATTTGATATAAAAAGATGTCACGCTGAGCTTGTCGAAGCGTATTCAAAATACAATCCTTCGACAAGCTCAAGATGACATATTGCTCTGAAAAATTTGAATAGCTTTTTACCTTTACCCAAATCACCAATCATGAAAAAAATTCTTCACTTATTTTTCTTTGCGCTCATAACTTCAGTTGTAGTTGCGCAAACTTATCCGTTTGTTGATGCCTTTGAAACGTACAGTAATTTTACCACGCTCGGTACACAAGGCGGATACATGAGTGATATGAGTGTATATGGAACGCACGGTTTTGCAGGAAGCAAAGGATTGATTTCTCCTATCAACCAATTCAATCATGGCGATTCAACTGTTTCGCCTTTGGTGGGTCCGGTAACACTCACCAGCGAAGTAAGTTTCTACTATCGCATTTGCGATGCTTCGTTGTATCCGGCTACTGCTACTACTTTAATGAGTGGCGATAAAATTGAAATTTATGGAGGCAATCAACAAGTTGGAGCATATCAGTTGCTCGCAACTATTGACATGAGTAATCATGTGGCAAGCACTTCCTTTATTAAAAAGATCTACGCACTTCCAACAATTTTTGCGGGTAACCCAGGCAATATAAAAATCAAAGTTATGCGCGGCAATACTTCAACCATTGATTGCTTTTTTGATTTCGATTCGTTGGTTGTGAAAGATGCAGCTGGAGTAGTTACACCTCCAACAGTTACATTTACTACACAAAACGAACAATGTTTTGGTGCAAATGACGGCTGTGTTAATGCTCTTACAACAGGTGGAACCGGTCCATATGTTTATTCTTGGGATAACGGAGCTAACACCAGCCAAATCTGCAATCTCAATCCGGGAGTTTATTGTGTTACAGTAACAGATGGTAATTCTCAAACGGTTTCCAAATGTGATACTGTTTTAGCGGCAACACAAATTACAGCAACAGCGAGCATTACAAATGTTTTTTGCTATGGAAGTTGTAACGGTTCAATTTCATTGACTGTTTCAGGTGGAACTGGCCCATACAATTACGATTGGAATACCGGAAACAATACAGGAAATATTTCTGGTTTATGTGCAGGTACTTATTCTGTAACAATTGTTGATGGGCACAATTGCACTAGAGTTTACGATTTCACTATTACACAACCCGATTCAATTTCAATTACAAGCACACAAGTAAATATTGATTGCTTTGGTTTTTGCACAGGTTCAATTACTGCCAATGTAACAGGCGGAGTTTCGCCTTATAATATTTTATGGAGTTCAGGAAGCAATACAAATCTTTGCGCGGGAAATAATTCGATAACTGTGACCGATAACAATGGTTGCAGTGCTACACAAAATTATGTGATAACTCAAAATGCTCAATTGGTTGTTACTACTTCGTTCACCAACGTAACAACTAACGGAGGTAATGATGGAACAATTTCTTTTACTGCAACAGGAGGTGTAGGTCCGCCATATTTTTCGCAGGTGGGAAGTATTCCCGGTGGGCAAATTCAAAATCCAAATCAACTTGATGCGGGTTGTTATTGGTTGACAGTTTCCGATTCGCTTGACTGTGTGCATATGGACACTATTTGTATTTCGCAACCAACATCAATTGCAGAATTGAACAAAAACAATTTCGATATCTATCCAAATCCTGTAAATGATTTGTTGACCATAAAAGCAAATGAAGCTACGAGTGCTGAAGTTTCTCTAATCAATTCGATTGGTGAAATAGTGAAGCGAGAAAACTTTATTGCCAGCGAAATGAAATTAGATGTGGGTTCTCTTGCGCAAGGAAACTATCTGTTTCAGCTAAAAACAACCGAAGGGATATTCCGGAAAAATATCTCTGTTGTTAAATAACGCACATGAAAAATCTCAAACGCTTTAACGTTCGTGTTTATGGAATTCTCATCAACGAATTGCACGAAGTTTTACTTGCCGATGAGGCATTCATTAATGGCATGCTCGCCACTAAATTTCCAGGTGGAGGTTTAGAACTGGGTGAAGGAACGCTGGATTGCATCAAACGCGAATTCAAAGAAGAAACCGGAATTGATGTGATTGTGAAGGAACATTTTTATACCACCGACTTTTTCGTACAATCGTTTTTCGATATTGAAGCAGAAAGCCAAATCATCAGCATTTATTACCTCGTTGAATCTGAAAACTGGAATCAAATTAAAACCTCACAACGCAAATTTGATTTTGAAGTGGAGCGCGGAAAAGAAGCAGAATCGTTTCGATGGGTGAGTCTTTATAAACTGGATGAAGAAACAGATATCACGTTGCCAATTGATAAAGTGGTGGTAAAAAAAATGCAGGAAAAATTCCTGAGCCTTCCTTATTAGTTTGTTTACTCATCGGCAATAGTTTTTCATTAAACTTGCCGCCCGCAATGAGCAATTCATCTTCCACCAATCAACATTTTTACGGTCATGGCAAAGTCATGATTACGGGAGAATATTTTGTGTTAGATGGAGCGTTGGCACTCGCGCTGCCAACAAAATTTGGTCAGCATCTTCGGGTAAAAGAGTTCAGTTCTTCGGAAGGTTTGTTGTATTGGGTTGCACTCAATAGCAAGAAACAACCTTGGTTGCAATTTACCTTTGACAAAGAAAATTTTGCCTGCCATAATGATTCAACAGCAGCCGCAAAGGATTTATCTATTATGTTGAATCAAGCGCGCGCATTGAATCCTGATTTTCTAACCAGCAAACAGGACGTGGCTGTTGAAACTTCACTTGAATTTCCGAACAACTGGGGGCTTGGCTCCAGTTCAACTTTAATTTATTGCTTGTCTCAATGGGCAAATGTGAATGCGTATGATTTGTTGCAAAAATCTATTGGAGGTTCGGGTTACGATGTGGCTTGTGCCGAGAGTGATTCTGCAATTCTTTATTCGCTTGTTGATGATAATAGTTATTCCATAAAACTAAATTGGAAACCCCATTTTGCCGATAAAATTTATTTCGCACACCTCGGTAAAAAGCAATCTTCACCCGATGCTATAAAGTATTACAAGCAACAACTACAAAACAAAACAGATGCAGTAAATGAAATTAGTCGGCTCACAAATTTACTTTGGAAAGCAACAGAGTTGAGTGCGTTTGAAGAAGTAATAAACGAGCACGAAACTTTGGTTGGCTCGCAACTAAAAATGATAAAAGTGAAAGACCGTTTGTTTGATGATTATTGGGGAAGCGTAAAATCTCTTGGTGCATGGGGCGGAGATTTTGTAATGCTTACCAATACCGAATCGAGAAAGGATTTGAATTATTACATGGCACAAAAAAACATGGATACTATTTTAAGTTGGGAAGAAATGATTCTTTAAAACCAACTGATAAAACTTAAACTCTGAAAAATGAAGGAACTTGAAAAAACTACCTGGCGAAGTCCAAGTAACATTGCACTGGTAAAATATTGGGGAAAGAAAACTGGCATTCAGATTCCTGCCAATCCTTCTATCAGTTTTACTTTAGAAAACTGTTATTCAGAAACGAACGTTTCGCTTCTTGAAAAAGAAAAAAAAGGTAAAGACATTGAGCTGCGTTTTTATTTCGATGGAAAAGCCAACATGGCGTTTCAGTTGAAAATGCTCAAGTTCTTTGAGAGCATCAGAAATGATTTTCTATTGCTAAATGAATATGGTTTGCTTATTCATTCCACCAATTCATTTCCGCATTCATCGGGCATTGC
>JAPLES010000084.1:0-17385 GCA_026391075.1 Bacteroidota bacterium | reverse complement strand
GTGCGCTTGCCATTTCGCTTTGCGATTTGCAACAGCAACTGGGCAACAAAAAATTGAGTGATGAAAAATTTCTGCAACGTGCTTCGCACTTTGCGCGTTTGGGTTCGGGCAGTGCTGCGCGTTCTGTTTATCCATTGATTTCGCAATGGGGCAAAACAAATTCTGTTCGCGGTTCAAGTGACGAATACGCAATTCCTTTCGAAAAAAATCTTCATAAAATATTTCAGACGTATCAAAACACTATTTTGATTGCAAGCAGTGCCGAGAAAAAAGTTTCGAGCCGTGTGGGCCATTCATTGATGAAAACAAATCCTTTTGCAAAAACACGTTACGCACAAGCTGAAAAAAATTTAAAAGAAATTATTGGCGCACTAAAAACAGGCGACCTTGAAAAGTTCGGAGCCATTACCGAAGAAGAAGCTATGACACTGCATGCCTTAATGATGTGCTCCAATCCTTCGTTTGTTTTAATGTCGCCTAGCACGCTGGCAATGATTGACAGAATTAGAAATTACCGCGAGGAAACCAAACTGCCCGTTTATTTTACGCTAGATGCCGGACCAAATATTCATTTGCTCTATCCAAAAAATATTTCGAAACAGGTGAGCAGTTTTATCTCCGCAGAACTTCTTGAACTTTGTGAAAATGGAAGAATGATTTTAGATAAAGTGGGCAAAGGTCCTAAGAAAATAAAATAACAACAGTGGCAATCACCAAAAAAATAGTTCATAAAATATTTCACTCAAAACTCCTGTTGTTTGGTGAGCATATCATTAATAAAGGCGCTGTAGGTTTGGCAATTCCGTTAGAGAAATATGATGGCGTTTTACGCATTGGCAGCAGGAGAGAACGCGCCATTGCAGAATCGAATCAAGCCATTGAAACACTCGCGCACTACATTATTCATAACGACCGACTATCAGGTGTTTTTGATACCAATCAAATGTTGGAAGATTTAGAGCGCGGTCTTTATTTTGATTCAGATATTCCACAAGGTTATGGCGTTGGAAGTTCTGGTGCTTTGGTGGCGGCTGTGTATTATCAGTATCGCAAAACCAAAAAGAAAAATTATGTAGTGAACGAATTGAAAAATGACTTGGCAGAATTAGAGAGCCATTTTCACGGCAAGAGTTCAGGTTTGGATGCCCTCGTTTGCTATTTGAACAAAGCGGTTTTAATAAATAGAGGTGAAGTAGCCGACACATTCGATATGCCTAAAAGCAAAAACGAAGTATTGAAATTATTTTTGCTCGATACGCGATTAGAGCGTAAAACTTCGCCTTATGTAAATTTGTTTTTAGAAAAATGTAAGGACAAAAAATTTCTGAGCACGATTGAAAATGGAATTGTTCCTTCAAACAACATTGCAATTGAAAGTTTTTTGAGTAACAATTATGTTGACCTCATGCGAAGCGTAAAAATTATTTCGCAGTTGCAATTGGATTTTTTCAATGAGTTTATTCCAAAAAGATTTCATGGTGTTTGGCTCGAAGGGTTGAAACATAACAACTATCATCTTAAAATTTGCGGAGCTGGCGGTGGAGGTTTTATCATAGGCTTTGCAAAAGCCGATGCTGATTTAAGTATTCTGCTTAACGGCTATGAGTGCATAGAGATAATGAAGTTCTGATTACTCTGCTGCGCAAACTAATCCAGCATCTTTTTTATTGATGAGTTGAACATTGTTTGCCGAAGCTGTTCCGCAAAATTGTTCGTTATGATTACTCGCAGCATCGGAGCACACCCAGCCGAGCAAATGAGAGGTAAGTGAATCCACATACTCATCGTAATATTTCATCGAAAGTTTATCGGAGCAAACCGTTATGGTAAGTGTGGTGTCTGTAAAATTGGTGTAAGTATAAGTGCAGGTTTTGCAAAGATTATGGCAGCGGTAACATTTTTCGCATGAAGAAAAACACAAGAGCAAGCAAAGGAGTAAACAAACAGCTAAGATTTTTTTCATGGCACTAAATTAGAAATGCATAGATATTTATTTGAGTCCTATGCGCTTTGGCTCGGTTGCTGTTGGTATTCCCCTTGTAAAGATTTATTTTGCTCTCAAACGTTCGTCCTTTGTCTCTCAGCCAAAACATCAAAAAATATTTTCTACCAGCATTGTTGGTGGCGGCTATTATTGTTTCATTACTACGACCTACTACTGACAACCTCCATTCCATTGCACATAAAATGGAAACACAACTCAGCGATGCAGAAATTAATTTCAATAAGGCAATAGCAGAGAAAAAATTAGAAACATCATTTGATAAGAGCAATGAAGAAGCTGCAGTTATTGAAGACTTAGAAGCGCAGAATATTTTACTGTTTTACTATCGTAATGATTCACTATTTCATTGGTCTAACAACAGCGTAATTCCTTCTTCGCTTTCGTCTATTGAAAACGGCTCATCCTTCACTCGACAAAAAAACGGTTGGTATGCTTCGTATAAATCGGATGATTCTATTTCGCATAAAACTATCCTCGGGCTAGTTCCGGTTAAGTATGAATATCCTTTCGAGAATAAATTTCTTCAAAAAGAATTTGCACTTGGCTGGACTGTGCCGCATAATATTGAACTGACCGACCAAAAAATTGAAGGCTCTGTTCCTGTTAAAAACTTAAGTGGTGAAACGCTTTTCAGTTTATACGTTTCAGGAGAGGAGAAAGGAGAAAACGTAAATTATTTTTTGCTTTTCTCACAGTTTATTTTTCTACTGATAGTTTTTTACTACGTCCATTCTTTTGCGGTAAAATTGGTATTTCAAAACAATTTCCTCACCGGATTTTCTTTTCTTTTTGTTGCAGTAATCCTGCTTCGATCAGCTTCGCTACTTTTTAATTACCCAGCCGAATTCAATCATCTCGATATTTTCGACCCTAAGTACTATGCCTCATCTGTAATTACAAAATCATTGGGGGACCTAATTTTCAATACACTAATCGTGTCGTGGTTCACCTTCTTCTTTGCACGTTATAATAAAAAAACAGAAACACCGAAAGCAAACAACATTTACTCAATTTCAGGAATCGCTATTGTTTTCACTTATACTGTATTTGTAGGATGGGTTTTCAAAACGCTCGTCATGGATTCCGTTATTTCCTTCGAAGTTTACAACATACTAAGTTTAAATAGCTACAGTGTACTCGGTTTAGTTTGTATGGCCTTATTATTCGTTACGCATTTTGTTATTGTTCAAAATGTTACTCAACATTTTTTTCGTTCAAAAATATCGATCCTGAGTTTCCTTGTTTTTATAACCCTAGGAGCTCTGCTTATTTTCTCCTTGGGTTATAATTCCCTTTATTTCCAATCTGTTCTTTATACTGGTATATGGACTTTCATTTTCCTTTTTCTGCTTTGGTTTTTTCCTCCTAAACCAAATCAGCTCGCTGTAAAAAATATCATCTTGTATGTGGCTTTTTATAGTTTGCTTTCTGCTTTTCTTATCGAAAATTTATATGAGCACAAAGAACGAAACCAACGCGTGTTCTTCTCAGGAAAGCTGGTAACCGAACGCGACTATGTAGCAGAATATATGTTTGAAGATATTGCTCTTCGAATTCAACATGATGCATTCGTTCAAAATATTTTCACTAATCCGGTTATTTCAAAAAAGGAAGTTTACGAACGTATTAACTCCTTTTATTTGGGTGGCTATTTCAATAAGTATGATGTAAAAATTTCGGCTTTTGATGCAAACGGAAACTCCTTGCAAAGCGATGATACCACAAACCTTATTTCGTATAAAAATATTTTACCTCACTCCTCCTCACTGCAATATGTTACAGATACGGTTCGCAACTATTCGTATTTATCTGTAGTGCATTTTAAAAACGATTCGGTTGGTATTGGCTCGTTTGTATTTCAGCTGCTGCCTAAAATTTATTACGGACAAAATGTTTATCCTGAATTATTGCTAGGCAGTAGTGTAACCGTTTCTAATAACAGCAACAATTATGCTTATGCCATTTATCAGAACGATAAATTGGTGGCGCAATATGGCGACTATCCTTATACCTATTATTGGAACAAGAATTACTCGTTTGCCGAAAGCGATTTGCAATTTATTGAAGAAGATAAATGGGAGCACAACGTTCAAAAATTTTCCAACGGTAAAAAAGTAATTGTCAGTATTCCTCGCGAACCATTTTTCGAACCCATTGCTACATTCTCCTACCTCTTTACGTTTTATTTTATTGTCGTTTTCATTTTGCTCTTTGTTCACAAATTGACAAATAGAAAACCAGGCGATGAAATATTTGCTGGAAGTTTTCAGCTTTCGTTCCGCACAAGAATAAATTATTCTATGCTCTCCATGATTATTCTTTCGTTTATCATTATCGGCTTCATCACCATTAGCTTTTTTAGCCGGCAATACGATAATTTTTATACGGACAGATTACTACGAAAAGAAAAAGTTGTTCATGCCACGCTGGAATATTTCATTCAGCAAAACATGAATGAGAAAGATTTTCTCAACGGAAATCTTAACAACATATTGGATTATGAAATTTCGCGCATTGCCGATATCAACTCTATTGATATTAATCTATTTTATCGATCAGGAGATTTAGCTGTTTCATCGCAACCATTTATTTATGAAAAAGGATTAGTGAGCAAGAAGATGAATCCTGATGCCTATTTCGATTTGGAAAAAAACAGGAGCGCGCAGGTAACCGAGCAGGAAAACATCGGCAGTTTAAAATACTTAGCCACGTATGCGCCTATACGAAACAGTCGCGGTGATGCCATGGCATATATCGGCATTCCCTATTTCGAGCGTTCAAAAAATATTAACGATGAGGTTTCCTCTTTTCTTGTTGCACTCATGAATGTTTATGTTTTCTTGCTGATTTGCGCTGCTATTCTGGCTTATTTTATTTCCAATTCCATAACCCGTCCGTTGACTATCATCAGTGAAAAGTTGCGCATTCTCAATCTCAATAAAAAGAACGAACCTATTGAGTGGAATAGTAAAGATGAAATAGGTGTACTCGTAAATGAGTACAATAAAATGATTACCGAGTTAGAACAGAGCGCACAAAAATTAGCGAAGGGTGAGCGGGAAAGTGCATGGCGCGAAATGGCTAAGCAAATTGCACATGAAATAAAAAATCCTCTCACGCCAATGAAATTGAGTATTCAGTACTTGCAGCGAGCCATTAGTGAAGGTCATCCGAACATTGAAGAATTGGCGAAGAAAGTTGCGAAGACACTCGAAGAACAAATTGAAAACCTTTCGTCTATCGCCACTGCGTTTTCTTCGTTTGCAAAAATGCCGAAAGCAGAAAATGAAATTATACAGCTCAATCAATTACTAAAATCCATTGTTGATTTATTTAACCGCGAAGAAGGAATGACCATTCAGTTTATTTCAGAATCGGAAAACCCAATGGTGTTTGCCGATAAAAATCAATTAGTAAGTGTGTTCAATAATTTGGTGAAGAACGCCATTCAGAGCATTCCTGAGAACCGAAAAGGGTTTATTGATATCTATGTGAAAGAAGAAAACGGTTGGGTGATTACCTGTGTGAAGGACAATGGCAGCGGCATACCCAAAGAATTTCAAGAAAGCGTTTTCGTTCCTAACTTTACCACAAAATCTTCGGGTACAGGTTTAGGTCTGGCTATTACCAAACAAATTATTGATGGAGCGGGTGGTAAAATTTGGTTCACATCAGAGGCGAATACGGGAACAACTTTCTATGTTCAGTTAAAGTTGAATGCTAAATAATTGCCGCTAATTGTCATAGAATTGTCAATGAGTTGTCATAGAATTGTCATTTTTTCAAGCCAACCTTGTTTTCTGCTTTTTTTTAATTGAGATTTGGTTTGTTATTGCAAATGAACCTGCAAGAGCAATATTTAATCATTAAAAAAACAGTTATGAAAACACTAAAATTTACACCTTACAAACATTTCCATTCGGGTATTTTAAAATCTGACTTTTTACCCTTTCTTCACGCCCTTAAATCATTAAACATGAAAATTCTAAAGTCTACACTTTTGTCGTTAGCAGTTATTTTTTCAGTCATGCCGTTTACCGTTAAAGGGCAGGGCGAAAACCATTGCGGTTCTGATGCCATGCGCAAAGAATTGATTACACAACATCCCGAAATTTTGCAACAGGAAAAAGAACTGGATGCTTACACCCGCGAATTTATTGCGAATTACCACCCTCAGGCTGGCAGTCGGTCTGCAACTCCGTTTATTATTCCGTTGGTATTCCACGTTATCAATCAAGCAGGTTCCGAAAACATTTCTGATGCGCAGATATATAGTGAAATGAAAATAATGAACGACAACTGGAACAGACGAAATGCTGATACTTCAGTTGTAATTCCATCTTTTAAATCTTTGATAGGCGATATGGCAATTGAATATCGCTTAGCTAACCGCGACCCGAATGGAAATGTTTGTACAGGAATTGATCGCGTTTATTCGGTACAGACTTATATGGGGAACGATTATTCTAAATTGGATAATTGGCCTCGCGATAAATACATGAACGTTTGGGTAGTTCGCAGTATGATGGATGGTGTGGCAGGTTATGCATACTATCCCGGTTCTGTGGATGCGCTTTTCAACACACCTGCAAGAGATGGTGTTATACTACTTCAAAATTATATTGGTGCAATAGGCACAGGTAGTTTTGGTAACTCCCGCACACTAACACATGAGATAGGTCACTGTTTTAATTTGAAACATTGCTGGGGCGACTCAAATGATCCTGGTGTAGCTTGTGGTGATGATGATGCAAATGATACGCCTGTTACTAAAGGATGGGCGAGTTGTCCTTCGGCAGCTAATGCAAAGATTTGCACTCCTGGCCTAATTGAGAATTACCAAAACTTTATGGAGTATTCTTATTGCTCGCACATGTTTTCCATTGACCAAACCACTAGAGTAGCAGCAGCCTTGAACTCGGATAAGAGTGATAGAAACAATCTTTGGACACCAGCCAACTTAGCGGCTACAGGTACAGATGATACTATCTATGATAAGGCAAAACCAATTGCTGAATTTGGTATTGCTAAAAGATTTGTTTGTGTAGGACAAAATGCTCAGTTTTTATGTGTTACCGATACTTCGGAAGTTGACAACTATCTTTGGACCTTCAGTAATGCAGATGTAGCAACTTCTACTAGCAGAAATCCAATTGTTCAGTTTCAACAACCGGGATGGCAAACTGTTTCCTTAAAAGTAGCAAACACTGCGGGAGATAGCACCAAAACAAAAACTTCCTTAGTATTTGTAAGTTATGACCACGCCTTGTTCCAGGCTCCGTTCACCCAAGATTTTGAAGATCCATATGTGTTTAGTTCTGGCTGGGCTTCGGCAAACTACGATAACAACGGTACTGCTTTTTCCTATTCTAACCAGGGGGCACATGCCGGCACAGGATGTGGTGTACTAAACAATTATTTTGCAAATGCCGATCACGACATTGATGAAATAGTATCTCCGGGGTACGACCTTAGCCAGTTACCAACAACACAACGTACACTCACTTTCGATTATTCTTGGGCATCTGCTTCGCAATCTTTTGCTTTGCATACAGCCGATTCTATGAATGTTTTTGCATCAACTGATTGTGGTGTTACCTGGTCAAATATTTACAAAAAAGGAACGCATAGCGGTACCGCCACCTTGTTAAATGCAGGTTCTATAACCGGTTATTTTACTCCTACCAACGCGCAGTTGTGGTGGAAACAAGTAAGCATCAACTTGGCGGCAGTTTTAATTAAACCAAACGTAATGTTCCGTTTTCAAGTATTGAGCGCTGTGGGTGGTAATAACTTCTACATTGATAACATCAACATAGGTTCGCAAGCAACAGCAATAGAAGATTTGAGTTCTGTTAGTGAAATTTCGATTTTCCCGAACCCATCTCGTGGTGATGCTACCTTGAATCTAGATCTTTCAAAAGCAGGAAATCTTTCCGTTAAGGTTTACGACATACAAGGAAAAGAGGTGATGAACATTTTTGAAGGATGGTTGAATGCAGGAGAAGAGCAAATGACTATTGAAGGGTCTTCGAAATTAAGCGCTGGCGTGTATATTGTAAATGTAAAAGCGGGTGATTCAGTAATTCAAAGGAAATTAGTGATTCAATAAAATTTTATTTCATGCTTCAAAAGCGCAGCAAATTCAATTTACTTAATGTCTGCACTTAGCACAAACCCAGCATTCAAAAAGAATATGCTAAGAAGAAGGAGAAGGGTTCTTTAAAAAAAAGATATCTTTTTCATCAGATTTCCAGAACCTAAAGACCGTAAATCAGATTATCGTATCAACGTAACACTACCCACGCGGTCAACTTTTTTATCATCAAGGAAAGTAATGCGAACCCAATAAGCGAACACCGAAGGATTTTGAACTTCGCCTTTAAATGCTCCATCCCAACCTTGTAATTGATTATCGGTTTCAAAAACTTTTTCGCCCCAGCGGTTAAATACTTTTAAGTCAATGAACTTTATGCCTTCTCCATAAATTCTGAACTCATCGTTATTGCCATCGCCATTCGGTGAAAAAGAATTTGGAATAAAAGTCTTCAAATTATTCTCTACACTAATAATCAAGCTGGTGTTTGCTACACAATGACCATTGTAAATTATTGTAAGTGTGTATTGCGTTAAATGATTAAAAGGTGTTACTAGTGGATTAGCACAATCAATACAATTCAATCCAATAGAAGGCGACCAACTATAAGATGTAATAGCAGATACGGGAAAGGGAGAGAAGATAGAATTCAATTGAATAGACTCACCTAGCTGCAACGTAGTATCGTGCGGAAAAACATCTGCCACACCATTCAATGGTTCCGGAATCACAATTGGAATAGTAGTAGCACATCCCCAATAATTTACTGCCGTTACGTTATGATTGCCCGCTGTCAGATTATAAATATCATCGGAGTAACCGAGCGCTCCACCATCCACGCCATATTGAAAAGGTTGGTTTTGTAAAGGCTGTCCGTCTAGGTGCACAGCGCCATCTGTATATTCACTGCCAAAGCACGAAGTAGAATCAACGGTGTAAGTATAAACATCTGCCACTGGTGCTGGAATAAAAATTGGTGTGCTGGCGGGGCAACCGTTGGCATCAACCACATCTACATCGTAGTTTCCTGAATTCAATCCCGAAAAATTGCCTGATGTATTTGTTTGAAGAAAACTTAGCGCAAGTTACTTGAGTTGAAGTAGCATTAACACTCAACGCGCTAGGTTGATTAACATTTGTTCCTGCTGAAACAGAACAATTGCGACTGTCAAATACAGTAATGGTATACAGTCCTGCGGTCAACATGGTATCGCTTATTCCTGATTGTGTGTCAGACCATACATAAAAATAGCCCGGTGAACCTCCCGAAGCCAACGCATCAATACTTCCGTCATTTCCACCAAAACATTTTACATCATGTGGTATAAGTGTTACAAAAATTGCCCCTGGTTCAGTAATTAAAACAGAAGTAGAAGCTGTGCATGAATTAGCATCGGTTACAATTACAGTATAATTATTAGCTGCCAAATTTGATTGCGGATTTGAACCTGCAACACCGTTCCATGTGTACGTATAATTTCCTGCGCCACCGCTCACTGTAATTTGAGCAACACCATCACTGCTTCCCGCGCAACTTACGTTCGTAATATTCTGCGCACCAAAACTGATTGCCGAAGGTTGATTGATCATGTTCGAACTACTGAGCGAACAGTTATTTGCATCAGTAACAGTAGTGGTATAAGTTCCTCCAAGCAGCGAAGAAGCGGTTGAATTGTTCAACGTCAAATCATGACTCCAAGAATAAGTATAAGTACCCGTTCCACCGGAAACGCTAACGGTTATTGAACCAGTATTCGCTCCGTTGCATAAAATATCTATAATAACTGGCGCACCAAAAGAAAGCGCAGTGACAGGTTCAGTTACCGGATATGAATTAGTAGCTGTGCATCCGTTTGCATCGGTAATAGTCAGCAAATAATTATTGGCAGAAAGTGTATTGATAGTTTGTCCTGTTCCCATATTTGGATTCCATGTGTAAAAATAATTTGGTGTACCACCCGAAGGATTAGCTGTGATAGAACCATTGTTTCCACCAAAACAAGAAACGTTAGTAACCGTTGGAGCATTCAAAACTAAAACAGTTGGTTGCGCCACTACATAACTTGCCGACTGTGAACACGAAGTATTATCAGTAACAGTCACCGAATAATTTCCCGCAGGAATAGCAGTTAAGTCTTGTGTAGCAGTAGCTAAATAGCTCCACAAATAAGTTAATGCACCTATGCCATTCGTAATTGTTATATTAATTGCTCCATCACTGTTGCCGTTACATTTTGCATCGGTAATAATTCCGCTAATTGAAATTTGCGGTGGTTGATTAACCGTATAAGAAGCGGTAGAAGTACACAAACTATCATCGGTCACGCTAACAATATAGGATAGTGCCGAAAGCCCAGTTGCTGTTTGTGTGTTCTGTGCGGGCGCAGTATTCCACGCATAAATATAGGGCAGCGCACCACCTGTTGGGTTCGCAGTAATACTTCCATTGGTGTATCCAAAGCAAGTGGTATTTACAATAGTTGGCGCGTTGAAGGTAACGCCATTTACAGGTTGTGTAAGCGTATAGCTAATAGAAAGGCTACAACCATTAATATCGGTAACAGTCACTACATAATTTCCTGCTGCAAGATTAGTGGCATTCGTTTGATGAAAAGTATTGTCGTGACTCCAGTCATAAGTCCAACCACCCGAACCACCCGAAGCAGAAACAGTAATAAATCCATCACTACCATTTAAACAACGAATATTTTTTGTTTGTGCCGCATTAAAAACCAAAGCCGTTGGTTGCGAAAGATTAAGATTAGCAACCGCACTGCAATTATTTCCATCGCGCACAGTAACTGAATAGGCTCCTGCCATTAGCCCGGTAACCGTATCGTTATTCGGCAAGCCGCTGCTCCAAGAAAAATTATAGGGACCACCTGTTCCGCCTATGGGATGCATCACAATTTGTCCATCGCTTCCGCCATTGCAACTTAAATTTGTAATGGTTTGGGTAAGTGTAACAGCACTTGGTTCCACAATACTTGCACTTGCACTTCCCGAGCAACCTTGCGCATCGGTTACAGTTAGTGAAAAATTTCCGGGCACTAAATTTTTTGCAGAGTCAACATTTCCAGTTCCGGCATTTGCACTCCACACAAAAGTAAAAGGTGCCACACCAGTACTCGTCACTTTTATTTTTCCATTGTTAGCGGCATTACAAGTAATATTTGTTGGCATTGCGGTTACAGATAATCCGGTAAGATTCACATTCACCGTGTCCCGTTTTACACAAGCCCCGCCATTCATAGTAACTACATAAGTTGTATTAGCTGCTGGATTTACAACAACAGTTGCGGTATTGCCAACGGCTGCTCCTGCTAAAGTAGTCCATGTAAAACTTGCCGGCCCGGGAATTACAACTCCTGTAACAGTTGCCGTCAAATTATTGTTGAACCCGGGGCAGGTATTTATATCGGCACCTGCGCTTAAGGTTGAATTGTCAACTACTACAGTTACCGTATCGGCACCCACACAGCCTCCACTATCCACATGAATAATGTAAGTTGTACTAACCATGGGGTTAGCAGTGGTGTGTGCTGTATCAATTATGCTCGGTGCGTTTATTCCGGCACTTGGAGTCCAAAGCACATTGTAATCATTGATATCGGGCACGCAATAACTAAATCGAATATTTGGTCGAAGGGTAGAAACATTTGGAGCAAGCGCGGTTCCACAAAGATTATTGCTTGCCATTAAATACAAATAACTGTTGAAGGCAGTATTCGTACACTGTGCTTTATTATTCTGTACACCAAACGTAGCGGGACTATACCAGCAAATATCAATAACAATGTTCGAAACACCATCCCAGGCAAATGGTGTATTAAGGGCAAAGCTATTCCATGCGGGTACTGGTGCATAGCCAACAACATTGGTATGAACGGTTGTTAAATTTGGTTCCCAAGTATTAAGCACGGCTGTATTTGTGCAAGCCATTTGAATTACAAAATTGGAAAGAGCAGATGCACTATTGTAAGGTGATAAATTGAAAGCTATGCTACGAATTACACTAGGTCCACCTAGTACAGATAATAATTCTGCGGCTGTATACAGTATTTGGTTTCTGCCGCTTTCCTTAAAGTTGCCAAGTAATGTAGGAGAACCTCCGGGTCCTCCGGGTTGCGAAATTGCGCCATTACCTATAACCGAAGAAGTGGTTTGCCCACTGCAAGAAAAATTTGCTCCGCAATTAACCGGCAAAAGATTGGCATCTAAATGCACCTGTTGACCGGGGCAGATTATCGCTGGTGAAACAGTAGCGTTAACAGGAACGGTGCATTGCGAATTAGAAAATACAATGATCAAAAGCAGTGCTATAACTAAGGCCGATTTTTTTTTCATTACGTCAGAGTGTTTCAAATTTTTCTCATTCCATCAAAATACAAGGGAAGCATTTTTTGCCGCCTTTGATTTTAAATTACCACACGTTAGCATAAACGTGAAAAGCTAATGTATAATAATTCAATGCCTGCCTATAAATAGAAATCAACTACTTATTGACAGTTTTATAGAGCCAGGTGTTGCATGATTCCGAATTTGTTTTTGTGAAATGCAGATGCGATGAACTAGAAAGTTACACCACAATTGAAAAAGTTTGCCCCGTAGCCAAATTCACCGAATAGTGAAATTTTATTGAATCGATACCGAACACCGGTTACAGGACCAGCGTAGGCAAACCATTGCATTTTTTTTCCTTGTTCAAAAACAGGACCACCTCCTGCTTGAATGCCACAGTAAACATCGTAACGGCAATAACCCGGTACATAAAGTGCTTCGAGCAAATGAAATAAAATTCGACCTCCTACAGGAATTGCATAAGAAGTATTCAACTCAATATTTTTTTGTTCAGCATTGAAATTCATTTTCAAAAAAATATTCAATCCGGTTTGAATTCCAATACCTACACAACGCTTTACTTTATGTTCAGTGGAAAAGTTGAGTGAAACACCAATAGGACTTGATGCAATACCAGGAGAAAGTTTAGAAGGTAAAATGAAGATTTGTGATAAACCAAGTCCACGAGAAACAAGCATCTTCTTTTTATTACGTATCCATCCTTCGGCACTTAATTGGAAGTGCAGAAGAAATAAAAAAAGAAGAACCCACGCTATGCGGATGGTTTGGTTCATGGGAAAATACTTTAAACAGGAGTAGCTGTAAATTCATACCGTAGGTCTTAGTTATTATAATAACAGATGGAGGTGCGATTTTATTGTGCTGAACACAAAAAATATTTCAAATTATTTAATGAGTGGAGAATGAAGAGGAGAGAAGCAGCAGTTTTACGAAGAAACCTCTTGAAATTTTTTTCTGAATTCCACGGCACTGCCGATGTTTGGAAACGATTCGCGGGTTCCGCCTGTTCCTATGATAGTGATAGTGCCATAGCCAAACATTCTTCCAAAAATACTTTGGTCAACGTTTACGCTTTCAATTTTGTTGAGGTTCATTTCTAAAGTTTTGCGCGAAAAGATTCCGGTTTTGCAGATGATACGTTTGTTGGTAATCACAAACTCATCGCTCCACCGCGCCAGTGTTGGCGCAATGAAAAGTGTAAACAAACCACTTAGTGTAAAGAAAATTTTCCAATGATATTTTGATTCGTAAATAACATTTTCACCACCTATAAGATTGTTGTCTGCGTAATTTCCCATGCTTTGTTGTTTCTCCAAAAATAAAAAAGGGGCGCATAGCACCCCTAAACCCGCATTAATTGCAATGAATGCAACATGAAAAATTTATTCGTCAACGTGACCCGATACAGCATCCAAAAAGTTCTTCAACATAGTAAAAGGCAAACTCAAGAACCAAAGAAAGTAGTAAACAATAAAAAACACGACAAGGGAAGGTAGAGTTTTCATGGCTTAAATTAATTGAGCGTTGATGGCAGGCAGTATTTCCAAAAAGACGAAACGCGGAGGCAATTCCCTTTACCCCATGCACTCCGCGCTCGTCTTCTTATAGCTGTTGGGGTAGGGGTCGAACCTACACGAGGCGGTTAGCTATTACAAATCTCGCAGGACTTGAACCTGTAAGATTTGCAATAATTTATTCCGGATTCCTCACCCCCGAGACAGGGGGGCATGTCTGCCAAATTTCATCACCCAACAATGTATTTCTAAGAACTATAACGCAAATATAACCGCAGGGTTACTTTATTACAAATAAAGTAATGACTATTGATAAAGTATACGGTTTCGGCAATAATTATTTAAATTTGTTGATAATAATTTAAAAATACAACAAAATTATGGCACTTCATTACGAAATTGACAACACCGATTTGCAGATATTAAACTTACTGATGGAAAATGCTTTTACTCCTTATACAGAAGTGGGCAAAAAGCTTTTCATAAGCCCCGGAACCGTGCATGTGCGCATGAACAAAATGGAAAAATTAGGAATTGTAAAAAATCCGCAAATACAAATTGACCTCACTAAATTAGGGATGGACATAACGGCTTTCATTGGTGTTTATTTAGTAAGAAGCGAGATGTATGATAAGGTAGTAACACAGCTAAAAAAAATTGATGAAGTGCTTTCGTGTAATTACACTACCGGAAATTATTCATTGTTCCTGAAAATTGTTTGTCGCGATACAGAACATTTACGCGAAGTGCTGCACGATAAACTTCAAAAAATTGAAGGTATTAGTAGAACAGAAACACTCATCTCTCTCGAAGAAAGTTTTAGCCGGCAAATGAAAATTAAATCTGAAAAAAGAAAATAGCAGAGTTGCTATTTCAAATCTTTCGAAAGCAAATAACCGTTAACCGAATTTACTACAGTTGAACTGTCGGTAAGTGTTATAGACAAATTACTGAACATCAGTTTTAGTTTTTGACCTGATAGACTTTCTGCTCCAAAAGTCATTTGTTCCGGTTTTATATCATATACAGAATCAGATTTTCGGGGAAATAATTTGAGTTGTGCTACAATCTTGTCCAACTTGACGCTACATATTAAATGCGCATTTTGAAATAACTGTAATTCATTTTTTCGAAGCCTCTGAAAATTAGCTCCAGTAGAATCTACGTTTCTATCATCTTGATATTCATAACTCGAAAAATTAAAAATATGGTCGTAGCCGCTAATGTCAAGGCCTTCAACATTTTGAAACTGATTACAGTAGTAAGTCAGGTTCATTTCATTTTCATCTTTAGCGTAGCTATTGTTGTTGTATCCATACAGTCCTATGCACTTTTGAATTTCGTATTTGCAGTTATCGTATTCATTTGAAAGTGAATCATTGAAAATCCTATCGCCATCACTTTTGCTTAGCCAATGTTTCATTCCTTTCAATCCATGGTTGCTAGCTAGATAATCGAAAATGGAATTGATTTGATTGACTTCTTTAATTTTTATGTGTTGCGCTTTTTCTTCACTGAGTTTTACAATTTTGCCGTTTAAAATGGCTCCATTTTTTTCTAGCAGAAGTTCTAATCGTTTCAGTTGACTCCTTTCAGAAACCTGAAACATTCCCCAAGGACCAATGATGCTTCCGAAAGCAAAAACACAAAGCGAAACAGGAATGACAATAATGTTTTTGTGTTTCGAAAAAACGAAGTAGAGTGTAATAATTGCTAGCCACGTACCTAGCATCGCTACTATGTATCTTTCAATCGTAACTCCGTATTCCGAAATTCTTATGCCTATTGCTATAAAAAGTAAAACAACTAACGGTAATAAACTGAAGTAGAAAAAACGCGAAAATGTTTTGAGCCATTTGTTTTCTTCTAAATCACGAACCGGATAAACTAATAACAACGATAAAATTCCGGCAATAGAAAAACCTATTATCAAATTGGCTACCCAGCCTTTGGGCAAATTCATTTGTATTAAAATCTTTGCGGTGTAAGCGTATAGAATGAGCAGGTAAATAGTTACTAAAGGAATAAGTACATACTGCGTAAAAATTTTCAAGCCTTTTGGATACGAGCTATCTTCCTGAAGCGAATCAAGAGGTTTAGGAATTCCTCCAAGAAAAAAAACGGTGTTGAATAGGCCTGCAATAATTACCCATAAATCTGTATAGACTTTGCTGTTTATATCAACACTAAACAACTCTTGAATTGCAAGCAAAGCTCCTGCTAAACCTAAATACAAAACCGAAGAATAAAGTGCAGCTGTAAGAAAACGCAGAAATAAAACTTTGTTGAATTGCCAGAATCCGTTGATTTCTTCGCGTACATAAAATGCACTAAACGCTGCAAACAAATGGAACCCAACACTCCAAAAAAAATAACGATAGTAAATAGGGCTTGGCGCATTTTTGATATTGCCCAGCAAAAAATAAAACTGAACGAGTAATCCTGCACTAACAACAAGGATGATGAAGCGGAACATGCCAAGTGGTTTTGCGCGCTCTACAAAAATATGGACCGCAAAAAATAGAGGCAAGCCTAGCGCACTTGCCATGGCAAGTTTTATAAAAATAGTTTCACTTGCTTCTTTATTAAAGCCGTGAATTAAAAGAAAAATGGCTATGGTGCTTATGAAGATTGAAAGCAATACAAATGGAAATCTGCGTGTAACTTCAAGCACCGATTGACTAAGAAATTGAAAGGATGGTAGTTTCATGATTTCGGTTTTGATGTAAAAGTAATTGAAGTTTAATGGCTGTAATGTTTTTCGATTTTTTTGCAATTCATGTTTTATTAAAATTATTTTTAATCAACATTTATCTCGAAAGCATCAACTAAAATGTACCTCGACCCGCGAACCATCGTTGTCATTAATATTTTCAGCTCAGCACTTTTAGGGCTGGCTTTGTTAGCTGTGTCGCAAGGTTACCTCAAGCAAATTCGCGGTATTTCTAACTGGGCATTTACTTCCTTGTTGCATTCCTTTGCCTGGATACTGTTTGCAATGCGGGGGATAGTGCCCGATTTTTTTTCTATACTGGTGGCTAATACGGCAATACTTTTGTCGATGGCATTCTACTATCGTATTATCAGCATTTTTATTGGTAAAAATGCCCATCTTAATTGGGTTTTCTATTTTGTAGGTACAGTTATTTTGGTTTTAGCATATTCTGTTTGGGTAAAACCAAATATCAATTTAGGGATTGTGCTCATGTCTTCTTCCTCATCACTTTTACTGTTTGCGACAGGTTACCAGCTTTTATTTAATCGTGAAACTCGCTTGATGTCACATTTGTTTTCAGGATTGGTTTTTGTTTTTTCGGCCACTATCCTATTGCTAAGAACATTCTACTATTTAGGATGGAACACATCTGCAGTCCCAAGTTTTTTTTCACCGGGTATTATGCAAAGCG
>JAPLES010000073.1:22358-48830 GCA_026391075.1 Bacteroidota bacterium | reverse complement strand
CCCTTTTACAGTTTTAATATAGTGCTCACCAATTTTATCACGAAGGTTATAAATGTGCACGTCAATAGTGCGGTCATCACTTTTTGAATCGTTCGCCCAAATGAGCGTTTTTATCTCTTCACGTTTATAAACTTTACCCGGTTTAGAAGCCAACAAACTCAGGAGTTCGAATTCCTTTTTAGGTAAATCTATTTTCTTCTTTTCACACGTTACTTGAAATTTTTCGCGATCAACTTCTAAATTTCCTAACTTGAAAATAGAATTGTCGTTCTTCAATTCTTCTACAGTCAACAACGCCCGCAAGCGGCTCATCAATAATTTTGGACGAATTGGCTTGGTGATGTAATCGTTAGCTCCGGCTTGTAAGCAAGCCGCTTCGCTTTCTCGCTCATTTACTGCACTAAGAAATGTAATAGGTGTATTGCGTAATAGAGGAAAATTGCGCATTGCCCGGCAAGCCTCTATACCGTTCATACCCGGCATCATTAAATCCAGAATAACTAATTGAGGATTTATTTTCAAAGCTATCTTTAAGGCATCGCTACCGTTTGTGGCAGCGTACACCCAATAATTTTCTTTCTCCAAATTATAGCTAAGAAAATTAAGTATATCCGGTTCATCATCTACAATTAAAATTCTTGTTTCTATTTCATTCATGAAATTATAGTTTGAAACACAAAGTTCAACTAGGAGCATTAAGATAAGATGAACAGAAAGTGAAATGTTTGTGCCTATTAAAGTAATAGCCAGCAGTTGTATTTTTTAAGTCGCTGGCGGTTTAGAAAAATCAACTTTTTCTTAGCCCAAAAAAACAACTGCAATCAACCTAAAAAAAAAGTCGCCTCAAAATGACTTTGAGGCGACCTTTTTTTATTTACTGAGGAACGAAAATTACTTCGTAGTAGTTTTTGCTCTAGCTTCTTTTTCTGCTTTTTCAGCTGTTCTTGCTTTGTCTAAACTTTTGTTTTGTTCAGCCGAAAGAAGTTTGCCTAATTGTGCATCGCGCTCGCTTTTTAATGCATCCATTTTCTGTTCGAAAGAAGTTGCATCTAAAGTTCCTTTTTGTGCTCTTAAAGCATCTTGCTTTTTGAAAAATTCAATGTAAAGATTGTTTACAGTACCAAACTGGTTACCGGTAAGTGTAACGGCAGTGTTAATTTTTGCTACCATCTCTTTAGCTCTTACTTCCGGAAGTCTTTCGGTAGTAGTAGTTCTTGTAGTTTGTGCGGCTTGAGCGTTTACCATTCCAAAAGAAGATACGACTACAGCCATTGCGATAAATAATTTTTTCATGATTGTTTTAATTTTTGTGTGTTCGAAAGTAAAATAAAACTTTCTATTTCCAACCCGTGTTAATTGCAATTTTACTTTTTTAGCAAGCATGTTAAATGGCCAAATTAAAATCTTTGCTTTTGATTCGTCAGAATATGCACAAGCGCTGCAATTGCGTTATCGTATTCTTCGTTTGCCGCTCGGTTTAGAATTTACTAACGAAGAACTGGAAAAGGATAAGCACGATATTCATGTAGGATTGTTTGAAGCAGAAAAAATTCTTGCCTGCATTACACTTACCCGTTGTGAAAATAAACGTATGAAAATGCGGCAAGTAGCAGTAGCAGAGGTTGAACAAGGCAAAGGTTTAGGCAGAGCATTAAGCAAAGCAGGAGAGGACTATGCACTTGAAAACGGAGTTGAAATTATGTTTTGCAACGCGCGCAAAACTGCTGTGCCTTTTTATGAAAGCATGGGTTACCAAATTGTGAGTCATGAATTTACTGAAGTAAATATTCCGCATTATACCATGGAAAAAAAGTTAGGATTACTACTTGGCGATAACACAAACCAGGGCTAACTATTTAGTTCAATAGTATAAGCGAACATTCTCCTGCGTAAACGGTCATAGAACCATCCCAAATACTAACAGCAGATTCGGCATGATAAGTATAAGTGCCTGCGGGCAAAGTAAAATTAGCACACCCGTTTGAACCGCACGATGGCAAAGTTGAGGGATAATATTGCATAATATAACTCTGACTGTTGTTGAGGTAAACTGTGGCATAGTCGCGGGGACTATCGAACCAAAACACTGCTTTACCTGTAAACTGACAAGTGCCGTTATCAATGGTAGCACGACTGTTGTAATTTATAGCACCGTATTGGGTGCAGCCCATTTCTTCTTTTTGACAGCCGGAAATTGAAACGAAATAAACCAAAGCTATAGTAGCCAAAACCAAAGTGCGTATTCCATTTTTCATGTTCATTGAATTGTATTATTAAACAGTACAAAGATGCGTGTGCCGTGCTGTTTAAGTTTATACAATTACAGCAGAGTGTTACATGATTCACATGTGGACTAAAAATTTAAAACCCGCGCTTGCAATAAGCGGGGCTTTTAGTTTTTGTTATAACTCACATAGAGTTTATACATTGATGACTTGTAGTTTTTGCTGGTTAAGTTTGGTTCACTTTACCATTTCATATTTCTCCTTTTCAAATTTAGCGGTGCGTTTCATAAACGTAAAAGTAAAGCCGGGCCATAGTGTTACATTCTTTCCGCTCTTGGTTTGATACCAACTGGTGCAACCACCGCTTTGCCAAACAGTGCTGGCTAACTGCGTTTGAATTTCTTGATTGTATTGCTGTTGCGTTTCTTTTTTTACATCCACATATTTTGCTCCGTTTTGCTTCAACGTTTTCAATGCTTCCATAATTAAATTCACTTGCGCTTCAATCATCAATATCATACTGCTATGTCCAAGCCCTGTGTTAGGACCCACCACTAAAAACATATTCGGGAAACCCGAAACAGAAGTGCCGAGGTAAGCTTCGGCACCATTGCGCCACACTTCGTTTAAATCAATTCCGTTTCTTCCTTTCACTGCAAACCGACTTACTTCTTCGGCAGCTTTAAAACCTGTGGCCAAAATAATTACATCGGCATTTTGTTGTTTCCCATCCTTAGTAAGCACACCGTTTTCATTGATGCAATCAATTGTTTCTGTAATTACCTGAACATTTTTTTGTGCCAGTGCCGGAAAGTAATCGTTGCTGATAAGCACCCGCTTGCAACCCATTACATAATTGGGAGTGAGTTTAGCACGCAATGTTTCATCAGTAATATTTTGTTTTAAAAACCGCAACGATAGCTTGCTGAAGAATTTCAGAATTCCAGGATTCCAGGATTCCAGGATTCTTAATAAAGCCCAACGCCATTATTTCGTGCTGCCAATACAATCGCTTGCGATGCAAACGTTGTGTAGCAGGAAAACTATTGTAGAGCCATTTACGCAGCGAAGAAATTTCACCATCAGGTTTTGGAAGAATCCATGGTGGTGTGCGTTGATATAAATTCAACTGCTTTACTTTTGAAACAATAGCCGGAACAATTTGAATAGCGCTAGCACCTGTGCCAACTACCGCTACAGTTTTACCAGTTAAGTCAAAATCGTTTTCCCAAATAGCCGAGTGAAACATTTTGCCTTTGAAAGTTTCTAACCCTTTAATATCTGGAAACGAAGGCTGGCTCAATCCACCGGAACACGACACAATTACTTTAGCTGAATATTTTTCTCCGTTCTCTGTTTCCACATTCCAAATTCCATTGGCTTCATCAAAAATGGCATTGGTAATATTTACACCAAAGCGGAAATGATTTTGTAATTCATATTTCGCGGCACAATGCTCCATGTAATTTAAAATCTCCTGCTGCGGGCTAAACTCTCTGCTCCAATTCGGATTTGGTTCAAACGAAAAAGAATACAGATGCGATTCCACATCGCAAGCGGCACCGGGGTAATGATTATTGTACCAGGTTCCACCCAAATGTTTGTTGCGTTCAAGAATGAGAAAATTGTTTTCACCATTTTTTTTCAGTTGAATAGCCGAACACAATCCCGCAAATCCTGCGCCTATAATTATCTGGTCGTATGTAGTAGCCATGTGTTGTACTTAGTTATAGCGAATGTAAAATTTTTAACCTCCCTTTGTCACGTAAGCGTTACGTTCCCCTCCCTGTTTTACAGGAAGGGGTGGCTCCGCTCCGCGGAGTCGGGGTGGGTACTGATGAATTTCTATATTCGCGCACTAATTTTAAAAACATGACCAACGAAAATTTAAATGATATAAGGAGCCGTTTACTGGTTTTGAGGGGGTATCTTTGACTACGCTAATCGCGAATTAAAAATACAACAGGACGAACACACCACTACACACCCCGACTTTTGGAACAACCCAAAGAAAGCCGAGGAGATTCTCAAGGAAATTAAAATCAATAAGTTTTGGACAAGTGCCTACGACAACGCTATGAAAGCTTGCGAAGATGCTATGGTGATGCGCGAGTTTTATGAAGCCAATGAAGCTTCGGATGCTGAAATGAAAGAAGCGTATTTGCGTGCTGCTGCTGCTGCCGATGATTTGGAATTTAGAACTACACTCAATCAACCCGAAGACCAGTTTGGTGCCGTTCTTGAAATAAATGCAGGCGCAGGCGGAACAGAAAGCTGCGACTGGGCGAGTATGCTTTTGCGCATGTATGTAATGTGGGCAGAGAGTCACGGTTTTAAAATTACAGAAGCCGAGCGCACCGATGGTGATGTGGCAGGAATAAAATCTGTATCGCTGGAAATTGAAGGCGAATTTGTTTACGGTCATTTGAAAGGCGAAAACGGAGTGCATCGCTTGGTGCGCATTTCTCCTTTCGATTCAAACGGTAAGCGACACACTTCGTTTGCTTCGGTGTTTGTTTACCCTATTGCCGATGATACGATTGAAATTGTTATTCCGCCTTCAGAAATGGAGTGGTCAACTTTTCGCGCGAGCGGTGCAGGCGGACAAAACGTAAACAAAGTGGAAACTGCTGTGCGGGTAAAACACATTCCTTCGGGGCTTGTGGTCAACTGTCAGGTTACGCGCTCTCAACACGATAACCGCGAACGCGCGTTGAAGATGCTGAAATCGAAACTCTACGAAATAGAAGTGCAGAAACGAAATGAAGCGCGCGATAAAATTGAAGGAACTAAAATGAAAAACGAGTGGGGCTCACAAATTCGCAACTATGTTTTGCACCCTTACAAATTGATAAAAGATAATCGCTCAGGTTTCGAAACCGGAAATGTGCAACCTGTTTTAGATGGAGAGCTGGATGAGTTTATTAAAGCGTATTTGCTTCACGCTACGAAGAAGATTTAAGATTAGTTCTTCTTCTTCCCGTAAATAATGTTGTAATCAATTCCTTTTTCTTCGGGTTGATTCCATTCTTTAGGATGCATGTAAAGCCCTTTGTTTTCTGCTTCTTTCTCAATTTCATTTGGAATGCGATGCGCATTTGCATACTTATCGTGACGCACGCCTGTAACCTGCCAACTCACTTCCACGCTTGGTTTATCAGTTCTAATTTTAAAACTGTTGCCCGAAATTTTTTCTGCAATTACAGCCTGTGCAAATTGTCCGTCAATAACCGTTAGCTGATAACGGAAATCTTTATTCACTGCTTCGAAATATGGTGGAAGAATAACAGTTGCATTTCCATTTACATCGGTAGAAATATTTCCGTTGTACACGTTCATCATATCGGGGCTTTCCACAAAGCTGTGCCATAAATATTTATTTTCAGGGTCGAGCGGGTCATCAATTTTAAACGCACCAGCACCTTTAGTTAAAGTACCCGAAACAAAAACATCGCCCGAAAAATATCCGCCATAATTACCTCCGGCACCATTAGCAGCAGCTCCAAAAACACCGTAGCGTGTTCCTGTACCTACTACAACTGCTCTACCAAAAACACCCGTATAACCACCTTCGAAAAATGCACCGTATCCGTAGTATGGTGTGCTATTACAAGAACCGTACACACCATAATAGTCAACGTTTGTAGCAGTATTCACAAAGTTGCCGGTGCGCGCAAGACTACCCGTGGCATGCAGCGTATACAAAGGCGAGTTAAGTCCAATGCCCACGTTGACACTGGCAGTAGCTCCATTTATTCCGTTCACGCTTCCAAGTATTAGCGTATTATCTGCATCGGCACGCGCATTTGCGCCAATAGCAGTAGCATTAACTGCATTTCCATTAATTACATTGGAATAAATGCCAAGAAATGTATTGTAACTACCGGTATTAACAATACCACCTGCCCCTAATCCTATAGCTGTATTATTGAAGCCTGTGCTCACTAATCCTAATGACCCCGAACCCACTGCAGTACAAAACCCACCAGTTTCGTTGTAAAGTGCCCCATAACCTATGGCAGTATTATCGAATGAACTTAAGTTTGCGGAAAGCGCAAATCCACCCACAGCCGTATTTCTTCCGGCAGTTTGATTGTTATAAGAAGCAGAAATTCCCATGGCTGTATTATAATCACCCAGATTAGCATAAAGCGAATTTGCCCCCGATGCTGTATTGCCTATGCCACTTATATTTCTCAGGAGTGATTTAGAACCTAATGCTGTATTCGAAGCACCGCTATTATTAAACAATGCCGAATCTCCCACGGCAACCAAACCACTTGAAGTAGTATTGAAATAAAGCGCCCGATTACCAACCGCCACATTATTTTTTCCGGAACTGTTATAGTAAAGTGCGTTAGTTCCCAGAGCAGTGTTGTAATCGGCTGCACCTGTATTAGTGTAAAGCGCTCGTAGTCCTACAGCTACATTATCTGAACAGCCATTCCCAGTATAAAGTGCTTGTGAACCTACCACCGTATTATTTTGCCCGGGACTAAAACCGCCCATTGCCTGATAACCTAAAGCAGTATTGTTACTCAAACTGCTTATTCTTCTTCCGGCTTCGTAACCTAAGGCTGTGTTATAACTACCGAAGTTAACTCCAATCAAAGTTTTGCTTCCTATAGCCGTATTACCTGCGCCTGCATTTGCTGCCATTGCAGAATCACCTACAGCCACAGCATCATAAGTTATTGCGTTGGCTAATGCCGCATAACCAATAGCTACCGAGCCTGAAACATTTGAGGTGCCATACATGGCGTAATAACCCATAGCAACGTTGTTATTATTTCCATTCATACCGTAACCGGAATAATTTCCAACCATCGTATTGTTGTTGCCGGTTTGATTGGTATAAAGCGAACGATATCCTATTGCAGTATTATCCCATCCTCCACTGTTGTTATACATTGCCTGATGCCCCAACGCATTGTTGAACATTCCGCCCCAGTCTGCATAAAGTGCCTGGGAGCCAATGGCTGTATTAGAATATCCACCCGCTTGACTGCTGAGAGCTTGATAACCTATTGCCGTACTGTTTTGCGGCTGATAATTTTTTGCTCAAGCTTCGTAACCGACAGAAGTATTGTTGTATCCGCTGCTAACATTATAAGAAGCATGGTACCCAATGCCGGTGTTACCTACACCACCATTATAAGCTAATGCCGAATCACCAACAGCAACTGAATTATCTTGATTGGTATTATACAAAGCATAGTTACCAATGGCAACAATTCCACTATTGTTGCTTCCACCTAAAAAAAAAGAATTATAACCCACGGCAGTATTGCGATTGCCCACGGTAGTACTATAAGCTGCATTGGTACCAATAGCTACATTGTAATACCCCGAAGTATTGGAATAAAGAGCTTCGGTTCCTGTGGCAGTGTTATTATCTGCTGTATTAAAGTAGAGTGCTTTCCATCCGTAGGCGGCATTATTGTTTCCGGTGGTATTGGAATAAAGTGCAGCCCTTCCGCTGGCTACGTTGTAACTTCCGCTGGTGTTGGAATAAAGTGCATCTACACCATGTGATACATTGTCGTTTCCTGATGTGTTATAATACATTGAAGTCAATCCTGTGGCTGTATTAAAATTTCCGATGGTGTTGGAATAAAGTGTCTGCATACCGGTGGCGGTGTTCATTATTCCAGTGGTGTTTGAATAAAGCGCACGCACACCTATAGCGGTATTATAGCCGCCTGATGAATTAGCAAAAAGCGCCCAATGCCCAATAGCAGTGTTATAAAGTCCCGATGTAAGGGCATTGAGTGATTGGTATCCAAAAGCGGTATTCGCTGTGGTTGAAACACTTTCTATTCTTCCCGCCTTTTGATTATTCACGCGTATGTTGAAAGGAATATTATCAGTAGTGCCAATAAAATTTGTGCCGTCAACCGTTCCGCTGTTTCCTAAAATTGTCCAATCAGTGCTTGATGCGCCAGATGTTGTCCAGGTAGGAACACCGCTAACGTTTATAGTTAGTACTTGTCCATTTGTTCCATTGGCAATTGCACGCACATCACCATTCGCATCGCCATAAAGAAGTTTGTCGGTTGATGCGGATGTAGCAGTAATAAAACTTCCCCCTGTGGCTAATCCACCTATGCGAATAGTGTTGTTACCAAAAAGATGAAGTAATTGTTGTGGCAAAACGGTTCCTATTCCCAACTTACCGTTTACATCCACTGTTACCCTGCGAACGTTATTGGTGCGAAACGTTAATGCATTACCATCTGTGGTGCCTACAAAATTGATTGCAGTATCTATAGCAGTGTTGCCTTTTATTTTCCAGAAAGGGAAAGAAGGATTAAGTGTTTCTGCTTGCCCGAAACCAATAACATAGGTAACAAATAAGTTAAAGATCAGGAATAGCTGTTTCATTGGAACAAAGTTATTAATTCTTCTCCTGTTAATTTTCTATTTATTCAAGGGGGTATATAGTCAGGTATTCAACTTACTTCTTCTCTAATTCTTCAATGCGTTTCTTCAATTCGTCAATAAGTTTCTGCTGTTCCTGCACTGCTTTTACTAAAGGCATTACAAAATCGGTATAGCGTATAGAATACAATTTATCGGGGTTTGAAGGTATTTGCAATCCGCTGAAATCATAGCCGCTTTCTTTAGCTGCTTTTTCTACTTCTTGCGCTAAGAAACCCGTCATTTTTATTTTTTCGATATCGTATTTGCCTTCCCAATCGGTGGTGTCTCTGCCGTTAAACACCATATCATTTTGCCGGTGAATGTTCAGGTTGTAAGTAACCGGGCGTAACTTACTTATGAAAGCAAGCCCCGGCACATCGGCTTGAATGTTGTCTTTAATACGCGCATCACTAAACACACTAAAACCTACCTGCCCTCCAATATAACTAACACTCGCATTACCTACTTCAATAGTATTTGAATTACTGCCCACATGCCCCGCATTATAACCAAGCGCTGTAAAATTAGAAGGGGTAGTTGCCGAATTATTGCCCGCACTGTGACCAATGGCAGTGTTGTAATTACCGGTAGTATTGTAATAAAGTGAGTTGACCCCTTCGGCAGTATTGTTATGACCAGTGGTGTTGGAATACAAGGTTTGTACCCCATGACCTGCATTTTCATATCCGATACTGTTTAAATACAAAGCATTGTAACCGGTACCGGTATTGTAATCGGCAGTAGTACTTGTATACAGTGCCCCATGCCCGTGAGCCGTGTTGTATTTTCCTATGGTATTAAGTAACAATGCTTCAACACCACTAGCGGTATTGAAAAATCCTGTGGTGTTTGACGTGAGAGACGACACCCCCATAGCTGTGTTTTCAGTTCCGGTAGAATTACTTCCGAGGGCGAAATAACCGTGGGCGGTGTTGTTACTTGAGGTATTGTTTTGAAGTGCATTCGCCCCTACAGCTGAGTTATGAAAACCGCTGGTATTGGAAAAAAGTGCAGAGTGTCCTACTGCGGTATTTTTTAAACCTGAAGTATTAGCGTAAAGGGAATTAACCCCAACGGCCGTGTTATTATAACCATCTACATTTGTATAAAGAGATTGCGCACCCACGGCCATATTTTCATAACCTGTGCTGTTAGAATATAAAGCTTTGTATCCATTGGCGGTGTTATATTGTGCAGTAGTATTGGCGAAGAGTGCATAAGAACCTGTAGCGGTATTATAGCTGGCGGTGTTGGAAGAAAGTGCCTCGTGGCCAACTGCCGAATTTTCACTTCCTGTTGTGTTGTTGGTTAAGGTAAAAGAGCGTTACGAAAAGGATATTTCACCCGAGTTCAAGAAAGTTTTAGAAGCCGCAGCTGATGCCGGCAACTTATACGCAAAAGAACATCCAGAGCAAGTTCTTGTAAAAAAGTCTTTTCCAATTAAGCCAGAAGATTTCATTGGCGGTTATATGCTTGGTATGGGATTAATGACCGGGGTAGATGGGGCGTTGAATGCTGCAGTCAACGGCACCGTTCCACAAATTCCTTTTTCTGAAACCGGTCGCGGCTCGAATGCGATGGCCATGAATTCGAAAATTACTGCCGATGGAAATGTGTACCTCGATGTCAATTCACATCAGCCGCTCGAAGGACCAATGAGTTGGTATGAAGCACACGTGCAAAGTGAAGAGGGTTGGAATATGTATGGCTCTACGTTTCATGGCGGGCTAACTATTTTTCATGGTGTAAATGAAAACTTAGGATGGGCGCATACCACAAATGGTTTTGATGCCATTGATATTTTTCAATTGCAACCCGACCCGAAAAAGAAAAACAATTATTTGGTGGATGGAGTTTCTTACGCGCTTGAAATTGATCACGCAAAACTTTCGGTGAATCTTGCCAAGCATCCCGATAAACATAAATTCATTTTGACCATTCGCAAAAAAATATGGTGGAGCAAATACGGTGCAACAGTCGTAAACAAAAAAGGAATCTTTGCTATTCGCTTAGCATCTAACATGACCGTTAAGGCACCTGAGCAATGGTATAGAATGAACAAAGCGCATAACTATACTGAGTTTCGCCAAGCACTCGATATGCAGGGCATCGTAAATCAGAATATTACTTATGCCGATAAGAACGATACTATCTTTTTTATTAGCAATGGAGCTTTTCCTAAACGAGCGGAGGGTTATGATTGGACCAGTACAATTCCTGGTAACACTTCAAAAACTTTATGGACAGAATTCTATCCCGAGAGTGCCATTCCACAAGTATTGAATCCTGAATGCGGATATGTATTTAATGCAAATAATACTTGCTTTCGCGCTTCGTGTGCTAATTCAAATCCGCTTTGCACAAAAGATATGGCCACCATGTGTATGGATACCACTATGACCAATCGTGGACTTCGTTTCGAAGAAAACATTGCGCAATACAACAAAGTAACATGGGATGATTTTTTGAAAATAAAATACGATAGTCATTATCCTAAAAGAATCGCATTCCTGCGCAAATACGATATCAATGACATTTACGATTTAAAAGAAACTGAACATCTTGAAATTGCTGAAGGCATTCGAATCATTAATACTTGGAATAAAACAGGTTTTATGACTGACACCAATGCAGCGTTTGTTTACAAAGTAATGTATGAACTGTATAATCATTCGGGTGGCGAAACAGAAAACAAATTGGTAACAGATAAGAAAGCGAAATTTGAGCTTTATGTTTCTTCCATAAAAATGTGCAGGATGAAATGCGAACGCATTTTGGTAAGCTAAATATTCCCTTGGGCGATTATCAACGATTGGTTCGTGGTAATATTGATTTACCTACCGATGGTGGCCCCGATATGTGGAATGCAAAATATGGCAACCCTTACGATAACACCGGAAGAATAAAAACATACGTTGGTGAATCGTTTATTCTGTTGGCAAAATTTACGAAGGATGGACCAGCGTTTAGAACCGTTTCGCCTTACGGCACTAGCAATACACCTGGAGCAAAACATTATACTGATCAAATGCAGTTATATGTGAATCATCAAACCAAAGAAGAGAGCTTGAAAAAGGAATGGGCTTACAAACATGCCGAAAGAATTTATCATCCTGGGGAGTAGCATGCTCTTATATTTTTTCTATATGTTTTGAATGCAAAGCGCGATTGTAAGTGAATGAAATCTTTACACGACGTACAAAAAATTTACATTCACGCATTCCTAAATTTAGCAACCAGTTCCAAATGAAAAAACTTTTGTTCGCTTGTGTTTTATTTTTCATCTCCCCATCTCTCTTCTCGCAAGTCAATCCAAATTATCATGTAGAAATTGTGCGCGATAGTTTTGGTGTGCCACATATTTTCGGAAAAACAGATGCCGATTGTTCTTACGGTTTGGTGTCTTGCGCATTGGAAGATGATTACAAAACAGTGATGTGGGGTTTGCTTTTATCGAGAGGGAAACTCGGGTTGATGATGGGTATTGAAGGTGCAAAAATTGATTATGCAGTGCAGTTGTTAGGCGTTCCTGATTTTATAATAAATCATTACAAAGATTTATCTCCAGAAACAAGAAAACTTTTGGAAGCGGGTGCTGCTGCCGGTAACGATTGGGCTAAGAAGAATCCTGATAAACTTATCTTCAAAGGGCTATTGCCTATTCGTCCAACTGATTTTATTTCAGGCTACATGCTTTCTATGGCATTAATGACCGGTGTTAATGGTTCAATTACAAGTATAGTTGGCGAAACCATGCCAACTATTGAATACAATAAAGATGCTCGCGGTTCAAATGCTTTGGCAATGAATTCAAACATAACCGCAGACGGAAATGTTTATCTTGATTGCAATGCACATCAGCCATTAGAAGGACCTATGAGTTGGTACGAAGCACATCTTCAAAGCGAAGAAGGTTTAAATATCTTAGGAGCAACTTTTCACGGAGCTGTTTCTATTTTTCACGGCACCAACGAAAACTTAGGATGGGCGCACACCACTAATTATTTCGATGCTATTGATATTTATCAATTACAGCCCGACCCGAAAAAGAAGAATCATTATTTGGTTGATGGGGTTTCTTATAAGCTGGAACAAAGTCGTGCTAAGCTATCCGTTAATCTTGCCAAGCATCGCGATACACACAAATTCGTTTTAACTATTGGAAAGAAAAAATGGTGGAGCATTTACGGGGCTACTTATATAAACAAGAAAGGAATGTTTGCCATTCGCCTGGCTTCGAACATGACGGTGAAGAGCGTGGAAGAATGGTACAAAATGAATAAGGCGAAAAACTATACCGAGTTCCGTCAGGCATTGGATATACAGGGCATCATCAACCAATATGTAACTTATGCTGACCGTTATGATACTATTTACTGTGTGAGCAATGGAGCTATGCCAATTCGTGCCGATGGTTATGACTGGAATAGCACTGTGCCCGGTAATACCAGGAAAACTTTATGGACTAAATTTTTGCCTCACGATTCGCTGCCACATGTGCTTAACCCTAAATGCGGCTATGTGTTTAACACCAACAATACTTCTTATAGCATGACTGCTAAAGACGAAGACCCTCAACCGCTTGCCTGCCAAAAGAACATCACCTTTGCCCGATGGCAAACCAATCGCAGTCTTCGTTTTTACGAAATGATGGAAGGAAAAACCAAAATTGACTGGGATTATTTTCTGAAAATAAAATACGATGCGCACTACCCTAAATCGGTTACGGCACCCTTCAAAAGTTTTGATTTAGAAGAAGCGTTTCACCTCGATGAAAAAAAGTATGCTGACATTGCTGATGCAATTGCAGTTATGAAAGCATGGGCAATAAACAGAAGCGGAGATATAGCTGACACCAATGCAACATTGGTTTACAAATGGATTTATGGAACTTACTTTGCAATCAATCAAGAAATAGAACAGAAGTTTAAAGAGAACCCTGCTTATAAACTCGATTACTTTGCCGATGGCGTGCGCAGAGCAAAAGCAGAAATGCTCAGAGATTTTGGAAAGCTTAACGCGCCACTTGGCGATTATCAACGCCATCAACGTGGCGATGTCAATCTACCTACCAGCGGTGGACCCGATATGTGGAATGCTAAAGCCGGTGATGCTTACGGAAAAGGTCAGCGAAGAATTAAATCAGGTGAAAGTTACATTCTTCTATCTAAGTTTAAGAAAGACGGAAGCCTACCCGAAATGAGAAGCGTAATTTGCTACGGAAGCAGTAATACACCAGGCGCAAAACATTACACCGACCAAATGCAAATGTATGTTCACAACCAAACCAAAGAAGAAAGTTTGAGTAAAGATTGGGCATATAAACATGCGGAACGAATTTACAAGCCGGGTGAGTAGGAGAGATGCTACCAGCCAAATCCGATATTCATTTGAAGTAAAACTTTGAAGTTTGGCACAGGACCTTTTATGACATAATATTCACGTTCGCTGGTGGAATTATAACGCGCATCATAATCGCGAATAAAATTTTTGCGGTAACCAAGCCCACCGAAAAACTCCATGAATACACCTCTGCGCATGTGAAATTGGTAACCGAGAATAAAACAAGCATCGGCATAATTCCATGTTTCAAAACTCCCGTTGCCTTTCCGTTCTTTTATTTTTACAAAGTTGAACGAACCATAAGGCCCAAAGAATAATCCATTAGGCGCATGTCGCCTTTTTAAAGGATAAAAACGATAGCCTAAAGTAATTCTACCCCCACGTAAACTATAATTTTTAAGTGTAGCTCTTCCCGGATTTGTAATAGCCGGCATCACAAACAAAAAAAGATTTGGAAAATTATACGAAGCTCCAATAGTTAGAGATTGGTTATGCGTTAGCATTCGCTCATAAGTAAAACGCAGTTCACCACAAAGCGGTATCTGTCCCATAAATATGGGAATGAGATTCGACTTAATTACATTTTGCTTAAACGGCAACTTACGTTCCTTGAATCCTTGAAATTCATTTTCCTTTCCAAGATTTGGTAAGTTTTGCGCAGATAATTGAGATTGCCATAAAAAAAACAGAGCAACTATAAAAATAATTGCTCTTGTAGTTTGTTTCATAACGTAAATATAATTCAGAATTACTGCAACAGCTCCCCAATCTTCTCATCCAATGCAGGACCACGAAGATTAGTAGCTACAATTACTCCGTTTTTATCTAGAAGAAATGCAGCAGGAATTCCCTGAATACCGTATTTCAAGGCAGCTTCACATTGCCACCATTTCAAATCGCTCACTTGGTTTTCCCAAGTCATACCAAGTTTTGAAATAGCTCCGGTCCAAGCGGCAGCATCTTTATCTAGCGATACACTGTAAACTGTAAACCCTTTTGATTTGTATTTGTTGTAAGCAGAAACTACGTTCGGCATTTCCATGCGGCAAGGCCCGCACCAGCTAGCCCAAAAATCTAACAACACTACCTTTCCACGAAGCGAAGAAAGTTTGATTGATTTTCCTTCCGGATTTTTTAGATCAATTTCGGGAGCTTCCTTTCCAATACCAATTGAAGCGGCAGATTGTTGCGATTGCCCTTGTTGTTTCAATTGCTCTTCGTATTTAGTGTAGGTAGCGCGGTAATCTTTGGTGTAAGAAGAGGTAGGAATTTCCTTTTCCATGCGTTGAATTACAGCTAAATTTTCTTTTGGAAATTTATCTACAGGAGCATTGGTCACATAAAACATAGCTACCAAAGGGCTCTTAGCGGCAGTTGCGCTATCTTTAATCAAGCTTTCAAACTTTGCCGCTACTTGTTGTAATTGTTGCTGGATAAACATCATGGTATCCTGCGAGGCACCGCGCTGACCATACATTTGATAAGCCATGTTCCATCCTTGCATATCGCGTTGTGCAGCTCCTAATGTTTTAAATGCTCTTTGAAATTCATCGTTTTCTTTTGAGCCCGAAATAGTAAACGGTTCGCCTTGACCACCGGTATTAATTTCCACGGTGTATTTAGTTGGTTCAAGCAAAAACAAGAAGAATGTTTTTTCATCTATGCGTAAACGGTAAAAACCTTTTTCAGAAACGCCTTCCATTTTGAAGAACCCTTTTTCATCAACCTTAGCTGAATCAATGGCAGTCATTTTCTGCAAGCCAAGTTTTTCCAACACGATTGATTTAGCTGAATTGTTTTTTAAAGTTCCCTGTATAGAGTATTTGTCGCTTCCTCCGGCAAGATTACAGGAAGAGAAAAAAATAACGAACAGCAAAAGACACGAGAGTTTACGCATTTGTTTTTGTTTATTGATTTATGATTCGAGTTTTTCAGTAACTAATTTGTTTGTCAGTTTTGGGTCGGCTTTACCTTTTGAAAGTTTCATTACTTCTCCTACAAACAAACCTAACAGACCTTTTTTACCTGCGCGATATTCGGCAACTTTTTCGGGATATTTAGCAATTACTTCGTCTATCAGGTCGACAATCATTCCTTCATCGCTGCTTTGAAGCAGATTTAATTCCTCAGCAATCTTCAACGGGTCTTTACCTGTTTCCACTAATACCGAAAATATTTGTGATGAAGCCACAGAGAAATTTGTTTTTCCTTCATCAATTAAGGCAATCAATTTTGCAATACTGCTTGGCGAAACTTTAAAATCTTTAATCTCCATTCCGGTTTCGTTCAACGAATTTTTTACCGGACCCAAAATCCAATTCGAAGCAGCTTTGTAATTTTTAGTTTCTAAGAGAAGTAAACTGAAATACTCTGCCATTTCCTTTTCATCGGTAATAATGCGCGCATCATATTCCGGCAAACCGAAAACTTCCATATACTCCTGCTTCAATTGATTTGGAAGTTTGGGCATGTATGCCTTTACATTCGCAATGTATTCATCAGTTACATATACAGGCGGCAAATCCGGCTCCGGGAAATAACGATAATCGTGCGCGTGTTCTTTGCTGCGTTGAGAAAGTGTTACTCCGCGTACTGCATCAAATCCTCTTGTTTCTTGCACCATTTTTTCTCCTGCTTCCAGCGCATCAATCTGACGTATAAATTCAAATTCAATAGCGCGTTTTACATTGCGCATACTGTTCATGTTTTTCACTGCACTTCGCGGGTTCAATACATTGGAACCTTTTAAGCGAACAGAAACATTCGCATCACAACGCATAGAACCTTCTTCCATGTTACCATCGCAAATACCGAGATAGCGAACGAGTTTCTGAATTTCATTCAGATAAGCCATTGCCTCATCACCGCTTCTTACATCCGGCTCACTAACTATTTCAATCAGTGGAACCCCCGCACGGTTCAAATCAACCAAGGTAAAATACGGGTCAATGTCGTGAATAGATTTACCGGCATCTTCTTCTAAGTGAATGCGCGTGAGATTGATTTTAGTCTTTACTCCGTTTGTTTCTACATCAATAAATCCACCGGTGCAAATGGGAGTTTTGTCTTGTGTAATTTGATAGCCTTTGGGCAAATCGGCATAGAAATAATTCTTGCGCGCAAACTGATTTTCGTAACGAATGTTACAAGATGTTGCCAAACCAATCTTCACTGCGTATTCAATAGCTTTCTCATTAACCATTGGCAAAGTGCCGGGATGACCGAGAGATAACACACTCACATGTGTATTAGGCGAGCCGCCAAATTCAGCGGAATCACCGCAATACATTTTGCTATGCGTGGAAAGTTGTGCGTGAACTTCCAATCCTACTACTACTTCGTATTTACTGTATTTGCTGTCGTTCATTTTTGTCCTTCTATTTATTTTTCGGCTGATAAAATATTTGATTAATGGTGTCTGCTAAGATTTCCGAAATTTGATAAGCCGAAACCTTGCTAATATGATTGCCGTCATTAAATATAAGTTTTGGACTTAAAGGATGCATGTCGAAAAACGGCACTCTCATATCGGTGGAAAGCAGTTGTATTTTGCGAGAGAAATATGGAGAAAAAGAATTTTCAATGGCTATCATTCTTGTTTCAATGGGCAGTCGTACTAAAATAACGTTTCCTTTTGTTTGCAAATAGGCAATAGTTTCTTTTAAGTATTTCCACCTCGCTTTGGATTCTACATACTCTTGTTTATGTTTTAAATACTCTGCTAATTTGCTTTTAGTGCGGGCTTCAATTGATATTTTATCCATGGGAATGGTAACTTCTAACCAACCATCTTTGTGCACTAAAAGTTTTCTTTCGTGTAAAAAAAGCAGGTCTCCCAAGCGTCTGTTTTCACGAATAATGTAATCTACATTCGGATTTACATTTTTAAGCCAAGTCTTATAAATATTGAAATCTGCTTCTCGTGTATAGCCGTGTGCAATCTCACCAGGATCAGAGGAAACACACCATGGGTCTATAGTTACAATGAATAATCCATCGGTTACATTATCTTCTACTTTTTCTTTTATGCTATTCAAATAATTTAACCCAAACGGTGAGGCGGCTACAGTAAAAGCAAAATTAAATACGGGCAATGCGTTTTTTGTTTTTATTTTTTGATTAAAAACTTCGGGTATTAAACCTTGTGCCGCTCTTGAACTTCCGATAATCAAAGACTTTTGTTTTGAAGAAGCAATTCGATGGTAAAATACATCAAAGTATCCGGCATCGGTACTATAAAAAATGCCAGCACTTGCACCTATCAGTACAACAAACTGCGCGCATAATTTTAACCAGAATAATTTCAAACTCATTGCTAAAATTGAAAGTAGATAAATTGAGTTTTGCCAAACATGCCAAACAATATGATGCTCATCATTAAAAGAAAATACAAGTTAAATCGAAAAGCAAAAGGGATTTCGCTTAAACGAAGTGAAATAGCCTGCTGCTGGTGTAAATATTGAACTGCTTCCATGATGAGAACTGAAACGAGTGCAACTTTTGATTCTAACCCAGAAGGATAAAATGCTTCTAATACTGGAATGTTTATGTAGGCTAAAAGACCTTTTAAATCAAAGGAATGAATAGTAAAAAGGTGGTTGATGATATAGGTCGCATCTGCAAAATTTGCGGCTCTGAAAAATATCCACGCGAAGGCTACAAGAAGACAAACAATAGTTACATCAATACCATGTAAAAGCGAAGGGAATTTTGAAAGTTTAGTGATGCGATTAAACGATGCTCGAATAGGTTTAGTAACTATTCCAACAATTAAATAGAAACCATGTAATGCCCCCCAAATAACAAAGTTCCAACTGGCACCATGCAACAATCCACTTACGGTAAAAACAAAGAAGAGGTTGAAGTATCTTCTTGCTGTTGAAACCCTGTTTCCTCCTATAGAAATGTAAAGATAATCGCGGAACCAGGTTGAAAGAGAAATGTGCCATCTTTTCCAAAACTCCGAAATTGTTTTTGCCGAGTAAGGTCGGTCAAAATTTTTCATCAACGAAAAACCCATGACCCGTGCCGCTCCAATGGCAATATCGGAGTAGCCCGAAAAATCGCAATAGATTTGAAGACTGAAAAACACTACGCCTATCACTAAAGGAAAGCCATCGTATTGGTAAGGATCTCCAAAAACCTGATTAGCCACTACGGCAAGCCTGTCCGCAATAACTACTTTTTTGAAAAGGCCCCAAGCCATTAGTTTCAGTCCGGAAGTAACTCTGCCATATTCAAAATCAAATTTCTGCCTGAACTGCCACAATAAGTTTTGTGGACGCTCAATGGGTCCCGCTACCAACTGTGGATAGAACATGACATACAGCGCATAAATGCCCAAATGACGTTCAGCCTTTTGGTTCCCACGATACACCTCAATGGTGTAACTCATCGCTTGAAAAGTGTGGAAGGAAAGCCCAATGGGCAAAATAATTTTGAGTAACTCGATATTGTATTGCAAATGAAATAGGTGACATATTGCATTGAAATTGCCCGATAAAAAATTGTAGTATTTGAAAACGGCTAACACTCCAATATTGGCTACTAGACTTAGTATAAGCAAACATTTTCTTTTTTGCCCTGACGATTTCTCTATAAATATACCTGCACAATAATCAATTAGAATTGTAAAAAAGAGAATGAGTATGTAGATGGGGATGAAGGCACAATAGAAGACGCAACTTGCGGCAAGCAAATGAAACCACCGATATTTTTGCGGTAGCAAAAAATAGATAATGGTTACGATGGGGAAAAAAAAGAAGAATTCGTAAGAGTTAAAAAGCATTCATTTTTTTTAAGCTTACTACTTAAATCTTTGTTTCAATTTTAAAACGAACTCTTCTACCTCGCTCATGCTTCCTGCACTTGCCTGCACAAAATCGGCAGGACCACCACCTTTAATAGTAGGTGCAATTTCTTTTAGTAGCTGATTGCCGTTTATATTCAAGGAAGGCGCAATGCGAAGATGAACTACATTTTTGCCATTGATAGATGAAGCCAGCAACAACACAAAACCATCTTTCAAATCATTCGTCAACTGAATGCCCAGTTTGCGCAAAGCTTCAACCGAATTCAATTCAACTTTTGTAGATGCGAAAAATTTAACCGCACCAAGATTTTCGACAGAACCAACGATTTGTTTTTTCAAATCAGCTACTGCTTTATCTTCAAACTGCTGTAATTTTTTTTTCAGTTCTTCATTCTCATTCTTCAAAGAATCTATACTCTTCAATAAATCTTTGCTGTTATTGAGTGCGACTGTTACATCTGCTAATTTGCTAATCGCATCGTTCGCTAATTCAATCGCTTTCTTTCCTGTAACTGCTTCAATTCTTCTAACACCGCTTGCTACAGAACCTTCTGAAGTAATTTTGAACAAACCTATTTGACTGGTTGATTTTACATGCACCCCTCCGCACAACTCACGGCTAAACTTTTCATCGAAAGTGATTACGCGGACAAACTCTCCATATTTCTCTCCGAACAAAGCAGTTGCTCCCTGTTTCTTCGCTTCTTCAATCGGAACATTTCTTCTTTCATCCAAAGCAATGTTCTCCATTATCTTTTCGTTCACTATCTGCTCTACCTTAGCAATTTCTTCATCGGTCATTTTGCTGAAGTGCGAGAAATCGAAACGCAGATAATCGGCATTTACCAACGAGCCTTTTTGCTGAACATGCGAACCTAGAACAATGCGCAAAGCAGATTGCAGCAAGTGTGTTGCAGAGTAATTCTTAATTGTATCGCTACGCTTAACGGTGTTTATTTTTATATGTGCAGGAGCATCAACTTTAGCAGGAAGTTTCTTTACGAAGTGAACAATCAAATCATTTTCCTTTTTGGTATCGAGCACTTCTATTTTTTCTTCACCAAACAAAAGCAAACCGGTATCGCCAACCTGTCCGCCACTTTCAGCATAGAAAGGAGTTTTGTCTAACACCACTTGAAATAGTTCTTTGTCTTTTTGCTTAATGCTTCGGTACTTTACTACGCGCGCATCGGTTTCTGTAAAATCGTAACCGATAAAATCTGTCTTTACATCTTCACTTATATTTATCCAATCGCTTTGTTCTTTTGTAGCATCTGCTTTTCCTCTTTGCTTTTGAGCTGTCATTTCTTTGTTGAATCCTTCTTCGTCAACCGTCCAGCCTTTCTCCGATGCTATCAATTTAGTTAGGTCAAGAGGGAAACCAAAAGTGTCGAATAACTCGAAAGCAGTTTTGCCATCAATACCGGTTAATGAATCAATGCGTTTAATTCCGTTTGCTAGTGTTCTCAAGAAAGAAGTTTCTTCTTCTCTAATTACATTCGCTACAAAACTTGCTTGTGCTTTCAATTCAGGAAATACATCCGCAAACTGATTTGCCAACATGGGAACTAACTCACATAAAAAAGGTTGCTCAAAACCTATATAAGAATATCCGTAACGAACGGCTCTGCGTAAAATTCTTCTAATCACATAACCTGCACCTGTGTTTGACGGAAGTTGACCGTCTGCAATGGTGAAAGAGATAGCGCGAATATGGTCTGCAATAACACGAAGGGCAATGTCGGTCTTTTCATTCTCCCCATATATCACTTTTGCTTTAGCAGCAACGGTTTGAATGATAGGCTGAAAAATATCCGTATCGTAATTGCTTGTCTTCTTCTGTATTGCAACACATAATCTTTCGAAACCCATCCCTGTATCTACGTGTTGCGCAGCAAGCTTTACTAAACTGCAATCAGCTTTACGTTCAAACTCCATGAACACGTTGTTCCAGATTTCAATCACCTGCGGATGCGAAGCGTTTACTAAACTCTTTCCATCCACAGCTTTGCGCTCTACATCACTTCTTAAGTCAATGTGTATTTCAGAACAAGGACCACAAGGACCAGTGTCGCCCATTTCCCAGAAGTTATCTTTCTTATTTCCGTTTATAATTCTGCTTGGGTCAACATACTTCTTCCATTCGTCAAATGCTTCCTGGTCAAAAGCAAGATTCTCCTTTTTGTCGCCTTCAAAAACGGTTACATAAAGTCTGTTTTTTTCTAAGCCATAAACTTTCGTCAGCAGTTCCCAACTCCATTCAATTGCTTCTTTTTTAAAATAATCACCAAAGCTCCAGTTACCCAGCATTTCGAACATGGTGTGGTGGTAAGTATCTACACCAACTTCTTCCAAATCGTTATGCTTGCCGCTTACGCGCAAACACTTCTGCGTATCGGCTACGCGCTTGTATTTAATAGGTTCATTGCCCAAAAAAATATTTTTGAACGGTGCCATACCGCTGTTAATGAACATGAGCGTTGGGTCGTTCTTTACTACAATAGGTGCAGAAGGAAATCGTTTATGTCCCTTTTCTTCAAAAAATTTTAAAAAGCTTTCTCTAATTTGCTCAGATGTCATATCTATTTTTTAATGGACTTCGCGAACCCAAACTTACGTTCTTCATTGTTAATTAAAGTTTGGGTTTCTGATGATGTCATGCCTTCAATTCTGTAAATGAAAAATGATGATATTTTAGCTCCGTTTAAGGAGAGGGCGAAAATAACAGAATGGATAAAACTTCCCTGTTTTGATTGAACGTAAAAATAAAATGGTCTGACCTTTGGTTCAGACCCGCGCGAAATGGCATTACTAAAGAGAAAAGACAAATTCATTTTCAATACCCAAACACTAGCTTACGAAAAAGCAGTAGTGAGTTGGGGTTCGCGTATCTTGCGGCTTCTTGCTTTTTTAATTGCTGCACTCGTTTTTTCATTGGCAATCTCCACCATCTACTATAAGTTTTTCGATTCGCCCAAGGAGAAAATTCTGAAATCGGAATTGAGCTCCATGCAAGACCAATATTATATTGTAAATCAGGAAGTAGACCGTTTGAGCAGTGTGTTGGATGGTTTGCATTACCGCGATGGAAATATTTACCGCGTAATGTTTGAAGCCGACCCCATTGACAAAGATATTTGGGAAGCGGGCTCGGGAGGAGTAAACAAGTATCGCTATCTAGAAAAATACGACAATGGTGATTTGATGAAAGACATAGCCGGGAAGGTTGATAAATTGAAAAAGCAAATGGCTATTCAAAGTAAAAGCTATGATGAAATAGCAGAGCTTATTAAGAGCAAAGAAAAAATGTTGCTTTCCATTCCTTCGGTGCAGCCCATACCCAACAAAAAATTAGAGCGCATGGCTTCGGGGTACGGCTGGCGTATTGACCCTGTTTATAAAATTCAGAAGTTCCATGAAGGTATGGATTTCACTTGCCCTATTGGGACAGAAGTGCGCGTTACGGGTGATGGAGTGGTAGAAGCGGTGAACTATTCTTTTCAGGGTTATGGGAACGAAATTATTGTGAACCATGGTTTTGGTTACAGAACGCGTTATGCGCATCTTTCGAAATTCAAAGTTCGCCCTGGGCAGAAAGTAATACGTGGTGATGTAATTGCTAACACTGGTAGCACTGGAAAATCTACAGGACCGCATTTGCATTATGAAGTGCTTAAAAACGGAAGCGCGGTGAATCCGGTTTATTTCTATTTCAACGATTTGAAAGATGCTGACTTTGAAAAGATGGTGGAGATTTCGAATAACCCGGGACAAACGCTTGATTAATGCGGAATGCTGATTTCGGAATTAAGAATGAATGCAAGTCAAATTCCAAGACCTAACAAACTTTTATTCAACTGCGCGGTGAGTTCCACCGCTTTTTTATTGCTGTAAGTCTTAGCTTCAAATTCTTTTACCCATTGAATTCCCTTCACCGCATTGGTGAAAATAATTTCATCGGCTTCTAGTAATTCTTTGGTCTCCATTTCGCGCTCTTCGATTTCGCCTTCGAAAACAGAAATTAAATAAGTGCGCATTACTCCATTTACACAACCGCTTTCTAAGTTAGGTGTAATGAGTTTATTTTCTTTCACCAAAAAAATATTGGAGTGGATGGCTTCGCAAACCTGAGCGAAACTGTTCATCAAAATCATTTCGTCCCAACATTCGACAGCGGCAAACTGTGCAAACAATACATACGCTAGCGCACTCGAGTTTTTTAAATCGCTCACATTATAAACCGGCTTAAAACAATCTTCGCGCATGCCTACTTTTAATCCTTCGCCACATTCAAACTGTGCGTTCTCAATTTTATCCATACTGATAACATAGCCCAGTTGATCATCATCGGGCAAATACAAGCCTTTTCCTTTTCTGAAAAACTGCAAGCGAATGCGCGCGTTTTTTACAGCATCATTTACAGAAGCCAAATCCAAAATCATATTCATGAAACGCTCCGTATCGAAACGCTTAGGAAAAACAGCCGACAAAACTTCGGCAGTGAATTCCATTCGGCTGAAGTGGTAATCGAGTAGGGGAATCTTTTTATCGAACATTACCATGCTCTCAAAAAAAACATCGCCATACTTAAACGCGCGGTTAGTGACCGGAAGCAGTTGCTCATGCTCGGGATATATGTTGCCGTTAAAGTTGATATACTGCATAGGTGTTGTTCGATAATATTAAAGTGCCTTCAGCAGGTGGAAATTCTTTTCGCGTAAGGATATGTGTAACGCCTTTTTGTTTCAGCAAATCTAAATGCGTTTTATCAAGATGATAGAAGTATCCATCTTCTTTTTGCTGTAAGGTAAATCCCTTCTCTTTCATTTCCGAATTTACATGAAATACTTCCTCCACTCTGTTTGCCCATTCGCGTACAAACAATTTATTGCGAACGTTTGCTTTAAACTCTACATAACTTGAACGTTGCGCATGAAACTTTAGTTCGGTGTTATCAAATGGCTGAATAAAAACCGCGTCTTTGGGTGTGTTCATTTTTATTTGTTCGCAAATAGAAACGGCATCATCCTTTTCTTTCAAACCAAAAATTTGGAACCGAACGTGATAAGGAAGAATACTTTGAAAGCAAATAATTACCAGCCAACTTGCGAGTAAGCCTGTTAGAAGAATTCCAGTTTCAAATTTCAATTGATTTAACCAGTCAGTTTTTTTGAAGAGAAGTCCTTCGGCTAATCCAACAATAGAAACTACTCCAAGGAGTTTTAACCATTGAGTGATTTTATAAAATTGAAAATTGCCAATCAGAATATTGTGCAAGCCATCTACTGCTACTATGTAGAAAATAATTCCCGCGCAACTAACTAAAATAAATTGAAACAGAGTTGAAGAACGTTTTCTAAAAAAGATAACGGAACTGATTGCAAGCAGTGCAAAGACAATCGTTTTAAACTTCGGGAAAGAAGAAAAAACAAAATGATGCGGATGGCGGAACTCGAAAAGTATTTTGAAGAGTTCCTGATTCGATATTTCGGACGAAACATTCTTCTGCACAAATATCAGTACTAAGTAAACGCCCGATGTAATAGCATAGATGGAAAGAAAACTGATAACGTTTTTGAGCGAAACTTCTTTCTTGATTACTGCAACCAAAAGAACAGCACTTAGCACCAGCATTACATCTAAGCCTTCCAGCAATTGAATGAATGTGGCAAGAGAGAGTAAGACAGATGCAACCAAATATTTCCTATCAAGAAATAAATTGATAGCCCAAACTACGATAGCAACTGCCAACGCGCTTGCCTGAAAACATTCTGAGTATAACTCCACATTGCCCAGTGTGTAATCGTTGAGTGGAATCAATGCAGCAAGTATGGCGAACCAAGCCAAATATTTATGCTGAATAAATCTGCGCGCCAAAGTTTCTAAACCAAGAATCAATATAATGGTAGAAAGAAACTGAAGCAGAAAGCAGAGCAGTTCTAAATGATTGACAAAAGGCAATAACAAATGCGCCATTACCGTTCGTTCATTAGGAACAGACGCGTTTAATCCTTGTATAAAAAAATCGTGCTCATACAAAGTTGTGTCGTAAAGGTAGAGCGTGTAAGGAAGCAGTTCTACCTGGTCGCCCGTGCCGAATCTATAGCCAAAACGCACGAGGAGCAAACTCCAAACAAGCACCGCAAAAAGAATAGAAGATTTGTTTTTCAACTGAAATTATGTTCGAAACAAACTTACACTTAAATTGAAAAGTGATTTACTCAGAATAAATATTTTCACACCACAAAATATTTCAACCATGGCAGACAGCAATAAATTTAAAGAAGCAATTCAAACCGGATACGATTGCAAAGGCCAGCATATAGTTCTCGGTGTGGCTATGCTCGATGGAAATGCAGTAGAAGGATTGCTGGTTAAAGCTCCGCTCAAAACTTTCAACCGCCATGGATTGATTGCAGGTGCAACAGGAACAGGAAAAACAAAAACCTTGCAGGTAATTGCCGAACAACTTTCGGCACAGGGAGTTCCTGTGGTAATGATGGATATTAAAGGAGATTTATCGGGTGTTGCACAAGCGGGTAAAACGAATCCTGCAATTGAAGAGCGCCATGCAAAAATAGGAGTGGAGTGGGCAGCAAAAGGAAACCCTGTGGAGTTTCTTTCGCTTTCAAAAGAAAGCGGAGTGCGAATGCGCGCAACAGTTTCGGA
>JAPLES010000073.1:0-22332 GCA_026391075.1 Bacteroidota bacterium | reverse complement strand
GTTTCGGAGTTTGGTCCCGTATTGTTTTCGAAAATTCTTGCACTGAACGACACACAGGAAGGTGTGGTTTCTATTGTGTTTAAATATTGTGACGACAAAAAAATGCCGCTGCTCGATTTGAAAGATTTTAAGAAGGTGATGAACTACATTACCGATGAAGGCAAAAAGGAAGTAGAAGAAAATTACGGCAAGGTTTCTACGGCAACTACTTCTACTATTCTTCGCAAGATTATTGAACTGGAGCAACAGGGCGCAGAAATATTCTTTGGTGAAAAGAGTTTTGAGGTAGATGATTTAGTGCGCATTGATGAAAACGGTAACGGCATTATTTCCATTCTTCGCCTTACCGATATTCAGGATAAGCCGAAACTCTTCTCTACGTTTATGCTCAGTTTGCTGGCAGAAATTTACGCCACGTTTCCTGAGGAAGGCGATGCGGGCAGACCGAAACTCGTGATCTTTATTGACGAAGCGCATTTAATTTTTGAAGAAGCCAGCAAAGCATTGCTTGACCAAATTGAAACTATTATCAAACTCATTCGCTCGAAAGGTGTAGGCATTTTCTTTTGCACGCAAAACCCTGCCGATGTGCCGGATGACGTGTTGGCGCAATTAGGTATGAAAGTGCAACATGCCTTACGTGCATTTACCGCTAAGGATAGAAAGCAAATTAAACTTACTGCCGAAAACTATCCGCTTACCGACTTTTACGATACCGAAACTCTGCTCACTTCTTTGGGAATGGGCGAAGCATTGGTAACCGTGTTGAACGAAAAAGGAATTCCTACGCCACTTGCTGCAACTTTATTGCAGGCACCGCGCTCGCGTATGGATGTGCTAACTTCAACCGAAATTGAAGCCATCAACAACCAAAGTAAACTGGTAAAAAAATACAGCGAGGTGATTGACCGCGAAAGTGCTTTTGAAATACTTAGCGGAAAAATCAATTCTGTTTCTCTTACTGCAACAAATACAGCTGCATCTACCAATACTATAAATGCTCCCGTAAGCAACGAACCTTCAATGGTAGAAAAGGGAGTGGGTGCTATTGGCGATTTTGCAAAGAGCAGCGCAGGTAAAGTGATTTTACGTGAGGTAACGCGTGGTTTGCTAGGCGTGCTGGGATTGGGGGGAAGAAGAAGATAAAACGCTGTTAAGGAGTAAGTAGCGCTCCTTTTGCATGACGCGGAGGGCGGTAATGGGATTCTAAGATTACAGTTAGTAATGTCAACTCACATGGGGCAAAACATTTTTCATTTCAAACAGTTTTCAGTAATGCAAGATAAGTGCGCCATGAAAGTAAATACCGATGGTGTGCTTTTAGGAGCCTGGGCAAGCGGGAGAGGAGCGGCTCGAATTTTGGATATAGGTACCGGAACGGGGGTAATAGCGTTAATGATGGCACAGCAAAACACCGGAGCAAAAATTACCGCTATTGATATTGATGAAAACGCTTACCTGCAAGCAAAGGAAAACTTTGCGGCAAGTTTGTGGAATAAAAATCTCGATGCACAGCATATCGAGTTTCAAAAATTTTCGAGCGAAAACAAATTTGATATCATCATTTCTAACCCGCCTTATTTTATTCAGGATTACAAAATAGAAGATGAGGCAAGGAATATAGCCAGGCACAGCACGGCATTAAGCTATAATGAATTGCTGGAGGGAATAAATCGTTTGCTTTCAAACCAAGGCAAAGCATTTCTAATTATTCCAATTTTCAATTTGCCTTTACTGCAAACCAAAGCCGAGGGCTTGGAACTCTACCTAACTAAGCTTACAGAAGTAACTGCCGTGGAAGGTAAACTGCCTTACGTTGTTTTGATTCAATTGGAAAGAGAAAGAAGAGAAGTGGTGAAAAGCCAACTGCTCATTCAAAAAGCAAACGCTGAATTTACAGAAGAGTATAAGGAACTAACGAAGGAGTATTACCTGAAGTTTTGACCAAAGAAGGCTGAATTCTCAGATAATACTACTTTACATAACGCCAATTATAAACTTAAAGTAGCAAGAACACTGTTCATACTACGAACTGCATCAGCACTTTTGTTGAAAGTCTCTTGTTCGTTGGTATTCAGCTTGTAATCTACTATTTGTTCCCAACCACCTTTACCTATAACCACAGGCACTCCAAGGCAGATATCGTTCTGTCCGTATTCCCCATTTAACGAAACACAGCAAGGGAAAACTTTCTTTTGGTCACGCACAATGCTCTCTACTAAAGCGGCACCTGCAGCACCTGGTGCATACCAAGCCGAGGTTCCTATGAGCTTAGTTAAGGTAGCTCCGCCAACCATTGTATCTGCTGCAACTTTGTCCAAAGCCTCTGCACTTAATAAATTTGAAACAGGGTTTCCGTTTAAAGTAGCCAAACGGGTTAATGGAATCATGGTTGTATCGCCATGTCCGCCTACAACTACTGCGTGTAAATCGCTTGGCGAGCAATTAAGCGACTGGCTCAAATAATATTTAAAACGGGCGCTGTCAAGAATTCCACCCATGCCTATAATTCTGTTTTTTGGAAGTCCGCTTGATTTTAATGCCAGATAAGTCATCGTATCCATAGGATTACTGATAACAACAATGATGGCGTTAGGCGAATGCTTCAAAATATTTTCAGTAACACCTTTTACAATAGATGCGTTAGTACCTATCAGTTCTTCGCGGGTCATGCCCGGTTTGCGCGGAATGCCTGATGTAATCACCGCCACATCGGTACCGGCAGTTTTAGTGTAATCATTCGTAGAGCCTATAACGCGGGTATCATAGCCAAGCAGCGATGCCGTTTGATTCATGTCCATGGCTTTACCTTCGGCAATTCCTTCTTTAATATCTACTAAAACAAGTTCGTGGCAAAGTTCTCTGCGGGCAATATTATCGGCAACGGTAGCTCCTACAGCTCCTGCGCCTACTACGGTAATTTTCATGAAGTATTTTTTTATTGGTTTGAAAAAACGAAGCGCAAACTTAAACGAAAAGTGATAATGCGCAACTAATTAAGGTGAGCAAGAACAACGGATAGTAGAAACGGAACCATGTAATTATCGCACCAAAATAATATCCTTCACAATTGTGTTGGTCTTGCCTTGGTTCAACGGGTTAGTATATGAAACCTGCAAAACAAAATTACCCGCTTGTTGTAAATTGCCTTTGTAAGAACCGTTCCATGGGGCATTTCCTTTAGAAGTAAAAACCACTTCGCCCCAGCGGTTGAATATTTTTATTTCATCAATAGTTGACGAAAGCGGAAAGAGAATGAACTCATCGTTAACCCCATCGCCATTTGGTGAAAATGCATCCGGTATTTTTATCTCAGGCAATAGAATTTCTATTTTATGACAAGCCGTGGCAGTGCAACCGTAACGGTCGGTGGTAGTTACACAATACGTAGTGGTAGTTTGTGCAGTGGCTTTAGGATTTTGAATAGTACTGCTGTCTAAGCCTTCGGCAGGTGACCAAAGATAAGTAGTGCCGGAGTCACCACTTGCCGAAAGCTGTACCACTTGCCCCAAAGCAATATTAGTATCGGGCACAGTTGTAACAACAGTTTGTGGAACAGAAATAGTTGCTTGCACCGTTTTAGTTCCGCTGCATCCCGAAGTATTTGTAGCGGTAACTGTAAATATTTGTGGCGCAGCAATAATTTCAATAACCATAGCAGTGGTTTCTCCGCTGCTCCAAAAATAAGTCACGGCACTATCCGATGATGCCGTAAACACAGCCGCATTTCCATCGCATACTACGGTATCGCAGCAAACCGAAAAATCAACAGCGCTGTTATTGATGATAGCATTCACAGTTCCTGTTCCTGTGCAACCGTTTTGGTCGCTGACATTTACTGTAAAATTTTGAGCAGTAAAAATTTGTTTGGTTATGGAAACAACTTGCTCACCACTGCTCCAATTATAATTGAGCTGCGAAGTGGGAGAAGAAATAACTGCAAAGGTTGCGTTTCCATTTGGACAAATAACGGTATCGCAACAAACCGAAAATACAGGCGACACATTTTGAATAAGCACATCTATAAAATCTTCGGCAGTACAGCCGTTTACATCTGTTACCGTAACATAAACAGATTGCGAAGAAGAAATAGACTGCGATGAAGAAACTGTAGTATCTCCATTACTCCAATGATAATACAGCGGGTTTGCTGCAGTTGCTATAGTGTGTACCGTTCCCGAAACACAGAAACTGGTATCACAACAAATAGAAAATGCCGGTGGCAGATTATTAATTATAGCATTCACATATTGCGAAGCCGTGCATCCACTTGCTGTAGTTGCAGTAACTGTAAATGTTTGAGTAGAAAAAACAGGTTGTGTTATACTCGAAGTGTTTTGTCCGCTGCTCCATTGATAAGTTAACGCACTGTCAGAAATTGCATTTGCTAAAAGAGTTGCTCCGGGGCAAAATGTAGTATCGCAACAAACCGAAAATACTGGGGGCACATTATTAATTATAGCATTTACACTCGAGGTGGCAGAACATCCGCTGGCATTTGAAACAGTTACGGTAAATAGTTGTGAAGTAGAAATTTGCTGTGTAATGCTAGAACCATTTTGTCCGGTGCTCCAACTATAATTGACCGGTGAAGCTGTGGTACTGGCTACAAAAGTAATTTGCGCACCCGCACACAAAGTGGTATCGCAACAGACCTGAAAATTTGGAAAAGTATTTCCAACTGTAACATCGGCACTCTGTTGAATGGTGCAACCATTAGGATCGGTAACGGTTACAAAAAAAGTTTGCGATGTAAAAACAGTTGGCGTAATAGAAGTAGTTACTGCTCCAGTACTCCACATATAAGTAAGCACTGGTACAGCAGGAGCAGTTACATTCAAACCAATAGTGCCCCCCGAACAAACAGTAGTATCGCAACAAGTAACTACACCTACAATATTATTGTAAACCGTAGCTGTATGCGATTGAATAACCTGACAATTATGATGATCGCTTACTGTAACAGTATAAATAGTTGTAGCCGAAACACTTTCGGTAAAACTATGTGCCGCAGAACCATTGCTCCACAAAACAGTAGCCGGAAAAGTTGAAGTATCCGCCTCTGTTATGCGAATAGGTTGATTCGGACACACCGTAGTATCACAACACGAAGTAGCAGACAGTTTCACAAAAGGAACATCAGCAATTACCATATTCAGATTGGTTAAACTTCCACCCACCGTTCCGGGCTGCGCACCATTGGTAGTGCCCAATGGGCAAGCAGGTGGTGCTAAACCAAAAATATTTTTACCATTATATCCGGCACTATCTACAGAGGTAATGTTGGCGGGAATTGAATTGGTTTTTACCCATAACACTCCGCCACCTCCTCCCCCACCGGGACCCATACATGCCGTTGAACTTCCTCCATTATCTAGATTTCCGCCTTTACCGCCAGTGGTGTTTACTACCAAAGTGCCGGAGTAATTATCCACGTAAAGCAGAACGGTTCCACCGCCACCACCGCCACCGGCACCATCACTTCGCGCCACAAACCACTCCCAATTTCCTCCGGCATTAATTCTTTTATTGTTACCTATTAATCTGTTTGCCATAAAAATCACAATACCGCCTCCGTGTCCGCCTTCTGTACCTTCATTGTTATTTTCATCGCCAGCTCCTCCCCCACCTCCCATAAAAATTTTGTTAGTTGCATTAGAATAGGTCAATGGTGCACCACCAATTCCTGCTGCTGGACCAGGGCAACTAAAATTAGAAGTGTTTGAGCGTGTTCCTCCAATTCCACCGGCTCCGTAATTTGCACCACCCCCACCACCTGTGTTGTGGTCATCTCCTCCTCCTCCTCCATTCGCATTTTTGCCTCTTCCAAAACCATATCCTGCATTACCAATACCACCGCCTTTGGCCGCACCACAATCTAGGGTGGCGCAATAATAAGCGGTGGCACCACCGATACCGTTATTATAGCAAGGCTGCGAATTGTTATCATTGATAAGCACACCCCCTCTAAAGCCTGTTCCGCGAGAACGAACAGAATCGTTCAAAATAATAGTATCAGCTTTAATAGCTATAACCCCACCAACGGTTCCGTTCCAGCTAAGCGATGTAAGTACCGAATCAACGGCAGCAATTTGATATTCTTGAAGGGAAACAATTTGCACAGCACCTGCGACATCGTAATTGCGCACCATAGCAAATGTAAATTCAATGATGTTGCCTACGATCGTTTTAATGACTTGCACTTCGTAGTTTCCGCTGTTGTTATAATTCTGAATATTGCCATAAGTAGCCGTAGCAGAACCATCGACAGCCGCGCCCGCCATTTGAATAAGAATAACTTTTTTACCTACCGAAAACTGCGAGGCATCATCAACAGTAATTTTGTTGTTGCAATAATCAATAGCGGTAACACCTGCATATTTATTAACCACTCCACCAATATGAGCTGTTTGAGCCTTTGTATGAATAGTGGCAATACCAACAACAAAAAGAAGAAGATATTTTAAGGAAAAAATTTTGTTCATCATATACAAGACGTGAAAGAATGCAATTAAGTTGAAGCGTGAATAAAAAATGGGTTTAATAAATGGTCAAGGATAATACAACCTGTTTCTGGGTTTATTCCAAATCTATTTCCCTCTATTTTTTTTATGTGCAGGCAAATTAAACAAGACAGAAGTCAAAATAGGCAAGGCAAAGATGATTACTGTTGATAAAGAGAAATACAAATTGGTTCGCTCATCTTTCAACAATTCAGAAACGACACTGGCAGGAAAATAAACACTTGCAAAATCTAAACACAAACGCAAACCGAGAAGGGCGATAACTACAAATGCAACAGTATCGAGAAAAGGAAAGTGCGACATCAACTTTACAAAGTACCCCGCTACTATTCGCATGGTAATGATACCTATGAAAACTCCGAGACAAACCAAGTAGATATTGTTAGTGAAAGCTACCGCGGCAAAAACATTATCGAGCGAAAAAGTTAGGTCCATTATTTCTACCATTAACACTGTGCTCCAGAAATGACTAAGACCAAATTTATTTTTGGGATGAATAACTCGCTCTCCTAATTTTTCTGATTCTATTTCAATAATTGTTTCTTGCTTGAAAATCTTTTTGTAAAAAAAATCAAGCGCGAGGTAAAGCAGGTAACCACCACCAACTAATTTGAGCCAGCTTATTTTCATCAAGTAACTTGCTGAGATAAGCGCAACACCCCTAAAAATATAGGCGAACACAATTCCTATTCTCAAGGCGCGTTTGCGTTGAGCACTTGGCAAGTCCATTACCATGGTTGCCAGTACAGCCGCATTATCAACCGATAGAAGACTTTCAATTAATATCAGATTTAGCACCACGAGAAACGCAGTACGCGGGTCGGGTTCAAGGAAATGTGAAAAGAATTGCACAACAGATTCCAATGGAGATATTTTATTCGTGGTAAAAATAACTACGAAACTGATGCTCGAAAATATTGAAGCAGTAATTTATGACATGGATGGGTTGATAATAGACAGTGAACCCTTTTGGCGCAAAGCCGAAATAAAAATTTTTGCTTCGGTGGGTTTACACTTGACCGATGCCGATTGCGCTATGCTCACCGGTTTCCGTTTTGATGAAGTAGTTGAACATTGGTTTCGCAAACAACCGTGGACAGGTAAAAGCAAGGAACAAATTCACGATGAAGTGCTAGCTGAAATGGAGAACGCCATTACGCATCATGCACTAGCTATGAACGGAGTTCATGCTTCGCTCGATTTTTTTAAGAGAAAGAATTTGAAAATGGCAGTGGCTTCATCTTCTGCCATGCGCTTGATTAAAGCCACGGTAAAGAAACTGAAGATTGAAAGTTATTTCGACATATTGGTTTCAGCTGAACACGAAACTTATGGCAAACCAAATCCTGCAGTTTTTTTGCGAACAGCAGAAATGCTACACGTGCGACCTGAAAATTGTTTAGTGTTGGAAGATTCTTTTAATGGAATTTTGGCGGCTAAAGCCGCTAAAATGAAATGCATTGCTATTCCGTATCCCGAAGATTTTGAAAATCCGAAGTTGGTTATTGCAGATAGGAAGTTGAAATCGTTGGAAGAAATTGGCTTAGTTCAATTGCCGTAAGTAGCGAATCAAATCGGTAGAAGGAACAGCAGTAATTCCAAGCGTTCGCATCATAGTTACCATTTGCCCGCGATGGAAAGTGCCGTGGTTGACTACGTGATAAATAATTCCTTCCACGCTTTCAGAGAACGCATCGCCATTCAATGCTTTAAAATCAATTTTGCTTTCGAAATAGGCTTTGTCCTTACCTTCCATAAAATCGGCAACTTTTTTTGTGTGTTCCAGAAAACCATTCAAACATTCTTCTTTGTTACCGGTAAAATTCTTACTTGGAAATTCGCTCAACGAAAGCCCCTCAATTCTTTTTAGCCAGATATATTCAGCATCCCAGATATGCAAAACAGTTTTGCGTAGCGAAGGAAAACTGCTATTGACTTCCAGTTCAAAAATATTTTCGTCAACGGTCTTGAGAATTTCTACAAATTTGCCGTTAGCCCAAAAGTTGAAAGCAAGATGTTGTTGAAGGGAATACATAGGATTAAAGATTTAAAATTGAAAAAATTAAGATTGAATACAAACCTCATAAATGGCAACTAAAATTCAAAATCGCAAATCGAAAATCGCAAATCGAACTATCGGATTCTCAACTATTACCTCACAGGATAAGTTTGATACAGAAATAAAAATCAATCCGCACGCTTATCCCATTTTCACTTCGTCTACTTATGTATATGAAAGCGCAGAGAAAGCACAAGCAGTTTTTCAGGGGCAGGAAGAAACATTTATCTATTCGCGATGGAGTCATCCAAACGCAGAATTAGTAGAGAAGAAATTAGAGCAGTTGGAAACTTTTGGTTTGAACACAAAAGCAAAGGCTCTTGTTTTCTCATCGGGTATGGGAGCCATCTCTGCCTTGTTTCAAAGTATTTTAAAACCGGGCGATGCCATTTTAGCGCAGGGAAATATCTACGGTACTTCGGTTGATTACTTCAATCATTACGGACAAGCATTCGGTATTGAAATCATCTATGCCGACTTCGGCAAGTTGAATGAATTGGAAAATATTTTGAAGAAGAAAAAAAACATAAAACTGATTTATGCTGAAACTCCTTCGAACCCGACTTTGAATTGTTACGATTTAAAAGCTTTGCGTGCGTTCGCAAAAAAGTATAAAGCAAAAACTGCGGTGGACAATACTTTTGCTTCACCATATTTACAACAACCATTCAAAAGCGGAATTGATTTTGTCATTCACTCCGGCACTAAATATTTGAACGGTCACGGCACAGGGCTTAGCGGTTTCCTCGTAGGAACCGATGTGGCTTTCATGAAGAAAGAAATCTGGAAAATCAGAAAGTTCAACGGTACCATTTGTGCACCGTTTGATGCGTGGCTGCTGAATATTGGAATGAAAACTCTTTCGTTGCGTATGGAACAGCATTGCAGAAATGCAATGGCTGTTGCAAAGTTTTTGGAACAAAATCCTGCGGTTTCTAAAGTGAATTATCTTGGCTTAAAAAGTCATGCCGACCACCAACTCGCAAAAAAACAAATGAAGAATTATGGCGGTGTGCTTTCGTTTGAATTAAAGAATGGCTACAAAGCGGGTGAGAAACTGATGAAGAAAATTAAGCTCTGTCAACTGACCGCTTCGCTCGGTACTATTGATTCACTTATTCAACATCCTGCGAGTATGAGTCATTCGTTCGTTCCAAAAGCGCAACGCGAGAAGTATGGCATTACAGATGGTTTGGTTCGCTTGAGCGTAGGCATTGAGGATGTAAACGATGTAATCAGAGATTTGGAACAAGCACTTTAAACACCAATTAAAAATCTATAAATGAATTTTGGAATTGCTATACACGGGGGAGCGGGAACAATTCTGCGATCATCCATGACTACTGAAAAAGAAAAACTTTACACCGATGCTTTGCGAAGTGCTTTGCAAAGTGGTTATTCTGTTTTAGAAAAAGGAGGAAGCGCACTCGATGCTGTGGAAACTGCGGTGCGAAGTTTAGAAGATTGTCCGCTGTTTAATGCGGGCAAAGGTGCGGTGTTCAACAACGCAGGAGCGCACGAAATGGATGCAAGCATCATGAGCGGGAAAGATTTAAGTGCGGGTGCAGTGAGTTTGATTAAGCACGTAAAGAATCCCGTTTCATTGGCGCGTGCCGTAATGGAAAAAAGCGAACACGTTTTTCTTTGCGGTTATGGTGCCGAAGATTTTGCGAAGCAAATGAATCTTGAATTTGCCGATGATGAATATTTTCGGGACGAGTTTCGTTACCAGCAATGGTTAAAAGCCAAAGAGGCAGACTCAACTTTTCTTGATCATAACATACAGTCGGAAGTCAGAAGTCCGAAGTCCGAAGTAAATGCAAATGACAAAAAGTTTGGAACCGTTGGTGCTGTAGCTTTAGATAAGGATGGGAATCTTGCGGCTGCTACTTCAACAGGAGGCATGACGAATAAAAAATTTGGTCGCGTTGGCGACTCACCCATCATTGGTGCAGGCACTTATGCAAATAACAATACCTGCGCTATCTCCTGCACGGGTCACGGAGAACTATTTATTCGCTCGGTAGTGGCTTATGATATTTCTGCAATGATGGAATACAAAAATCTTTCGCTGCGCGAAGCCTGTGATGAAGTGGTGATGAAGAAGTTAGTAAAGATTAAAGGCGAAGGCGGCTTAATTGCTATTGACAAACACGGCAATATCGAATTGCCTTTTAATTCAGAAGGTATGTACCGCGCTATGAAAAGCAGTGGTGGTGAGGAGAAAGTAGAGATTTATAAATGAGCGACAAATATCAATCCTCTCCTTCCATTCGATAAGGTTAGCTTTGCCGCATGAAGTTTATAATCAAACACCTTCGTGCTTTTTGGAATAGCTTCAAAAACAGTTTTCTGCTTTTTCGAAAACACGATACGCTTACACTTGGCGCGGCTCTTTCTTATTACACAGGCTTTTCCCTTATCCCCATCATTGTATTGGTTATTTCAATTGCGGGTTCTGTGCTGGGTCCTTTAATTGTGCAAGAAGAAATAAAAACGCAGCTCGGCAGTTTTCTGGGCGTAAACAGCGCGAAGGAATTAGAAGGAATAATTAAGGTGGTGTATTTGCCCGAAAAAAATCTGGCGGTGGCGGTTATTGCTGCTGTATTATTATTGATTGGTGCCACCAGTGTTTTCAGTCAGCTTCATACTTCGCTCAATTTGATTTGGGACGTGAAAAATAAAGCACGTCAACCTATTATGAGTTTTTTTGTGCACCGGCTTTTTTCGTTTGCCATGATAGTGTGTCTTTCATTTTTGTTGCTGGTTTCTTTTATGATACATACAGGCCTCGGTATTTTCTCGAATTATCTCGATAGCCACTTGCCGCAAACCTCGGTGTTTATTTTACACAGCTCAGAGTTTTTGATTTCCTACGGTTTTACCTCGCTGCTTTTTGCGCTGCTGTTTAAATATATGAGCGATGCTAAACCGCGTTGGGGCAGTATTTGGCCCGGTGCTTTGTTCACCGCGTTTTTATTTATGATAGGAAAATATGTGTTGGGCATCTACATTGCCCGGTTCAATGTGGACGATAGCTACGGTGCCGCAGGAGCTATTGTGTTGCTGCTTACCTGGGTGTTTTATTCTTCGCAAATAATATTTTTTGGTGCCGAGTTCACCCATGCCCTGGCTGCCGAACACGGCACCCTGCTCGATACCAATGCCATTGACCCCAAGGCCGATGAAGGCATGAAGCATACGCATGTTTTAGAGGGGAAAGGATAGCGGTTCTAAAACGCTATCACACAATCATCCTGCTCCACCATTACTCCTTCTGTGAGATAAACTTTAGAAACTGTTCCTGCCGCAGGAGCAGTAATCGTTGATTCCATCTTCATCGCTTCTATTACAAACAGCGGTTGATTTTTAGAAACCTTATCACCTTCTTTCACGAGCACGCTCACGAGTTTGCCTTGCAATGGCGCACCAATTTCTTTTTCGGTTTTGGCTTTGTAGTGTTCTACTTTGGTAACCTTAATTGTTCTGTCACGAATTTGCACACTGCGCGTTTGCCCGTTAATTTTAAAGAACACATCGCGCATGCCGTCCTCGTTTGGTTCGCTCATATACATAAAGCGCACGAGCAGACTTTTGCCCGGCTCTATCGTAATCAGAATTTCTTCATTCGGTTTCATCGGATAATAAAACGATGGAGTAGGCAGAAACGAAACATCACCAAAATGTTTTTGAAACGCATAGTATTCGTCAAACACTTTCGGATACATTTTGTGCGAAAGAAAATCTTCCATCGTCAACTGCTCATCATATTTATTTCTGAATGCCGAAAGTTCGCGGTCAAAATCAGTAGCCCCCAAGTGCGCATTCGGTTTATCGGTATAAGGCAATTCATCTTTCAGAATTATCTTTTGCAATTGTTTCGGAAAGCCACCATGCGGCTGACCTAAATCACCACGGAACAATTGCTTCACCGAATCGGGAAACGAAAGTGTATCGCCTTTCGCCAGCACATCTTCCTTCGTCAGATTATTCACGACTTTTGATGATGGCGTAACCTTCACCACATCGCCAAACATTTCGTTCACCACTTCATAGTTATGCTTTATGGTTTCGAACTTATCTTCTAATCCTAAAGAACGTGCTTGAGGAAGAAGATTAGAATACTGTCCACCGGGAATTTCATGTTCATACACTTCAGCAGTGCCGGCTTTCAATTCGCTTTCAAACGGATAGTAATACTCACGCACCACTTCAAAATAATTCGAATAGGCATTCAACGATTTTAAGTTCACGGGGTTTTCTCTTTCGTGTCCCTTCATCATCGCCACTATCGAATTGAAATTGGGTTGTGAAGTCAAACCACTCATTGATGCAAGAGCCACATCAATCACATCTACTCCCGCTTCAATCGCTTTTAAATAAGTAGCAGCCTGCAGCGAAGAAGTATCGTGCGTGTGCAGATGAATTGGAATAGAAATATTTTTCTTCAACTCGCCAATCAATTGTTGCGCGGCATAAGGCTTCAGCAAACCCGCCATATCCTTAATGCAAAGAATATGCGCGCCTTCGCCTTCTAATTGTTTCGCGAGCTCCACATAATATTTCAGGTTGAACTTCTGCCGCTCGGGATTCATGATATCACCGGTGTAACAAATGCATGCCTCGGCAATCGAATTAGTTTTCTCTCGAACAGTTTTGATACTCATCTTCATACCATCGAGCCAGTTCAACGAATCGAAAATGCGGAAGATGTCTATGCCGTTCTCGGCACTCTTCTCAATAAACTTCGCAACGAGGTTATCGGGATATGCCGCATAACCTACAGCATTGCTTCCACGGAAAAGCATTTGCAATAAAATATTCGGTACTGCTTTGCGCAGCAAACGCAAACGCTCCCAAGGGTCTTCGTGCAGAAAGCGCATGCACACATCAAACGTTGCACCTCCCCACACTTCCATCGAAAAAACTTCGGGATGATTTTTCGCAAAACCTTCGGCTACGGCAAGCATATCTATATTGCGCAAACGTGTGGCGAACAAACTTTGATGAGCATCACGGAATGTGGTATCGGTGTATAACACCTCACCCCGACCCTCTCCGAAGGAGAGGGAGACTTCACCCTTGCTATTGGTAACATTCAAAATCCTGTTCCCTTTTTTAATAAAGTCGAGAAATTTTTCGCGACCCATTTCTTCAAGCAAATTTTTATATCCTTTCGGAAATTCATTTTCATATTTCACTTGAGGAACAACCGGAGTGCGGAACTTCTTCTCTGCATCAAAAGATTTTATATCAGGATGCCCGTTAACTTTTAACTCCGCGAGATAGCGAACCATCTTCGTTCCTCTGTCTTTATCATATCCCCATTTAGGAATTAAGAGTTGAGGATTTTGCGGAATAAAACCAACGGTAGCTCTGCCGGTTTGAAATTCCTCATTACTCATTACGTTTACCAAAAACGGAATATTGGTTTTCACTCCGCGAATTCTGAATTCTTGAAGAACTCTTTCCATTCTCTTTGTAGCACCTTTCAGTGTTCTGCTCCAGGCAGAAACCTTCACGAGCATAGAATCGAAAAACGGAGAAATCTTTACACCCGAATACGAACTGCCTTCATCTAAACGAATACCGAAACCACCTGCATTGCGGTAGGCAACGATAGTTCCGAAGTCAGGTTTGAAATCATTCTCGGGGTCTTCGGTAGTAATGCGGCACTGAATCGCGAAACCATTGCATTGCACATCTGCCTGTGAGCGCAAAAATATTTGCGCATGTGTAAGCGGACAACCCGATGCAAGCAAAATCTGTGAGCGTACAATATCAATACCCGTAATCTCCTCGGTAATCGTATGCTCCACCTGAATGCGCGGGTTCACTTCAATGAAATAGATGTTCTCATCAGCATCGACCAAAAACTCAACGGTGCCCGCGTTGTTGTATTGAACATGCTTAGCTAATCGCAAAGCATAATCAAAAAGCTTTTCGCGTGTCTCCCGTTTCAGAATACTCGGAGCCACTTCTATCACTTTCTGAAACCTGCGTTGCACCGAGCAATCTCTTTCATACAAGTGAACGATATTGCCTTCGTTATCACCGAGGAGTTGCACTTCAATATGCTTGGGGCTGTCAATATATTTTTCTATGAACACGGTATCATCACCAAACGCTTTCTTCGCTTCGCTCTTGGCATCGGTAAATGCCTTACTCATTTCCTCTTCGCTCTTCACCACGCGCATTCCTCTGCCACCACCACCGGCACTTGCTTTCAACATTACCGGAAAACCAATGCGCGCGCCTTCGCTCATTGCATCGCTTAGTTTCTCCAACTTGATATTACTATCGGGAATTAACGGCACACCACATTCACGTGCAACAACTTTCGAAGCGACTTTATCACCTAACCTTTCCATCACATCCGGTCGCGGACCAACAAAGGTTATTCCTTCTTCCGCACAACGCTTTGCGAGTTGAACATTCTCTGAAAGAAAACCATAGCCGGGATGAACAGCATCGGCTTCGTTTGTTTTCGCCACGCGAATAATCTCCTCAATATCTAAGTATGGTTTCAGCGGTTCACTGTTTATACCTATCTGATAGCTTTCATCGGCTTTGTAACGATGCAGTGAGTAGCGGTCTTCATAAGTATAAACCGCAATGGTGGAAATCTTCAATTCAGAAGCCGCGCGCAAAATGCGGATAGCAATTTCGCCACGGTTGGCTACGAGTAGTTTGTTGAATTTCTTTAAAGGCATAGCAGAAAATTAGAATTATGAAATAAGAATTTCGAAGTAAGAATAACAAAAGAAGAATCCAATCCGAAAAGCTTTACACAGCTTTCGATATACATAGTTTAAAACTGCCCTGGTGCTTTTTTTAAATACTTTGCGGCACAAAACTGTTGAATGCAAATGGAAAAGATTTTAGGTTTCTCTACACCACTAATAATTTATTTCTTCATTTTTATTTTGAATCTGGCATTGCCGGGAAGGTGGGTAATAGGTTACGCTACTAAAACTAACTCTACCGAAAAACTGAAGTATCGCTTAAATGGTTTGTTGGTTTTGTTTACAGTTGTAGCTGTATGGATTCTTTTATGCTACAACGGTTTTGTAGCATGGGATTGGTTATATCAAACAAGGTGGTATGGTTTGGCGGGTGCCATCACCTTCGGTCTTATTTTTTCATTGGCCATTGTGTTGCCATATCCTGCAGTTAAGAATTCATTCTTAGCCGATTTTTATTTAGGCAGATTAGAAAACCCGCAACTATGGGGTGGAAGAATTGATGCAAAGATGTGGTTATATTTAATTGGCGCAGTGTTGTTGCAACTAAACATTTTAAGTTTTGCCGCACATCACTATCTGCTGTACGGTGCTGATTCTTCCAATGGAATTTTCCTCTCGACAGCGTTGCTTACTTTTTTCCTGATTGATTATTTAACGTTCGAAGAAGTGCACTTATACACCTACGATTTATTTGCCGAGCGCGTTGGTTTTAAATTAGGTTGGGGCTGCATTGCCTTCTACCCTTATTTCTATTCTATCCACTTGTGGTCAACGGTTGATTTACCAAACGCAAACACACCAACATTTCTATTGGTGATTTATGCCTTGATATTCTTCTCAGGTTGGTGTTTATCGCGCGGGGCAAATCTTCAGAAATACTTTTTCAAGAAAGATTCTTCAAAAGTATTTCTCGGAATAAAACCCGAAACAATTACTGATGGCAAACGGACTTTATTGGTCAATGGCTTTTGGGGATTGAGTCGTCACATCAATTACTTGGGAGAAATTTTAATGGCAACGGGAATTATTTTGTGAGTTGGTCAACCACTGATGATAGCACCGTGGCTTTATCCAATCTATTATGTTGTGCTTCTTTTCCCTAGACAAATAGATGATGATAAACGATGCGCACAAAAATACGGAGCGCTATGGCAGGAGTATTTAAAAAGAGTTCCTTATAAAATTATTCCTTTCGTTTATTGAAGAGGGAATTACAAACGATACATCTTCCTCGTTGTATCGCCCATAATATTGATTGCCATTTTTCGCGGCAACAATTTTTGCATGATGAAGCTCGCCATTTTATTTCCCGTGCCGGTAACAAACGAAGGTTGCTTACCCAGCTTCTTAAAACATTCAGCAACTACTTCTTCTGGCGATTGAACGCGTGGTGCAAAAAAATCTGCTTTCTCTGGTTTTGTGTTAATGAAGTTTGGAGTGGAAGTAGCACCTGCACAACAGGCAATCACATCCACGCCTCTGTCTTTCCATTCATACCAAAGACTTTCGGCCAGCACACGATTAAAAGCTTTAGTAGCCGCGTAAGCAGCTAAAAATCCACTGCCTTGAAATCCTGCTAAGGATGCCATTAAAATCATTGCTCCTTTTTTTTTCTTCAACATGGGTTCTGCAAAAAATTGCATCATGTTCATTGGGGTAATCATATTTGCTTGCGCAATTTGATTATGATTTACAATGGTGTTTTTTTCAAAAGCACCGATGTAAGAAAGTGCGGCATTGTAAACAAAGAGATTGAATTCTTTACCAAGTAAAGCGGTTTGTAATTGTTCTGCAGCTATATTTTCTGCTAAATCGCAAGTGATACATTCTACATCAACTTTATATTTTAGTCGAAGTAGTTCCGCTAATTTATCAAGCGGTTCTTTACGTCTTGCTACTAAAACTAAATTCAATCCTTCGGCAGCAAGGTAAGTTGCAAACGCAGCACCTATACCTTCTGATGCACCTGCAACTAAGGCCAGTTGTCCGTATTTTTGAATTAAGTTAACTCGCATTACTCTGCTGCTACCATCAGGAAAGTAACTTCTTCTTTGCCTTCCATAACTTTGAAATGAAAAGTTTTATCGGTGAGTTCCTCAATGACAAAATCTTTTATTTCGCCTTGCGAAGAAGTGGTTGCAATTTTTGTGTTGCTCCAGTTTAGTTTCCACTTGCCTTGCAGTTTTTGGTTGTTGAGTGTGGTAGTATAAGTGCCATCGGAATTATAAGTGAGCAGAAAATCCTTCCGCATTTCATTTATCTGATGTTCAATAGCGGGTTTCAAATCTTCAGGAACTTCCTTGGTGTATTTCAAATTTTCCACCTTCCACGATTTAAGCAGCATCTGCGATTTGTTTTTGCAAGAAGTAAAAGCGAACAACACTAACAGAACAAAAGAGAGAATTTTTAGAGCAGAAATGTTTTGTTTCATAGGATAAAATTGTTGCGTGAAAATAGAAGTAAAAGCGAAACCCCAGTTTTTCATTCCACACTTATTTGATTACAAAAAATGCTACTAAGAAAAATATTTTCTATGTTCAATTTCTCAAATGAACTCACGAATACTCCCCCTCTTTTTGCTTTTGCTAGTTGCTGCAAATGTATTTTGCCAAGTTCCCACCAGCGGACTTTTAGCGCATTTTCCTTTCGATAAAACGACTGATGACAAAAGCAATTTTCAGAACAACGGAAAAACAAATGGAGGTGTAACGTTTGTTGAAGACCGCTTTGGCAATAAAGATGCTGCCGTTCATTTCAATGGCACTGATGCATTTATTTCTGTAGCCAATTCAGCAGAACTTCGCGCTATAAAAAGTGGATTCACTATATGCGTTTGGGTTAAATTGGAAAAAGGAAATGCTCCCACTAACGACATCAATCTTCCCTTGCTTTGTAAACAAGGACAGTATCGTTTCTTTCTCAAACGAACTTTCGGAGACTTACAAAGCACCATACTTTTGAGCAATGAAATTTCTACTCAGGATAATAATTACACCAACCATCCAATCGAGTTCGGTCAGTGGTATTTTATTGCTTTAGTACTTGACGATAATTTTATTCAACTTTATCAAAACGGCAAATTGGTTTCGGTAGGCGTTTGCAATAAAATGTTTGCGCCTAATGATTCTCCTTTGGAGATTGGTCGCGATAATACTAATGGTGCAAAATATTTCAGTGGCTCTTTGGATGACCTTCGCATTTACAGACAAGGATTAAATGCGTTTGAAATTAACGCCCTGTATAACGACACTACCGTAAAGCATCCTCCGGTTGAAATAAAATTTTCTGTCACTAAAAACATAGAAATTAACACCGATGAAGGAAATTGTTTTGCGAAAGTCATTTACACCGAACCTACTGCAACAACAATTGATGGGAATAAAATTGAATTGAAATTAGCTAACGGTTTTATGAGCGGTGCAGCTTTCGGTGTAGGAAAATCAACAGTAACTTATGAAACAACACCGAGTTCGGGTACTAAGCAAAATACTTCGTTCATTGTTTCTGTTACCGACAACGAACCACCAAAATTAGTTTGCCCAGCTGATATAAGTGCTGTGGTGGATGGCGGTATCGATAGAGCGAAAGTGATTTATCCCACTATAACAGTTTCAGATAATTGTCCGAATGTGAAGAGCGAAATGATAAGCGGTTTTAGAAATGGCTATTTGTTTCCTAAAGGAGTTACACAAGTAAAATACCGCGCTACCGATGTTTCGGGCAACATAAACGAGTGCGATTTTAAAGTTACCGTAGCAGACAAGAAGAAACCTGAAAAAGCTATTGCACCAAAGCCAACTCCTGTTGCAGAAAAGGCTGTTACAAAAGTTAAAGAGAAGAAAGTTGAAATAAAAAAAGAAGAACCCGTTCCAGCTGTTGCGCCTGTAGTAGAAAAAAAGAAAGTTGAAAAAACAGAAGAACCAAAACCTGTTGTAGCAGAGATAAAAACAGTTCCGAAGATAGAGCCCAAGACAGCCGAAGCGGAAAAAGAACAACCCGTTCCTTCTGTTCCGCCAGTTACAGAAAAAAGGAAAGTTGAAAAGCCAGCAGAGCCAAAACCTATATTAGCCGAGGAAAAAACAGTCCCGAAGATAGAGCCCAAGAAAGCCGAAACAGAAAACGAACAACCCGTTCCTAAAGTGGCTGTTATACCTGAAAAGAACAAAGCAGAAAAAACGGCTCCACCAAAAACAGCCGAAGAAATTCTGGTAAAGGCAGAAAAGAAAATTGAGACCAAAAAAGAAACACCTGCTCTACCCGTAGTAACTGTACCAGAAATAAAGGAAGAACCTGTTGTTGAACGTCATGATGTAAAACCAGTTCAACAGAAACCTACTACATCGGCAAAAGACTGGCGTTTCAATTGCCGCACAGACACTATTATTCATTTGCCTGCCAATAGAAAGGGCGTTATCTATCATTACTCCCCTCCTACTGTTACAAATTCAACACTCGTTGAATCAATTCAACAAACGGTTGGCACACACGATGGTTGTTTTCTTCCTATAGGTGTGCATCCGTTTACGTTTGTGGCTACCGATAATTTAGGAAAAGTGCAAACCTGCACTTACAGCGTTATTGTTAAAGATGATTTAGCAGCGCAAGTGACAGTAGTTCCGAAAAAGTTGGAAACACAACTTGATTTAGGTGGTGATAGTATTCACTACGAACACAAAGCCGATGTAAAAGATTGTTTCCTCACCATTTTTATTTACGATGATGGCGAAGAAGATAACGACACTGTTTCTATCGTGTTCAACGGACAGGTGATTGTGAACCGCGAAATGATTCGCGTAAAAGAACACGGAGTTATTATTCGCAAATTGGTTTTACTGCACGACAACGAAAACTACATTATAGCCAAAGCCTGGAACACCGGACGTTACGGATTGAACACATTAAAAATGGATGTGTATGAGGGCGATGTGGAGGCTGATAAAAAATTTAAAAAACCTGTGCTTACTAAAGTGCTTCACTCAAAACCAGGAAATGCAGGAGGTATGATTTTGAAGTGCAGTGAATAAAAAAACGTTTTCACTTCTACTAACTTAAACTTAGGCAGCTTTTAAAATCGGTACCATACGCTTAACCACACTTGGCGTTCGTGGTTCAGGCTTTTGTTCAGCAGCCTTACTGAAGGTAAAAAAGAAAGTAGTTCCGTTTCCAGGGGTGCTCTCCAACCAAATATTTCCGTTGTAAAAATTGATAATCTTTTTGCACAATGCCAATCCAATTCCACTACCCTCATATTGCTCGGAGGAATGAAGTCTCTTGAACATTTGAAAAATCTTCTCGCTAAATTTAGTGTCAATACCTATTCCATTGTCGCTTACAGAATACACTGTTTCGTTATCTTTTTGGAAACAAGCAATTTTTATTACAGGGTTTTCTGCTGTATTAAATTTCAAAGCATTGGTAATTAAATTCTGAAAAACGTGATACACCAGCGAGGCGTGCACATTCTTCATTACCGGCAATTCACCTTCCACAGTTATGTTAGCATTACGCTCGCTAATTTTTGCATTTAGCTCTGCCTTAATCGTTGTAACTAAATCAACCAAATCAACATTACTTGTTGGGGGCAGATTTCTGTCCACCTTGCAATACGAAAGCATATCATCTATTTGTCTGGCTAGTCTGTCGGCACTTTCTTTCGAATGCTGCATAAATACTTTAGCATCTTCACTCACATTGGCAGTTCTGGTCAATAACAAGTTCATAAAACTGCTGATGTTGCGAACAGGTGCCTTTAGATCATGTGATATGACATAAGTAAACTGCTCCAAATCTTCGTTCGAACGCTTTAATTCCACTGCCTGCTCTTTTAGTTTTTCGTTTAAGTCTTCTAGTTCCGTTTCGGTGTAAAAATTATAATATGCCAAAATGTAGATAGCCATACCAAAGAGCACAAACTTCATCCACATATTCAGATTGAAAATAGTGTGCTGAGTTACCGTATCCAAATTGAACTGAACAAAAAATGGATAGATGTGCAAATAAATATTGAACGATACAATGGCCAATAAAACTCCCGCAATTATGTTTTTATAATCGCGCACGCTGAATAACAAAAATGGAACTACATAGCTGATATAAAAAAATTCATGCACTCCACTTGCATGACCTATAAAACAGGAGTTAATTAATACAAACGCATTAATCACAAACAAATAAGCATGACGAGCAATTTTGTGAAACTGTTTATGGTTAAGCCACATCACTGCTATGACACAGCAGGCATCCAAAAACTGTAAGGCACTTAGCAAGTAATAGCCCTGAATAATTGAGTACGGAATGTATAGCAGAATGGCTATGACCGTAAGCAAGGTTATTACGTTGGTAAAGCGCACATACTTATTTTCTTTTTGTTGGGTGCTATCGTCAATACCTATAGCAATAAGAAAGTTCCAGTAGTTAAGGAGTTTATTCATGGGGTTACAAATTCCTTTGCATATACGGCAAGTATCAAGCAGTGGTTCGGTTTAAAGCATAATTTGTAAAAGTTTTTCCTTGTATCAATTATTTTACAAAACAGCGATACCGGGTTTTAGAAATTTATTCCTCATTGCAAAAACTAAACGCTCGCTTATTTTTCTTTTTCTCTCAGATAATTATTTTTGCGCCCTCAAACGGTGGCTGTAGCTCAGTTGGTTAGAGTAGCGGTTTGTGGTACCGCTGGTCGTGGGTTCGAGCCCCATCAGCCACCCATAGTGTAAGAGGATGTAGCGAAAGCAGCATCCTCTTTTTTTATTGCAACCATTCTTGCGGGCAAGAAAAAACCCGCTTGAAAGCGGGTTTTTGAAATTCAATTTCGTTAGTTCTGTTTCAATTATTAGCGTACACCGCCACAGCAACCGTGTGTAACCAACCGTAAACATCTTCGGCCTTGCCCGATTTAATGGAAGTTAATCTGTTTTTCAATTTGTTTGATATTTCGCGGAGCTCAACCGGAGGCAATTCATAGTTCTCGCCTTTGTAATGAAACTCTCCTATATGCGATAGC
>JAPLES010000012.1 GCA_026391075.1 Bacteroidota bacterium | reverse complement strand
GCGCAAATGCCCACCGGAGTTTACCACATGCAACAGCGGTTCTAATAATAATAATAATAGTGTTGTAAAAATTTTAACTTCGAATATTCTTAACCCGCTGAAGTCAACTTCAACCCTATCCTGAAAAGGGGGGGGCTTACATTCGTCTTGCTTTTATAAACACACACTTATGAAGCACTTCTACCTTCTCTCGTTTTATTTTTTACTTTCTCTATCTCTGCTTGCACAGCAACCGCAATGGCAATGGGCAAATCGCGGGGGCAGTCCATATCAACAAGGAAGCGATGAAGAATATGCCGATGATATAGAAGTAGATGCCCAAGGCAACACTTACGTTACTGGTCGCATTTATGCAAGCGCAAGTTTTGGTCATACTTATACTACCCCTTTTGTTACTTCTTACGGTATGTTAGACATTTTCCTTTCTAAATATGATTGCTCTGGTAATCTTTTATGGGTAAACATACTTGGCAGTGCAGGCAACGACTGGCCCAACGGTTTGGAGATTGGAAAAGATGGAATGATTTATTTGTTTGGAATGGATGGTGCAGGAACTTTGAATATTAAAACCGACTCTGCAACTGTTGCATATTCCTTTTCTACTCCTGGTGCTTTCTTATGCAAATTCAATCAAAATGGTTTACTGCATAAATTTAAAAAATTCGACCCTACGCGAGTTAGTAACTTTAAAGCAAGAAATTTTTTAAATGCTAACGCTGATGGCACAATTACAATATGTGCCAATATTAGCGCAGGCACTATTGCACCATCATTCAATGTAGTGGACGGTACCTATATTGCTAATCTTGACACCGGCTTAAACGTTTTGAGTATCTTTCCTATATCCATAGTTTCACTTACTCCTACTATTATTGGTAGTCATATTCCAAGGTTTACGACCATACCTAAAAATATTTTTTCCAATGCCTACATAATAGGTACTATGGACGCTACGCAAGATTCTTCTGAGTTAGGTGGTATAATTTTTAGAAAAACAAATGGTGCTTTTGCTAATGGGGTGGCAGCAAAGTTTTCTTCTACTGGTACTTTGCTTTGGTATAAAGTTGGCATTTCAGCAGACCACGACATATTCGAATATCCTACCTGCGATGCTTACGATAACCCTATTTTTAGGTTGCAAGCCAAAAACGGAGATACAGTTTTAAATTATCCCTACCATACTGGAACTGCAAATGAAAATTTTGCGATTATAAAACTTGGTGGAATAAATGGGGATGCGAAGTACGGTATTACAAGCAATAATTCTTCAACAGTTTATCCATCTACTGGCTTCCAAATTATATCAAGAACCAACAATACTCTTTCTTTTACTATGCAATTAAAAGGCAATTATGTTTTTGACACCATCAGTGTTTATTGCGACCCGTCAAATGCACAACCTCTCATTTGGGAATTTAAAGACTTAGATACTGCTTTTCAGGCAACTACAAATTATACCATTATAAACGGTAATGGTAGTACGGCTAATCGCAACATACCAAATGCTTTCACTGTTGATGAGCAAGGCAATGCCTATGTTACAGGTATAACAAGTGGAGCTATTTACACCGCCACCGACACAATTCAAGCTACACAGGGCACTTCAAAAGTAGATATGTTCGTTGCCAAATATGGTTTGCCATGCACCGATACAACTCCGCTTATTGCACCCCTTGCTCCTTCACAACTTATTGCAGATGCCACAGCAGCTAACGCTATCACAGTAACTTGGGCAGACAACTCACAGTACGAACAGCGTTTCCGCATCTACCGTTCTCTCGATAGCATAAACTACATAATTTACGATTCCGTTCCGGCTAATATTACTACCTATATTGATTTAGGCGTTCTGCAAAACACTATCTATTGGTATAAAGCAGCCGCAGTAAATAATATAGGCGCATCTAACTTCACCAATGCCGATAGTGCTATTATTATTCCTACATCCGTTCCTAAAATCGAAACCAACATTCAACTACTTGTTCAGCCAAATCCTAACAACGGCAACTTTGTTTTAGTAGCGGCAACAACAGAAACTTCAATTGCCACACTAAAAATATTTGCGGCAGACGGGCGACAAATACAGCAGGAAAATATTTTACTCCATAGTGGCAATAATCAATTTGAAATAAATACAGGTAACACATCTGCGGGTTTGTATATCATAGTATTGAATACAGGTAAGGGAAACACACGCTTGAAATTTATTATAAAGTAGAATCGCTTTTTAAGGCTTGCTTTTAGTTTTCTGTTTTAAATAACGCTGCTTCAAAAGAGTGGCTTACTATATTTAATTACTGTAAAATCAACCACCATGAGTAAAATTTACAACTCCCTAACCCGTTGTTTGTTTCTTCTTTTATTGTTGCTTAACGCAACAATTGCTTTCGGGCAAAACATTTCAGGCGATACAGCCGTTTGTGCTAACACAACAAACCTTTACACCTACCCCCATACTGCTGGCAATGGCTACGATTGGAGTGTAACTCCATCCACGGGAACTCATATCTTTCCATTTACCAACCATAACGATAGCTGTAATATAATATTTACCGATACCGGTGCATTTACCATTCGGTTAATCGTTTATAATAACGGTCATTCCGATACATTTTATTATGCCGTAAATGCTCATGCCGACCCTAAACCAAGTATTGTTTCGTTAAGCAGCGTAGGTTGTAATCCCGAACGAAAATTAGATGCCAGCGAAAATCCTCCAACCAATAGCTGTTTCTTGGTTTGCGACAGCACCTCATTCGAATATCAAACACAACCTAAGCCCGGTAGCGTTTTCCATTGGTCTTCTCCGCTTGGTGGGGCAATCTTTATTGATTCTACTACTTTCGGTGCCGACCATCACCATATATCCGTTACTTGGGGCGCGGCTTCTGCCGACAGTTACACCTTAGTGGTAGAAGAAGAAGACAGCACCGGTTGCACCGGATTAGACTACATCTGTATTAGAATAGTACAACGCCCTCACGCAAAAATTACTTTGCCAAATGGCACGGTAGAAAATGGAGATACTGTTTTTGTTTGCCTAAATAGCAATGTAACATTTAGTGCCGATTCTTCTACTTATGATATTTCTTCCCCCATCAACTATTGGTACTGGACATTTACTAACAATGCACATACAGGTAATACTTCAATCGCGCAAAATGAGTTTGGTACTCCCGGTAATTTTACCGTTACCTTAATTGTCCGCACTGTTTGCGGTTGTTCCGATACTGTAACTAAAATAGTAGTAGTAGATTCTCTTGCTGGTCCTGTTTGCGACTGCCCAAGTACCGTATGCCCTCTCCAAACCGAAACCTATACCACCAACGATACCTGCGCTACTGGCTATATGTGGGATGTATTTGGCGAAAATAATGTGTTGTATCAGTCCAATGATTCTATTACCGTGCAATGGGGCGATGGGGCTTTGGGCTTTGGTTCTTTGGCATTTACAAGCGGCTGCCCTGGTTTTTGTCCATATCCAACCGTGGTAGTTATTCCTATTGTGCCATCGGTGGCACAAATCACAGGCAATAATCCCGTTTGCCAATTCTCTTCTCACCAGTATTCTGTTCCCAATATTCCAAGCACCACCTATTATTGGGAAGTTAAAGTAATAAGCGGTAACCCAACGCCATATATCAATATTATTGACACCTTAGACCATGACAACACGCTCAACATTCAATTTGGCAACGGCATTGGTTTAATAGAAGTCACCGTCAACTTCATCAACGAGTTTCTCGGTTGTGGTGGTAAAGCCACTGATACCATTCGTGTTCGCCCCAATTTGACTATTTCGGGTCCGGTGGTTTTATGCGTTGGCTCTACGGGCAATTACACAACAAATTTCAGCACATTGCCCATGCACTGGTGTCTAAAATTTCCAAACGGCAGCACCCAGTGTAATACAGGAACATCCACTTCCTATAGTAACACCTTTACTGCTACGGGTAGCTATGTGCTTACTGCCGAAGATTTAACAGGCAATATGTGCAACACCGCAACCATGAACATTGTTGTTTTTGATATTCCTGCTTCGCCTGTAGTAACGGGTCCCTCACCTATTTGTCCCGGAACTACAAATACCTATCAGGCAACCAGTCCAGACGGCACTTACGTTACTTGGCAAATTACGGGTGGCACACCTGCCACGGCATCCGGCAATCAGGTAAGCATTACTTGGAACAATACCGGTCCCTATATCATTACGGCCTCTTCCGTTATGCTCACCAATCCTTTTTGTCAATCACCATCCGTTGTTTTAAACATAGCTCCTAAAGACATCATTACCCCAACTATTTCGGGTTCCGATTCTATTTGTGTAGATGCCCAAGGCATACAGTTTTCCGCTACCCTCGGTGCTGACCAATACCATTGGGATATTGATGTTAATGTGGGTGCTATAATGACTGGCTTTACCGATGCCAACCCTACTGCCATTACTACTAAACACGATGTAGCAACAGGGCTTATAACGGTAACTGCAACAACTTGCGGTATTACCGTTCAATCCTCAAAAACTATTACTTTAATTCCTGCGCCACCTTCTACCATTGCTGCGCTCGATTCACCTTTCTGCACAGGCTCTCCAATTACTTTTCAGGCATCTAACGGCTCTTCCTATACTTGGAACTTTGGCGATGGCTCTCCCGATACTACAACCACTTCCAACACCATTGACCATATTTTTTATAACGATACCTCTTACACCGTTACGGTAGTTGTGCAAGACCCTTCGGGTTGTCTTGGCGAAAGCACCGCTTCTCTCACCCTTAATGTTTTACCTTCTCCGGTAGCCGTGCTTACTTTCACGGGCAGCAATTTTCTTTGTCTGCCCGATACGCTTTTCGATGTCAACTTTTATGTAACCATTCAAAACGGAGTTTTGGCAAACAACCAAATTATCTGGTACCGCAATGGTAGTCCCATTGCAGGGGCTAACTCCGGTTCTTATCACGCTACAACAGATGGTGTTTATCAGGTAGAAGTGATGGACACCACCACAGGTTGCAGTGGTTTATCAACCCCTATCAGTTTAGTGAACGATACCTGTCCGCCCGATACGCTTTGTCCAACCTTACCTTTATCCATCAACTACCAACGCATTTGCAATACCGTTACCGTTTCTCCCAATTTATCTTCGGGCTTAACTTTTTACGATTGGTGGTTCGAAGAACCTTTTAATGGCGAGTTTGTTTACACTTCTACCGCCTCGCATACTTACAACGCATCGGGCTATTATCACATAAAACTTACTGCCTATTACGATTACCAAGGCGATACCTGTTTTGTAACTGACGATACCATTATTCATATTCCTGTCTTTGTCAATTTCACGGTTCAGTTGGCTTGCACTGGCAACCAGTTACAGGTAAATCTTTTAGATAACTCTAACACCACCAACGCCACCATCTCTCATTTCAGTTGGTCGGTGGACGGAAATATTGT
>JAPLES010000078.1 GCA_026391075.1 Bacteroidota bacterium | reverse complement strand
TATTAAGTTTCGCACTAAACTCATCGGGGTTTTCGAAATTGATATTCGGTGCTACAAAATTATTTTGCATCATCATGAGCGAGTAAACAATTTCGCTTGCACCTGCCATCCAGCATTCGTGCCCTGTCATTGATTTGGTTGAACTAACCAAAGGCTGATAAGCACCAAACACCGCAGCAATTGCCTGCGCTTCGCTTGAATCGCCTTGTGGTGTACTTGTAGCATGGGCATTGATGTAATCAATTTCATCTGGGTTTACATCAGCATCTTTCAAGCACATCATAAGCGAACGAACAGGCCCATCGACAGTTGGATTTGATATATGCCCGCCATTCGAAGAAAAACCATAACCAATTACTTCGGCCAAAATAGTTGCCCCGCGCTTTTGTGCGCTTTCGAGCGATTCAATAATTACCGTGGCTGCTCCACCGCTCGGAATCAAACCGTCTCTATCTCTATCAAATGGTCTTGATGCTTTTGTCGGCTGGTCTTCACGAACTGAAAAAGCTGCTAACGCATCAAAAGTTCCCATTGAAAAAATATTCAACTCCTGCGCGCCACCACAAACTACTCTGTCCTGATAACCGTGGCGAATTAAAAAATATCCAAGACCAATGGAATGAGAACCACTGGCGCAAGCCGCACTTACCGTAAAGTTGATTCCTTTAAACTTGAATATAGTGGCCAGATTCATGTTCACTGTGCTATTCATAGTTTGAAACACCGCACCGCTTCCTGCAAACTGCGTGTTCTTTTTCTCGCGCATGATATCGGTGCTCTCCACTACCGCCTGCGCGGTGCTGTCGTTACCGTAAATAATTCCTGTTTCGTGGTGGTCGAGAAAATCCTGATCCATTTTTGCCTGCGCCAAAGCCTGCAAGGTAGCCATGTAAGCATACTCACCAGGCTCCGAAAGCATAACACGCGAACGCCTGTCGAGCAAACCTTTGAGCTGCGGTTTTTCGCAAACCCCGGTAAGACCCGAGCGGTAACCAAACTCTTTACGTGCAGGGTCGAGAACAATTCCCGATTTACCTTTATAAAGAGAATCGCGTACTTCATCGGTATTTTTACCAATGCACGACCAAATTCCTAATCCCGTAATAACAACGCGGTTCATAAAGCAATAATAATTTTTTGAAGGTTTGATTGCAAGGCCATAAGCAAATTAGTAAGAAGATGTGGAAATTGGGGATGATTTCATTTTCTCTCCTGCACCATAAATTTTTTGCCATCATCTTTACAAATTTTTTGTGTCAGTTCTCTTGCGCTTAAAATGGCTATTGGCAAGCCACCGCTGGGGCGGTTCCAATGGCTGGCGTAATAAAAATTCTTTAAACCTGGAAACGTAAACTTGATAGGCACCGAAGCCAGAAAGTTTTTACCTGCCATCAATCCTTGTGCACTTCCTTTCCAATTTCCCGTATAGCGCAACGTAGTAGCAGGCGTAGCCACATCCACTACTTCAATAAATTCTTTAATGCCGCCCAATCGCTTATCTAATTGCTCAATCACTTTTTCAGCAAACTCTGCTTTTACTCTGCGGTATTCAGCGCGGTTATGTTTGCGGTGGTCAATCCAAAACTCGCGCTGCTTGGTGTAATAACTTACAATTACCGAACTCTTTCCTTCGGGTGCCATGGTTTTATCGTAACTATAAATATGCACTTCCATGCGGTTGTATTCGGTGCCATCGGGCGAGATAAGCGGTTCAGCTAAAGGATAGCGCGTCATGTGCGGCAGGTGCGAAAGGTCTTTGTTGATTCCAAATGAAAACTGCATCACCGAAAAAAAGATTTCTAAACTTCTTCCTTCTTTAAGGTCAAGCATTTTTTTGTTTACAAATTTTCCTTCGAGCAATTCAAATGCAGTTAGATACCAATCGGCACAGGAGATAATTAAATCCGATTCGTGAATTTTTCCGTGGCGAACTTCCAACGCTTTCGCCAATCCGTTCTCGGTAATTATTTTGTTCACGGGTGTGTGGTAATGAATCTTTCCGCCTAAATCCAAATATCTTTTTTCAAAACGCTCGGCAAATTTCAAAGAACCACCAATAGGATAACCGGCACTCTTCTTATCAAAACTCGCCATCGGAAAATAAATTACCAGTAGATTTACTTCTTCTCCGTCATATAGCATTTCGAAGCTCTCTTTCAAAAACGGGTTCTTCAATTTTGCAGCAAACGTGTAATTTGTTTTGCCCCACAGTTTCAAAAACGTATAAAGAAACTCTACGTAGCGCGCCATTTTTATACTGCGAATGATGGAGGGAATCAACGGGAGCGGATCCATGATTGGCGGCATCTCAAACTTCTGAATTACACGCATGGGTTTAATAAAATCGCGAATGGTTTCTTCGTCTTCAGGTGCCAGGTCAATTAAATATTCCTGAAGTTTATCGAGATTAGTGTAAAAACGAAAAGTATTGCTGCCGTATTTGTCTTTGTTCTTTACTTCTATGAACATGCGAATATCGTGGTTCACCCAGTCCACAGCTTTCACATCAATCAGTTCATTCCAAAGTTTATAAAACGAACTTCCTTTATCAGAACCGAGAATCCAGTGCGCGCATCCGTCAAACGTATAACCCGATTTTTCCCAACTGGTGCAAAGCCCCCCGGGAATATTATGCTTCTCAAAAATTTGGGTTTGGTAGCCGTTCATTTGCAAGTAACATCCGAGCGATAAACCCGAAATACCCGCACCTATGATATTAACTGTTTTCTTCGGCTGCATGGTTGGCATTAAGTATATAAACCTCCGTTTACATTTATCACTTCGCCTGTTATATACGATGCACCTTTCGATGCAAGGAAAGAAACAGTATCGGCTACTTCATCGGCTTCGCCAAAACGCTGCACCGGAATTATACTTCTAAACTGCGACTCTTCAATGCCTTCGGTCATTTCTGTTTTAATAAAACCGGGAGCAACACAATTAACCGTAACACCCTTTCTTCCCACTTCCTGCGCCAATGATTTGGATGCGGCAATTACACCTGCTTTTGATGCAGCATAATTCGTTTGCCCCGGCAAACCTTTAATACCCGAAAGCGAAACCATATTAATAATGCGACCGAATTTCTGAAACATCATTCCGGGAAGAACGAGTTTAGTGATGTAGTAAAACGAATCTAGATTCGTGCGAAGCACATCGTGCCAATCGGCTTCTGCCATCATCATCAGCAAAAAATCTTTGCGTATGCCTGCGTTGTTCACCAGCACTTCAATGGTCTTATCTTTATTCGCTTCAAGCCAGCCGCCTAAAACTTTTTCCACTTCTTCTTTACTGCCTACATCAAATTTTAAAGTAGTCGCATTGCCACCGTTTTCTTTTATCAAGGCAACTGTTTTATCGGCTTCGGTTTCATTGCGCTGAAAATTTACCAATACAGAGTATCCCTGTGCGGCTAATTTCAAACTTACTGCTCTGCCAATTCCGCGCGAGCCACCGGTTACTAATGCGTATTTCATTGGTAAAAATTTATTTACACAAAGGCACGAAGGCGCAAAGAAGTAAGAACTTTGCGCCTTCGCGCCTTTGTGTTACTGAATTAAATCACGTTTGGATTTTCGGTTTTCAAAAACTCTTTAATTGTTTTTAATTCTTTGAACTTAGGAACGTCACCTTCAATTTTAGAAGAACATTTTCTTATTCCATCGTAAAATTCTTTCGGCTTCACCGATAGTGTATTTCCTTTCTCCAAGTAATCAACTGCTTCGGCTACTGCCAATGAATGCACCGCCAGAACTTCGAACGTATTTTCAATAACACGTGCCGCCATCAGCGCAGCGTTGCTGCCCATGCTTACTAAATCCTGATTATCGTTATTGCTTGGAATGCTGTGTACGTAAACTGGATTTGAAAGCGTTTGATTTTCCGCCACTGTAGAAGTAGCAGTGTATTGAATACCCTGAATACCGAAATTCAATCCTACAGTTCCTTTATTAATGAATGCCGGAAGTTTGCCATTGAGTTTATCGTTGAGCAAATAATTCAATTGTCTGTCAGCCAACATCGAAAGTTTGGTGATAGCAATTTTGAGTTTATCCATTTCAAGAGCTACATAATCACCATGAAAATTTCCACCGTGATAAACGTTTTTAATTTCATCATCTATTACCGGATTGTCACTCACCGAATTCAATTCATCAACCAAAATCTTTTCGGCAAATGCGATGGTATCATAGATTGGTCCAATAATTTGCGGCATACAACGCAACGAGTAATATTCCTGCACCTTGTCTTTAAAATGTGTGTCGGGAGTATCGGTATACAAATGCTCCTGACGATTGCGCATCAGTTTGCTGGAAGAAACAATCTTGCGCATAGCGTCCGCCACTATGTTTTGTCCTGCATGAAGTTTTACCTGATTAAGAGGAGCGGAGATATGGTCATCGAATGCTTCAAAAATTTCATTGATGGTAATGGAAATTAAAGTTGACCAGTTCAACAGTTTTTTTGCGGCTAACAAATTCACTAATCCAATTCCCGTCATACACGATGTGCCGTTCATCAATCCTAAACCTTCGCGCAAACGAATAGCAAACGGAGTGAGTTTATGTTTATGCAAAATTTCGGTAGCATCATAAATTTTCCCTTCATGCCAAATTTCTCCCTCACCAATTATTGCAAGACCCATATGTGCCAACTGCACTAAATCTCCACTGGCACCTACTCCACCGTGTTCATAAATCACCGGAATCAAATCCTGATTTATCATCTCCTTAATCAGAATCAACAAATCAGGGTGAACTCCGCTTTTGCATTGAGCAAATGTGTTGAGGCGGTCAATTAACATCGCCTTAGCATAAATAACATCAATTGGTTTTCCTGAACCCGAAGCATGGCTGCGAATTAAATTGTATTGGAGTGTGAGGCGCTCACTGTACGCAATCTTAAATTGTGCCATGGGTCCAAAACCCGTGTTGATACCGTAAATAACTTTGTTAGCTGCAAAGTCTTTTAGAAAATGAAAATTATCATCTGCCCTTTTAAGCAAAGCAGTACTCAATTCAATTTTTTCTCCGCTGTAAATGATTTTTGAGATATCATCCAGGGTAAGTTGTTTTTCGCCTACACTAATCATTAGAAGAGTAAAAATTTATCGGTAATAAAAATTTAAGTCAGAAAATTATACTACGAAAATCAAATTCATAAAAGTATTACTCAACTTTTTTCAAATACCCCTTTGGGTTGAAGGTCATAAAATGGCGCTCCATTGTTTCGTCCACCACAAAACTATTAGTGCTCTTCAAATACTCCTGCGCTGCTTCGTATGGGCCTTCGCCAGGTGCGTGCGGAATAACAACCGGGTGTCCATTAAAATTGGTGTCTTCCACTATAACATAAGACCCCTTAGTAACCAGAGGGGCATATAGCTGCAATTCTTTAAGCACATGATCTTTCTCATGCGTAGCATCCAGTATAACAAGAATGTTTTTTTTGCCCTTTGCCATTTCAATAATCTGGTTGAATACCTCGGTACTTGTGGATGATCCAATTAAAAACTTAATTCTTGGATTTGTTTTTACGCGGTCGTTATCATCTGGATTGGTGCAGTCTCGAATATCTACTGTTACCACTTCACCTTTCCCGGTTTGCTCAAGCATATCTGCCAAAAACAAGGCAGAGCCACCGCGAGAAGTACCGGTTTCAATAATTAAATCGGGTTTTAAATCATAAATTAATTGATGGTAAACCCACAAATCAAAAGGACATTTTAAGAGTTTAACTCCTTTCCACTGGGTTGTATTCCACGATTTATTATACGCATAAGCAGCATAATACAACTTGTGAAAATTATCTACTACCTCTTTTTCGGTTGCGTTGCTGATATATATTTTATTCAGCAGCAGCACTCTTAAAGAGGCAATATGCATTTTGAAGTAACCCAATAATCTGTTCATAGATGCTATTAAATTCTTAAAATTCAATTGAAATTGTGGTTAGTGAAAACGTATTTCCATACCGAAATGCGCTGTGGCAATAATAAAATTATTTCGCATAACAGCTTTCAAAAACTAAATACTTCTATTGGTTTATTTGCAAAATTGTAAAAACAAAAAATCCTCCATTAGTTGGAGGATTTTACGTTTGCTAAGTACCGCGTAGGGGAATCGAACCCCTATTACCTCCGTGAAAGGGAGGCGTACTAACCGTTATACGAACGCGGCTTCTTTTTTTAAGAGGCGCAAATGTAAATTTTTTTTGGAAGCAAAAAAGCCAACGAAAGAATATTCCAACTACATTTTCTCGGGTACGGTAATGCCTAGCAACTTTGTGCCTTTTTTAATCAGTAAACCGGTTTGTAAAGAAAGAGCAACTCGTAATTTTTTCTCTTCTTCCGTAGAGGCATTAAGAATAGGAAAGTCGTGATAGAACTTGTTGTAAGTTTTTGCTAGTGTGTAAACGTAATTTGCCACTTCGCTGGGGTCATATTTTTCTGCGGCAGAACGCACTACATTTTCGTATTCGCTAAGAAGGATAATCAGTTCACGCTCCACCTCGTTAAGTGTTTGCAGATTTGTAAATCCAGAAATATCTAAATCCTGCGCTTTGCGCATGATAGCAGAAACGCGTGCATGCGTGTATTGAACAAAAGGACCTGTGTGCCCGTGAAAATCAATGCTCTCTTCAGGATTGAAAATTATTTTCTTGTATGGATTCACGCGCAACACAAAATATTTTAAAGCACCCAAACCAATTGTTTGATACAACTCTGCAGCCTGTTCTTCGCTGAAGCCTTCCGTCTTGCCTAACTCTTTTGTTTTTTCTTCGGCTATGCGCAACACTTCCGAAATCAAATCATCGGCATCGGCCGTTTTTCCTTCGCGGCTTTTAAATCTTCCCGTTGGTGATTCCACCAATGCATAACTCAAATGATAAATCCCATCAGCCCATGCGTGACCAAGTTTTTGCAAAGCCAGTTTCAAAACTTTGAAATGATAATCCTGTTCGTTCGCTACTACATAAATCATTTTGTCCATGCCAAATTCCTTGTTTCGCAATTCGGCAGTAGCTAAATCCTGAGTAATGTAAACCGAAGTGCCATCGCTTCTCAATAAAACCTTTTCATCTAAGCCATCGGCAGTCAAGTCAATAATCACCGCGCCATCAGCGCGCTTTTTGAAAACGTTTTTCCGCAACCCTTCTTCCACAATATCTTTCCCGAGCATATAAGTTTGGCTCTCGAAATAATCTTTCTGAAAATCCACATTTAGCAAGTTGAACGTTAGCTGAAATCCTTCAAACACCCATTGTATCCGCATCACCGTCTTCCCATTTCAACAGCATTTCCTGCGTTTCTTTAAACAGGTTGGTTAGCTTTTGGTCTTCATCAAAATCACCCGTCTTAGCGGCATTGATACTCTCCAGTTCCTCCTTTGCCTTTTCATTCCACTTCACATACCAGTCGCCAACAAAATGATCACCTTTAATACCTGTTGATTGCGGAGTAGAATTATTTCCGTAATGGATATACGCCACCATACTTTTACAAATGGCAATGCCGCGGTCATTATAGATATTCACTTTGGTGACATCGTAACCGTTTGCTTTCAAAATTTCGCTCATCGAAAATCCCAAAAACATATTGCGCACATGACCGATGTGCAATGGCTTGTTGGTGTTAGGTCCGCAATATTCGAGTACTACTTTTTTGCCGTTAGCGGGAAAAGTTCCGTAAGACTTATTTGCTGAAATTTCTTCTAAGCGATTCAACCAATAAGCGGAAGTGAAAGAAAGATTCAAAAAGCCTTTGATAACATTATATGCCTCTACAAAATTTGTTTTCGTTTTCAATTTCTCTCCAAGAATTTCGGCAGTTTGCTCAGGCGATTTTTTCGAAAACTTAATCAATGGAAAAACCACCACAGTGTAATCTCCTATGTGTTCCTTCTTGGTAATATTCAAGGTAACCGCATCGGAAAAAATTTCTTCTCCAAATTCTTCTTTGAAAATTTCAATAGTCGCCTGCTTTAATTCCTGTTCTAAGTTCATGCGCGTGAAAATAATTTCTATTCACATCTTTTGCGTTTTTAGCCGCAAAGTTTTTAGCTACTTTCGTTCCACTAAAAAATACAGAATGAAGAAATTGTTTGTGCCTTTTTTTATTGTTGCCTTAGTTGCGCTATCTTTTGCGCCCTCACCGAAACCAGTTGTTGGAGGCGGACCTTTAAAATGGATGACGTGGGCAGAAATGCAGGAAGCGCAAAAGAAAGAGCCACGCAAAGTGTTTGTAGATGTTTACACCGATTGGTGCGGCTGGTGCAAAAGAATGGACGCCACTACGTTTACTCACCCTGAAATTATAGCGTATGTAAATCAAAATTTCTATGCTATAAAATTTGATGCCGAAACGCGCGATGTCATTAATTTTAAAGGGAAAGAATATAAATATGTGGCGCAAGGTTATCGCGGCTACAATGAACTAGCTGCTGAAATTTTAAGCGGGCAAATGAGTTATCCCACAGGAGTTTATCTCGATGAAAAAATGGAACAAATTTTTCCTGTTCCTGGCTACCAAGACCCTAAAACCTTTGAAACCGTTATCAATTTTGTAGCTACCAATAGTTACAAAACAAAACGGTGGGAACAATATCAGCAATCGTTTAAAGGAAAAATTTCGGAATAAAGTTTACGTCTCTTTCCTTTGTAAATAATCACTATTACATGTTATACGATGTTGCCATAATAGGCGGAGGTCCTGCAGGTTCTTCTGCAGCTTCTTATCTTTCGAAAGAAGGTTTGAAAGTAGTGCTGTTTGAAAAGAAAAAATTTCCCCGTCCGCATGTTGGTGAATCATTAGTGCCTGCGGTGAATCGTGTGTTACACGAACTTGGTTTATTCGAAAAATTAGAAGAAGCAGGTTTCCTAAAAAAGTATGGCGCAGCATGGACAACTTTTAACTCCAACGTAAATGCTTCGCACGATTTTAAGGGAATGGAAATTTTAGAACAGGTGGATATACTGTTCAACGAAAGGTCAAATCCCGATGCGTTTAAAGAATTTACTTTTCATGTTGACCGAGCAAAGTTTGATGAACTTCTGTTGAATCATTCTGAAACTTTAGGATCAACGGTTTTTCAAAATGCGGGTGTGCAGCACACCGATTTTTCGAATCCTGATTTTGTTGCGCTCCAGGTAAATATAGATGACGAACAAAAAGAGTTCCGCGCAAAAATGATAGTTGATGCTAGCGGAAGAGATACGCAAGTAGGAAGTCAATTGAATTTAAAAATAGCAGATCCTGATTTTAATCAATTCGCTATTCACAGTTGGTTCAAAAATTTTGATCGCAATGAAAAAGAGTTGCACGATTATATTTTCATTCACTTCCTTCCTTTTCACCACACCTGGATTTGGCAGATTCCGATTACCGATGAAATCACGAGTTTGGGATTGGTAACTTCTAAAAAGCACATTAAAGGAAGAGCGAACGATTTAGAAAAAATCTTCAATGAGTTCATGGAGAATAATTCTGATCTGGCGCAACGAATAAAAAAAGCTGAGCGTATTCGTCCGTTTACTTTAGAAGCAGATTACAGCTATAGCATGAAGCAAATGGCTGGCGATAGATTTGTGATGGTAGGTGATGCAGCACGTTATGTTGACCCTATTTTTTCGAGTGGTGTAAGTATTGCATTGAATAGCGCTCGATTTGCTAAGGATAGCATTATGAAGGCTTTTAAATCTGGAAATTTTAAGCGCGAAGCATTTCAGGATTATGAAAAAATAATAGGAGCTGGTTGCAAAAACTGGTACCGTTTTATTTCGATGTACTACCGTCTTAATGTTTTGTTTACTTGGTTTATTCAAAGCCCGAAATATCGGTTAGAAGTAATTCGGTTTTTGCAAGGCGATGTGTATGACGAAAACGAATCTTTTCTACTGCGCGATATGGAAGAAACTTTACAGGAAGTAGAAAAAAATCCGAAACACATCTGGCACAATTTGCTTCACAATATTCAAGAGGCTTCGTTGCAGCAATAAGTTTTTACAAAAATATTTTCAGCGTATCTCCTACTTTGATGGGACGGTCTTTGAGCAACACGTTGTTATCGGCCTTTAGTTTATCAATGGTAAGTCCATGATAGTTTTGTGCAATTTTCCAAAGTGTATCACCGGCTTGAACCACATGATAAATGCAACTACAATCCTTATTCATCAATTTAGGCGCATTGTTTGTTGATAGAGCCGAGCTGTCAGCTAGGGAGTCAACAGCTATCTGCAATTCCGTAGTAACAACAGTTGAATCAGTCTTCGGCTTTTCTAAAATTTTATTGCTGAAGGCCTGCGCATAGCTCGATGAAACAGGCGTGTTATTTGGAGTAATGACAATTTTCAGTTTCAATCCCGCATAAATATTCGTGTTCTTTAAGTGATTCCACTTCTTGATAGAATTTACACTCACCGAATATTTCGAAGCCACCTTCTGAATGGTTTCATTCTTTTTCACCTTATACCAAATAGTTCTTGGTGCACTTGAAGCCACCGGCTGAAAATTTTGAACAAAGAGCGAAGTGTCGTTCATGATTTCATACTTGCGCGCTTCATACAAAGCAAAATAATTGATAGGCAAATTGAGCGCGAAGCCTTTCATGGTGTATGGAATAATTCCTGTTTTAATAGAAGGATTCAGAAATTGCAATTCATCTACAGGAACTCCTAAAACATTTGAGATATGTTTCAAACTCACTTTGGAACTAACCATTACTGTGTCCACGGCATACAATTCACGCTTCGGTTCTGATGAAACCAATTTAAAATCCTGAAAATAATTCATCACATACACCATGGCGATATAAGTCGGCACATAGCTTCGTGTTTCAGCAGGTAGATAATTCATAATTGCCCAGAAATTTTTTACTCCGCCAGCGCGAGCAATCGCTTTATTTACATTCCCGGGTCCTGAATTGTAAGCCGCTAAAACCAAATGCCAGTCGCCATAAATGTCGTAAAGCTTTTTCAGATAGTCTACAGCCGCTTCTGTAGATTTTTGAGGGTCACGCCTTTCATCAATGTATGAGTTTATGCTAAGCCCCATCTGTGCACCCGTGCCATACATCAATTGCCAAAGCCCCGTTGCACCCGCTCTTGAAACAGCAACAGGATTAAAAGCAGATTCAATAATGGGCAGATATTTAAATTCGAGCGGCACACCTTTTTTGTCAAGTACTTCTTCGAAAACCGGAAAATAAATTTGCCCGTTAGCTAAACAACGCGACATTAATCCTCTTCGTTTATAGGCAAATAAATCAATGAACATTTTCACCTGGCTGTTATAATTCAACAGTACCATCGAAGGAATCAACTTCATTTTCTCTTTTATTTCTTCCTCCGAAAATTTTGGAATTAAATCTAGCGGCATGTTGATGCTGGCAAGTACATCTTCATCGCGCACAAAAAATTTATCGCGCGTGAAAAGCGAAAACGACATGCTGTCGAGTTGACAAATAACAGGGTCAACACAATTTAAACCTGTGGCGTCAGCAATATATGGTTGGCTAAAAGCAGAAGATGAAAGCGACAGCGCAATCAGAGAAACTGCGATAGACCTGAATAGTTTAGTTTTCATGGACCAAGGGTTATGGTTGCCAAAATAACGTTTCGACTGGTTATAATATTTCATTAACGAAACGGTTTGTAATAATTAACGCATAAAAATAAAATGCCGCAGCAATAAATCGTGCCTGTTGTCAACGTGATAAAAAAGCAATTGTAAAGTTATTTGGGCAGTGAAAAAACAATTAACCCCTGCTAAAAAAATATGTCATCCTGAGCTTGTCGAAGGATTTTGGAAGAACGCTTCGACAAGCTCAGCGTGACATAATTCTTATAGACTCAACAAAAATTTCATGGTATCCACTCCATCAGCATAATCTGACAACGAAGGATGCTGTGCTGAGCCGAAATTGTTTTTGGAAACAATACACTGAATTTTTTCTTCATGCTGTTTCAAGTTCGTGTTCAATGCATTTTCATCGTGCCAAAATTCGTAATGAAGAGTAGCTATAGGCGAAGCGATAGAAGCATGTTCACGCAGCATTACAAAATCATTCGAAAGATGCTGAATGCTATTCATGAGCAAAAGCGTTCGCTGATAATCGTAATTGTTCATGTACTTATTATGCGTGTGCAGCCACTTGTAGCTTTCAAAAGCAGGAAAGAGTTTTTCGAAATTATAGCTAACAGGAACATACAATTTTGAAACGTTACGGCAACCAAAACCGAAGTAGAGAAAAATATCATCAGCCAATTTTGCCAAGTCTTCTTTCGTTTCATCTCCGTTTAATATAGCCACTGAGTTTCTGTTCTTGCGCAAAATCTTCGGATAGTCACGAAAATAATATTCAAAGTACCGGTTGGTGTTATCGCTTCCTGTGGCAATTACGGCATCAAAGTTTTTAAGCGTATCTACAATTTCTACTCTTTCATATATGTCTGCATCAATCTCAGAAAGTGCTTTGAGCACAAACAAAAACAAGGCATCATCTTTTGAAGAGAGTTTGATTTTCATTTTGCAGCCCGCTACATAACAACACATAAAATCGTGAAAGCCCACTAAAGGAATATTGCCTGCAAAAATCAACCCGATGGTTTTGTGTATTTCTCTTAATTCGTAAGGCTTCAACCATTCTTTCAGTTTCTGTTCATTGAGCATTTCGTTCAATACCGCATCAACAGCGTGTTGCACAAAAGGTTCAATAAACCATGGATTTTTCCCAACCGCATTTTTGATTTCTACTCTTAAGTCTTCTGATATGGTTAACTGTTTTCCAAGCTCCGCTAAATTTCTAATTGCCTTTTCCATTGTCTAAATTTCGCTGCAAGGAAAACACATTTCTTCGGTTTGTTGAAAAGAAATCGTTTCGGCAGATGAAATAAAGCGACTCTTTAGCGTTAGAAAATAAGCTATGAAAAAAAATATTGCAGTTATTACCGGAGGGGAAGCGAGCGAGCGAGGCATTTCATTAAAGAGTGCCGATGTAGTTTGCAAACACCTCAACAAAGACAAATACAACGTTTTCAAAGTTGTGATTGAAGGAAACGGTTGGGTTGTAGAGCGCGATAACCCTGTAAAGCTTTTCATCGATAAAAATGATTTCACATTTACAATTGAAGGACACAAAATAAATTTCGATGCTGTGTTCATTGCCATTCATGGCACTCCCGCTGAAGACGGAAAGTTGCAGGGCTATTTTGAACTGCTTAAAATTCCTTACAACGCCTGCGGTGTTTTACAAGCGGCACTTACCTTCGATAAACTTCGTTGCAAAGAATATCTCGCTCCGCTGGGTATAAAAACAGCTAATGCCGAACTACTACGTAAATCAGAATTCGGCATTCCTAATTCAGCAATCACCTTACCTGTATTTGTGAAACCGAATAAAAACGGCTCCAGTTACGGTGCGTCAAAAGTTTCTAAGCAAGAAGATTTGGTTGCGGCTATTGAAGAAGCTTTCAAATACGATGACGAAATTTTAGTAGAAGAATTTATTGAAGGAACCGAAGTAACCTGTGGCGTAATTACCATTGACGGAAAAGTAACATCACTACCGCTCACCGAAATAAGAAGCAAAGGTGAGTTCTTCGATTATAAAGCAAAATACGAAGGCAATTCGCAGGAAGTAACACCTGCCGAAATCAATGTTGCACTCACAAAAAAAATTCAGACAACATCTGAATTCATTTATTCGAAACTCAATTTCAAAGGCATGTGCCGAATTGATTATATTATTAAAGGGAACGAGTATTACATGCTTGAGGTAAACTCCATTCCGGGCTTGAGTGAAGAAAGTATTGTTCCCCAACAAGCTCGTGCTATGGGCATTTCATTGGAAAGATTATTCGAAATTTCTATTGAAGAAAGTTTGAAGTAGAACAAGTTTTCTCACTTTCTGAACTTAGCCAAAACAAAAAACCTCGGGAAGGTTCCGGAGGTTTTAGTTTTATAAACAAATAGGTTAAAACTAAAAAATGGTCGGTGTTTTACCGACCATTTTTTTAGTTCTAAATATTGAATTTTGCATTATGAATTACTTCCTAGTATTTAAACCCAAGTCCTCCTCGTTTGCCTTCGGCAATTTTAAATTCCTTGAGGTCTTCCATGGTCATAGTGTCGAGCATTTCTTTGGTGCGCTGGTCTTTAGGCATGGACGCTAAACGAAGATTCTGATTTTGAATAGCATCTACAATCAACTTGCGTATTTCGCGGGCGTTGCCAAAATTCTTCTCCCGGTATTCGTAAATAGAAGTGATGTATTTCTGCAAGTATTCATAACCCTCATCATCTAAACGAAGTCCTTCTGTTTTCAAAAGCGCAATGGCAATGCGGAAAAGTTCATTCTCGTTATAATCACTAAACATGAATGTGCGGTCGAAGCGAGAGCGAATCCCTGGATTTGATTCCAAGAAACGATTCATAGGGTCGGTATAACCTGCCACAATCACTGCAAACTCACCTCGGTTATCTTCCATTCGTTTCAACAAAGTTTCAATGGCTTCTCTTCCAAAATCATTCGATTCGCCAAGTGCATACGCTTCGTCAATAAATAACACTCCGCCTTTTGCTTCTTTGATGCGCTCATCGGTTTTAATAGCTGTTTGCCCAACAAATCCTGCTACCAAACCCTGTTTATCTAACTCTATCATGTGACCGCGTTCGAGCAAGCCTAGTGCTTTGAATATTTTACCCATGATTCGCGCTACGGTGGTTTTTCCCGTTCCCGGATTGCCGAGGAAAACAGTGTGTAATGAAAATTTATTCAATACATCTTTACCAATGTCGTGATAGAAGCGTACGAGTTTCACCAACTCGTTCACTTCGTTTTTGATATTTGAAATTCCTACTAATGCATTCAATTCATCCATCGCACTCGCCAATAAACGCTCATTGATATTGATATTGAATTTGCGTTTGCCGCGTTGTTTGAATACGAGTTCTACATCTTCTTTTTCTATAGTAGAAAGTGCATCGCCATCTAATTCGCGAAGATCGGCACGTTTCATTAAACGCAAACCGAGATTCATTTTTGCCTCATCAATAATCGAAAGGGCGTAACGCGCATTGCCGAAACTCTTGTCGCGGTTGCGAAATCCTTCCATCAATTGCTCGTTCAAAAAATTGTTTGCGTCTTCGGTTAGGCGCACATTCTTTTGCAACGTATAGCGTACGGCAATAGAATGCAGTTCATCGGGCAAATAATCTTCGAAGTGGAAGTAGTTAGCAAAGCGCGAACGCATACCGGGGTTCGATTTCAGAAACACTTCCATTTCGTGCGGATAGCCCGCTACCATAATGGCAAGGTCCTTTGAACCATCGCTCATTTCTTTAATCAATACCTCAATAGCTTCCTTACCAAAATCTTTTGAATCATCGGCTTCGCGCGCTAGTGAATAAGCTTCATCAATAAAAAGAATTCCGCCTTTGGCTTCTTCAATAGCCTTCTTCACTTTCGGTGCGGTTTGCCCTATGTACTCACCAATCAATTGCGAGCGGTCAACTTCTTTAACATGTCCTTTACTGAGCAAGCCCATTGATTTATAAATCTGACCGAGCAGTTTTACCACTGTGGTTTTTCCCGTTCCCGGGTTACCCGTAAACACCGAATGCAGATTGATTCTTTCCGAATCCTGAAAACCACGTTCCTGGCGAAGCTTTAAGAAGTTGAGATAATCAATGTGATTCTTTACTTCCTTTTTCAATTCTTCTAAACCAATTAACTCATCTAGTTTTTTCACGTTAGTGTCGAGCGATTCATCGGCCGATGCAATAGGTTCAGAAACTGTAGTAGCCACATTGCCAGCTACTCTCGAAATTTCTACTTCGCCTTCTTCATCGTCTTCACCGGTATCGAGATGAACCACGGCAATTACCGTATCCATAAAAATTATTTCGAGGCGATAGTGATTGTCTTTCCACGTTCCGGGAATATCATTTCCCCATCCCTCGTTGAAGGTGACGATTTCATTTTCTTTTCCTGCTTCCATTTTGCGGAAACGTTCAATGCGCGCTTTGAGCAAGCCCGATGCATTATACCAGTTGAAATAAATTTCGCAGTTCCACTCAACAGGAATTCTGTTTTTGAACTTTAATTCAATGTATAAATACTGCGTATCGTTTCGGCTGATGACTTTGAGATAGCTTTTGTTTTCATCGTTCACGGCATTGTAATCGCCTGTATAAAAACGCAGTGATTCAATATCGAAAAACGGATTTGCCTCGGTGCTCACCTTTCCTACATCTTCTACATAAAAACGTTTGGTGCCTATTAGTTCGCCATCAATGTAAGCCTCCCAACTGTATTCGCCTTTGTTCCAAAACGCAGCGGGTGTAGCCATACCCCAACCTTTGTTGATGTAAACCACGTTTTCATCTAAACGAATCTTTCTTTTTTCGTCCTGACTGGAGAGTTCTTTTTTCTTGCCGTCAACATGGCTGAACGCCTTTAGGTTAACCGTAGTTTCCCAATCCTGCTCATCAAACATTTTATTGTAGAAAGCAATTTCGGCACTTATGTAAGTAGTTTCAGACCGGTCAAAGACCGTGCGGTATTCGCGGGTGCGGTTAGCCAACCATTCATCGCTGGCAAAAACACGAAGAGTTTTGAATTTATAATTTTTGTAAGCCATGTTTAGCGGTTTTCAGTTTGCATGATGTAATGAAAACAGTGCCATCTTTTGCACCACTCTGTTATTAGACGTGGCAAAATAGAAATCTCATAAGTGTATAAACGTAAAAATATTCACATTGATGTGGATGGACGTAAGTATTTAACCAATCTTTATTTGTAAGACGAGGAAATGAGGAGGAAGATTGCATCCAAATAAAAGGATGGGGTTCCCTCGCAAAGCCTCAGTCGCGCTATACGTTTCAAGTCCACTCCCGCAGAAACTGCGGGATGCGGGCTTTTCACTTCTATCGCTAACCAAAAATCCAAATACAAACAGCAACAAAACAAAAAAGGGCATTCCAACATGGAACGCCTTTCAGGAATTATATTTCTAAATTTTTAGAAATTAGGAATACAAACAACTACTTCACTCCACTCGCCTATACCCGCTGCATTAATATGCGCTACACGTAAATAATAAGTGGTGCCCGGTGTAAGTTCATTGATAGTAATCGTTGATTTAGTAGTTTCACCACCTAAGTCCCATCCTTTGCCATCGCTGGTGGTAGAAACCTGAATTACATTCAATATTGCTTTCTTATTGGTTTTCCATTTTATGTTTAAAGCAGAAGACAAAGCGATAACAGTAATTTCAACTGGCGCACTTAGCTTAACGGCTTTAGTGGCAGGATTACGTACTTCAAAACCTGAACTCAGAATTTTTTCTACATCACCTTTAGCCGTGGTTTCTACGTATGCCTGTAATTGATTCATATCAATTTGAAACAGATTCAAAGCCAAATCGCGTTGCTGCGTTTTAATTTTGCTGCCGTCCATAGCCACTTCAGCTGTTTCAAGCGCATCGGTTACTGTGGTTATAGTAGATAATGACGGAATGGGGGTGGTGTAATTTGCATTGCCGGTCATCATGGTTACCACTTTACGGGCTTTTACAAGTTTTGACGATACAGGAATGTTGCTCATGCCTGCTTTTACTAAAAAGAGAATGAATAATTCTCTTGCGGTTTGCTTTTTCTTTTTCATAATTTTTTGTTTTTATTTAAAAAATGAGGACTTCAATCGCCTGCAGGTTGATTGTGGTTAGGATTAAACTGCGCTCGGTTAATTTTTTTATGCCGCTTTTTTGCCGCTAACGCAACCATATACTTTACCAATGAAAATTGGTTTCATATTACAAAAATATATTTGTTCGAAACAAATTTATTTTATTGTCACACAAGTAATTATTTTTATATGTTGTTACTTTACCTATGTTTTAGCGAGTAGATTGATTGAATAAGCTTTCTTTTTCTTTGGTAAAGGATGCTTTCTCGCTTAACAAGCTTTCTGTTTCGCTAAAAAACACTGCGTGTTAATTCAATCCTCTTTCTTTTTCTTCGGGTAAGCGTCCTTTTTTAAAGAGAAAGCTTACTAAATAAACGAATAAGCATGCTTACTGGCTGAATGTGCTTTCTTATTCAAAAAGAAAGTAGGGTTACTCAGTTAATAAACTTTCTTTTTCTTTAAACAAGCATGCTTTCTCGGTGAGTATGCTTGGTAAATCTTAAAGGAAGATGGCTTGTTCCAAAAAAATAATCTGCCTTTTTCTTTTATGTGTTAGCTTTTACTTTCTTTTACATAACACTAATAATTATTACGATGTAAAAGAGCAAGCCATATGAAACACTACTACATCCTCCTTGCCTTTTTTCTATTTTCCTTTACTTCCTTCTGCCAAACCCTCGTGAATATTTCACGAACAGATACCCTTGGGCATGCTGGCGGTCAGTTCGAATTTATTGCTGCAACTACCGATGTCGATAATTACCTCTATGCCGTGGCAAGCGGTTACGCCAGTTCCGATGCTAACCTTTTAATTATTGCCAAATTAGACCCGGGTTTTCAAAATGCTTCCCTCTTCAAGCTTCAATTGTCATAGAATTGTCATAATTCTAAAAAAAACATAATAAAGATACTATTGAACTAAACCCTTCGTTATCTGTTTAAGTCAGATAATATTATGAATACGATTAAAACGGATAAAACAGTATTTGAAAAACTTCACAACGAATGGTTGGCAGGTTTGTACGCTTCAGAAGAAGAGTTATTGCATGCAGATATAGTGACTAAACAATTGCAAAACACTGTTAACGATTTGCAATATCAGCAACATCTAAACGAACTTCGTAACCAGATTTTATTACACATTGGCTTGATGCGTGCCTTAAGTAATGAAATATTGGACTGGCGAAAAACGTTTATAGAAAGAGAGGATAAAAAATTGATTACGCTTCAGGAACTTATACAGAACAATGCCTTGCGCGATAGAGTTCGAAAAACCGAGCAGGCAGCGTTTCTTTTAAAATATCAGGTCAATAAACTTCTCTCCTTAGCCTCATAAGGCTTTCTTAGTTAGTGTGTCAAAAATCCGCGCGTTCTGCGCGGATTTTTATTTAATGCACGTTGAGTTTATCTAACTTTCTGCGGTATTGTGCCGCTACTTTCATTTGCGCTGCATATGTTTTCGAAAACAACGAATAACCGTTCAACTCGGGGCTAGCACAGAAATATAAATACGCGTGTTGTTCGTAATTCAACACCGCATCAATAGCTTTTTTATGCGGCATACAAACCGGACCCGGAGGCAAGCCGGGATATTTATAGGTGTTATATGGTGAATCAAAATTTTTGTGATAACCTGTTACTCTTCGCGCATTAAAATCGTGCAAAGCAAAAACAAGTGTTGGGTCAGCTTGCAATGGCATTCCTATTCTTAAACGGTTAAGATAAACACCGGCAACAGTGGGCAATTCTTTATCGCGTATAACTTCCTTTTCTACAATAGAAGCAAGCGTGGTTACTTCGGTTACCGAAAGATGTAGTGCTTCTGCTTTTGTGATGCGCTCTTGGTTCCAGAATTTTTCGTAAGCGTTATTTAGTTTGTCAAAAAGTTTATGCTGAGAAATGCTCCAATAGCATTCGTAATTATCTACAATGAAACGGGTGAGAATAGTTGCCGTGTCTAAATGGAATGTGTTGCAAAACGAAGTGTCGTTGAGTTTAGAAATAATTTGCACAGAATCTAATTCCAATGTTCTGCCAATAAGCGAAGCAAATTCCTCCTTCGTTCGAATATTATAAATGACCAACGTAACAGGAGTTTGCCAACCTGCGCGCAACATGTTTATGATTTGACGGTTGTTCATGCCCGCTGTAAAAACATAATAACCACTCTTTACATTTTCGGGATAGTGTTTGAATTGACTCACTACATCAAAACTTAATTCACTTTTTAAAACATCACGCTCTTTCAAAATCTGTATTACATCTTCGTAGTTGGAACCAGTGGGAATTTTAATTGAAATACTTTTCGTGTTATTGATGTTTGGCTCTACAAAAACATAATAACCGCCAACAATGGCAGCCACAGCAGCGAGAAGAAGAAAAAAGAAAATCTTTTTGAGCATGAACGATTTAATTTTCGGATGCAAAATATCAACTGACTTTTACAATTGAAACCCTTTTATCAAATCCCAAATAAGCGGATAGCACCCCTGCTCATAATTTTTAAGCTCAGTGCGCTTAACCCATCGCACTTCCGCAATGTCTTCTTTTGTTTGCGGCACTAATTTATTTTGACCCGGCAGGGCTTTCATTTCATACCAACTTGTATCTTTCAAACTGTTTTTACCTTTTAGTTTATAAGCGTGATACGTATGCACCGGTTCAGGATTTACACTTTCAATTTGCACTCCCGTTTCCTCTTCCACCTCGCGTACTGCACCATCTTTAATACTTTCATTCAATTCAATTTTGCCTTTTGCCAAATCCCATTTCCCTCTTCGGTAAATCATCAGCAATTCGTTGTTTTCGTTCCACAAAATTCCACCGCCTGCTAGAACTAGTTGCAAATTTTTCATCAAGCGCTTAAGTATTTCTTCCGGCTTATCACATACGGCAAGTATGTTTCCGTTCATAGAGTCATCAAACAGTGCAAGAGGATTAGCCAAGAACTCCTTAGTTTCTTTTTCGGTGGTAAAAACCTTTGCAAAATTTTTGTTCATTTGCGCACTGTCGCTCGTGAGCACTAGGTGCGAATCGTTGTAGTAAATTTTATAATCCCCCATTTTCTTTATGATATACAATAATGTGATTGCCCGCGAAGTTGCAGAATACCTGCTGGAAATAAAAGCTGTGGTGCTGAATGCTAAAGAACCTTTTACATGGGCAAGTGGCTTGAAGAGTCCTATCTACTGCGATAATCGCAAAACACTTTCGTTTCCTAAGGTGCGCATGTTTCTAAAATCTTCATTTGCCGATGTAATAGCCGAGGACTTTAAAAACTGCGATGTTATAGCTGGAGTTGCCACAGCCGGAATTCCACATGGTGTGTTGGTTGCCGATGTTTTGAATAAGCCTTTTGTATATGTGCGCGACAAAGCAAAAGGGCATGGCTTAGAAAATATGATTGAAGGTAAATTAGAAGCCGGACAAAAGGTTGTAGTGATTGAAGATTTAATTTCTACCGGTGGAAGTTCACTTAAAGCTGTTGCATCTTTGCGTGCAGCAGGAGCAGAGGTGCTAGGACTTGGTGCCATCTTTACTTATGGTTTCCAAAAAAGTGTTAGCGCCTTTGAAGAAGCACAGTGCAAGTTTTTTACACTCTCTGATTATCCAACACTGCTTGAAATAGCTTTGAAACACGACTACATAAAACCAGAAGACAAAGCAACTTTGTTAGAGTGGTATCAAAATTCCGAAAAGTGGAAGAGTGCTTCGGCTTAAACGTCTTCACAAAATTTCTCTTCCAGTTTCTATACAGAAATTATTTTCGTTACTGAAACAATATATCGTCATGAACAAATCAAATCTGTGCTTACTTATCTTGCTTAGTTTATTTGCAACTGCACAAGCACAAACTGCTACTAAAAAAGCGGAGCCCAAAAAGGAAACCAAACAAAAAGTAAATCCTAAGCAAAAAGAACAACCTGCGGTTAGAGCCAAAGAAATGGTAGCCGATTTAAATACTGTGTGTGTATTACAAGGTGAGCAAAGCGCCAAACTTACCACTGTGTTTACCGATTATTATACCAAGCGCGATGCGTTGAAGAAGCAGAAAAACATGCTCGACAAAAAAGTGTATTCAGAAAAAAATAAATCGCTTCGAAAAAACAAAGACGAAAAGTTGATGACCATTCTTACTGCCGAGCAATTCAAAAAGTGGTCGTTGAATAAATTGGATGATAAGAAGAATGATAAAGAGGCAGAGTGAAGTGCACATTGCCTAGCAACAAAAGGAAAATCGCGTAAAATAGATTGAATTCGTAACACCGAGATTTGTGCGTGTACGATGTTTCAATCTATAATTCTCACTCAAAATTTGACCAACTACAAAATTTCTATAAACAAAAAACCCTCCCGATAATTCGAGAGGGTTTCTTTTTTAGTTCTTCGTTGTTTTGCCTTTATACAATTTTCCTTTTTCTCGAATGCTGAAAAGATAAACGCCCGAAGATAAATGAGTTGAAAGAAGGTTCATAGAAGAACCGTTTAGTTGTTCCTTCAACACAACAGCACCTTGCACATTTATTATTTCAATACTTGGTGAAATCAGTTTAGTTGTACTCAGGTCAACCATAAAATCGTTTCCGTTCCAAAAGGCTTTAATCATCTCGCTTGCTTCTTCACCAATGCCTACCGATGAAGTTACAATCACCACTACTTCCTGAGAAATTACTTTATCGTTTGCCCCATTGGTTGATTCGCAAATAATGTAATAAGGACTTACCAGATTAAAATGTGGAACAATACTTACTCCTGTTTCGCTCGGGCTGAAATTAGTATAACCAATTCCCGATGCCTGTGTATATTTCCAAACATGTGAAGCTGTTTGTGTTTCAGTTACTGTAATAGCATTACCGTTTTGATTCTGAATTAAATGTTGTGTATCGGCTGGAGTCACTGTGTTTGTAAAGGGAACTACTTCTAAATTTGTTCCGTTATCGCTTCCAATTATAGCAGGGTCGGTAGAAGTAACGCGAATACGGTAATTAGTTGAGCCCGTTGTATTACCAGGTATAGAAGCGCTGATAGTTCCAATGGTGGCGCCACTCAATGTTCCTAAAGTAATAGCACTTGTAAAACTGCCATTGTAATCAGAAAGCTGAGCAGTAAAAATATTTCCTACGTTAAACACTACATCGGAAGTAAAATCAGCACTTACTGCAGCAGGCATATTAGGCGAAACTAAAAACGGTGAGCCACTTACAGCCGATGTAGTAATAGTCGTTCCGTTCTGCACATCAATTTCTACTTGATTGCTAGTAACAGCATCACCGGGATTTAAGTTAGTAGAAACGCATACTACATAATACGTACCAGGCAATGCAAAATTAGGTGTGTAAGAAGTCCCTGTTTCGGCAGGAGCAAAACTTATATAACCACTGCCGCTAGTCATAGAATATTTCCACTCATGCGTAGCGGGCTGAGATGCAGTAACCGAAATTGATGAACCGTTTACTCCGTGCATAATACTTTGTGTAGTGGATGGCGCAATTGAATTATTGAACTGGTCAACAATTAAATCAGTTCCATTATCGCTTCCTAAAACAACTGGGTTATTTGAAACCACACGAATACGGTAACCGGTTCCTGCAGCAATAGTATGCAGAATAGTGGCAGAAATATTTCCAGAAGAAGTAGCGCTTACACTTCCAATATTTGTTGGGGCGGCAAACGAACCTGAACCATCAGATAATTGTGCCGTAAAAACATTTCCGTTGTTGAAAGTTCCACTTGTAATAAATGGCACTGTTACTCCTGCATCGCTGTGTGTGGCACTAAATAAAAACGGAGAACCCGCTATGGTTCCTGTAGTTATTGTTGCGTTACCTACGTTTATTAATACTTCGTTACTAATTGCGGTAACACCATTGATAATGCTTTCGCAAACCACATAGTAAGTTCCTGCACTGGCAAAATTTGGAGTATAAGTTGTTCCCATTTGCATAGGGGTAATCATAGAATAGGGTCCACCCGAAATAGCAGCAGAATACCACTCTCGTGAAGTACCGGCAGGATTTTCTGAAACCGTAAGTAAGGTTCCGTTAACACCAACCAAAATACTTTGCGAAGCCGTAGGAGCAATACTGTTCTCCACTACATTCACTTGCACTTCATTGCTAGTAACCGTTAAACCACCGGGAAAAGATGAAACACAAACTACATAGTATGTTCCGAAACTTGCAAAATTCGGAATGTAGGTATTGGCTGTTTGTGCAGGACCAAAACTTCCATAGCCGCTTCCGCTCACAGTAGAAAATTTCCATTCGCGCGAAGTAGCCGTACCGTTTTCCGTAACCGTTAATGTTGTTCCGTTTGTATTAGCCCCAATATTTTGAGTGGCAGAAGGAGCAACTGAATTGCCTACTAAAACTACGGTAATATCTGAACCGTTAGTAGCAGCAGTTAATGCAGGGTTGCTTGAAACTACACGAATGCGATATCCTGTTCCACTCGCAGTATTTGCAGGAATGGTAGCTGTTAGATTTCCCGATGCTGTGGCAACTACAGCACCTATTGTAGTAGGCGCTGCAAAAGAACCGCTTGCATCTGAGAGTTCCGCAGTAATTGTATTGCCTCCATTATAAGTCCCTGTTAACGTAAACGGAACGGTTACAATTGTACCTGTTAAAGCAGATACATAATATGTAGTTGGACTGATAGTGCCTGTGGCAATGGTAGGATTGTAAACTACTGAAAACTCATCTAGCCAAAGG
>JAPLES010000070.1 GCA_026391075.1 Bacteroidota bacterium | reverse complement strand
TTTTGATGCTTTTGTAAAAAAGCACTACGATAAACTGCAACACGTTTTTGATATGGATTCTGCCAAGCTCAAAAAAGTGCTTGATGAAATTACGCGGCTCAATCCTAAACCCGGCAGCGCTTACAGCGGCAACCGAGGCGATGCGCAACTGACTATCATTCCTGATTTTATTTTGACGAACACCAATGGCGAACTGGTTATTTCGCTCAACGGAGCCAACACCCCTGAGTTGCGCGTGAGCGGACACTTCAAAGACATGATTTCTACTTATCAGAAGGCGAAACAGAAATCGAAGCAGCAGCGCGAAGCCATGACCTTTATCAAACAGAAAATTGATTCGGCAAAATGGTTTATTGAAGCTATTCAATCGCGCTACCATACGATGTTGCTTTGCATGAATACGATTCTCGATATTCAGCACGAGTATTTGGCTACCGGTGATGAAACGCAAATGAAGCCGATGATTTTAAAAGATATTGCAGACAGAACGGGTTTGGATATTTCAACCGTATCGCGCGTGGCAAATAGTAAGTATGTGCAAACCGAGTTTGGAACTATACCACTCAAATTCTTTTTCAACGAAGCCATGACAATGGATACGGGGGAAGAAATTTCGAGTCGTGAAGTGAAAAAGATTTTGAGCGATTTAATTGCTGTAGAAAGCAAAAAGAAACCTATCAGCGATCAACACTTAACTGAAGAATTAAACAAGCGCGGCTACAACATAGCGCGAAGAACAGTAGCCAAATACCGCGAACAACTGAACATACCGGTAGCGCGCTTACGAAAAGAACTCTAATGAAAATACCTGCACGAATTGTTTCTGTATTGTTTCATCCGTTGCTGTTTCCTACTTTCGGAACGCTGCTGATACTTGCCACTAATCCTAACCGCTACGGTTACTTTGGTGAGAAGCTACATATTGTTTGGTTGATTATAGTTTTTGCGCTCACCTTTGTTTTTCCCGCAGTATGGTTGCTGATGATGAAACGGCTGGAGATGATACAATCGCTTACGCTGAATACGGCTAACGAACGCATTATTCCTTTTATAGCCACCGCTACTTTTTATTTATGGACAGCCTGGATGTTTAAGCGTAATGTGCACATGAAAATTCCATCGAACGAGATGATTTTTTACATGATGACAGGTTCTTGCTTCTCTATTTTTCTTTCGCTCGTTATCAATATTTTCAGCAAAATAAGTTTGCATGCATTAGCTGCGGGAAATCTTTTGGGCTTGACCGTACTTATGATTCGTTTCTCTATTTATGATTTGCGATTTGTTTTAGTAGTAGCCATTTTATTAGCCGGAGTTATAGGAACTGCACGTATGATCTTGAATGCGCATTCGCAAAAACAAATTTTCTGGGGATACTTTATTGGTTTTGCCGCGCAGTTTATTGCCTTTACGTTTGTTCCTAAATTGGTTTCCTAAAATTTCAATTATGTATAACACCTTACTTTACTCGAACGAAAACAGTATTTGCTCTATCACTTTGAACCGTCCCGATGTGTTCAATTCTTTCAACGAAGAGATGAGTGCAGAAATTATTGATGCGCTCAAGAAGGCAACGAAAGACGAAACCGTTCGCACGGTTATCATCAGCGGAACTGGAAAAGCATTTTGCAGCGGACAGGATTTGAAAGACATAAAAGGGAAACTGGGTGAGCGCAGTTTGGGCGAATCTGTTTTGCGCAGATACAACCCGATGATTCTTGCCATTCGCGAAATGCCAAAGCCCGTTATTTGTAAACTGAACGGAGTGGCAGCAGGAGCAGGAGCATCGCTTGCGTTGGCGTGTGATATTATTGTGGCTTCTGAAACTGCAAGCATGATTGAAGTGTTTGCCAACGTAGGTCTGGTGCCTGATAGCGGCTCTTCGTTTTTTCTTCCGCGCTTGGTGGGTTACAACAAAGCGTTTGAGTTGATTACGCTTGCTTCAAAAATTACAGCTAGAGAAGCTTTCGATTTAGGATTCATTTATAAAGTAGTGCCTGCCGAAGAATTAGATGCTGCTACCAACGAATTGGCTACACGTTATGCAACAGGTCCCGGAAAAACATACGGCTTAATAAAGAAGATGCTGAACAAAGCATACACCGCTAACCTCAACGAAATGCTGCTCGAAGAATACTACGGACAGGAACTTGCAGGGCGCAGTGAAGATTATGTGGAAGGTGTAACGGCTTTCACCGAAAAAAGAAAGCCGGTATTTAAGGGGAAATAAAAGGAAGACTTAAAAGGGAGAGATGTCATGCTGACGTAGGAAGCATCTTGTATTTATCCTTTCAATGAATACAAGTTCCTTCACTACACAAAGCCTTCGTTCAGGATGACAAACCTCTTTATGTAGTTTTATAAGACAGAATGAAATCTTTGCACACTCATTTTATTTTTCTGCTTTCGCTTGTTTTATGTGCACAGCATTCGCATGCGCAAAATAAATTTCAAACAAGTTCCTCCATGACTGAACAACAAGCCGATACCAAGGCGCGCGAAATTATTTCGCAAATGAGTTTGAAGCAGAAGGTGTATGAAATGCACGGGCATGGCATTTTACGTTTTGGCTTATCGCATGTGTTCACCAAACATTTGAAACCGATTTTGGCCGGAGGCAATAAGAAGTTCGGCATTATTTCTACCAGTTTTTTTGACGGCCCGCGCGGTGTGTTTAGTAATAAAGGAGCTACAGCTTTTCCTACCACTATGGCGCGTGGTGCCAGTTGGGATATTGATTTGGAACGCAGAGTAGGCGAAGCAATGGCCGAAGAAATTCGTGCGATGGGTGGAAATTATTCAGGTGCGGTGTGTATGAATTTGTTGCGCCACCCCGCATGGGGCAGAGCGCAGGAAACGTATGGCGAAGACCCGCATCATGTGGGTGAAATGGCTTCGGCTTTGGTAGATGGTATTCAGAAAAATAATGTGCAGGCATGTGCCAAACACTTTGCGGCAAACAGCATGGAGAACAATCGTTTTGGCGGAAGCATGAACATGAACATGCGCACCCTGCACGAGGTTTATCTTCCGCATTTTAAAAAGGTGGTAGAGCGCGGTGTGGTTTCTATCATGAGTGCTTACAACAAACTGAATGGCGAATTTTGCGGGCACAACAAAATGCTGCTCACCGATATTTTGCGCAACGACTGGGGCTTTAAAGGTTATGTAACCAGCGACTGGAGCTACGGTTTGTTTGACGCGCAAAAAGGAATTGAAGCGGGTATGAATGTTGAGATGCCCACTAACAAGGTTTACAAGCCTGGCACCATCAAAAAATTATTGCGCGATGGAAAAATTAAGCAGCAGCAAATTGACGATTTGATTTTTCCCATCATTAGCACCAAACTTCTTTGGGCTTCGCGAAAAGATGAAAGAACTTATTCTAAGGAATTGTTGGGATGCAAAGAGCATACAGCTTTGGCACGCGAAGTAGCGGAGAAGAGTGCGGTGCTGTTGAAAAATGAAAACAATTTTCTGCCGCTCGATAAAGCAAAAGTAAAACGCATTGCGGTAATAGGCTCGCTGGCTAATGTAAAACAAACAGGCGACCACGGCAGCAGCAACGTGATACCTGCTTACATTGTTACGGCAATTGATGGTCTAAAAAATTATTTCAGCGGCACAGCGGTGGAAGTGCTAACAGTGCCTAACGGGAATTTGGATTCTATAAAAGCAATTTGTAAAAATGCCGATGCGGTAATTATAGCGGCAGGAACTACTTACTTAGACGAAGGCGAATACATAGGCGAGTTTAAAATACGCGACCGCAACAATCCCGATAAAAAAGGTTTTGTGGTAAAGGCGGGCATATTGGGTTTGGGTGGCGATAGAAAATATTTGCATCTGCATCAGCCCGATATTGATGTAATACATGCAGCATCTTCTGTAAACAAAAATATTGTAGTGGGTCTTGTAGCGGGCAGCGCGGTAACGGTGGAAGAATGGCACAACGAAGTGCCAGCCATTATTGAAACATTTTACAACGGCATGGAAGGCGGCAATGCGCTTGCACGCATTTTGTTTGGTGATGTAAACCCAAGCGGCAAATTGCCATTCACTGTTCCTAAACTCGAAACCGATTTGCCACCGTTTGATTCGTTTGCCGATAGTGCAGAGTATGGTTATTATCATGGTTATACGTTGTTTGATAAGTATGATAGAGACATCCACCTCCGTCCCGCTCAAAGCAGCGGGACACCTCCGCCAGCGGAGGACAACCAGCCGCGCTATGCTTTTGGTTATGGTTTAAGCTATACGCAGTTTCAGATTTCAGATTTGATGCTTCGACAAGCTCAGCATGACAATGTCACCCTGAGCTTGTCGAAGGGTCAGCAAGACACACTACACTATTCAGTTAAAGTAAAAAACATAGGCAACCGCGCGGGTGCCGAAGTGGTGCAACTCTATATTGGTTTCCCCGAATCTAAAATTGACCGCCCCGTAAAACTGCTGAGGGCTTTTAGCAAAGTTTTTCTTGAACCCGGGGAGTTGCGCATACTTGATTTTACCGTTCCGGTTAGCGACCTGGCTTACTATAATCCTGAAACCCAAACATGGATAGTAGAAAAGGGAAAGTATGAAGTGCTTGTAGGAAATTCATCTCGCGATGAAAAGATGGTGAAGGAGAGTTTTGATGTGAGGTAATTTGTTTTGCTTACTTTTATGGAAAGAAATTTTTATGAACTGGTGTTATAGGTTTTTACTTCCTGTTTTGGTTTTGCTTTCTGTTGAAGCAAAATCGCAGGTGTATACTTATCATCCGTTTCCTGATTCGAATATTATTTGGCAGGGATATACCAGCTGTGGGATGCACGGCATAGGATCGACAGTGGATTGGGCGTATGCTATAAAACGGGACACAACCATAAATGGTCTTTTGTATCACATAATTGGTAGTGCTACTTGGGATATGGGCTGTATTAGAGAAGACAGCAACAAGAGGGTTTATTTTTTTAATTTTTCTACTTTTAATCTCGACCCATCTTCACAAGAACGTCTTCTCTACGACTTTTCATTTTCTGTTGGAGATACGATATTTTCAAGAGGGATTAAACTAACTGTATTTCGAGTTGATACACCTTTCTATTATGGAGTTAATAGAAGAACCATTCATTTAACGGATTCTGTTTTTTGGGGGTTTGATACGGATAGATGGATTGAAGGAATTGGAAGCTATTGGGGTCCATTAGGAACATGGAAGGTATATCCCGAATATTGTCCTGGTCATTATTTATGTTCTGCTCAGGATGACACTGCGTCAATATTTCGAAGAGACGCAGATATTTTTTCTTTGCAGTGTTCTCAATTCAGTTCGTTAGAAAAGGTTATTGGTCAAAAAGTCTTAAGTATTTTCCCCAACCCCTGCACCACCACCTTCACCATCCAACTCACCACACCACCAGTTGCCGTAGCTCATTTTCAATTGTATGATGCACTCGGCAGACAGGTAAAGCGCGAGGAGATTAACTCAACCACTACCACCATACACCGCACTAATTTACCAAGCGGTATTTATTTTTGGCAGTTAATTGAGCGCAATAAAATTTTGGAGCGAGGCAAGGTGGTGATGGAGTAAAGGCAAAATGATTTATCTTCGATAAAAATTGAGTTATGAATCTTACGTTGGAAAAAGAAAGAATAATTGAACAACTGCAACAGGTTAAGGACGTTGACCTTTTAAAGGCGGTAAAATCACTTTTAGATTTCAGTTTGAAGCAACAGATAAAAACCAACGAAGTAGAAATTCCTGAATGGCATAAAACCATTGTAAGGAAAAGAATAGCGCACGCTAAAAAACATCCCGAAACACTTCTCAGTTGGGATGATGTAATGAACGAACTCGACAGCTAAATCTTTTCGGTATGTCGTATCAGTTTTTCTTTTCTGGTCGTTTCAAAGAGGATATTCGCGAAGCGCGCAAATGGTACAATAAGCAGCAACGCGGTTTGGGTAAGAAGTTTTATGCAGAAGTAAAATCGGGATTAGAAGCCATAAGCAAATCGCCAAAATTTCAAATCCGCTATGATGAAGTGCGATGCCTGCCGCTGAAGAAATATCCTTTCATGATTCATTACACTGTTGATGATTCGCAAAAAACAATTTTGATTTTAGCCTGCATTCATTGTTCCTTGAATCCTCACGGGCATTGGCTACTGGAAGATGATACCGAGTAAATACCTATTCTCCCAATCTTATTCATTTCTTACTTCAAGTATTATTCCGCAACCAAATATGTTTAGGTTCGCAACTCAAAAATTTTTGAACTATGAAGTTTTCTGAAATGAATTACAACCGTCCAGATTTGGACAAAGTGGAAAAGGAATTTAATGAACTATTGGTGAAGTTTACCAATGCTTCTACTGCTAAAGAACAGGAAGAAGTGCTGGCACAAATCAATTTGCTCAAAAGCGAATTTCAAACCTTTGCTTCAATTGCATCGGTGCGCAATTCTCTTGATACCACTAATCAGTATTATGAAGAGGAGCAGGAGTTTTTCGATATGAACGAGCCCGTTCTTAAAGACCTCAACATTAAATTTTACAAAGCCCTTGGCTCATCCAAGTTTAAAGGGGACTTGCAGAAAAAATTCGGCAATCAGTTGTTTAAACTGGCCGATGTAAGTTTGAAAACTTTCGACCCTTCAATTATTGAAGACCTTAAAGAAGAAAACAAACTGGGCACTGAATACACGAAGTTGGTGGCCTGTGCCGAAGTTGAATTTGAAGGACAGAAGTTAACGCTCTCTGCGCTTTCGGCTTTTATGGAATCTACCGACCGCGAGCTGCGCAAAAAAGCATTCTTCGCAAACCACGGTTGGTTTGCCAGCCACGAAACAGAGTTTGATGAGATATACGACAAGCTGGTGAAGGTGCGCACGCGCATTGCAAAAAAACTCGGCTACAAAAATTTTGTAGAGCTGGCTTATTACCGCATGCTGCGCACCGATTACAATTCAGAAATGGTAGCTGTGTATCGTGCCGAAGTTTTAAAACATGTGGTGCCTGTATCGGGCAAACTGCGCGAACAACAACGCAAAAACATTGGCGTTGAAAAACTGAAAGCCTACGATTTCAATCATCATTTTAATAATGGCAATCCGAAACCGCAAGGCACGCCCGAACAAATTGTAGCCAACGGACAAAAGATGTATGCTGAGCTTTCGCCTGAAACAAAAGAGTTTTTTGATTTTATGGTGAAGAACGATTTAATGGATTTGGTCAATAAAAAAGGAAAAGCAAGTGGCGGTTACTGCACCATGTTTCCTAAATATAAAGCCCCTTTCATCTTCGCTAACTTCAACGGAACCGTAGGCGATGTGGATGTGCTTACACACGAAGCGGGTCACGCTTTTCAGTGTTTCGAAAGCCGCAATTTTGAAATTGAAGAATATTATTGGCCAACGATGGAGGCTTGTGAAATTCACAGTATGAGCATGGAGCATCTTACGTATCCGTGGATGAATTTGTTTTTCGGCAGCGATACTGATAAGTATAAATATGTGCACTTAGCTTCGAACGTTCACTTTCTCCCTTACGGTGTTTCGGTAGATGAATTTCAGCACACGGTTTATGAAAACCCCGACATGACTCCTGCCGAACGCAAGGCGGCATGGAAGGCGATTGAAACAAAATACCGTCCATGGATTGATTATGATGGAATGGATTATTTGGAGCGTGGTTGTTTCTGGCAGCGTCAGGCGCACATCTTCCGCAGTCCATTTTACTATATTGATTACTGCCTTGCGCAGTTGTGTGCGTTTCAGTTTTGGAGCAAAAGCCAAAAGGATTTTAAAACAGCATGGCAGGATTATTTGCGCTTGTGTCAGGCAGGAGGAAGCGATTCTTTCCTCGGTTTGGTGAAGCTGGCAAATCTTGATTCGCCATTCGAAAGCGGAGTAATGGAACCGCTTTTTAAAGAAGTGGAACAATACCTCAACAGCTTTGAGTGGAGTAAATAATCAGTGCAAAACTTCTCGTATTCCTGTTCGCTTATGGGCAGGTAATTTTATTTTTACTTCATGCCCCACGTAGAAATTTATACTGATGGTTCCGCGCGTAGCAATCCCGGTCGCGGTGGTTACGGAACTATTTTAAAGTTTGGTGAAAAGGAAAAGGAGCTCTCGCAGGGCTTTCGCTTAACCACCAACAACCGAATGGAATTGATGGCGGTTATCGTGGGTTTAGAATCACTCACCCGCGAAGGGCTTGATGTAATTATTTATTCCGATTCGAAATATGTGGTGGACTCAGTAGAAAAGAAATGGGTTTTTGGCTGGCAGACGAAAGGATTTAAAGACAAAAAAAACCCTGACCTGTGGAAGCGTTTCTTAAAAGTGTTTCCCAAACACAAAGTAAAATTCAAATGGATAAAAGGTCATAACGACCATCCTTACAATGAGCGTTGCGATGTGCTTGCCACCGATGCAGCCGATGGAGGAAATCTATTAGTAGATGAAGTTTATGAGAAAACAGAGAAAGCAAACGATTTGTTTTGAGCGGGGTTTCATTTACCTTTGAAAAAAATAAAACCATGGACGGAATAAAATATCTCACAGACGACAAAGGAAAGAAGACCGCATTGGTTATTGAACTTGATGGGTTAAAGGCAGCGCATTCAACTCATGAATTTGTAGAAGAATTGGAAGATACACTTGACATTATCCTTCGTGAAGATGAAGTTTCGGAAGACTGGAATACCGTAAAAAATGATTTACTCAGAAAATCATAGAGATGAAATATCATCTTGTAGTCAAGCCCTCAGCACGTAAGGAGCTTGAAAAAATTGAAAAAAACATTCGAATTAAAATTGTGGATGCGATTGATTTACTGACTCTGGAACCGCGACCTATCGGCTGTAAAAAGCTAACCAGTTTTGATAACGCATATAGAATACGCGTAAGTAATTTCAGAATTGTCTACAAAATTTATGATAAAGAATTAGTGGTTGAGGTAATCAAAGTAGCTGATAGAAAAGATGTTTACCGTTAATTTGCCATAACATGAAACGAATCATCCTCGTCATTCTCACGCTCTTTTCTTTTAGATTTAGCTACGAACTTCACGCTCAAACGCATCGCGCAAAAATTATTACCAATTACGGCACCATCGTTATTGAATTGTATGATGGCACACCAAAGCACCGCGATAACTTTATCAAGCTTGCCAATCAAAATTATTTCGACTCGCTCTTGTTTCACCGCGTTATAAAAGGATTTGTAGTGCAGGCAGGTGACCCTACTTCAAAAAATGCAAATGATACCGCTCAATTGGGCGAAGGCGATTTGGGTTACACCGTTCCTGCAGAAATTTTTCCTGAAAGATATTTTCATAAACGCGGAACGGTAGGCATGGCGCGCGATGAAAATCCGGAGAAGGCATCATCGGCTTGCCAGTTTTATATTGTGCAGGGAAAGATTGCGAACGATTCTACTTTCATAAAAGCGCGCGCGCGAACGAATGGTTACGAAATTTCCGAAGAGCATAAACAGGTTTACAGAACCATTGGCGGTATTCCGCATCTCGATTCGCGCTATACTGTTTTTGGCGAAGTAATGAAAGGAATGGAAGTGGTAGATAAAATTGCGTTAGTAGAAACCGATAAAAACGACCGACCTAAAAAAGAAGTGAGAATTAAAAAAGTGAAAATGCTCAATTGATTGTATGGCTGAAAAAAAACAAGGACTTCCTTCTAAAGTAAAATGGCTGCAAAATTTTTTCTCGATAGCAGGAAATATTGCTCCCGGTACTGCTATTGAAATAATGGTGAAGCTTATTTTTGCAACAAAGAAAAGAGTGCTCCGCCCGCCACACAAAACGCTGATGAAAAAAGCAGCCAAGCACGAAATATTAGTAAACGAGTTCAGAAGCAATACCAACAAAATAGCCATGAAATATTACGTGTGGGGCAGTAGCGACCGCACCATCATGCTCGTTCACGGTTGGGATGCCATGGCGCTTGATTTTTATAAAATGATTCCAGCGTTGGTTGAAGCGGGCTATCGCGTAATTGCTATTGATGGTCCGGCACATGGCGGCAGTGAGGGTGAAACAAGTAACCTGCTTCACTTCAAAGAAGCCATGGTTCAACTGATTGAAAAAGTAGGAGTGCCTTATGGTATCATCGGACATTCAATGGGTGGAGGAGCAAGTGCTTATCTGTTGATGGAGCACGAAATTATTGTGAACCGGTTGGTGATGCTCACGATTCCCATTGCATCGAAAAGATTTTTTGATCAGGTTTTTGAAATGCTGAAAGTGCCCGAGAAAATGCAGAAGATTTTTTTCAAAGGAATGGAAGAGGAGTTTAATATGCCTGTTGAACGAATGGATTTGGCCGTACGCAAAGAAAAAATCAAAGCCGATAAAATAATGTTGATGTATGATGAAGACGATGATATTGTTTCGCTGAAAGATATTAAGCACTACTTATCGTTGCATCCGGAAATACAATCTTACAACGCAAAAGGCGCGGGGCACAACAACATCATTCGCAACGCAAAAGTGATAGAGGAGATAAAAAAATTTCTGGCTTAAGCAGTCAGAAAAAACCGCACACATTCTTTCTTCAATAAATCAACGGGAACTTTTTCAATAACATGTGAAACGTTCTCATAAATTTTGAATTCAGAATTTTTGAGGAGATGATGCACGTAATCGGTTTCTTCAAAACTTACCATCGTATCTGCACCGCCTCTTCCCAATAATACCGGATGTTGAACTTTAATGAAGTCCTGTTCAACAAGATGTGTGTGCGCCAAATCTTTCATGAGCAAAGCGGTTTTACTCATCACGCTTTTCCATTCGTGTTCTCCGTGCCGTTGTGCCAATGCTTCAGCAAAAGCAGGAACTTTCTCAGCAACCTTTTCAGCGTTCAGCATTTTAATTTCTTTCTCTGCTTCAGCTTCGCTCCATTTTAGTTTTGTGCCGAGCGTAAAAACTTTTCCAACGCGCTCAGGATAAAAACGCGCTAACCATAACGCCACATAACCACCCATGCTGTAGCCAAAAATATCTGTGCTTGCCAAATAATTTTCGTTCATGTAGTCTAACACTTCATGCGCAAAGTTTTGAATTGTGAACGCATGATGATGCGAAGGTCTTCTGCCATGCCCAGAAAAGTTCAGCACATGAACTTTAAATTTTTCAGAAAGAGAAATTTCTAATTCCGTGAATTGTTCTTTGGAGCCGAGCGCTCCGTGTAGCAGCAGAAGATTTTGCATTTGTAAGTGTATTCAAAAATAAATTTCAGAAACTATTTGCCCGATTCAAAACCATGATGCCCCTGACTGGTAAGTGAACTCGACTCATCTACATTCACTCCTTGTGCGCGTAGCTCATTGCGTTTTTTTTCGCGCGCTTCGTTTTGTTTTTTCCAATTCGGGTTATAGCTCACCATAATATTCAACCATGCCGAGCGCGATAAACGCGTGTTGAACGTAAACCCGATTAGCGCAGTAACGCCAACCGAAATGAGAATGTGCGGTATGTCCCATTTTAAAACTAAAAGCGTAATGAGCATTACAATCAGCAGCGCTCCAGAACTGAAAGTGTAACCCATATACATAGCACCGTACCAAAAGCCAGGCTCCTGTTCATACTTCAAATTGCATACGGGGCAGTTCTCGTACATGTCGTAAAATTTGAGTTTATAAAGTGGGCTGCGCCACAATTTTCCTTCGTGGCATCGTGGACATTTCATTCCTACAATGCTGTATAATTTATCGCCTTTGCTGAACATGCCGCGAAGTTACGAATGCAGATGAATAGAAGAGATGATATTACTTAGTGAAGTTCCATGGTTTCTACAGCCGCAATATCTTTCATGGTGAGTTGAATGTCTTTATCTTTTGCTTTTGCCTTAAAGTCTTGAAAAATTTCAAGAATGTCGTGGTCAATGTAAACGCTCTTAGAGCCGACAATTTCCACTATGGAATCTTCGGGAAGTTTGTCGAGCATTTCAATGATTCGTTTCTTGTTCAGGAAACTTACGTTAAGAGCCAGCTCAATGAAAAAATATTTTTTGCCATCGGTTTCGTATTCGCGAATAGTGTATCCCGCGCGATAGGTATGCACAATGATGTAGTAAACAGCAAATGCAATTCCTATTAAAACACCAATAAGCAAGTCTGTAAAAAGAATAGCAACAACAGTTACTGCAAAAGGGAAAAACTGTTCTCTTCCTTGTTTGTAAACCGATAAAATCATTTTTGGTTTTGCCAGATTATAACCCGTGCGAATTAGAATAACCGCGAGTGCGCAATAAGGAATCAAGTTAAGAACGGGAACTGCAATCATTACAGCAATTGCCAACCACACACCATGCATGAAAGCAGAAAGTTTAGTTCGTGCACCTGCTTCGGCATTGGCAGAACTGCGAACTATCACTGCGGTTATGGGTAAGCCTCCTAACAAGCCACTGATAAAATTTCCTGTACCTTGTGCCACCAGTTCGCGATTTTGCGGAGTGATTCTGTTGCTTGGGTCTAGCTTATCAATGGCGGCAACGCTCAATAAAGTTTCGAGTGTGGCAACAAAACAAATGACTATGGCATTCTGCCAAACTTCTTTTTTGCTGATGAAAGGGGAAAGTACGGGCAAATGAATATTCGAAAAAATGTTTTCGGGCACAGTAACATAATGTGTGCTCGCTAATTGAAGTGAAGGAAATAAACGGCTTAGCAGAAAAGCCAAAACAACACCTTCAAGCACCACGATAAATGAGGAGGGCAGATAAGGAACCCCTTTCGAAATAAATTTCTCCCAAACGTAAAACAACACAAGGATGATGACTGAAATAAGAATTACTCCGGGTGAAATGTTTTCAAACAGCGAACCGATATTTTTAAATCCGTGCTGAAAGGTGTAGAGGTTGAAAAATTCTTTCGTCCAAAAATCGGGTTGATTATACCCGATGAGCAATGGAATTTGTTTCGACATAAGAATGATGCCGATAGCGGCAAGCATTCCTCTAATTACTGCCGAAGGGATAAACTGTGTGAAACCACCGAGCCTAAAAACACCTAAGAGAATTTGCATCAAACCAGCCAATGCAATAGCGGCAAAAAAATATTCGAGCGAACCAAGCTGTATGATTGCGGCAGCACAAATAGCTGTAAGCCCAGCAGCAGGACCGCTTACACTCAATTGTGATTGGCTGATAAGTGAAACAATAATTCCACCGATAATTCCGGCAAGCAAACCGGAGTAAACCGGAGCGCCCGATGCGAGCGAAATGCCTAGACAGAGCGGAAGAGCAACAAAGAAAACAGTGATGCTTGCAATGAAGTCGTACTTAGCGTTGAGCAAAAAATAATTTCTGACTTTGCGTTTCATACTCGATGCAAAGGTTAAAATCTCGAAATTGTTTTACAACGAATTTTGAAACACTTGTAAACAAGAAGATGATTACTGAACTATTTCCATTTTCCAGGAGAATATTACCCGGCTTGTGCAACGGTGTACTTCGCTTTTTTATTTTTGCTTTCGACTTATGCAATGGCTCCGTAGTACAACGGATAGTATAAGGGTTTCCGAAGCCCTTGATTCAGGTTCGATTCCTGACGGAGCTACACATAACTTTTGTTGAACACTAACAATCAATCTGTTGTGTGTATATTTTTCGCAACTGGATACATGACTGGTTACAGTTTTTCTACTGTTGATAAATAGCTCATCTGTATTATCATTGCTTTGATTCAATTCTACACCGATGCCGCAAGAACTTGATTTCATCGAACAATACTTTTCATCAAGAAAAAACTATGAAGTCAAAGTCAATGATGCCATCATTGGGGTTGAAAAATATTATGATGATTCGCAATCTCAAAGCTACCAAAGATTACGGAAGCATGGAAAACTCACTGATGAGAAATTACGCAAAAAATTTCGCCTTCTTATTGCGTTAAACTGTTTTGAGAATGACATCTATATCAAAATTGATAAAACCCTTAACCACTTCTTCTTTGCTTTAGACGCTCCGGCTGATAAGATTGCGAAGAGAGAATTTTTCCTGTCGTATCACAAAAGACTTGAAGCCATTTCGCTTAATATCATCAAGCTTTTTGAAGAGTATAAGCCAGAAAATTTCGATGGTTCTTCTCCTGATTTTTCTATAACAGAAAAGTTCTTTAATGACATAAGTTTTCAAGAGTTAATGTATGCTGACGAAGATGTATCTGAACTTGACAATAAAGTCAAAGCGCTATTGAATCATTTGAGCGAGTTTGAAGAAACCATGCTTAAACAGGTGATGGGATTTAACGAGCCAGAAATTCATTCAATCGCTCTACTCAGACTGGCAACTATAATAAATAGAGCCGGTTGGTATATCATCGGAAAAAAAGCAGATTTAATTGAGTTGAAAGGGGAAATAATAAACCAAGTTGGATTTCCGAAAATATATTTGAATGAAGCCGAGTTGGACAATTTATTCGAAAAAGTTAAAAAGCAGGCAGAAGAAGATTTAGCAAAACGAAAGGTTGAAGCAAGAGAAATTATTGTAACCAAATTAGCTACACTGAATCAATATCATCGAAACGGAAAAAAGAGAATTGAAGATGATGATTTTAAAAGATTGGTTGATTATACAACTCATCTATTCGTAACCGGCACGCTACCCAGTAATATCAAACCTATAAATAACTTCAATGTATCTGTAGAGAGTGTAAGATTCATTTATTACACCCTCAAAAGTTTGCTTAACAATTCGTTTATAATCGAAAAAAAGCTCGTTATAGATTTTTTATATAAAGTCTTCCCCATATTATTTAGTGGAACAAGACCGTTTACTTTGTCAAGTAAATTTAGCTCTAAGGCACCCAGAAACTTTCCTGATTAAAAAATCTTTTGGTGATTTATAGGTGATATAGATCACCAAGGAATCATTGATTTTTATTTGCGCCCTTAACCAAAGGCGTATGAACAATCACGAAAACAATTTCAATCCCTTCAATCCAATTATCGAGTTTCTAAAAAGTATAATTCGAAAAGTAGATAGAGTAATTGAGTTAATCGAAACTCTACCATCACTAAAGGATAAAGACTATTCGAAACCTATGACGGTCGAAACGCTATGCGAGTATCTCGATGCCGCAGAATCTACAATCTATGGTAAGATTAACCGTAACGAAATCCCTCACCATAGAGAACCCAGCGGTAGGCGCATCTATTTTTTCCGAGATGAAATAGATGCCTGGTTAAAATCAAAATAGCTCAATAAATCTTCCCAAAATCAAAAACTAAGTTTATGAAAAACGAATTCTCTTATTTCAAAAGTATCTTTCAAGAGCCATCAAAAGTGATGTCCCTTGAAGATATGGTGGCACTTATAAAGACGGAAGAATCCGACCACTATTCCACAATACAAAAAGTTAGAGTAGAAACAGACAAGCAGGTTATCTCGAACCTAAAAAAGACGCTTCCAGCGGTTTCTGTTTCTGCGGTAATTCAAGGCAGCCGAAAAAAAGAAAATGTGTTACAGCATTCAGGGTTGCTTGGTATTGACATAGATAATTTGACCAATGCCGCATCAGTTAAAGAAAGAGTGATGGGAGATCCATATTTACTTGTAGCGTTCATTAGTCCTTCTGGGAATGGATTGAAACTAATTTTTAGATGTAACCCCGAACATCATTTATCTACTTTTAAAAGCGTTGCTAATTATCTCTTCGGTAAATATGAATTAACTATTGATAAAACATGTTCTGACGTTGTCCGATTGATGTTTCTGTCTTACGATTCCGAAATTTACTACAACCCACAAGCGAAATCTATTGAAGGATTTCACGCCAAGAGTTCTTCCAGGCATAAAGACAACACCATCACTGATTTCATAAAAGTGGTTGATGAAATTGAGTTACGGAGACTTGATATTACATCCGGTTATGGCAGTTGGCTTAGCATTGGTTTTGTGTGCGCAGATTTATTTGGCGAAAGCGGTCGGGAATATTTTCACCGTATAAGCCAATTCTATTCTAACTATTCAATACAAGATACCGACAAACAATTTGAACATTGCTTGTCGCATAAAGGCACTGGCGTTACCGCTAATACGTTTTTCTATTTAGCAAAGCAACATGGAATCATAATCAAACTCAAAACAACTTCGCTCAGTAAACCTGCGGATACCAGTATAAATGAGGATGATAAGTTCTGGGAGGTGAAAGAGACCAAAAAAGGGAAGCAGATTATTATTGTTTACACCAAATTAAATAGTCTGTTATTAAGTTTTGGTTTCAGACGATACGATAGAGGGTTGGAAAAGTTTTTTGTCCGCATTCAGAATAACTTAATAGAGGAAGTATCTATTTCCCAGATACAAGACGAGTTGGTCAGCTTTATAAAAAGTCTTCCGCGTCAATTAGAGGAGGATATTACAAGTGACGCACTACTTGAAAAAATCTACAAAAATCCCTCTCACTATTTTAATGAAGGACGACTATCCCTATTAAAACATGACGGAGAGTTTTATTTTAACTCTGATTTAGAGAACTCTGCATTCGTTTATTATTTAAACGGCTTCGTGGAAGTAAAATCGGATGGATGGCAACTAAAAGATTACAGTGAACTTAAAAATCTTGTTTGGCGAAAACAGGTTCTTCCTCGAAATTTTTTTCCGTTAGAGGTTAACGCAGGTAAACCAGAATCGGCTGGTATGTATGCTCGATTTACCTATAACCTTTCCGGCAGCGAAAGATTTCTTGATTTATGCACTGCTATTGGATACATGCTTCATGGTTATTATGAAGGTAAACTCCGGTGTTTGATACTGACTGATTCGAAAATTTCTGACAACCCCGAAGGGCGGACTGGCAAAACGCTAAGCGCACAAGGACTTAGGCATATAAGAAGCTACGTTGAAATTGACGGTAAGTCTTTCGATTCGAAACAAAGGTTCAAGTTTCAAGAGGTAAACCTGGATACACAGTTAGTTCATCTAAACGATGTAACCACAAACTTCAATCTTGAAGTAATTTTCGGTGCTATTACGGAAGGCATAAATGCTGAGAAGAAAGGCTTACAACCTGATTATATCAAAGCAAAAATCATTATTACATCGAATCGCACTGTCATAACCGATGGTGATAGCCGCAAAGATAGATGTATCGAAATCGAAGTGACTGATCACTACAGCGCGAACAGAAGTCCCCAAGATGATTTCGGCTGCTGGTTCTTCTCCGGTTGGAACAAAGAAGAATGGTTGAAGTTCGACAACTTCATGCTGTTCTGTTTGCAACAATATTTTTTGCGCGGGCTTTGTGTGCCGAAGCCGATAAACTTAAGCCATAGAAAGCTGATTGAACAAACAAACTCTGACTTTGTGGAGTTCATGGACGCAGGAATTGAAAGTGGTGCAATACCAGTTAATAGGGAAATACTAAAACGAGAGATACATGCTCTTTTCCTAAAAGAATATCCAGACTACGTTAATGATTCGTCTCTGTCCAAAATGCGATGGTTTACGAAATACCTTAAAGCATACACGAAGTATTCGCCATTGGTGGATGAGATAAACCCAGTGCGAGATGAGCGAAAGAGCGGAGCCGATTATTTTATAACCCTGCGAAAACAATAAGGGGGTGGGTAAATCCGAAATCTTCTTCGTCCACACAGTCCACATAAACAACTATGGACGATAAGGACACAAGAAAACTAAAATACATACACCCTCGTTTTTCAAAATAACTATAAACTCAAATTTACCATGAAAGCCACTACATCTACTATATCCAAATTAGCGCGTGAGTATGACGTGCACCTAAATACTTTTAAAAAATGGCTAAAGGATTATCCTGAATTAAAACTTAGTAAACAGAAACGGGTGTTAACTCCCAAACAAGTTCAAGATATTTATGATCGACTTGGAGAACCATAGCTATTTCATTAACCGCGATTAACTGATAAAAACTGTGCTTAGGCGTATCTAAGTGTGTTTACCTGAAAAGGTAAACTTCGACTAACGCGATATTGCATCAAAATACATTTTATGAATACAGAAGTAAACGAAGAAATGCCAACTGCCTCTGCTAACAAGGTAACCGTTGGATTCAAATGCCGCCCCGCATTAAAGAAACAATTATCATCCATTGCAAGCGAACTTGGGTTTACCGTAAGTGAATTCGTTGAGGCGCTGCTTGCAGATTTTACCGATTTGGAAACTTACATCGCTAATAACAATTCGATAGGTGAAAAAAATCGCGTATTAAGTTTCGAGTTAGAAGCGGCACAAAAAAAATTGGCGTTTTATGAATGTCCGCTACTTGAAGGATTTTTTAAGCGCCTTAAAAACAAAGAGCTTCATTTTACAGATTATGAAGGCAATAGTGTTGATATAACCTTTAATAGTATTCAAGATGTATATCAGTTGATGATTCGTTCATTTAAAATTTCGGATAACTTATGATAACCCAATACTACATTCCAGGTCAACCACAAAATAATGATAATGGTGGCGGAGGCGGATTCGGAATTTTAATAATTACCACAATAGCTTTAGTGGTAGCAGGAATTGTTTATTACAATTCAGAAAGCAAATTGAAAATAGAAATGCCAGAGGCAAACAAAGGCGCTAACAATAATAAACCTGTATAAAAACAAACCATAACATGGATAAAAATAATTTGTCAGACATCATCAACAGCAAAGCTGTTACATACATTGTGCTTACCGTTTGCGTAATCGTTACCGCAAAATTTGTTTCAAATTTTGCAAAGGATGCAGGGATACTTCCTTCGAGCAAATTGAATAAATAAAAGATGGCTTAATACAGGCTAATTTCCTAATGTTTTCAATGTCATTACATTTTAACGTTGCCAACCCTCAATTTTGTAATTCTTTTCAAATAACTTTCGCTCTTTAGACCAGAACCGGTCTGGTTGGAACCACACTTCAAATCTTGCAGCGTAGGGTTTTCCCCAATCGCCTTCATAAATCGTAAAATCAGACTTAGTGCTAAATCTCTTTATCGTATCAGTAGAATTGTAAACCTCTATCGTTGACCGTTTATATACACTGCTTTCCGACAGCGGGGTATTCTGAGTAACCTCAAACACTTTCAAATAAACGGTGCCCTTTCCAATTTTACCTATCCATAAATCGTATTCATACAGTCCTGGTTGGAATGAATTGTAAAGTTGGAAACCAGATTGTGACAACTGTAAACTTCTAACGGTGTCTGGATTTGATGTTTCTACGGGAATTTCTATTGGATTACTTATGATAATATCCGAAGGTATTTTCAAATTATTCGCAAATCCGTCAGTAGATTTAAAGGCTGACGAGAAGATGTAAGCAGCCCAAGACACATATAAAAGTGGTAAAACTACGCAGATAAATACAGTTCCTGTGAAGAGTGCATTCATCCAATGCTTATTGATAAGCTGATACACCGTAGAAATAAGCAACCCAAGTAGGGCAATACAAAAAAGGATTATGGTTCCAACAAGAAGTAACTCAGAAGCAACTAATTTATTTATAAAGAAAAATACTATGGTAAACGCAAAAAAAATGAAAGGGCGTAACCAATTTCCAAAGGCGTAAGTGAATATGTTTTTAAGTTTCATCACGAGTTGAGCGGGTAAAAAATAAATACACGGATACGAAACTCAATAAAGCTATTAAACCAATGCCACCAAAAAGGTAGTAGCGATTTATTTGAATCAGCGGGCTAAGATGTTTAATAACTACCGGCTTATCGTTCAACTTTGTTTTTACGTTGACTGCATCTAAAATTTCTATTGTTTGGGATAAAGAAAGACTGTCGGCACCATATAATTTAAGGGTATCGAAAACAGTATTGTCCGTATAAGCCCAAACTGCGAATTGTCCAACAATGTTCTGCATGTGCGATTTTTCGATATAGTGAGCCAGTTTATATAAACTTCCATCAGCCATTTCACCTAATTGAAACATTTTCCCTCCCCAAGGAGGGAAGTCATGCATTTGTGCGCACATCGCATAAAAGCTGGCTTTATAATCTGCCCCCTTGTTCAGCGGAAATAATACATCGTGGGTTACCACCATTGTTTGTATCGAAGTGTCAAGCGGAACTAAGAGGGTTCCACAATCCAGTTTAAGCATTACAAGGCTATCAATATTACGTCCCCTTATATAAGCAGTAATGCATTTACCGTAATGCAACCTATCATTATCAACAACAGATAAGACACCAGGTTCTAAAGTGCCATAGATAATGACCTCAACAAGACC
>JAPLES010000079.1 GCA_026391075.1 Bacteroidota bacterium | reverse complement strand
TCGTTTTATGAATTAGGAATAGCAAAGCATTTTACACCCAAACATTACATGGATATTGGCACAAAAAAATGATTTACCGCTGGGTAGCTTGTCTCATTCACTCGCGCAGGGTCCCGAGGCGGAGACCCTGCGAGGAAGGAATTTTTCTCAACAAAATAGCTAAAGGAACGGCTTCAGGTTTCAGCACGCAGGAGAAAAACTACATTACTGCCTTGGCACAGTCTTGTCCATACACCGAAGGTAAGGCGGTGTTTTTAGCGCGTGCGCTTTATTCGTTGCTTGACCCTTCTGCCATTTTCGATAACGATGAAATATGTGCGCCACTCAACAACGGCAAAAAGGAAAAAGAAAATACTGCCGCATCTGAAGCCATTAACAAGTATGCTTTTGTTACGCCTAATCCAACAACAGGGAATACTGAAATCTTCGTAAATTTGGAGGCAGGCGAAGTAGCTACTCTTAAAATAAATAATTTGTTGGGTGAGGTAGTTTTAGAAAAAACTTTGTTAGCGGATATAACCGTACAATCGTTGAATCTAAGTAACCTTGGTAGTGGTAATTTTCTTTACACCGTTAGTTCAGATAAAGGCTTTACGAATCATGGTAAGGTAACTATAGTAAAATAGAACAAGTGAAATACTTGAAACACACATTTACATTCGGGTTGACATTATGGGCAGGTGCGCTTTGGTGTCAACTCGATAGTAAATGGGTTTGTGGCTCTCCCCCAGCAGTTATGAGTTTTGAGAATGACTCCGTTTATAGCTACCGTCTTGACTCATCTGTCTTTTTAATAAAGATGGTGATACAATAGAGAATGCTTACGGTTTCCATCAACCTAAGATTGCATCTCAATATGGTGTTAGCGGTACTTCTTCTCAGGCGGCATTGATTATTCCGAAAAAGAATAATCTCTACTACTATTTCCACTACTCTATGAGTGATAGCAATTACGTCCATCACCGACCTTTCGATTTACTGTATTACAGTTTGGTTGATATGGATGCTAATGCTGGTAAAGGCAAGGTTTATTCAAAAAATAATTTGTTACAAAAGGATAGCTCTATAAGTCCTTATGGTTTAACCGCCACACGCCATGCAAACGGAAGAGATTTGTGGCTGATAATACCGGGGTTTCCTCAAAATGCCTATTATGTTTATTTGGTTACACCCGATACGGTAACCGGTCCTGTGTATCAACTTATACAGCCGGGCAATTATGGAAATGTGACTCCTGACGGTCAAGGTGTGTTTTCGCAAGATGGAAGTAAAATGGGAGCCATTAACTTTGGGGGGGAATAAGGGTAATGAATTTTGACCGCTGCACAGGAGTATTATCGCTATCTCTTTCGCTTACTTTACCTTATGATTCGGTAACTCAATTGGGTATTGGGGGTTCGGGTATTGCATTTTCTGCCAGCGGCAGATTTTTGTACGCCAATACATTTCGCAAAGTGTATCAGTTTGATTTAGAAGATGCCAACGTGCAAACCAGTTGCACGTTTGTAGGTGAAGAAGATACAGTTATGCAAACAGGAATTGACCGCGAACAATTAGCACCTAACAACAAAATATACATAGCTAACTTTAATGGATTCCCAGCCGGACTAAGCGTTATTGATAGCCCTGAGGTTAAAGGTGTGGGTTGTAATTTCCTATACCATACAGTAATCTTAAATGGGGGTGTAACACAAACCTCCGTACCCAACATGATAAACTACCACTTGGGTAAATTAGCAGGTTCAGATTGTGATACTATTACGGCTATTGAAAAACTTACAGCAAGTAAGGAGAGGTATGTGGTGGTTTATCCTAATCCAGCTCATGATTATGTTAATGTGGTTGTAGATGAAGGTATGATTGGCGGTTCTCTTGTGGTAACTGATGTAACAGGAAGGCTTGTATTTCAATCTCTCGTCACCCGCCCTTCGTCCCTCGTGCCTTGTAGCTCTTGGAGCAAGGGAGTTTATTTTGTAACTGTAAAAACCAAAGAAGGTGAGTGGAAAGAGAAGTTGGTAATACACTAACTGCTACCTTACCAAAGTAATATTGCCCTTACGGTCAATTTGTTTACCGTGAATATCTACGGCATGAGCGTAGTAAGCAAAGGTGCCCAGTTCCTGTAGTGCGCCTTTATAAGTTCCATCCCAACCTCTGCTCAAATCGTTGAGTTCAGCTAAGTCATTTGAACTATAAACCAACTCGCCCCAGCGGTTGTATATTTTAATTTCAAACTCGGTTAGGTTTTTTTTGCGCCCTAATCCAACAATGAGTTTCCGTAAAACAATTTATCTTCGTAAAAACATTTTAAGATGATTACTACTACCGACAAACTCACTCAAATACAGTTGGAACTCCTCAAGAGTTTCCGTTACATAACGGATGAAAAGCAATTGAGTGAAGTAAAATCATTGCTCAATTTTTATTTCCGCAACAAATTAGACGAAGCAATTACACATGAAGAAAGTAATCGTGATTATACAGCTTCTGTTTATCAGCAATGGCTTGACAGCGCAAAAAAATAAAATTATAGCGCGGTGAAAATTGTTCTTGACACAAACAGCTTTATTAGCTGCATCGGAAAACTTTCCCCTTACAGAAATGTATTTGATGCGTTTCTAAATCAGCAATACACGCTTTGCGTTTCTACCGAAATTCTTTTGGAATATGAAGAAAAGTTCGACCAGTTTTGGGGAGAGGAAGTAACTCACAACCTACTTGCGACAATTCTCACTTCTGAAAACACTTCGCTTCACGACATCTTTTATTTTTTCCATCTCGTGCATGGAGACGTTGACGATAATAAATTTGCCGACACTTATCTTTCATCTAACGCAGACATTCTTGTTTCTAACGACAGAAAGTTACTCGCACTCGACAAGAATGAGTTCCCCCCAATGCGAGTAATTTCTCTGGAAGAGTTTTCAAAACAACTTACCTCGCGCGACTAATAAACAGCCGACCAAATACATCCACGCATTGCACTCCCAATTTGTTTTGCCTAGTTGTTGATAGTCACCAACCAAGCGTAAAAAACCATTTATCTGTTTCATCCAGTATGGTTTATCCCGATGTTTCATCGGGATTCATCGGGAAGGGGGTCAGGGGGCTTGGAAAGAGAAATTGGTATTACACTAACTTCTACCTAACCAAGGTAATATTTCCCTTGCGGTCAATTTTTTTACCGTGAATATCTACGGCATGAGCGTAGTAAGCAAAAGTGCCCAACTCCTGTAATGCTCCCTTATAAGTTCCATCCCAGCCTCTGCTCAAATCATTGAGTTCAGCTAAGTCATTTGAGCTATAAACCAACTCGCCCCAGCGGTTGTAGATTTTAATTTCAAACTCGGTTAGGTTCTGCGCAAAAATGGTAAAGTGGTCGTTGTGTCCATCACCATTTGGTGTAAACGCTTGGGCAATCATCAAATAAATTTCGCAATTGTGTCGCGTTATAATAACTGTGTCAGTAGCAGAACAACCGATGGTATCAAAAGCAATAATTACAAATTCACCACTGTCGTTTGCAACAATAGTCGGATTAAGATTTGCAGAATAGCTTTTACCGTCAACATACGTCCAGCTATAATTTTGTCCATTGGTAGCAGCAGGAAAAATGTATTCATCATCGTTACACAAAAGCGTATCGGGACCTGCATAGAGGAATGGTGGTCTTCCCACTTTTATTAAAAGATCATCCACATTTTTGCAATTGAAACTATCGGTTACATACAGCGTGTAGTGAACAGTTACCAATGAAGTAAATACAGGATTCAGAATAGTTGGATTGTCAATTCCTGCTGCAGGCGACCACAAAACAGTATCGGCATTTGATATTCCCGAAAGATTAAACAATGTGCCCGCACAGAAAGCAGAATCAAATCCGGCATCGGCCGTAGGCAATGGATGCACGGTTACATCTACGGTATCGCGCTTGCTGCAACCGTTGGTATCGGTAGCAATAATTTCGTAGCTCACGCTTTGATTGTAATTGAAAACCGGATTGGTAATGGTATCATTACTTAAACCGGTTGACGGAGTCCATACAATATGCGTAATAGATGATGAACCATTTAATTGCCGTGTTTCACCTGCACACATAGCTGCATCATTTCCTGCATTTACACTTGGCGAAGGTTTGAGTGTAATTAAAACAGTATCGAAATTTTTACAACCGCTGGTATCAAAAACAAGAACCGAATACAACGTATCTAAAGCAGGATTAGTAATAATAGTAGCCGTAGAATCACCGGTGTTCCATAAATATTTTATACCTGCCTTAGTAGTGTAATAAATGCGCACGTTCAATACACGAGGTCCTATAAACGCACCAAAAGGATAGGCATTAACGGTGCCTTGCACAAAATCAATTACCCCATCCGATTTATAAACGGTGCCTTGCGTAATTCCCTGCCCCGGGCTGTATTCCATTTTTACAGGAGTAGTGTTAGCAGTAGTAACATAAAAAGCAAAGGTATCATCAGCAGCAATGGCTTGATGAATGTTGATAGGCAGGATAGTAAACTGCGAAAGCGGATTGGCATTAATTCCAAAATAAGAACCCAGCATATTCCACATGAGCGGCTGTTGTTCAAAGGTTCGGTAGCTGCCGTTCTTTCCATAAATTTCTTCTACTACCGTAAGCGGAGTAGTCATAAACCGCACCGCGAAAGAATCAATCATTACATCGTTGTGAGCAATAATATTGAACATGGCACCTTGATTGCCTGCAGTGGTGGTGCTATCCTTAGTTGTAAATACTTTATCTACCGGGTCTATCTGCGCATTGAGTTGCAGCGGTGTTCCTACACAGCTAGATTTATCGGGACCTAAATCAACATGGTAAAGTGTTTTTACGTGAACGGTGTAAGTGTTACTGTCGCTTCCGCAATCGTTCAACGAAAAATTGCTGATGGTAAACGTTCCCACCGAATCAAAAATCATTTGTGCCTGACTGTTTGATTCATTAAACATTTGAACGCCTTGCGGCACATCCCAATTGTAATACGTGTCTTTCAAATATCCTACGCTAAACGGAACAGTATCACCTAAACAAATGGTAGTATCGCCTTTAATATTTACCGAAGGCGAAGTAATAATAGCAAGCGTAGCCCTATCGGAATAAGGTCCATAACAACCAAAATTTATTTCTCGCACGGTGAAAAAGTAATCGTCCACATTGGCTCCTGTAAAATTAACCAGCAATGGATTGTACTGCCAAATAAAAGCATTGCCATTGTTTATACCGCTGCAAGCCCATTCGTAATCCGATGGAGGATGATTAAAGGGATTTACCCAAATTTCAACAATGCCCACGTTACACGCCACACTATCGGGCAAAATAATTACCGGTGGAATAGTATCGGGCGCACCAATCGTAACACGAATTACACTTCCGGTTTGATTCCATGCTAAATTAGAACAATCACTTACCATGCGCATGTAATAAGCACCCGGTGCTACAGGTAAAGAATCTTTTACCGAAGGAACACACAAAGTAAAATTGCCACCCAAACTATCGTGATAAACGCCCAGACCGCCACTATTTACCAAACTAAAATCCATCATGCTTCGCAACTCAATAGTCCAGTCGTTACAGGTATCGTAGTTAGCTTGTGTGGTCCATTCATTTGGATGAACAACCAAAGGCTCACATAAATCATAAGGGCCCGAATGAAGACAGAAATGAATATCGGTGTGATTATTTGTCAACTCATCACAACGCACTAAACAAAAAGGTCCAATCAGAGTGCCTATAGTACTTGGGTGATTAGATACCACGCGTATATAATAGCCGCAACCCGGTGGCACACCTTGTGGAATTAAACCACTGATGTTTCCCGGAGGACCGCCATACGAAAGATCGCTGGGTAAAGTACCCAATGTAAATGGCGTAGCAAAACTTCCATTGGTATCGGAGAGTTGTGCGGTGTAGGTGTTGGCTAAACTACCAGGCCCAAACACCCCGAAGGAATAAAATTTCACATCTATTTCGCTGAGAATGCAAGCAGTATCAATATCTGTCATTACCGGTGCGGCACTGGTAAAAATTGATTCGGGACAGTCCTGAATAGTAAAACAAACCGATGCCGTTGTAGAAATAAAAGGTGGCTCGGTGCGCACAATGCGCACTCTGAAACATGTACCTGCACTATCTGAAGGAGTTTGAAAACCAATACCACCGGTCGTATCAGGAGCAAAAATGTTGAACACGCCACCGTTGTATGGGTTAGTAAAGTTACCATTCTTATCGCTCATTTCAATTTGATAAGTACCTGCGCACAAAGGCTCGCTTAAAGCGTAATTGAGAATTAGATAATCGCCTTGACAAACAGTGAGTGGACTGATAGAACTTATACTGAGCGTAACCGGATGATTTAAGTTATCGTAATTTCCCACAGCAATAATATCATCAATGCCAAACGACACATTCGATGCTACACCACTTGGTGCATTTACCCATCTAAAACCCAACTGAAGATTTTGCACATTTTCAAAAGCCGGGTCTTGAATAATTTCGTACTTCCACTTCGACTGGTTGTAATATTTTGTTTGCCCTGTTTTGGTCCATGGTCCTCCATCTTTTTTGTAGTAAACTTCTCCATAGGCATTGGTGTCGCCCTCACAAATCCAAAAGAAAGTAAAAGTAACATCGGTCATACCAAGTGTGCAAAACGGATTGCCAAGGAAAGTAAATCTATCGCTGGCGTTGTTGGTATTCCAACTGCAATTAGCCACTGCCGAAACCGAATCGTGAATGTGTAAGTAATTAGAGTTAGGTCCGTTATCAATTTGTCCCCCTCCCTGTGCAAGACTATCCTGTGGTGGAGTGTTGGGGTAAATTCCACCTCCATTGTAAACATTATTGACTACCCAATTATTATTTCCGGTGTTTGAACCTACACCACCGCTGGTAAAATCGAAAGGGTTAACGCCATCATCAAAAGTTACTTTATGCAAAACAAGAATAGGCTGTGCAAAGGCTGCCGAAGCCAGCAAGAACAAAATAAAGAGAGAGTAAAATTTTTTCAACCCTTGCTTAGTGTTTAATTATTCGATTACGATACAAAGAATTTTGTTCCAAACTTTCAGAAATAAATATAAACAAGTTATGGAGGTAGCTAAATGTTTTTGGTTTATAAAACCTGAAAAAAGATTGTACGCTTATCCAAAGAATGAATTAGCACCATAGGTTCGAACTAATCGGGTTTCCTTCATTTTTCTATTTTTGGTAAGCATGAAAAAAAATCTACTCCAAGTTCTTGCCCTTTCTATATTCTATTGTCTATCGTCTATGGTCTGCCTTTCACAATCTGTTACTCAAACCGTTCGAGGTACTGTGATCGACAGAGAAACCAACCAACCATTAGAAGGTGTAACGGTAGCTGTTCGCAAAGATTCTACTATACTTAACGGCACCGCCACCGATGAAAAAGGAAATTTCCGTTTAGAAAAAATACCGGTGGGCAGAATTGATGTTGTGGTAAGTTTTGTAGGGTATAAAAAAGTTTATCTACCCAATGTATTGCTGAGTTCAGGAAAAGAAACGGTGCTAACGGTGGAAGTAGAAAGTGCAGTTGAAACCATGAAAGAAGTAGTGATAAGCGGTGGCAAGAGAGGAGAAACTATCAACGAAATGGCGGTGTTGAGTGCGCGGGCTTTTTCGGTAGAAGAAACCGAACGTTATGCCGGCAGCCGTGGCGACCCGGCTCGTATGGCTTCTAACTTTGCCGGTGTTAGCGGTACCGATGATTCACGAAATGATTTAGTCATTCGTGGCAACTCGCCTTTTGGTGTGGCGTATCGTTTAGAAAATGTAACCATTCCTAACCCCAATCATTTTGCGGTGGCGGGTGCTACAGGTGGAAGTGTGGCTATATTGAACAACCGAATGCTTAGCACTTCCGATTTTTTAACGGGTGCGTTCCCTGCCGAATTTGGCAATGCTATTTCGGGAGCGTTTGATATTCGAATAAAAAACGGCAACAACGAACGTCACGAATACACCGTGCAACTGGGCATGTTGGGTGCTGAACTTTTTGGTGAGGGACCGCTGAATAAAAAAACGAAAGCCAGTTATATTTTTAATGCCCGTTATGCCACACTCGAAGGTTTGGTAAAATTGGGTATTGATATAGGCACCGAAGCCATTCCGAAGTACGAAGACCTACAATTTAAAATGAATTTTCCTTTTAAAAATGGCGATAACCTATCGGTGTTTGGCATTGGCGGTTACTCGCAAATTAATTTCATTACCAGCACGCGCACCAAACCTGAGAAGCGCGATATTTATGCATCAAAAGACCAGGATGAATATTTTAGAGCAGCACTGGCTTTGTTTGGGCTTACTTATAATCACTTAGTTAACAGCCACGAATATTCGAAAGTTTCACTGGCCGTTTCTACGCAGTATAACACCAATCATTTTGAGCGGGTGATTCGCCATGTTGATTCCACTACAGGAAACTTTGTGGTAGATAATATGTATCGCAAAAACGATTACTTCTTTTTGAATACGAAATACACCCTTTCATTTTTCCGCAATAATAAAATTAACACACGCAGTGCTATACGCTATGGTGTTGTTACCGAAATGCTGCAACCTGTTTTTGTTGACAGCAATTTGTTAGAACCTATTTTCGAAACTTCAGTTACCGATTATACCTGGAAAAAAAGATTAAACATAAGAGAAGGCGTGCATCTGCTTATTCAGCCTTTTGTGCAATGGAAATACAGTTTAAGTCCTAAGCTATCAACTATTATAGGAGTGCATGGGCAGTATTTTACGTTGAACCATTCGTTTAGTATTGAGCCGCGATTCTCTATCAAATATCAGTTCAAAGAAAATCAGTCCATTGCTTTCGGCACCGGTTTGCATTCGCAAACACTGCCCGTTTACCAATACTTTTTACAGGATGATAACGGCAAACTATACAATAAGAATTTAGATTTTATGCGAAGCTTTCATCTGGTATTGGGTTATGATGTTTTCTTTAAAAAAGACATTCGCATAAAAGCCGAAATTTATTTCCAGCAATTGTGGAGCATACCGGTTGATACTTTTCCCTCGAGCTACAATATGCTGAACGAAGGCAGTGGTTTCGACCGTTTCTTTCCCGGTAAATTAAGCAGTAGCGGGTTAGGAAGAAACATGGGGATTGAATTTACACTCGAAAAATTTTTTACTCATAATTGGTTCTTTATGTTCAGCGGTTCTCTATACGATTCGCGGTTGCGCGCCAGTGATGGTAAATGGTACAACAGCGATTTTAACGGCAATTATGTGTTGAACGCGCTAGGCACTAAGGAATTTAAATGGGGCAAAAAACGAATCAACACCATTGGCATAGGAGGCAAAATTACTTTTGGTGGAGGACAACGTTACACGCCTTACGATACTACACTTTCGAAAATGCACGAAGACCCTGTGGCACAAAACGACCAGCGAAACAAATATCAGTTTAAACCTTATTTCCGCTTTGATATTAAATTGAATTACCGCTGCAACACGCGCAGGTTTACACACGAAGTGGGAATTGATTTAGTGAACGTAGCGCAGTACAAAAATATTCTGCGCATTCAATATGTTAGTCCTGCAGAACCCGCAAAAGAAGTTTATCAATTAGGCTTTCTTCCGTTATTCTATTATCGCTTAGACTTTTGGTTGGGCAAAAAGAATTGGTAGTCCGGATTTTTAATGCTCAAGTAAAACTATAGGCCTTCTTAATGTCCTTGAACGATGCATTTTCAGTAAGTCCAACTTTTTCGTAGTAAGTTTCTCTCATCGCATCAGCTTCTTGAACGCAATTTAAAAAATGAGAATTGCTAACCGCAGTTTTCATTGGCAAAAAGTATTTTCACTTCATGCAAATAAATTTCATGGTGGTAGGTAAAACATCTTCTGCCGAAATAAAAAACATTTCGAACGACTATCTCAAACGGATTAACCGCTATCACAAAGCCGAAGAAATTGTAGTGGATACTTCTTCGCTTAAAATAAACGACAAGCAAAAACTGGTACAGAAGGAAGGAGAATTGATTCTCAAGAAAATTTCTGCTACTGATTTTGTGATTCTGTTAGATGATAAAGGCAAAGAACAAACCTCTCTTCAGTTTGCCGCGTATCTTGAAAATCTTTTTAATCAAAGCCACAAAAGAATTTGTTTTGTGGTAGGTGGTGCATTCGGGTTTAGCGAAGAAGTTTACAAACGCGCCAATGCAAAACTTAGTTTATCGAAAATGACTTTTTCGCATCAAATAATTCGCGCTATTTTTTTAGAGCAGTTGTATCGTGCCTTTACCATTATTAATAAGGAGCCGTATCATCATGCTTAAAAGCCGGTGGGCAAATGACGGAATGATACGTTTTAGCTTTTTTTCCTATTGAACAGCCTTCTCCATTTACTTCTATCGGTATCGTTATCTCTTATTGAAAAAAGTTTTTCGAACTCGTTGAGCAAAGCCTGTTCTACTTTCTTCTTCATCAAATCTTGCGTAGCAGTGTCTTCAAACTTTGCTTTGTAGCGTGCGGTTGAAACACGTTTACCAAAACTAAAATACAGTTTAGCCGGGCGCGGAATAATAGAATCACCAATACCACGCACAACAGGAGGCATCAGTTCGCCATTCTTAAAATATTTTTCGGCTACGCCAATCATCTTTAAAAATTTTCCAAACGGAGATTTGAGAATATCATTTGCATCGCGCACAACCGTGTACGTTTCTTCGGCACCTACAGCTGCCACCGGAATAATGTCGTAACCATGTTCCATAGCCATGCGAACAAAACCTCTTCGGTCGCTCCATTTCAAAACATATTCTTCTCCCTTTTTCTTGCAAATCTCCCGCGTTCCACCCGGAAATACAACGAGGCTATCGCCACGTTTCATTAGTGTTTCACAGTTTTTGCGTGAAGCTTCCACTACTCCTAATTTTTTTTGAATCAGATCTCTCCAACCTGGAATTAGCCAATGGTTACTATCGGCCAAGGCGCGAAGAATAATTCCTTTTTGCAAATAAAGTTCAATGGCAAACGGATAGCCGTCAAACACTCCAAGAATGGTGTGATTAGACACATACATGGCAGGTTTACTCACATCTAATTCGTCTATTCCATAAAATTGCGGAGCAAAATAAAATTTGAATGGAGCGATAAATGCGCGTGCAAAAATTTTTGACGGAGGAGAAAAATCGAATTGATGGGTAGAGTTATCTTCTGCTTTTTTAGCCATGGTAGAAAATTTGTTTGGTGAGGCAAATGTAAATTCTAATTTAGTTTTAGTATTGAAATATAGAGTGGAACAAAAACGATTCCTAAAGAATTGAGTTAACCTCCACAAGTTATAATCACAGCACACAAACCTTTTGCAAAACAACTTAATGGCTAAAACTAAATCAGAGGAGGTTATTGTAAAAATAACTGCCGAACAACTAGATGCACACGGGTATCATATTTTTTTGAACACAAAACTCAATGGCAAAACCTGTCGGTTTTTAATTGATACCGGAGCATCGCATTCGGTTATTGACAAAAAATATTTTGAAAAAAATATTGGCCCTAAAAATTTAAAAACCAATAAGCAGTCGACCACCGGTTTGCACAGTTCAACCACCGAATCTTATTTTGGAAAAATAAAGGAGTGGAAGATTGGTCCTTTGGTAGTTAAAAACTATACGATTGCTGCTGTAGATTTGGGGCATGTAAATCTCACTTATGCTTCGGTGGGTAAGAAAAAAATTCAAGGTATACTTGGCTCCGACATTTTGTTTAAACACAAAATGGAAATAGACTACGGTAAACAGCAACTCCGTTTCTGAAACATTTGCCTACTGTTCCGGAACTTAAAAACATCTTCTTCGCTTCACCTTATCGTAATATTCTTTTCAGTTTTTCTGATAGATTTGCGGCTCTAAAAAAATCATCATCATGAAAAAAATTTACGCTTTACTTCTCTTAACTACCGTTACCTTTTCGTTATACGCAGGTTTTTGTTCTAACCTTTTCTTTTCAGAATACATGAAAGGTTCAGGAAACAACAAGGCTCTCGAAATTTACAATCCCACAAGTAGTGCAATCAACATGAACGGATACCGGGTTTTGCTTTTTGCCAATGGCAATACGAACCCTTCGGTTAATTTTATTTTGAGCGGCAGTATTGCAGCCGGTGGTAATTATGTCATAATGAATAGCCAAGCCGATTCAACCTTAAAATTATTAGCCGACACTTTAAGCGGTGTAACTGCTTTTACCGGTAACGATGCCGTGGTTTTAATTCATGGTGTGGATACAATTGATTTGATTGGGCAAGTAGGTGTTAATCCCGGAACCGGTTGGGCAGTTGATACTTTTACTACAGGAACATCTAATCACACACTCATTCGCAAGTCGAATATATTTTTGGGTAGTAGCAATTGGTCGCTTAATTCTTCTACCTGGAACGTACTTCCACTCGATTCCAATCAACTTGGTTCGCATACAGGACCTACCGGTCAGTCTCTTTGTGGAACAACAGCTTACGATACCTTGGTTACTTTTTCTCCCGTATCTGCTGCCTTTTCCGGCTTGAATGGTGCTGTAAATATGGATTTAGCTCTTAATTCAATTCATGCCAACGCTTTAACAATAGATGTTGAAATCTTAAGTGGCAATGCCGCGTTTGTAAATAACTACTCTACACAGTCAATCAGCTTTTCTCCTAACACTCTTTTCAAAACTATGCCGCTAACCATCACCAACGATACTGCTGGTCAGTTGACTCATGTAATTAAGTTCCGATTAACAAATGCCGGACTAGGTTTGAAAATAGGCACTGATTCTATTTTTACGCTTACACTCACACCATTTGCAGCAGTAGATACTTGTGGTTCGCTTTTCTTTAGCGAGTATGTGGAAGGTTCGAGTAACAATAAAGCACTGGAAATTTACAACCCAACCAATGCTGTTGTAAACTTGAACGGATATAAAGTTCAGGTATACGCCAACGGAAATCCAAATGCAGGAAACACTTATAATCTGGTAGGTACGTTGGCTGTAGGAGGCACTTATGTAATTGTAAATCCACAAGCCGATTCAGTAACGCTTAAACCATTAGCTGATACTATTTCGGGTTCAGCCACTGCCTTTAACGGTAACGATGCGGTTGCTTTAATCAATGGTACCGATACAATTGATGTAATTGGTGTAATAGGCGTTGACCCGGGAACAACTGGCTGGACAGTAGGAAACGGAACTACTACGAATCATACTTTAGTTCGTAACAGCACAGTAAAATCAGGAACTAAATCTTGGGCAGTAAGTGCTACGCAGTGGAATGTGTTTGGTGTAGATACTTTCTTCCTGGGCACTCACACGGGTCCAACAAATATTACTCCTTGTGTTATTTACAGCGGAATTAACAGCGTAGAAACAAACAATGTTGCCCGCGTTTATCCAAATCCTAACAACGGAAAGTTTGTAATTGAATTAACTTCTGCCACTGAAATTGAAATGAATCTTTACGATATGACAGGCAGAGTGGTTTACTCAACTAAGCAAAACTCAACCAACATCATTAACGTAGATTTAAACAATCTGAACTCAGGAATTTATATTGCTGAAATAAAAGCAAACAATAAAGTTTCGAGAAGCCGAATAAGCGTTCAATACTAAAAACAAAAAAGCCCCGATGAGGGGCTTTTTTTTGTGACCTTATAGATGATTAAGCCGCTTTCCTCCTCCTTCCTTCAATTGGAGCATGAAGAATGGCATTGATGATGTTCGGTAAATCGTCATCAAATTTTATTTGCACAGCTTGTTCGTGTTCAAGCCAGAATTTTACTTCTTCTTCATTGAGGTGGTCAGAAGTTCTAACGCCCATGGAAGCAAGCTCTTTTGCATTGCTAATTTGCTCACTTTGCTTTTTAATGGGAATCACAAATAATTTCTTGCCGAGGTAAAGTGACTCACTTACAGTTTGAAAACCCGCAGCGGTAATCACCGCATTGCACTTAGAAATATCCTGCACAAAGTTTTCGTTGTTCAGTGGCTTCACAACGCAGTTGTTTATTCTCCGTTCTGTCTTCGCGGTTTTGGAATAGATAATAAATTGGTTGGAGGTAAAACATTTTGAATGAAAGAAATGAAGTAATTCCTCATCACTAAATGAATTCAAATAAACGAGTGTAAAATTTTTGCTCCCTGGAATTGCATTTCTTATTTCAGAACGAATGACGGGGTAGTAAATGAAATCATCAAACTTTTGAAAGTGCATTCCTATTTTATTTTTAGTAGGACACATTACGTTTGCAAAAAACTTGGTAGTGCGATTGCCCTTTACTCTTCTTAATTTCTTGGAGGTAACCGAATACATATTGCCGATACCTACTGATTTAACCCCCGCAATTTTTGCTCCCCATAAACTGATAGGTTCAAAATCGGAGATTATCAAATCGTATTTTTTAAACGGAACTTTCCATAAGCCCACAGCCAATGAAAGAAAATTTGCTTTGCCTATTGATTTGAGTACTGAAATTTTTCCTTTTTGTCCGTAGTAAAAACTCAACCCCTTGTATTCATAGTTTACTTCAAACGGCAAACTCATTTGTGCCTTACCTCCACTTATGAGCACATCGAGCTGTGTCACTTCAGGATGTAATTTAAGCAGTTTGTAAATTTCGGTAGAGCGGCTGATATGCCCGTTACCTGTTGCCTGAATTCCGAATAGAATTTTCATAGCTGTTGTTTTGGATTAAACGAAATGTAGAGAGAGGATATTTCGAGAAACGAGAAGAGTTGAGTTGAAGAGGCGACTGAGGAATTTCTTCCGTAGAATAATGAAACTGAAGCGTATGTTGATTTTTGTTTCAGGCAGTCAGTTTTTCTTTAGCTAATGGTGCTTTCACAACCATACCACGGTGTTTGTCAAAAGCATCTTGCATGGCAATAATGTCGGGAGACAATTGACGAACAATGGTTTCATCATCGGCAACCGAATCAAATTTCAGGTCTTTGAAGTAAACGAGTTTCCATTCGTCAGTGTATTCGAGTGAAGTAAGATTTTCAATCCAGTCGCCTGAATTAAGATACGTAACCGAACCGTTTTCGCTTATGTATTTCTTCATTACCGGTTCGTGAATATGCCCGCATATAACATGCGAATAATCGTTTTGAATGGCAATTTCAGCAGCCGTTTGTTCAAAGTTGTTGATGTGTTTAACCGCAGCCTTTACACTATCCTTTACTTTTTTCGAGAGGGATATTTTTTCGCGACCGATTTTTTCAAGAATCAGATTTACAAAGCGATTGATAAGAATTAAAATGTCGTAACCTGCTCCGCCAATTTTTGCCAGCCATTTAGAATGGCGCATGGTTACATCAAAAATATCTCCGTGAAAGAACCAGTGTTTATGTCCATCAATAGTTAAGATGAGTTTGTCTTCTAAATGCAGATTATCTAAACAGAACCCGCTGAACTTGCGCAACATTTCATCGTGGTTGCCAGTTAGATAATACACTTGTGTGCCGTGCATCATCATTTTAATTACCCGTTGAATCACTCGCCAGTGAGAATCGGGGAAATAGAATTTAGAGAGTTGCCAGATATCGATAAAATCACCATTGATGATTAGAATTTCTGGGTCAATACTCTTAAGGTAGATATTGAGTTCTTCTGCATGACAGCCGTAAGTGCCAAGATGCACATCGGAAATTACCGCCACTTTCATTTTTCTTTTTCCATCGTTCTAAACGTTTTACAAATGTGTGTGGTAAACATCATTTGCAGATTCCCGATTCATTAACGTTCAATCAATCTTGTGTTGCTTAATTGTAAATGATGAAGAAATGTTGTGGTGTTTTTAGGAGTGTCCACAATTTAAGTTTGAACGAAGAATTTTTTTCGCGCTTTACATAGCAAGTTTAGAAACCTGAAATGGCAATTACACACGATTTATTAAACGGTGCGGGATTGGTGGTGCTGGGATGTTGAATAGAAAGAAAATAAGTTTTGCCATCGGGCGTAAACATATTACCCGTGGTTTCGCATCCTTCGGGTGCTGACATAAAACGTTTCAAATCTTCCAGTGTAGGATTTTGAATTGACAAATCAAGAAAATAAACTTCGTTGTAGGTTTCTCCCTTGGCACTAACGGCTGCACTCGCACTTCCATTTTTGTTACCATGTGTATCTTCACTTATTACTAAATAGTTTTTGCCATGAAGAGTTACTGATGTCATAGCGTCAGGGCTGCTGAAACAAAACATCGAATCCTTTTTACTCACTCCACCATTGAGTAGCACACGAAGTTTGTTTGTTCTCAAATCTAACTCCAAAATTCTACCAAACGGGTCACGATAATTATTGCATTCCACTCTGCAAAGTTCATTCAAATGCTTTGCCGGTCTGCCGCCTTCTGCAATTTCGCTGTTAAAATCAAATTCATTGGTGCCCGATTCGGTGATATAAAGCTTATCGTCAACAGCTTCAATCCATTCGTTGCTGATGCACATACAAGCTCCTTTGCATACCGCTACATCAATAATGTTAAGAAGCGAATCGGCTTGCATAGGCAATTCAATCCAAGTTCCGCTTTCGGCATCGGCACTTTGTTGATAGGCGTAAAGTTGTCCGTTTTCATAATCGCCTTTTTCTTTCGCTACATATTTAAAAATGATAGCTGGCTTGTTATCGCTTGTCAGGTAAATGGTTTTTCCATCGGGCACGCATTGTGCATCTTCATGACGGTAACGACCAAAGTTTTTAATCTTCTTGATTGCTTGATGTGTTTTCGGATTTACTTCAACCATCCAACCGTAATTCAAAAATTTCTTTTTGCCGTTGTAATCAGAAGTGTCGGTAATGCCAAAGCGCGAATTTATTTCTGTATTACTCAAGGGAAATTCTTCTTCAGTAGTTAGAACGGTTCCGTTGGGGGTAAGTGTCCCTCCGCAGTTGCGGAAAGTTTCGCCAACGTTGGAGAAATCAATCGCATGAAAATCTCCTACCACATTCCATTCATCCTTTTCCTTTTTCACTTCGAAAATTGTTCCACCTCCACCATCACCGAGCAAGGCATTTGGTTTATGCTCTTCGTGATTCACATAGATGTATCCATGTTCACTCGAACTATCAATAGGAATATAAATGACCATATCGTGGCTGCCTTTTGCCGGAGCGTGCGTACCGGAGTTCATCACCACCGTATCGCCTTCGCTGAAAAGCACCTTATATTTAAACCCTTCGGGAATTAGAACCGTGCGATTGTTGTAGTTGATGGCAACCGGTTTAAAAATATCAAACGATTGATGCTTTGTTTGGCAAGAGGAGATGCCAAACAGCATGAATGCTACTAGTAGTATTAGAAAACTGAGATTACGCGTATTATGCATGTATTAATTTTTGTTCGACATTTCAATCCAAGTTTTTAAGCTATCTGAAATTTCATTGTTCAGTTGCGTTTCAACAAGCTGCTGCTTAACAATTTCTTTTTGCAGTTTCGAATTGATATTAATTCTACTCATGATAAGCACCTTTTTTTCGTTTTCATGTTTAATATCCATTAGCACCATTATTTTTTTTAAACCTGTGATATGCGTTCTGTGATGGTTTAACGGTTGAAAATCTTCAAGCCATTGCACCATAAAAATATAGTCGGCTGTATCTTTTCTTATTTGACCAATACCCTCAACTCTTGAATATTCAGGTATTTGCTTTTGTATTTTATGAAATAAAAAATCAACAAATGAGCTAAGTTGTTCTGGACTAATTTTTACTAACAACTTCTTACCGGTTTGCTTTGCTAAGGCATAACCAGAAACATTGGTACGGAAATAAGTCTTTAATCGTTCAAAGTGACTACCCGTAGCTTGTGTATCGGCAACGGTTTGCCACACTTCTATATCGTGTTTATGAGCTAGCAGTTGAAGCAAGTAATCATCTCTAAGGTCTTGCGCATACTTGTACATTTTGTTAAGACTGCACACATAACGAGTGGAATTAAAATTTTTGTCACAGTGGTTAAGCAAATTAAAAATTGTGTTGAGTTGTTCTGCATTATGGCAAAAACGAAGCAAACACAATTGCTCATTCGTAACTAAAAATTGTTTTAGCTGTATGCGCGAATGTTTCCATAACTCATTGTGATAACCTACCAGCAAATGCATGTTGCAATTTTCTGCAAACCTAGAGTAGCTAGGTTAAGCCCATACCAAGCCACGTATAATTAATTGTTGATGCTTTTGCACATTTAAAAATTTATTAACGGTCTTATTACAATAAGTTGTCTCTGCCTTTAAAAAAGAATAAAACGTGGAATAAATTTTTGACGCGTTTGGTCGTGTTAACCCACAAAAATGGGTTGCATTAAAATTGAGCAGGAAAGCAAACCGATAAAAAATTTAAAACAAACGTAACACAACCTTCACTATTAAATATTGTGCAGTTTACTTTTTGCACAAAAGCCTTCTTCATGTTTGCACCGTCATTTAACGCCACACTTTTTTAATTCAATCAAACAATTCCCATGAAGAAAATCTTACTCGGCATCATTACATTTTGCAATGCACTTTTGTACGCACAAAACGGTTTAGAATGTATTACAGTAGAAAAATATTATGTCTCTGACGCCAACGATACAACGGTTAATTCAACGGGTGGAGTTTTGCCGGTAGGTTCGGTTACTTATAGAATTTATGCCGACATATTACCCGGCTATACGTTTCAAGCAGCATATGGTGTAGATGTGGCACCAACAGGATTAATAGGTACTGGCGATCATGAATTACGTATACAAACAACTACTTTGTTTTTTAATAATGAAGACAGAGGAGCTACTACGCCAGGCTTTGCAAAATCACGTTGTGCAGATAATACCGTAATGCTTGATTCATGGCTTTCGGTAGGCGCAGCATGTGCGGGTAATTTTGGTATTATGAAAACAGCCGATGATGGTGTAGCAAATGTTTCTAACGGTGATGGTGTTTTACAAAATACCGATGCAAGTGCAGGTATTCCACTCACTACGCAAGATGGACTTATAGCAGGAACACCGGGCACCGTAACCGAAGTAGGAATTACAAACGACATTCTTGTTTTCGATAATCAAAATGATGGAACCAATGGTCCATTGTTTTCTACTTATAATGGTTCATGGGCTTGCCTTGGTGGTTGCACAGGACCCGACACCGTTGACAATAAATTATTGATTGCACAAATAACTACCGATGGCATTCTGACTTTCGAATTGAATATTCAAATAGGAACTCCTACCGGAGGTGTTCAAAGATTCGTTGCAAGAAATCCGGTGGGCAATGAAGTTATGTTGTCTTGTTTAATTGATACATTAGGTCGTCCGACTCTTCCATTGCCAACCGTAAGTATTACTGCTCCTTCAAACGGGGCAAATTATAACGTAGGCGATGCAGTTAATATTACTGCTGATGCAGTAGCCTTATCAGGAACAATTACACAGGTAGAATTTTTTGTTGACGGAAATTCTGTAGGTATTGATAACAATGCTCCTTACGCAGCTCCGACCTGGACGGCAACACTTGGTGCACACAACTTAACAGCTACTGCTACGGATAGCAATAGCGGACAAGCGACTTCTTCGGTAGTTACTATTAACGGATTAGCAGTTGGAATTAATGAATTGAATGCTTCAACTCCAATCGTAAAAGTATTTCCAAGCCCAACCAAAGATTTGTTTCAATTGCAAATTACAGGAGCAAAAGAAAACTCCAACAGCAGTTACTCTATACAAGATGTAACCGGAAATTTATTGGCTCAAAAAAACTTAGGAACTATCAATGTAAATTATACTGAGCGCGTAAACATTGCTGCATTTGCCAATGGAATTTACTTTGTAAAAGTAACTGCCAATGGTTTTACAACCACACAAAAAATAATCAAGAACTAAGTTCAACTCACCGAACCCTTCACGATTATTTATGTACAACTTCATGACCAAGTACTGGGCGGCAAAGAAATTTTTCTTGCTAACGCTGTTTACTTTCATTGCACTTACTTCTGTTTTTGCGCAAGGCATTTTGCGAGGCAAAATTACCGATGAAAATGGCGAAGCTATGATTAGTGCTACGGTGGTGCTAAAATCAAATAGCACCATTGGAACGGTTACTGATTTAGATGGAAACTTCTCGCTTACACTTCCCGATACTTCGGCACAAACCATTGTTGTTTCTGTTTTAGGATACAAGAAAATTGAAGAACTTGTTCGTCCGAAAAAAGGAGAAGTAGTACTTCACAACTTTTCAATGCAGCCCGCAGCCACCGAAATAAAGGAAGTGGTAATTTCTGCAAAAGCAGTAAGAGCTAATGATATTTACTTGGATAACGTGAAGCGAAAATCGGCTACTACGCTCGATTATATTTCTTCTGAAACGATGAAGAAAACAGGTGATGCAAATGTGGTGGCCGCTATTGCGCGCGTACCTGGTGTTTCAACTAACGGTGGGTTTATAACCGTACGCGGCATTGGTGACCGTTATGTAAAAACAGGAATTAACGGCTGCCGAATTCCTACGCTTGACCCGTTTACTAACAACATTAAGTTGGATTTACTTCCAACAAATCTCATCGACAATATTCTCATTACTAAAACTACCAGTCCCGATTTGCCTGGCGATTGGGCAGGTGCTTACATATCGGTAGAAACAAAAGATTATCCTGATAAACTAGCTGTGAATTTGGAACTTACTTCAGAGTTTAATTTTCAAAGCACGTTTCGCAATATTGTTTCTTCTGAACATAGCAAAACCGATTGGCTGGGCTACGACAATGGATTTCGGGAACATAACCACGCTGTTTTTGTAACACCTATTCCCAACCCAAATCAATACGAAGAATTTGTTGGTTTAGGCATGGGCGATTATTATCGTTCATTGGGAATAACTCAACCCTGGGTTTCGGGCACGGCTAGCGGTGATGCTTTATTTAAACTGGGGTTGGTAGAATTAGGCTTATTGCCCAAAGCAATGTTCAATGACCCAGTAGCTTTTCAGAGTGCAAAAATTCAATACCTAAATGGAACATATAGAAGCGATGCTTTAAAATCGCTGAGTAGTGAAGCAGCAAAATCAGGTCAATCGTTTGCTAACAACTGGAACACCACTAAACGTTTCGCGCTGCCTAATTTCGGATTATCGTTTACACTCGGTAATCAAGTTAATTTATTCAAACGCCCACTCGGCTTTTTAGTTGGTGTGCGTTATAGTTCCAATACACAATACGACCCTAATTCAATTGCCGCTCGGGAGAATGCCTACCGCGACAGCACAGGAACTGCGGTGGCACAGGTTACTTCCATCAGTCATCAAAAATTCAGTCGCGAAACTTATGCCTGGAGTGCTCTCATCAATCTGGCTTACAAATTCACACCAAACAACAGTATTACTTTGTTGTTCATGCCCAATTTTATTGGCGTAAATAATGTGCGCGATGCTGTTGACAGTGCCGGTGGTGAATTCAACATATTTACTAAAAGCCAGTTCTATGAACACCGCAGGCAAATGATTTATCAGTTAAAAACTGAACATCTCGTTCCGGGACCCAATGTGAGAATTGAGTTGAATGCTTCTTACACCATGGGTAAAAGCAATGCCCCCGATTTTAAAAACCTGAATTATTCGCAAGACCAAAACACACTTCAATATCAAATTGGTGGTGGCGGAGAAAGTAATATTCAGAGGTATTATCGCTATTTGACTGATGATTTACTCGACTCGCGTTTATCGGTTGAAGTGCCGCTTGGCAACAAACCCGGTTTAGTAAGAAAATTAAAATTGGGAGGAGCCTATCAGTACAACAAAAAGAAAAGCGACCAGTATGCTTATGATTTATATCTGCATCAAGACCACCAAGTTCTTGCCGATGATAATATTCAGGGCTTTTTTGGCTTAGATAATTTTGGTATTAGCACAGCAACTTATCAGGGAGTGCCTTATAGTAAAATGAATGCCTGGTATCAGGAAAACAGCGACCCTGCCAATCATACTTTTGGTTATAGCCATATAGGTGGAGGATATGCCATGCTCGATTTTGCGGTGCTTCCTGCTTTCAGAATAAACGGTGGCTTGCGGGTGGAATACGCAAAAATTTTTACCGATGTATTTCTGTACGATTCATTGCATTATCCTGCCGATGATATTCGCAGAACCAGTTTTGCGGTGCTGCCAAACCCGGGCAGCTTGAAGGAGATTAATTATTTACCAAGCATAAATTTCATTTGCAAATTACGGAAGGATGAATTAAATCCTATCAATTTAAGATGGAGTTACAGCTATGGAGTTGCCCGCCCCAGCATTCGCGAATTATCTGAAACACTCGTTTACGATTATGAGTTTAAGTCAAAAGTTTTTGGCAACTCGCATTTGAAGACGGTGAAAATTCACAACGTGGATTTGCGTTTAGAATCCTACTTCAAAGGCGGTCATGATTTTTCGGTGAGTTTTTTTTATAAAGATTTTACCAATCACATTGAACTCGTCAACTACGAATTTTATACCTGGCAAAACGTTGACCACTCGCGAGTGTTGGGTGTAGAGTTAGAAGGCAAAGTAACTTTAGTAAAAGGGTTGGAGTTGAGAGCCAATGCAGCCTATATCAATTCGCAAACCAAAGTGGTGGAATACAGAATAGGCAATGGCATTCAGGATAAAATTCCTGTAGATACTATTACACGAACCATGTTTGGTCAGGCACCTTATGTGGTGAATGCGATTCTTTCATACACGAACGAAAAAATTGGTTTAACCACTACGCTCAGTTACAACACACAAGGTCCGCGTTTAGTCATTGCTGGAATTTCTACCGGTGGAAGACCCGATGTGTATGAACGCACGCGCCATTTGCTCGATTTTAAAATCAGCAAAACATTGGGAAAATATTTCAGCATCAGTTTAACTGCGCGAAATTTATTGAACTCGCCCGTTCGCAGAAGTTTTAAGTATGATGAAAAATGGCTGCTTGATTTCGACAATTTCAAATATGGAAACAGCCTCAGTTTAGGAATTGCATTTAAACTTTAAGCGAACCGATTAACCATGAAAAACATTTTACTGTTTTTATTTTTTCCATTATTCATGCAAGCGCAGATTGAAAGAGTATTAGTAGAAACCTACTACGTTTCAGATGCAAACGATGCTACCGACACTACTGGTGGACTTTTACAAATTGGCTCTAAAACTTATCGTGTTTACATTGATTTATTACCTGGTAGCAAGCTCAAAAAAATTTATGGCGATGCAAATCACGCGCTGAAATTTTCAAGCACTGCCAGTTTTTTTAATAATAAAGAAGACGGGCAAAGCTTTGGAAAAGACTTTAGCAAGACTCGCTATAAGAATAACACAGTGGCTTTAGATACCTGGTTAACTTTAGGTCAGGTAACTAAAACAGGAGCGAAAACTTATTTCGGAGTTTTAAAAACAAACGACCGTGATGGTTCGTTTGTTGGTGGTGTAAATAATGATGGAGGAAGTTCGGCAATTGCGGGTGGGTTACTTACAAATGGAGCTGCCGCAGCGGGCATTCCGTTGACGACCAATGATGGAATTGATACTATGACAACGCTACCTTCCAATTGGGGAAGTTCAGGAATCATTGACATCATTTCAGGCGAAGACTCTACCATTTTCGGTTCCCTAAAATCCGGTTCTGAATTTATAAGCAACAATGTCTCGTTGCAAAATAGCGGTGTATCGGGTGTGTTGTCTCAGAGCAATGACGTGCTTATTGCTCAACTCACCACTGCGGGAGAAATTTCTTTTGAGCTGAATATTGAAGTGATTGACTCCAATGGAAACATGAAAAAATATGTAGCCAACGCAGATACTCTACTTACCAATGAGTTTGTTTTTCCTAATCTGAAATATCCGCCAGCCTGCGGCTGCAACGACCCTAATTATTTAGAGTATAATGCGAACTATGCTTGTGGTAATTCTGATTCTTGTCGCACACTCATTGTGTTTGGTTGCACCGACCCTATGGCTTGCAATTACAATCCCAATGCAAATTTTCCTGTTCCTTCTTTGTGTTGCTATCCGGGTGCTTGCAATGACCTCGACATAAGTTTGGTTTGCCCGCATTTGAGCACTAACGAATTGGACGAAGAAAATATGTTCGGCCTGTATCCAAATCCAGCAGAAGACTTTCTGACAATAGAAATTTATTCTGCAAGTCTTAAAGGAATTATGTATGAGATTTATGATTACTTAGGAAGAAAAATTTTGGAAAAAAGCAGCAATGATTTCGAAGCAGAGAGTAAAGTAGAAGTAAATGTTTCAGCCTTGGATGAAGGATTGTATCTGTTGCGAATTACTACCGAAACATCAGCGGCAGCTAAAATGTTTGTGAAAAATTAATTTGAAAACGTACCTAACTATGAATATCCGAAATAGAATAAACGTATTTGCAGTTATAGCTATTGTGTTTTTTCTTTTGCATGTAGCAGCTTGCCAAAAAGAAACAAACCCTGCTCTTGAAACCGGAACTGTTTTAGACAAACAAGGAAATAGCTATAGAATAGTAAAAATAGGTACGCAATGGTGGATGGCAGAAAACTTAAGAGCTACGAAGTATTGGAACTCATCTTCTATAAAACAAATTGAAACAGACACCGCAGCGTGGACTCATGATACTACTGGTGCGTATTGCACAGGAGCAAATGGTTTGTTGTACAACTGGTATGCAATTCACTCAACAAAACACAAAATTGTACCAGCGGGCTGGCATATTCCTACTGATGCAGATTGGAAAACCCTTGAAAAATATTTGGGCATGAGTGCAGAGGATGCTGACAAAATGAGTTGGAGAGGAACACACGAAGGCGAAAAATTAAAAATGACAGGAGTAGATAATTGGTTGCCCTCTGCCAATGTGTGGGCAACAAACGAAAGTGGTTTTTCTGCGCTTGCCTCAAACTGTCGTTTGTTCAATGGAAAAGGAGGCAACCCTATTGGTTCTGGCTACATGGGTTTTTGGTGGACGAGTACAGAAGACAGTGTGAACAATCAAGCATGGTACCGTTACTTAGATTATAAAAACGCCAATGTTTTTCGCTTTTACGGACCTAAAACTTACGGTTTTAGCGTAAGATGTGTGAAGGACTAAAACTTTTCCAAATTTTACTTTTGGAAGGAAACATTAACTTATCATTTGCATCATAATTACTGCACTGTAAAAGCAAATTAAGATAAGATACAAAGGCAAAACAATAGCCATTTCATAATTATAGCTTGCCCGAAACTTTACACCCGTAGCGTTCTTTTGCACCCGCATCGCATTGATGCATACTAACAAAAAAAATATTTTTATGAAAAAGACATTTCTCAAAGCTGCGCTTATGTTCGTAGCTACTGCCTCTGCTTTTACGGGCTTTGCCCAAACTAATCTAGGTGCTGCTTGTGGTTGTCCACCAGTAGCGTCAAGACCTACCGTTAATCTTTCTACCAAAGCAACTTACGTTGGCTTGCCAAACGATTACGAATTGAATGATTGCTTTACTGTACTTTCATGCGACACTACTTACATTCTTGACCACAAAATTTACATTCCAAGTGGAAAGACTTTAATTATTCAACCGGGAACACTTGTTCAGGGTGTTTATCAAGCTGATGCTACTTTGGCTACTTCATTGGTAGCAGAAGTTGGCGGTAAATTAATTGCTCAAGGTTCTGAAAGTTGTCCTATCGTGTTTACTTCTACATCCGATGATTTAACGGGTTCTTACGGAATTCAAAACCGCGGAAGATGGGGCGGTATTGTAATGTTAGGCAGAGCTACTAACAACTTAACGCTTGCTAAAAATGGACCGGCTGGAGCTGGAAAGTTATGTGTGAGTGATGGTGTTGGTTACCTGGAAGGTTACAACTCCTCTAACACAAGAAATAACCACGGAAAGTTAAGCGGTTCTTTTGACGATAACGATAACTCAGGTGTATTGAGCTATGTTTCTATTCGTTACGCGGGTGCTGTTTTGAATGCTTCAGGTAATGAGTTGAACTCTTTGTCTTTAGGTTCAGTAGGAAGAGGAACAAAATTGAATCACCTCGAAATTATTTCGGGCGATGATGATGGTATCGAATTATTTGGAGGAACAGTGGATATTAAATATGCCGCAATTCTTTTTGGTAATGATGATATGTTGGATTGGGATTTAGGTTGGAGCGGAAGAGCGCAATTCGTATTAGGTGTTGCTGCTGCAGATACTTCTACTTCTCCGGGAAATGACAACGGTATTGAAGCTGATGCGGATGATAATTCATCTTGCAATACACCACGCTCACATCCAAAAATTTACAACGCCACATTTATCAGCAATCATGATGTAACTATCAACGGTGATAACAGCGGTAACTACGGTATCAATGCAAAAGAATTGACCGAAGGCGAAATCTATAGTTCAATTTTTGCAAACTACAAAGGAGGATTTAACATGACCAAAACTGTTTCTGGTGCACGCTCTGCAAACTGTTCGGTAGAAGCTTGGCATAACTGGAGCAATAGCGGAACTTATTCAGGCGGCTCGTTGATTTTTTCATGCAACACAATTGTTGGATGTAACGATTCAATTTTAGTAAACAAAGGTACTGCCGGTGTAGTAGCTGCAGACCGCACTAAATTTTCTGCCGATGGAAACACAGCACCTTCATCTGTTCCGGGCTTTACTTCTACTTACGCTATGAACGGAAGTACTAACGTAGTTACAACAGGATTTGACCCAACTCCTACTCCTGCGCTTTCATCTTCATGCACACCTCCAAGCGATGGATTTTTTACTTCAACTTCTTACCGTGGTGCATTTGGTGATGGAAACAACTGGCTAGCTAAATGGTCTTATGTTTCAATACTTGGTGCAGCAGCCGGAGATGGTTTTAGCACAAGCGGATGTCCTACAGACATTAACGGAGATGGCACGACTAACAATGCCGACTTCCTTGATTTATTAGGAAAGTTCAACCAAACCTGCCAATAAGAAAATCAGAAACAAATTCTAAAACTTTAAAAATATAAACATGAAAAAAATAATAACGGGCGCATGCCTGCTCCTCATGTGTCTTGCCCTGCAAGCACAGCCGGGATTTCAAGGCATCATCGTAGAAAAATACTACGTGTCGAATGCCAATGATTCGATTGTAAGTGCGGCTCAGGGCGGAGGTAATCTTCGTGTGGGTTCAGTTACCTGGAGATTTTATGCGGATTTACTTCCAAGCTATAAATTACAAGCAGTGTATGGAGTAGATGTGGCTCCAACAGGCACTGTAAGTTCGGGTGATCATGAATTGCGTTTAGAAACTTCTACTAAATTCTTCAACAACCAAGATAGAGGTGCGGTAACTCCTACTTATACAAAAGCACAAACAGCTTCAAATTCAGTATTGCTTGACTCATGGTTTTCTATGGGCAACGGTTGTGCAGGATATTATGGCGTGCTAAAATCAGTTGACAACGGAGTGAGCACAACAGCTAACGCAAACGGAATGCTGTTGAATACAGACCCAATTGCCGGAAACTTAACCGCACAAGATGGATTGCTTACAGGCAGTGGAGCTGCACAAGCAGTTACTTTGGTTCCTTCTACATTAGGTTTAACTATTTTCAATGCAACAAGTCAAGCGGGAAGTTTATTCTCTACTTACAATGGTTCATGGGCATCGTTGAACGGTACTTCGGGACCCGATACTTCTAACAAAGTATTAATTGCCCAAATGACCACTAACGGAACATTGACATATGCATTCAATCTTCAAATTGGAACACCTACTGGAGGAGTTCAACGTTTTGTTGCGGCTAATCCTATAGGAAGCGAAACGTACAATTCAACTCTAAGCGGAACATTATATCCGTTTGCTGGTTGTGCTTGCACTACACCTACTCTACCTACGACACCTACACTTTTAGCAAGTACGGGAAGTGCAAAAGTATGTCCTGGCGATGTGCGCAAATACACCGTTACTAAGGTTGGTTGTACTCTTCATGTTTGGACAGCTCCTGCCGGTGCTACTATCACTGCTGGTCAGAATAGCGATACAGTAACTATTACTTACGGTGCTGGTTTTACAGCCAACGGAACGCTTTCAGTAGTAGCTCAAAACGCCTGCGGAACATCAAGTGCGGCAAAAACTTTGGCTATCTCACGCAATGTGCCTGCCACTCCAGGAGTTATTACTGGTCCAAGCACGGTAGTTTGTACTGGAACGAACAAAAACTATTCTGTAGTTAATGTGAGTGGTATTACTTACAACTGGACGGGAACCACAGGCATTTCTATAACAGGCGGACAAGGTACCTATGCAAGCACAGCTACTTTTTCGAGCTTCACTTCGGGGACTCTCTCCGTTACTGCACAAAATACTTGTGCAACAAGTTCAGCAAGAACACTGGCTATCACTTCGGTACCTGCAGCAGTTACTGCTATTACTGTAACTGGTGGAGATGCTAAAGTCTGCAATGGAGATACCAGAACTTATACGGCAACTAATGTTGTCGGAGTTACTTTTACCTGGACCGTTCCAACCGGTGCCACCATCAATAGTGGACAAGGAACAAATAGTATCTCTGTTACTTACGGTGCAGGCTTTGTTGCTAATGGAACTATTGGTGTTACTCCTTCAAATGCTTGTGGTAATGGTGCATTAAAAACTTTAGCAATCGCTAGAAACGTGTTAGCAGCCCCTGCCACGTTAACGGGTGCAACTTACGACTTATGCGGAGTTACAGGCGTTGTCTACACTGCTTCTGCCGTTAGCGGTGCAAGCAGTTA
>JAPLES010000081.1 GCA_026391075.1 Bacteroidota bacterium | reverse complement strand
GCAATCAAGTAAAGTTTTTTTTTTTTTTTACTCAGGTAATGGCACCGGTTTCTCTTTCGAAGGGTTGGTAGAAGAAGATTTCTCTCCTCGGGGTGTGGAATAAGTGTTGCGTGCGCATCTACTTTATGAATTGATTACATCACCATTAAATATGCTTTTATGAGAACTACCAGAATCATGTTGCGCGGGGCGATCGTGTTGTTCCTGTTTTTATCTTTCCATTTTTCATTTGCTTCTTATGCGGGAGGCAGTATTATGGGTCAGGTTGTGGACCCGGTTTCAAAAGAACCAGTGAGCGATGCAACGGTAGTGCTCGATTGTCAGGGTAATCAAAAAATGTTTTTGACCAACGAACAAGGATTTTATTACGCGAGTAATATTCCTGCAGGTGTTTATATAATTTCAGTTTCTTTCATGAGCAACCGAACTATTATCGAGAATTTTAAAATTGGAAATGATGAAGTAAAAGAAGCAAATGCTGAGCTTAATACTTCTATTTCCATTGGAGAAGTTGTGAAAAAAGAGTACAGAGTTTCGTTGCTTGACCCTTTGCAACCACAAGGTGTTCGCACATTGGAGCGAGAAGATATTAAGAACATGCCTATTCAAAACATTGCGCAACTGCAGGAAATCATGCCTGGTACAATTGAGGACAAAGGACAGTTTTATGTGCGTGGTGCAAGAGCAGGAGCACTCGCATATTACATTGATGGCGCACGTGTAATGGGAAGCGCTGATATTCCGTTATGCGGTTTAGATACTTACAAAAGCTACACGGGGTTTCTTCCACCAAAATATGGCGACTGCACAGGTGGTGCTGTGGTAATGGAGACAAGAAATTTCTTTACCGAACATTGATTGATTTTTTTTGAATTGAAAGTCCTGTTCAACTTTATGCTGAACAGGACTTTTTATTTTCGTGCCGAATGAAAACTGAAATTGGAAATGACATTACTGCAGCGAAGCAGTTTTTGGAAAACGGAGAGCCTGTTGGCATTCCTACTGAAACAGTTTATGGACTTGCTGCCAATGCGCTGAACGAAGATGCGGTTCTCAAAATTTTTAGTGTGAAGAACCGTCCGCATTTTGACCCGCTGATTGTACACGTGTTTTCTATTGCTGAAATTAAAAAGTATGTGCAAGAAATTCCTGCTAAAGCGAAATTGCTTTTCGAAAAATTTTCACCGGGACCGTTGACTGTTTTGCTGAAGAAAAAAAAACTTATTCCTGATTTAGTTACTTCAGGATTGGATTCAGTAGCAATTAGAATTCCGAATCATACCTTGACCCTTGAATTGTTGAAGCAACTTGATTTTCCATTAGCGGCACCAAGTGCAAATCCTTTTGGTTATATAAGTCCTACCACTGCTCAACATGTGTTTGCGCAACTACAAAATAAAATTCCTTACATACTCGATGGTGGTGCAACAAGTGTTGGTGTTGAATCAACCATTATTGGTTTTGAAAATAATGAACCAATCGTTTATCGCCTCGGTGGTTTGGCAATAGAAGAAATTGAAAATGTAATTGGAAAAATTCATGTAGAACTCACTGAAAGTTCTAACCCGAAAACACCGGGAATGTTAAAGAGCCATTATGCTCCAATTAAAAATTTGAAAATTCGGAAATTTGAAAATTCGGAAATGGAAATACACCCAATGAAAACAGGCGTAATTGCTTTTGATAAATATCTTGATGGAATTGAAAAACAAAATCAAATTCTGCTTTCAGCAAAAGGAGATTTAAATGAAGCGGCAAAAAATCTTTTTGCAGCTATGCGAAGTTTAGATGAAAGCGATGTAGAAGAAATTATTGCAGTCAAATTTCCTGATGAAGGATTAGGAAAAGCGATTAACGATAGATTGAAAAGAGCATCAACAGACAATAGACATTAGATGTTATGTTTCATCCCGCTTTGTTTGCGGGAGACAATAGACCTTATAACTCCATCATTCGCGCTACATACTTCCCTATAATATCAAACTCAAGATTTACTAATGAACCTTCCGTCACTTGTTTGATGTTGGTGTGCTCGTAGGTATAAGGAATAATTGCCACCGAGAATAAATCATCTTTTGCATTGAAAGCAGTAAGTGAAATTCCGTTTACGCAAATGGAACCTTTTTCCACAACAATATTTTGTTTTGATGGCAGGTATTTGAACGTGTAAAGCCAACTTCCGTTTTGTTCCTGAACCGAAACACACTCTCCTGTTTGGTCAACATGTCCCTGCACAATATGACCATCGAATCTATCGCCAACTTTTGTGCAACGTTCTAAGTTTACTTCATTACCAATTTGCAAAGCACCGATGTTTGTCTTCTTCAACGTTTCATCAATTGCGGTTACACGGTGCGTGTTTGCATTTACATCAACCACCGTTAAACAAACGCCATTGTGCGAAAGACTTTGGTCAATTTTTAATTCGTGCGAAAAAGGAGAGGATATGACTAAATCAAGATTGCTCGATTTTTTTTCAAGGGCAACGACTTTACCAATGCATTCTATTATTCCTGTAAACACTACTTTATGTATTTCATTTTCAAATTTCCGAATTCTCAAATTTTCAAATTCTTATTTCCCTCGTATCAAATGAATAAACCCACCGCCTTTTTTCTCACCGCTTAAAGGTTTGCGCACTAAGCCGCTTTGATGTTGCTCGTAGTAATAACCGCCATACACATAAACTCCTTCGCTGCATTCTTTGCCGCTCTTCTGGTCTTTACCATCCCAATGAATTTCGGGATCTTCGGTATTGAATACTTCTTCGCCCCATCGATTGTAAATTTTCATTTCAATTTTAGGAACAAAGCGATAAGGATAAAATGGATGGAAGAAATCATTCTGCCCATCGCCATTTGGCGTGAATGTGTTTGGCAAAATATAATACGGGCAATTATCAATGCAGAATATATTGCTGTAACGGCTTTGGTTTCCAACACGGTCAAGAGCAGTAACGGCATAACATCCCGCAAGACTTTCCTTCAGCACATGATTGTAGGTAGTATCATCTTTTGAAAGAATGCTGTCAATTAAAGTCATGGAAGCGGAATCATTTCCGTAATAAATATAGTAGCGGTTAATGTCGAATGAGCAAGGGTCGTTTTGAATTGACCAACTTAAATAGTTGATGAATTCCGCTGCTGTCCAAGCCTGTCCGTTGAACTGGTCGCAATCATTTCGCACATTCAACACAGGCGGACAAGGTGGAGTGGTATCAATTGGAATACCACATGCTTCTTCCGATTTATTAACAAGCGGTTTTGGAAATGCATCAACGGTGTAATGCCCGTATGCCTGCACGTAATAGCAATAAGTAGAATCGTTGATGAGCCCGGTGCCAACGTAAGAATGCGCATAAGCGGTATCAATAGCTTCGAAGAGAGAAGTGATTTTGTTCAATCGGTAAATAGCAAAGCTGTCGTTTGTCCACGGAACATTTTCCTGCCAGTTTAAAACAAGCGATTGGTCGCTTGGCAATACTTTTAAGTAAACTGAAGAAGCCGCAGCACTTGGTCCCACAGTATCGTTGTTTGAAAACAAAAATACTTTGTAAGTAAAGGCAGAATCTTTCGTGTTGACGTTAATGTCAGTGTATTCAGTATCAATCAATGCAGAATAAGAGACAGCATCAGCCGTAGAATGAATCAACAACGGATTTGAAAAAGTAAAACCATTGCCGCGAAATAAATCGAAACGATAAGGAGGTGGATTTTGAATAGTGTCGAGATTGATTCCACCTGTGAGTGGTTTCATCCACCGCACATAAATTTTCCCATTCACCACATCTGTTTGAGTAACATCTACATTGATAATTACAGGAACACTGATTGGCATGAACACACAAACTTCATCGCTTGCTACACTTTCGCTGGCATCTAACAAAAACAAACCATTAGGCGAAAGCGTGGCAAAATGCGCCACGATTCTGTAACTGTATTGCTGACCTACGAGAGTGGTATAATCAGTATAGGTGTAAGTAAAAATATTTGCTCCCGTGATTTTGGTATAGCCATGTCCTGCTAAACCTGTTTCGCAATATTCAGAAGTAAAACTATCGCAACCTATTTTGCGCCAAACCGAAAAGCCACGGAAGTTAGAAGAGGATGCGCACAAATAAGGATTCTGCCAATTGAGCACCACTTTTTGCGAAGTAGCAACAGCGGTTAGGTTTAAAGGTGGAGGAGCAATAACATGTATCTGCCAGGTTTGTAAATCAACCAACGGAGGCAACTGATAATTATCAATGGCTCTAAAAGCTGTGATGTAATTCTGACTTTGAATATGACTGCAATCGGTTTGCCAAGTAAATGTACCGCTGGTGGGGTTGCCGCTTACACCCGGGCTATAAACAGCAGGCGAACTGTTTAAATGAAATGGCGCACCATCTGCGGTCATAGTTACTTGCTGACCGATGTTAGGGTCCCGGGCAATGGCGCGAATAATTAGTTTTTCACCGGCACGCACACAGGTATCGTCTACCTCGCTTATTTGCGGCGGGTCGTTTGGTTGATTATCTACAATAATTTGCATATCGCGAATCAAAGTGCCTAGATTAATTCCGTTTCTGAATTCGCGAATGAGAATAGCGATGTTGTAAATACCTACACGGCAAGGTACCGCCCAAACAATTTGCCCCGTGCGATGGTCAATAGTGAATGTATTATTAGGAACACCTTGGGCGGTGCAGTATTGGTCAGGAAATGAATAAACTGGTACTTGCTGGTTATGGTCTTGAAGGCAAGCAACGAGTTGAAAATCTAAACTATCACCATCAGGATCGTAAGCTAAAGGATTGTGGTAAAAGGTATCGTTTAAGTTGGCGTAATCTATTGGCGGATATAAAAGAATAGGAGAAGCGTTGAATCCTATATTGGCTAAATCAGTTGGAAATTTTAAAGTGTCTTCTACAAAAAAAGCAATGTCAACCGAGTTGCCATTATCAATATTGTTGATGCCATCAATTCTGTTTTGGTCGTAAAACTGAATAATGTAAAAACGATTTGGCGGTGGAGGAACACCGGGATAAGTATGCGTACCCTTATATTCGCTCTTCTTAATTGTAACCGGATTAGCAGCTATAATTACGCCATCTAAAAATCCATTTCCGTCTCCATCAAAACCATTTGTTCTTTCCAATACTTGTGAAGTGCCATCGCCCCAGCCCACTTTTACAGTGTCGCGGTCCGCTAAAATACTTTGTCCATCATTTTTGGTGTAAGTAATAATGGTTACCTCGTACTGAAAATTGCCAATGAGTTTGTAAATGACTTCACCAGCGCGGTAGTGCGTAGCATAAGCAGATTTGCCGAAAGCGAGAATGACGAAAAAGAAAAAGAGAAAATATTTTCGGGAGAAATTCATCGGGGGCAAAATACGGAAAAGGGAAATGAATTTCATGGAACAAAAACAGAAAACAAAATCAACGTTAAATCGAAACGATAGAAAGGAACAAAAGTTTGTAGTTTGAAGATTGAAATTACTTTTGACCCCGCTATGAAAAAAATATTTGCGATTGCTCTGTCACTCGTGTTTGTTCTTGCAGTTTTCTCGTGCCGCAAAAAAGGAGAACTTCCTCCAACAGCTAAACTGGAAGCTGAATTATTGAAAGACACTACAGAAATTACTTTTATTGATTCCACTTCATTTGGTTTCGATACAATTAACGAAGGCGATAAAATTCATCACGATTTTCGTTTGAAAAATACAGGAACTAAAAACTTACTTATTGCCAATGCATTTGGCTCTTGTGGTTGCACTGTTCCTGAATATCCCAAGGACCCAGTAAAGCCTGGCGACACGGCTACAATTAAAGTGACGTTCAACTCAACCGGTAAACACGATGAGCAACACAAAACAGTTACGCTTGTTTGCAACACGGTTAAGCGAAACGAAATGCTTTACCTGGAAGGTTTTGTAAAAGCCAAAGAATAATATTTGCATTAATCATTCATCAATCTTTAAGAAATGGACCCAATTATCATTGTATTTTACGGAGCACTTTTAGTCGTTATCTGGTTTTTCTTCATTCGTCCGCAGGCGAAAAAAGCCAAGGAGCAAGCAGCTTTTGTAGTGGCTATTGAAAAAGGTGCACGTGTGGTTACTACAGGAGGCATTCATGGTAAAATCATAAAAGTAGAAGACAACGGCAGCGTGCTGCTTGAAGTTGACAACAACGTTAAAATCCGCATCGAGAAATCGGGCATAAGCATGGAAATGACCTTGCAGGCATATCCAGCCGAGAAGAAAGAAGAGGTAAAGGCGTAATACAATTTGATTTGCGATAAGAGAATGTCATGCTGAGCTTGTCGAAGCATCGTTCTCTTTCAAAACCCTTCGACAAGCTCAGGGTGACAACACACCCCTTTCTCATTATAACTCTCTTTCGCACAATTTTAAAGGACTGTTTTTCGTTTAAAGAAAAACCACCTTCCTTTGAAACGCAAAATAATACACCATCAAGTGCTTAAAGTTGGAATTACCGGAGGAATAGGCAGCGGCAAAACTACTGCCTGTAAAATGTTTGAGCAGTTGGGCATTCCGGTTTACTATGCCGATGAACGCGCGAAGTTTTTAATGCAGCACGAGCATTATCTGATTGATGAAATCAAGAAAAATTTTGGAGAGGATGTTTATGAAAACGGAAAGCTGAACCGCAAAATTTTAGCCGATAAGGTGTTTAATAATAAACCGCTCTTGATGATTTTAAACTCGCTGGTGCATCCTGCGGTGTTTCATGATAATGAACGATGGGCAGAAGAGCAGCGCGTGAAACTGGTTCCGTATATTTTGAAAGAAGCTGCTCTGTTGATTGAAAGCGGTTCAAGCAAGAAGCTCGATAAACTTATTGTGGTGACTGCGCCTTTAGATTTGCGCATGAAGCGCGTGAGTGAGCGGGACCAAGTTTCTACCGAGGAAGTAATGGCGCGGGTGCGTAATCAAATTTCTGAAGCGAAAAAAATTAGGTTGGCCGATTTTGTTATTCGTAACAACAAGGACACTGCCTATTTACAAAAACAGGTGGAGAAGATTCATCAAAGCTTGTTAGAATCAGTTCGTTAATTTTTCCATAGCCACTTTCAGCACTTTGTCATCTGTATTGGCTATGTAGTAATAGCCATCCATTTTCCAGAGTTGTTTAGCTATGAAAGCTTTGAGGTTCAACTTTAGTTTGGCTTCGTATTTCTTCTCTTTTGCAGCATCGCGTTTTAAGCCTTTGGCTTCGGCAAAAGCATAAAAATCATTCATCATTTCGCTGGTTACTTCAAATTGGTTACTGAAATTTTCTTTGGTTTTGTAGCTACTCAACTTTTCGGCATGCTGCGAAAAATATTTGTAAACGAATTCGCGGGCAGAAGAAAGAAGTGTGTAGAATCCTTCGTTTTCGCCTGATGTATCAATAGGCACAAAAATATCAGGACGAATTCCGCCACCGCCAAATACTCTTCTGCCTTTCGCAGTTTTGTAAACCGTAGTATCTTTTGAATGAATAGAATCTTCATGCACAAATTCGCCACGCATGTAACGCTCGTAAATATCGTTGTAGTATTCTTCATTTCCTTTTTCATAAGAACGCTGAATGCTACGACCCGAAGGTGTGTAGTAGCGTGCAATGGTTAAGCGAATAGCCGAGCCATCGCGCAATTCATATTGCTCCTGCACCAAACCTTTGCCGAAAGATGTTCTGCCGATGATAGTCCCTCTATCCCAATCCTGCACAGCACCCGCAAGAATTTCACTGGCACTTGCCGAGCCCTGATTGATGAGCACCACTAAATCGCCTTTTTCGAACAAGCCTTCCTTGTTGGCTAAATAATCCTGACGTTCATATGCTTTGCCTTTCGTGTACACCAATAATTTTTCGCCCGAAATAAATTCATCGGCAAGCATGGTGGCTGCTTGTAAATATCCACCGGGGTTATCGCGCAGGTCGAGCACTAATTTTTTCAAACCTTTCTCTTTGAGTTCAGAAAATTTCTGCACAAATTCTTTGTGTGTGGTAGAACTGAAAGTATTGATACGGATGTATCCTACTTCTGCATTCAACATAAATGCAGCTTCAATACTATAGAGAGGAATTTGCGCGCGGGTAATTTCAAAATCGAGCAACTTACTCATGCCGCTTCTAAGAATAGCAACTCTTACCTTGGTAGCTTTTGGCCCGCGCAGTCGATGTTTTACTTCCGTGTCTTTTATTTTTATTCCGGCAACAATGCTGTCGTTAATTTTAATTATTCGGTCACCCGCTTTTATGCCCACGGTTTCTGAAGGCCCACCGGAAATGGCAGTAACTACGGTGATTGTATCCTGCACAATAAAAAATTCGATTCCCACACCCTCAAAATTTCCTTCGAGCGATTCGTTGGTTTCGATAAGGTCGCTTGCAGGAATGTAAACCGAATGCGGGTCGAGGTTCGAGAGTATTTTGTCAATGGTTTTATCCATTAACTGCGTGCGGTTGGTGGTATCTACATACTTTACATCAATGTAGTTGAGTATGTCTAAAATTTTATCGTAACTGCCACGGGCAATGGTTTGTTTGCCGTTGGTAATGGTGTTAACCACAAAACCCAGCATTACGCCAAAGGCCAAAATGAGAGCATATATAAAAGGAGTGTAGGGGTTCGAAGAAACTTGTTTGCGGAAAGAGTTAGGCGGTAGTTGTTCGTCAGCTTGGTTCATTAGTAAATTTGAGGCGGCAAAAATATAATTTAACGTCAGTTCATTTTCTCAATCGTCCTCCCCCATATCGTAATTCAATACACCGCCCCACAAATTCATTTGGTTGCTAATAAATGCCTGACGTTTTAAAACGAATGCGGTTGGTGCGCCTGCGTTAAACTTAACAGGATTAGGTAGGCAAGCGGCAATCAAAGCTGCTTCACCCTGCGATAAATTTTTGGCGTGATTATGAAAATAATTTTGCGAGGCGGCTTCTACTCCGTAAATGCCATCACCCATTTCAATTACGTTTAGGTAAACTTCCATGATGCGCTGTTTGCTCCAAAAAATTTCGATAAGTGCGGTGAAGTAAACTTCCAAACCTTTGCGAATAAAATTTCGGGCGGGAAATAGAAAAGCATTCTTGGCAGTTTGCTGCGAAATGGTGGAAGCTCCGTTGGTGCGGTGCTTCTTTCTTTTCTGTTGCTTCTCGTTGTACTTCATCGCCTTCTCAATCGCATTGAAATCGAAACCGTGGTGGAAAAGAAAGTTTTGGTCTTCGCTGCAAACCACCGCTAACTGCATTTTGTTAGAAATGTCTTTGAGGTCAACCCAGTCTTTTTTCAACTTCAAATCTTTGGAATCAAATTTCTGCTCCACACAGCGCTGTACCATTAAAAGCGTAAACGGCACGGGAACAAAACGAAACAGAATAACCGCGCCTATGGTAATACCCAAGAACCATAACATGGCTTTGAAAAGGAACTGACGAATTTTTTTGAGCATGAAATTCTGTTGCGGCTAAAATAACAAAGCAGCGAAAGGAAGAAACGGTTTTACTTTTTACGAACCAGAAAAAAATAAAACACCATCAGTACACCCAGCACAACTATATTGAAAATATAATCGTGGCTGATAGCCATTAAGGAGGGATGAAAAACCACTAACCAGCAAAGCGCAGCTATGCGAAAGATGTTTAAAAAGATGGTGATGAAAATACCCGAAACAGATGCAAGAATTTTTTTGATGAAACCGAATGGCGCAATAATTACTAGCATAATGAAATAATACATCAGTTGAAAGCCGAGGCAGTAATTGCCAAGTGCAATGCCTTGTTTATCTTTTATGTTGAGGAGGTAGCCGCTGTTTTCGGTGGAGTAACCTAATGCATTAAGTACTGTTTCGGCACCATCTAATACAATCCAACGAACTTCATTATTGAGGTATTCCCACTCGGTGCTTACCCGCGGAAAAAATCTTTCGCTGATTGGTTTGCTTTCTACACCCAACGCAAACAGAATTACTTTCCACGAAACCCAAATAACGAGCAGCTTCGCAAAAAACTTCGCCACATCTTTTTGGTTATCGGTATATGCTTTCGAATTGTTTTCCATAGGGAACTAAAAGCAAGATAGAAAAATCTTAATCTCATGAACAGTTTGAAATCATTCGCACAGAAGTGTAATGGTTTTGCCCGCCTTGAACAATTACTATTTTCGAAACGTATCTGTTACACGAATATTAAATCGCTATGAAAAAATCATTACTCTTCTGCTTCGCAGTTCTTACATGTATTTTTGCGCATTCACAAAACCTAACCCAGCAGTGGGCTACATCGCTTGCTGGCACAGGCGATAACTCTGATAAACTGAACGCAGTAATTACTGATGGCGCAGGAAATTTTTATGCAGGCGGTTATACTATGAATGCCGGAAACGGAAAAGATTTTTTGCTGATTAAATACAATTTATCAGGCGATACGCTTTGGACAAGAACGTATGACGGCACAGGTAATGGTAACGATGAAATCAGTTCGCTTTGTTTCGATAACAGCGGTCATATTGTTGTTGGTGGAACGAGTAAAACATTAAACGGTAAAGACCTTACAGTAGCGGAGTATAACGCGAATGGAGATTCATTGTGGTTACAATCTTTTGATTACACCGCTCACCTAGATGACTATGGTGTAGCTGTGGTTGCCGATGCTTCGGGCAATGTGTTCATTGCCGGATACGGATACAATACCAATTTGAATAACGATTACATCGTGGTAAAATATTCTTCGGCAGGCGCACAACAAGCCACTGCTTTTTTCAACGGTGCAAATAGTTTAGATGATGTGCTGGCCGATGTGGCAATTGATGTTTCGGGAAATGTTGTGGTTACGGGCAAATCGAAAACTACTTCTAATAAAGATGATTACGCTACCATTAAATACAATTCTTCGCTGGTGGCGCAATGGACAATAACACTCGACCAGGCAGGAAAGACCGACCGCGCCACAGGTGTTTATGTAGATGCTACAGGCGATGTGTATGTAACGGGTCGCTCAAATAATGGAAACGATGATGATTATTTGACCATGAAATATCTTGCAGCGAATGGCGCAAACGGATGGAGTACTTACAAAATTTTTGATTCGAATGGTGATGACCAGGCAACAGATATTGCGGGTAACGAAAATGAAGTTGTAGTAACAGGAACCAAGAACAACGGCTTTCAAACCGATATTCAAACCGTGGCTTATGCGCCATCAAACGGTGCGCAGCTTTGGTCAACGGCTTATGCCAATGCGAATGGAAAGAATGAAAGCGCAAATCATATTACCGTAAATGCAAGTGATGTAACTATTGTTACCGGAACTGTAAACGTTTCAGCTTCTGTAACTACGAACAACGATATGCTGATTTTGAAATACAACGGACTTGGTGCCGAACAATTTGTAAAAATCATTGGCGGCAATTCAAATGTTGATGATAACGGTTCTGCGAGTCTGTTTGATGCTTCGGGAAATATTTACACCGTTGGCGCACTGGTAAATTCAACGGGTATGAAAGATGCGGCATTGGTTGAACACGATAATACAGGCACATTGCAGTTCAACAAAACTTATAACGGCAGTGGAGAATTTACTGAGAAAGGAGTTGCTCTTTGCATGAGCAGTGGTGTGCTTTACAGCACGGGCTATACTTATGTATATGGCGAAGACCGAAATTTCTGCACCATTAAATATGATGTTGCCGGAAATAAAGTCTGGACAAAAACATTGAATGGCCCTAACAGCGATACCGATGAACCTATAGGTATTGCGCCAGATGGCTCAGGAAATATTTATGTAGCGGGCAGAAGTAAAAACGCTGCAAACAACTACGATATCTTCATTATTAAATACAATCCTGCAGGCGATACCATCTGGACAAGAAACTACGATGCAGGACTTACCACCGATGAAACCGCGAGCGATTTAGCCGTTGATGCTTCGGGAAATATTTATGTAACAGGAGTTGCCGATAACGATGCTACGCTCTTAACCAACAACGATTTTATAACCCTGAAGTATAGCGCAGCAGGTGCACTGCAATGGGTAAAATTTTTTAACGGCACAAGTAATGCCGATGACAAAGCCGCTTCCATTGCACTTGATAACGCGGGCAATGCATTTGTTGCGGGTAAAACATGGAACGGAACCGACTATGATATTCAGGTAATGAAATATGTTTCGGCTAATGGGGCTGCTACTTCATTTGCTACTTACGTTTCAAATCTTGGTGATGATGTGCTGGTGAAAATTAAAGTAGATAACAACAGCAATGTAATTGTCGCGGCAAAAAGCGACCGCGATGGAACGAGTGCTACTAATATTGATTTACTTACTATTCAATACAACAGCGCGGGCACACAACAGTGGTTGCAATTGTATAACGGTTCAGGAAATGGCGATGATGATGTAAACAACATGACTGTTGATGCTTTAGGAAATATTTATATCGCGGGCTCGGTAGATGTGGATGCTACTTCTGCAGTGAATGAAGATTATGTTACCGTTAAATACAGCACCACAGGAAACAAAGATTGGGATAAAACTTTTAACGGCACTGCAAATTCATTTGATGCCGCTTACGATGTAAGTGTAGATGCTACAGGTGTGGTTTATGTAACGGGGCAAACCGATAACGGAACTTTGGGCGACAGAAACTTAGATGGAACCTCCGTTGAATATTCAGCGGCAGGAGTGGAACTCAGTCATATTTCTTTCAATGGTTTCTCAACTTCAAGTGATGGAAGCAATGCGGTGCTAAACGATAACGGAAGTATTTATGTAACGGGCTGGGGAACTTTCGATGTGCCGAATCAAAAAGATTTTCTAACGATTAAATACAATCTCGTTTCGGGTATAAATGATTTACAAAGCGAAATGAACGTAAGTGTTTATCCTAATCCTTCGCGAGATGAGTTCAGAGTTAGCAGCTCGATGTTTACACAAAACACAAAGAGCGAATTGAAAGTGTATGATGTATTAGGTAAGGAAATCTATTCTGCAATTCCCCAATCTTCAATCTTCAATCTTCAATCTTCAATCTGGCAGCACGGTATTTATTTTCTGCGAGTAGTAAACGACAATCATATTTTTGAATCGAAACTTATTGTTCAATAACAAAACTGATTTATGAAAAACGGAATTAAGATTTCAATTCTACTCGCGGCTTTGTTTTTTGTGGTGCTCAGTTCGTGCAAAAAAGAACCGGGCGATGGAGGACAAGCAACTATACACGGCAAAGTTTATGCTTACAAAACTACGGGCACCGACTCAGGTTATAAATCGGGTGTGAACGTTTATCTGTCGTATGGCAGCAATACCTGGGAAGACCAGAATGCTAATTCATCCTATACAGGCGAATACGCTTTCCCTTATCTGCACACGGGCGATTACACGGTTTGGGTGTTGAGCAAATGCGATACCTGCCCGCTCAAGCAAACTTATGATGTGGTGCATGTAACTATTGACAAGCCGAAAGAAACTGTTGAAGTGCGCGACCTGATAAACTACTATTGAAATGCAGTTTAATTATCAGGCAGAAGAGAAGAAGATTGAAGACGTGCTGAGCACTTTTTCGCCAATCACTTTAAAGGGATTAGACGAAGTGCGTATGCTTAACCGCATCGACACCAAGTATGTTTTTCACATCGAACAGTTTGCCGAAATTTTAAAAGAGATAAAAGAAGACTACTACGCTTTGGAAATTGACGGAGGAAGGATGTTTCGCTATGAGTCGTTGTATTTTGATACCGATGATTACCAGCTTTACAAATTTCATCACAACGGAAAGCTGAATCGTTTAAAAGTTCGCTATCGCAGATATTCCGATTCGGGTCTCGTGTTTTTTGAAGTTAAATACAAAGTAAAAGGTAACCGCACCGATAAGAAACGACTGAAGCAGGAAGATTTGAAATTGACATTGACCGATGAAGAATTGAAATTGGTAACGCATCATCAGTTAGACGAAACACAACTGAAAAAAAAGATGTGGATTTATTTCAACCGCATTACGCTGGCAAGTAAAAAAATGAACGAGCGCTTGACGCTCGACCTGCATGTAACCTTCGACAACTTTAAAAACAAAAAAGAATTTCCCGAACTCGTTATTGCCGAAGTAAAAACAGAAAAGAGTGCCACGGGAAGTCCCATTATTAAAATTTTCAACCAACGAAATTTTGAAGAAGTGGGCTTCAGCAAATACTCAACGGCAGTAGCCATGATGGAAGATATTAAGAACAACGCCTTTAAACCCAATTTTATCAAAATCGAAAAAATAATTAAGAATGGAAACAACCGATACAGTAGCTGAGGTAGTAGCATCAGGAATTTTTGCCAGCGGCAATCTTGCCGATTTCTTATTGCGTTACGGGCTCAATCTCATTATGATTGTAGTGCTCGTGCGCTTCATTTATTACCCGCGCCACAAAAACAAAGACTTCCTGTTCACCTTCTTCCTTTTCAATACCGTCAACTTTCTTATCTGCTTTTTGTTGAGCAGTTTGAAACTGAAACTCGGTTTTGCTTTTGGTCTCTTTGCCATCTTCTCCATTCTGCGTTACCGTACGGTTGCGGTGCCTATTCGCGAAATGGGTTACTTCTTCATCTGTGTTACCATTGGTATCATCAATGCCCTTGCCGACATCAACACCAGTTTAAACGATTTCGTAGCCATACTGCCTGAAAAAGGATTTTTCAGTGCTATCTACAATATGGAACACAGCCTCTTTGTTCTTCTTATTGCCGATGCCATGATTCTTGGAATGATAATCGTACTCGACCGTCAGCTTTCGCTTGAACACGAAAACTGGAAAGAGATTGTTTACGAGCGTATTGATTTAATTAAACCCGACACGCGCGAACAAATGATTGACGATTTAAAAAACAGAACGGGCTTGCCTATTCACCGTGTAGAAATTATGAAAATTGATTTCCTGCGCGACATTGCCCGCATACGTGCCTTCTATCTTTCTGCCGAAAACGAAACAAGTTCATTGGGAACCGGAGCGGATGATGATTGAAAAGGAGTTGGAAGACGGAAGTCCAAAGTAAATACCAAATGCAAAAATGAAGTTGTCGCGAATTATTTTTCTGCTTATTTTTTTATTCACGCAGTATGCACTACGTGCGCAGGACAATGCCGACCTGGGCTATAACAACTATCATAGCACTTTTCAGCTTTGGCCGAGCGTAAAAATCAGTAAAGATTTTAAACACGGTGTTTCTGCAAATGCGCAATACGTTATGCGTGCCGATGTTATCAACCCAAGTATAGAAGGGCACTACTTCTACTTCAGCGTAAAGTATAAAGCCTTCAAATTTCTTCAACCCGATTTTCAGTTTCGCGGAGTAAACACACCGCAAAAAAATCTTTACCGTTTCGAGTTTGGCGTTAAGGCGCGTTACAAATACAAAGACTGGACCTTCGCCTACCGCACCGCTTACTTTCACGAGAACGAATACTTTGCGCGCAGTTACGAGCACGGTCATTTCCCTACCAACTACTGGCGAAACCGTCTGGAGTTTCGTTGGGATTTTAAAAAGAACTGGGGCGCTTATGTAACTGCCGAAGCTTACACTTTGTTTGAATACCGCGGCATAAACGTGCGCAGAGTAGCTTTCATTGGCGGCATTGAATACGGTTTCAAAAAAATGCACAGCATCAATATCTACTACATGGCGCAGCCCGATTTCAGCTCCAAGTATCCCGATGCAGTGCACGCCCTTGCTGTGGTTTACTGCTGGGATATTCCCGATAGTTTTAAGAAGATGAAAAAGAAGTAGTAAAGCGATAGGAAAACAAAAAAGCACTTCGAAACTCGAAGTGCTTTTTTGTTTTGGCAGCATATTCCCCATATTGTTTCAGGCCGCTTATTGCGAGAAGAGGATTTTTGGGTTTTCTATTCCTTCACAAACTTTCTCTGAATTATCTTGGCTCCGTTTTCCACTTTCACCATATAAACTCCCGCTTCCATGTTCGAAATGTTTAAAGCGCACTTCTCATTAGTTAGCACAATTTCTTTAAGCAGTCGCCCGTTTGCGTCATACACTTTCATCTTGCTTCCTGCTAATGCACTATTCACCGTCACCTCCACACGGCTTCCGTTAGTGGGGTTCGGGTAAAGCTGTAATAAATCATTAGCTGTAATTTCTTCGAGCCCAGTGCATACTTCTACTAGTATGGTATCCTTTGCACTGTTGACACAATTGTTTGAATCGGTAAAAGTGTAAAGCAATACTCTGGGTCCTGTTCCTGCGGTGGCTGGAGTAAACATATTTGCACTCACTCCTATCCCGGCAAAATTTCCACCGGTAGGATTTTCACCACTTAATGCAAACGCACTTGCGTTCACACAAACCGTATCGCTCGGTAATTGAAAAGTAACCACCGGCAAAGGATTTACTACTACACTAATAACATTGCTGGTAGCGGTGCATCCATTTGCATGAGTAAAAAAAACAGTATACAAACCAGTATTCAGTGCAACAAAATTTGTGTCGTTGGCATTTACAATATCATTTGTATTCCATTGCCATTGATAAGTTACAGAGTCGCTATAAGCAGCTATTAAACTTACAGAACCACCTATGCAAAACGTATCGGCACCGGCAGAAACAACGGCAAAGTTAATTGCGCTTCCAATAGGGGAATAGTTCACTGTATCAGTAGCTACAGCATTGGTGCTATCGGTAATGGAAACCGCGAAGCTTGAATTTTGTGTGAGCAATACCGAAGGACTTGCACACGTGTCGCACACAACGGCATCGCCACTTAAACTTTGCCACATGTAAGTAAACGGAGCTTTGCCGGCTGTAATGGTTGAACTCAAGTTTATGTTTGTTCCATTGCAGGCTGTTTGGTCGGCACCTAAGCTTACATACAAACAACCGGGAATATTGTAACCAACAAAATCGGCTATCTGCAAAGTATCCACCGCAGGTGCAGTTGAGCAACTGTCAATTAAACGCACGTAATAATTTACTCCTGCTGCAGCTGCATCTACTTGCAGCGAAACTCCTACATCTACGGTTACCAATATTTTCAATTTGTATTCACCCGCAGGGCCACTCGGTGTTCCGTTTATTCGCACACAACCTTGTTCTTGATTAATAAACGTGTTGTTCACTTTGTTCGTAGCCCAACATAAACCGGCAGGTAAATTTCCTACTGAATCAATGCGTAGCGAATTAACCGTGTAAAAATTTCCTTGGAAATTAACCACGTTGAAATTTTTAAATTCCAAAACAGTAGTAGACGCCTGACCATTTACAAAAGAAGGTAATTGCGAGGGAACAGGATAAAACCCTGGCGTAATAAAAGTACCGCTAGGCGTGCACTGTGCAGGGCCTGAGTTACCGCAGTATTGCGCAAATGAAATTTGACCAGTCAACAAAAGCAAAAGGATTAAAGAGTTTTTCATAGAATAAATTTTACGCGAGTTTAATGAATCAAAAGCAGAAGCGAAATAACTACGCAAAAGAAAGTGCATCGCGTTGCTCCAGCAATTTTTCCCAAAGTGGGCTATTGCTGTATTTAAGTTTAAAAATCTCATAACGCAACAAAACTGTTTTGAGGAAAGAATAATAATGAATGCTGAATGCTCCCAACAACGGAATAAACAACGCAAACACAGCGGTTATCAAAACGCTTTTCGAAATCAGTACAATCAAAATCAATTGAATAAAATAATAAAATAACCAACCAAACATTCCTATCGCAAAATTCACCGAAGCATGAAAATGAATCTGCTTCACTTTGTTCGCAGTCTTATAAGCCAAACGGTACGGCAAATAATTGAAAACTAAACCGGCTAAATGAAGTGGCAAACCAACTTGCAACAAAATGAATTGCAAAAACAGCGAAAGCATAGAAGCCTTTTCAATATTCTTTTTCGTAAATCCCTTTAAAGGAATCTCACACATTTTTAAAATCTCACGGTGTTGCAAAGAACTTTCTTTTAGCAATTGGAATTTTGCTGAATCATTTTTTTGAAGAGTATTCAATTGCATTGCTACCCGCATATTCGATTCATGTTCTTCCTTCAAACTTTTTTCAGCGCTGTATTTTTCGTGCAGAATGTCCACCGCGTTTTCATAAACATCATCCATTCCAACAGGTATATTCACCATTACTTCCATTAATGCCGTTTCCATTTTTTGCGTAAGCGCAATAATTGCTTTGACACTATCTGTTTTATACAAACCCTTATTCTCTTTAAGTAAAATTGGTTCTCCTACTTTTATAAATACATCGCTTCTAAAATTTTTGGCGTTTGAATAATTAATTCCAATGGGCAACACTCGCAGGTTCAATTCAAAATTATTTTTTTCTTCAGCACGAAATGCAATTCGCGCAGCACCTTTGCGCAATTTGCGCAAACGTTTTTCTGTTACCGAAATACTTTCAGGGTAAATGGTGACCACTTCTTTTGCTTCCAATAATTTCACACAGCGTTCAAAGGTGGCATCGTTTTTTGCCAGTTCCTGTTTGCCTTCTTCTTTTCTATAAATTGGTATGATTTGCATACCATCGAAAATGCGTGCAACAAATTTCTTTTTAAAAGCATCGCCCCGCGCCAGCGAATAAATATTGCGCTTTGAAAATATGCCCACCACCAAGGCATCCATAAATGAATTGCTGTGATTAGCAATTAAAAGAGTAGGTACATCTTCATTTAGTCTTTCTGCATTTTCTATTTGTATGCGTTTGTAAAAAACGCGAATAGCGACAGACACGATGGGTTTAAGGATTTGATACAACATTCACTGCGAACTTAATTAAAACAGGTTCTTTTTATAAACTGCATTTCTACTTTCACACTTCAATATTTAGATATGAATGCAACTGTAATAACCATTGGCGATGAAATTTTAATCGGGCAAATTATAGATACCAATAGTGCCTGGATTGGGCAAAAATTTTCTGAACTCGGGGTGAAACTCTACGAAATTATTTCGGTAGGTGACGATGCTACGCAAATTAAAGAGGCACTAGACCGCGCAAAACTTTCTTCCTCCATTGTTATTATGACAGGTGGTTTAGGACCAACCAAGGATGACATCACAAAAAAAACCTTAGTTGAATATTTCAATTCAGAATTGGTGCTGAATGAAGAAGTGTGGGAACGCATGAAACAGATTTTTGAAAAACGAGGATTGAAAGTTTTAGAAATGAATCGTTCTCAAGCTATGATTCCCAAAGACTGCACCATGCTAGCTAACCAACGCGGCACTGCACAAGGCATGTGGTTCGAAAAAGACAAGGTGGTATTTATTTCCGTGCCGGGCGTTCCGCACGAAATGAAACACCTCATGGAAACGCAAGTGTTACCAAAACTCAGAGAAAAATTTTTATTTCCTCAAATTATTCACTCTACTATAATGACAGCCGGTGCGGGTGAATCGGTTATTGCGAATATGCTTTCTGATTTTGAAAACCAACTGCCATCAAACTTCAAACTCGCTTATCTGCCCGATTTAGGAACGGTGAAACTTCGGCTAACTGCCAGCGGTGATACAAAAGAATTAAACGATGAAGCCGTTTCGCAAAAAGAAAAAATGAAAGCCATTCTGGGTAACTATGTGTATGCAGAAGGAGAGGAGAAGTTAGAAAAGGTAATTGGCCGAATGCTTATAGAAAGAAACGAAACCGTTAGCTGTTCGGAGAGTTGCACCGGAGGATATATCGCGCATTTGTTTACCTCGGTTCCCGGGAGTTCGAAATACTTTAAAGGCGGAATTGTTTCGTATTCGTATGATGTGAAAGAAAAACTTTTGGGTGTAAGCAATTCTACTTTAAACAAGGTAGGCGCAGTAAGCGAAGAATGTGTGCGCGAAATGCTAGCCGGCTTACTTAAAACTACTTCAACTACTTATGGTATTGCCGTAAGCGGCATTGCCGGACCCGATGGCGGCACAACCGATAAACCTGTAGGAACAGTTTGGATTGCCGTTGGTTCCTCTACTAATATGTTAGCACGCAAATTTCAATTCTTTCCATCGCGCATGGAGAATATACGCGTGTTTTCAAATGCCGCATTGAATATGTTGCGGTTGTTTATACAAGGCAAACTGAGTTAATCACAGGTTTAAACCTTCCAAATTCCCATTTTGAAAACCCACCCTTTCCATTTCGGAAGGGTTTTTAAAGTTACTACATACTGGAGCTTGTTTAACACAACATGGCAAAACCCTTTACTGTAAAGGGTTTCAGGCTGTTTTGGCATGGCGTGCCAAAGTTCGGCACTTGGTTGGTAATACACAAGCAGAAGTATTTATTAAACAACAAAACCAATTTATCATGACAACCATCGAATCAAGAATCCGCAAAGTGCGCGAAATCCGCGGCTGGAAACAAGCTGCAGTAGCCTCTTCAATGAACATTACTCAACAGGCTTACAGTTGCCTCGAACAAGGAGCAGGTAACGCCCGCCTTGAAACGCTGAAACGTTTCTGCGATGTAATGAAAGTAGAATTACCTTTTTTAATTGCTACCGATGTTCCGGTAACCGAAGAAACGATGGAGCAGTTTGCCTCTAAAAGCTTCTACGAGTTTTTAAACGGTTTTCGTAAAATGGAACAGAAGTTAGAAATTTATGAAGAACTGCTTTCGAACAATGAACACAAAATGACTTTTACCAAACAAGTTGGAACAACTCAATTTGTAGCACAGCGCGCCTGATTGAACCACAATTAGAGCAAAAGCGAAATCCCGAATTTGTTCGGGGCTGAAGTAAAAACTAAAAAAGCGTTTCCGGTATCGGAACGCTTTTTTTGATTAAGCGCAGAAGATGATTTTTCCATGTTTTGACAGATGTTCACAGCCTCGTTCTAAATTCCGAATTCTCACATTTTTGAATTTCTCCAATCACTTTCATATTCTCTCCATTCTTCTATATTTGCGCGCTCTTGCCAAAAAGCAGGGCTTATTTTTTAGTAAAAAAACAAATTTCACATGCAGAATTTAAGAGGCGTAATTAAGGCATTGACTATTATTTTGGTGATTGCTTGTATTTACCAGTTGTCGTATACCGGTCTTGCAAGTATGGTAGAAAAAAGAGCAGATGCGTATGCTGCGGGAATTGTGAAGAGCAGTTTGCCTTCAGGTTTAACACCTGCACAGGAGGTGGCTTACCGCGATTCGCTGGATATGGTTACGAAACAATACCGCAGAAATTATCTCGATTCAGTTTCTGGAATTCCGGTGGTGAATTTTCCCGGTTTGAAAGACTTTTTTACGTACAAATTTTGCCGCGACCATGCACTTTCTTTAGGGCTTGACTTGAAAGGCGGTATGAGTTTGATTATGGAAATTTCAGAAGATGATGTGCTTCGCAGATTATCTTACAACAGTCACAATGCGCAATTCAACAAAGCATTGGAAAACGCGAAAGAAAAACAGAAGGATGACCAGCGCGATTTCTTAACTATTTTCAAAGAAGAATTTGAAAAACTGAACAAGGATGCAAAACTGGCGGCTGTATTTGCTTCAATTGAATCTTATCAAGGCAAAATCAATATCAATTTTTCGAACGATGCAGTGGTGGTGGTATTGCGCAAAGATTTTGATGGCGCTATTCACAATACTTTCAACGTATTGAAAACACGTATTGATCAGTTTGGTGTGGCTTCGCCAAATATTTCATTGCAGGAAAACACAGGACGTATTATGTTGGAATTGCCGGGTGTAGATGACCCAGCTCGTGTGCGCAAACTTTTACAACAAACAGCACAGTTAGAATTTTGGGATACTTACGAAACCAAAGAAGTGTTGAACTATCTGGGCGATGCGAACACCGCTTTGCGCGATGCTTTGGCTGCTCAAAAAGAATTAGCCGATTCTTCTTCCACTACAACAACTGTAGATTCTTCGGCTAACGAATCGGTTTTGTTTGGTGATTCAACACTTACCGCAGGAAAAGATTCTTCGGGTAAATCAACTGCTGCAAAAGATACTTCGAACAAAAATTCAAATCCACTTTGGGAACTATTGTATCCTAATTTAACTCAAGATGGAAAAGATGCCGGTGATGGACCAATGGTTGGTCGTGCACTTGGAAAGGACACTGCAAAAATTAATCGCTTATTGGCTAGGGATATTGTTCGCTCTGTATTGCCACGTAATTTGAAATTACTTTGGAGTGCACACTCATTGGTTAAAGACGGAAACGTTTATGGATTGTATGCTATACAGCAAAATCCTTCAACACCTGAAGCACCACTGGGCGGAGATGTAATTACGGATGCTTATCAATCGTTTGATCAGTTCGGAACACCTGAAGCAGACATTGCTATGAATGCACTTGGCGCAGCTAAATGGGAGAAGATGACCGAAGCCGCAGTAAATGGAAACGTAGGCGGAAAGGTGGTGAAGAAATGTATTGCTATCGTTTTGGATAACCGCGTATTCTCAGCACCTCGTGTGCAACAGAAAATTGCCGGTGGTCACTCGAACATTACAGGAATTGAAAGCTTAGAAGAAGCGGTTGACTTAGCAAACATTTTGAAGAGCGGTAAACTCGAAGCAAAAACTGTGGTGATTGAAGAGCAGGTGATAGGACCGTCATTGGGTAAAGAATCTATCCGCGCAGGTTTAATTTCTCTCTTGCTTGGATTCTTGTTAGTGTTCTTGTTCATGGTTATGTATTACAGCAGTTCGGGATTCATTGCAAACATTGCCATGTTCCTCAACTTATTCTTCCTGGTTAGCTACATGGTGGCACATGGTGCATCGTTCACCTTACCTGCAATGGCAGGTATCTTGTTAACGCTTGCCATGGCGGTAGATGCTAACGTAATTATTAACGAGCGTGTGCGCGAAGAGGTAGCTCGAGGTAAAGGCTTACGCCTTGCAGTTGATGAAGGATTCAGCCATTCATACAATGCGATTATTGACGGTAACTTAACTACTATGGTAATTGGTATTGCCTTAACTATTTTCGGAATTGGTGCGGTTCAGGGCTTTGGTTATGTGTTGGTTTGGGGATTGATTACCTCTATGTTTACTGCGGTGTTGGTGTCGCGAGTGTTTTTTGATTCAGCTTTTAACCGCAATTGGAATATCACTTTCGGTAACAAGTTCACTAACAATTTGTTCAAGAACACAAGTTTCGATTTTATGGGCAAAAGAAAAATTACGTATGCTTTGTCAACTACAATTTTTGTAGTGAGTTTTGCTGCTATCATTTTCTACGGCTTTGATTTAGGCGTAGATTTTAAAGGTGGAAGAAGTTATGTGATTCAGTTTGATAAGGACGTAACTACGGAAGCTGTTTCTAAATCGTTAGAAACAACATTAGGAACTACACCACAGGTAAAAACATACGGAAGCAACAATCAGGTTTCGGTAACTACTGCGTTTATGATTGACAGCGCAGGTCCTGTAACGGATAGTATTGTTGAAGCAAGAATTTACGAAGGCGTTAAACCTTTGTTTGCAGAACAACCGGCACTCGAAGTTTTCAGAGTAAAGAACGTGAAGAGTTCGGTGAAGATTGAAGCTACCATTGCCGATGATATTCGCAAGAGTGCCTTGTGGGCAATCTTGTTCAGTTTGGGTGGTGTGTTCTTATACATATTTGTTCGATTCAGAAAGTGGGAGTATGCAACAGGCGCTATTGTGGCGTTGATTCACGACCCGGTTTTGGTATTAGGTGTGTTCTCATTGTTCCGTCACATTCTTCCGTTCTCATTAGAGATTGACCAGAATATTGTAGCCGCTGTGCTTACCTTGATTGGTTACTCGGTGAATGACACCGTGGTGGTGTTTGACCGTATTCGTGAGTCGGTTGGCTTGCATCCTACGCGCACCTTGACTCAAAATGTAAACGATTCTATCAACCAAACATTGAGCAGAACAATTATGACAGTGGTTACGGTGTTCTTAGTAGCGCTTATCCTCTTCTTGTTTGGCGGAAGCCCAATCAAAGGATTTGCTTTTGCGTTGATTATCGGCTTGCTGATAGGAACATACTCTTCTATTTTCGTAGCATCGCCTATCATGGTTGATTTGAGCAACAGAAAGAAGAAAGTTTAATCAGCGGCACGAGGCAGTAGCAGTTAATAGCTAAAACAAAATACAAAACGCGTCCCGCAGAATTGCGGGGCGCGTTTTTTTTGTTTTTGAAACTTCGGATTTCTAAAAACTTCGGAAATCTATGTGGCTAGAAATTATAACCGTTCTGCTTCAACATAAAATCAGCTACTTGCCTGCGAACATCTTTTGGGTTGATATGATAAGTACGAAGCATTCTGCGCATTAAGCCTTTCAATAAAATTTTCTCTGCGCCTTTGGCATAACTGTCAATAGCATTGTTAGCAGATTTTCGAACTGTATCAAGCGCATCATACAAATACAACTGCGCCATTTTGGTTTTTACTTCAAGTTCAGCTTTGTTAGTGTTTGGGTTTTCGCTTAATTTTTTCACCCGCAGAAGAGCTGATTCAGTTACGAAAGCCATCGAAAGAATATCGGCAAGGTTCATGACTATTTCCTGCTCGTCAACTAATTTCTCTTTCAGTTTAGCTCCTGCGGCTCCGGTAATAATCAGGAAGATGCTTTTCAAATTATTTACAAATTCAAATTCAGTTCCTAAAAAACCGCCACCCGTAAACGGTATGTAGTTTTTAAGAATAGCCGCTGGCACAAACGACTGCGCATCTTTTAATTTTAATTCTTTAGTTACAAAAGCGCGCTTATAAAATTCGGCCAACGTAAGCATGCGGTTAATTTCGTTGGTGCCTTCGTAAATTTTAGTGATGCGGGCATCGCGATAAGCCATTTCTACACCTGTTTCCATACTATACCCCATACCGCCAAAAATCTGAATTGCTTCATCACCGGTATTGCACATAGCTTCGCTGCCCAGTACTTTTAAGATAGCGCACTCAATGGCGTATTCGCGCATCGAATTAATTTCAGCGTCATTTCCACTGCTTCCGCTCTTCAATAATTCTTCGCGCTTTTTATCTACATCAGCACCTATGCGGTAAACCCCCGACTCAATAGCAAAAAGATTAGTTGCAATTATCCCAAGCTTTTGTTTCATGGCTCCGAATTCAGCAATAGGTTTATTGAACTGCACTCGAGTTTTGCAATACTCAACCGTTTTATCTAAGCCAAATTTCATTCCGCCCACTCCGCCTGCCGCAATTTTTATTCTTCCGCTATTCAAAATATTCAGCGCCATATTAAATCCCTTTCCTCTTTCGCCTAACAAATTCTCTTTCGGAATTTTTACGTTGTTGAAGAACACTTGCACCGTTGAAGAAGCTTTGATACCCATTTTCTTTTCTTCTTTCCCTAATGAAATTCCACCAAAATCTTTTTCCACGATGAATGCTGAAAGCTTTTCATCGTTATCAATTTTAGCGAACACGGTAAATATTTCGGCAAAGCCACCATTGGTAATCCACATCTTTTGTCCGTTCATGATGTAGTGTGTGCCTTCTGCATTCAATACCGCTTGCGTTTTTCCGCTGTTGGCATCAGAGCCTGCACTAGGTTCGGTCAAACAATACGAACAACCTTTTTCTCCACTCACAATGCCCGGTAAGTATTTGGTTTTTTGTTCTTCGGTACCATACCAGGCAATAGGCAACGAACCAATTGAAGTTTGGCAACCGATTGTAGTGGCAAATGAAAAACCACCGGCAAGACCTTCGGTAAATAGGAGAGCAGTATTAAAATCTAATCCTCCGCCACCATATTTTTCTTCTACTGAAACTCCACAAAAACCAAGTGCCGCTGCTTTTTTGAAAATTTCCATCACCAATTCTTTATCCTTCTCAGCATCCAAACTGGCTACTCGCGCTATGCCAAGTCCATGAACTTCCTTCAGCATAAAATCTTTTACCGATTGCAAAACCATTTTCTGGTCTTCGGTAAATTCTTCAGGAATAAAAACATCGGCTATATCTGCGTTCTTAAATAAAAAAGCACCGCCAGTTAATTTTGATTTTGCAGCCATTGAATGATTTTGGTTTTGGGTTGAATGCGCAGCGAATTTAGAAGGATGTTTGAATTTATCTGCCACTCTGCCATTGGCATGTTCATTGCCTTAAACGAATCTCTTATTTTCGGCACTTAAAATTTTACAATGGATGCAATGGATTTTTTACAACACCCTATTAGCGATGATGAAGTTGACTTTCTTCCTATTCTCCCTGATGAAGAGACCGCTGATGGAAAAAAAATAGTTATACCAAATACGCTTCCTATACTCCCTTTACGAAACACAATTTTGTTTCCCGGAGTTGTTTTGCCTATTACTATTGGTCGCGATAAAAGTATTGTAGCTGTCAAAGAGGCATACAAACAGAATAAACTTATTGGCGTAGTTGGTCAGCTTGACGGAAATATTGAAGAACCCGAATTCAACGACCTATACAAAGTAGGAACGGTGGCGCATATCATGCGCATGATTAAAATGCCCGATGGTTCTACTACTGCGATTATACAGGGGAGAAGTCGTTTTTTAACGAAAGAATTGATTTCATCGGAACCGTTTATAAAAGCAACTATTGAAGTGCTTGATGATATTATTCCGGTGAACGATAAAGAATTTGATGCGGTGATGATGAGTATTAAAGAGTTGGCGGGAAACATCATTAAACTCAATCCGCAAATTCCGAGTGAAGCAGCTATTATGCTTAAAAACATTTCGAATCCGGTTACACTCACTCACTTTATCTCTTCCAATTTACAAATTCCTGTTTCTGAAAAACAGAAGTTGTTGGAGATAGCAGATATGAAAGAACGCGTGCAATTTGTGCTTGAACACCTGAACAAAGAATTGCAAATGCTTGAAATGAAAAATCAGATTCAAGGAAAGGTTCGCGTGGAAATTGATAAACAACAACGCGATTATTTTCTTTCGCAGCAGCTTAAAACTATTCAGGATGAGTTGGGAGTTAACTCCGCTGATAAAGATATTCAGCGCATGCGCGAGAAAATGGCAAAGTTGAATTTGCCGTTGAAAGTAAAAGAGCAAGTAGAAAAAGAATTTGAGCGGGTGCAACGAATGAATCCTGCTGCTGCTGAATATTCGGTGATATTGAATTACGTGGATGTTATTCTCGATTTGCCTTGGGGTGTTTACACGCAGGATAATTTCAACATCAAGCACGCAAAGAAAGTTCTTGATAACGACCAATATGGAATTGATAAAGTGAAAGAGCGTATTCTCGAATACCTAGCAGTATTAAAACTGAAAGGGGATATGAAGAGCCCGATACTTTGCTTGGTTGGTCCTCCGGGTGTAGGTAAAACTTCGCTTGGTCAATCTATAGCGCGCGCACTCGGAAGAAAATACATTCGTATTGCGCTCGGTGGTTTGCATGACGAAGCAGAGATTCGCGGTCATCGCAAAACTTATATAGGTGCAATGCCCGGAAGAATTGTTCAGAGTTTAAAAAAGGCGCAGAGTTCAAATCCTGTTTTTATTTTGGATGAAATAGATAAAGTAGGAAATGATTACAAAGGTGACCCGAGCTCAGCTTTGCTCGAAGTTCTAGACCCCGAACAAAACAATGCATTCTACGATAACTATTTGGAGTTAGAATACGATTTGAGTAAAGTGCTATTCATTGCTACTGCAAATTCATTGCAAACAATTCAGCCTGCGCTGCGCGATAGAATGGAAATAATTCCGATTGAAGGATATTCGATAGAAGAGAAATTGCAGATTGCTAAAAAGCACTTACTGCCTAAGCAGGTTGCGAATCACGGCTTGAAGAAGAAACAAGTTTTATTGAACGATAAAGTACTTGAACGTTTGATTGAAGACTACACCAAAGAAAGTGGTGTGCGCGAATTAGACAGACAATTGGCTTCAGTCATGCGCAACACAGCTAAGAAAGTTGCCGGTGCTGAAAAATATAATCCGAATATTAAAGAAGAAGATCTCAGTAAAATTCTCGGACCGGAAAAATTCGACAAGAGTATTTACACAGAAGAAAATATTCCGGGTGTATCTGTTGGTTTAGCGTGGACTTCCGTTGGCGGAGATATTCTGTTTATTGAATCAACATTGAGTAAAGGAACTGGAGTATTAACTATTACCGGAAACCTTGGTGATGTAATGAAAGAATCAGCAACAACAGCAGTAACTTTCTTAAAAGCCAACGCAGAAAAAATCGGAATCAATCACGATATATTTTCGAAGGTAAATGTACACATACACTTTCCTGAAGGAGCAGTGCCGAAGGATGGACCAAGCGCGGGAATTACAATTCTCACTTCGCTTGCTTCATTGTTTACTCAACGCAGAGTAAAACCTTTTTTGGCAATGACAGGTGAAATAACCTTACGCGGAAAGGTTATGCCCGTTGGTGGAATCAAAGAAAAAATTCTTGCCGCTAAACGCGCAGGATTGAAAGAAATAATCATGTGCGAAAGAAATCGCAAAGATGTGGAGCAAATCAATCAGGACTATATCAAAGGCATGAAATTCCATTTCGTGAAGAACATGGATGAAGTAGTAGAACTGGCTCTGCTTAAAAACAAAGTGAAGAACGGAATTGATTTGGATGGGTTACTTACTAAATAAAAAAACAAAGAAGGTCGTCTTTGCAGACGACCAACTTTGAACCTATGAAAACACTAAAAGTTAGGAGTTCTATTTTACTTTTTCAACCACCGCTTTAAACGCTGCGGGATTGTTGAGAGCTAAATCAGCAAGTACTTTTCTGTTTAACTCAACGTTAGCAGAAGCTAACTTAGAAATAAATCGAGAATAGGTCAAACCTTCTTCACGCACTGCTGCGTTAATACGGGTAATCCAAATACCTCTGTAATCTCTCTTCTTAAGTTTACGACCTACGTAAGCATAAACACCTGCTTTTTCAACAGCGTTTTTAGCTACGGTATAAACTTTACTACGGCTAAGGAAATATCCTTTAGCTTTATCAAGTATCTTTTTTCTTCTTGCTCTTGAGGCAACTGCGTTGACTGAACGTGGCATTTTGGTTTAGGTTTTTCGGTTACAAAAATTCAGTTAATAATATTAGCACAAACCGAGCATCATCTTCACTCTCGGCATATCGCTTTTATGAACAATACCTGACTTGGCAAGTTCTTCTTTTCTTTTCTTGGTTTTACGACCTAACAAGTGACGCTTGAAGGCTTTTCCACGTTTTATTTTTCCTGAGCCGGTAACTTTGAATCTCTTCTTAGCTCCGGAATTTGTTTTTTGCTTTGGCATATAATCGTTTCAATTTTGGGAGCGCAAATATATTTATAGTTTCTACAAAACCAAGCGAGCTAATAGCAATAATTCAATGTCGAATTACCGAAGGCGTTTTCTGATTAACTAAAGTACCAATAGGGGAATCAACGAAACACACAAATTCTCTCAAATGCCACGCTCCTTAACGCTGATAATTTATTTTTGACCAAAACATATTCATATGCTAAAGAAAATTCTTCTCGGTTTACTGGTGTTTGTTTTGTTGCTTATGGGTGCCATTGTAGCTGTGCCGTTTTTGTTTAAAGACAAAATAAACACGCGCGTGAAAGAAGAAATCAATAACCGACTCAATGCTAAAGTAGATTATGGCGATTTCAGTTTGTCGCTCATTCGTAGCTTTCCGAACTTTAGTTTTTCATTGAACGATTTGTCAGTTGTGGGTGTTGATTCGTTTAAAGATGATACACTTTTGTTTATGAAGAACTTCAACTTTACTGTTGACCTGATGAGTGTGATTAAAGGTGAACAATACAAATTACTGGCTCTTAATATGGTGGATCCAACGATTAATGCCAAAGTCAATTCCGATGGCAAAGCGAACTGGGATATTATGAAACCGTCTGCTTCAAAAACCGAAGCAGGTTCTTCCTCTTCTTCTGCTTTCTCTTTACAGATTAAGAAATACAAAATTGAAAACGGCAACATTACTTACGATGACAAAAAGGGAAATTCATTTGCGCAAATTACCGATTTAGATTTTGAAGGAAGCGGAGATGTAACTAGCGATTTGTATGACTTTGCTACCAAAACAAGTATTGCTGAATTGAGCTACCGCAGCGGTGCTGTGCCATATTTGAGTAAGACAAAATTGAATGCCGAAATCAATATTTCGGTAGATAATGCCGAAAGCAAATACACGTTTAAGGAGAATTCGATTTCATTGAATGACCTTGGTTTGCAGTTTGACGGTTTTGTGAAAAACAAAAAAGATGAAATGAATTTGGATATAAATTTCAAATCGAAACAAACGGAGTTTAAGAGCATTCTTTCACTTATTCCTGCGGTTTATAAAAAAGATTTTGCTCAGATAAAAACAAGCGGCTCGCTTGCCCTCAATGGCGAAGTGAAAGGATTATACAAAGACAAAACATATCCTGCCATCAATCTGAATTTGAAAGTGAATAATGGAATGTTCCAATATCCATCGTTGCCGGTGGCGGTGAAGAATATTTTTATTGCTACCAATATTTCGAAACCGCAAGGCGATTTGGATTTGTTAGTGATTGATATTTCGAAATTGCATTTAGAAGCGGGCACCGACCCTATTGATGCGAAGGTGAATGTGAGAACACCGATGAACGATCCGAATGTTGTGGCTAATGTTTCGGGTAAGGTTGATTTATCTACCGTGCCGAAGTTTTATCCAATGGAAGGTTTGAAAACCATTTCGGGATTGCTAAATCTAAATCTTGATTTTGCGGGAAAGAAAAGTGATGTAGATAAGAAGAATTACACTGCTATTCGCGCGGCAGGAAAATTGAAAGTGACAAATTTGGTTTACGACAGCAAAGAAACACCAATGCCCGTGCGCGTAATAGATATGCAAATGACTTTCAATCCTCAGAATGTAACTTTGAATAGTTTCTCTTCGGCAATTGGTAAAAGCGATTTTAATGCCAGCGGCACGCTCGATAATTTTATGGATTACGCTTTTGGCAAAGGAGATTTAGCAGGTGTTATTAATCTTCGCTCATCGCACTTTGATGCTAATGAATGGCTGAAGAAAGATGAAAAGGCTGAATCATCTGCTGCTTCAACCAAAGCTGCTGACACTGCCAAGTCAGAATATTTTAAAGTGCCTGCCCATATTGATTTTACAGCTAACTCTTCGTTTGGTAAAATACTTTATGAAAAACTGACTTTAGAGAATGTGAAAGGACAGGTAATTATAAAAGATGAAGCCATTAACCTTAACAATCTCTTTGCAAATTTACTTGACGGCAGCGCGAATATTAGCGCGAAATACAACACAAAAAATCTCACTCACCCTGATGTAAGTTTTACTTACGACATCAAGAACTTTGATGTGCAGAAAACTTATGCGCAAGTGGGCATGAGTGAAAAAATGGCTCCGGTGATGAAGTATATCCAAGGAAGTTTTTCAAGCAATTTGAAAGGTTCAGGAAAACTGAATAAGGATATGAGTGTAGATTATAACTCGCTTACCGGTGATGGTAGAGTAGAAATTCCATCGGCAAAGATTGTTGGTCTTCCTATTCTGGAAAAGGTTACTGCTCTTTCTAAAATTCCGGCCTTGCAAAATTTGGAATTGAAAAATGCATGGACGATTTTGAAATTTAAAGACGGAAAAGTTTTTGTTGATCCAACCGATTTGAAATTCGGAAACGGATATAGTATGAATGTGGCAGGCTCGAATGGTTTTGACCAAAGTATTAATTATGATATGCGCCTTGATGTGCCGAGCAAAGATTTGGGTGGAGCTACTGCTTATGCGCAAGGATTGCTTTCGAAAATACCGGGCTTAGGTGCCAAGATGCCTGATGTGATTGGTTTTTTATTTAAGGTAACCGGCACTACCACAAAACCAACCGTAACGCTTTCTAAAATTTCTGCCAATGGAAATTCGGCAAAGGACATAGTTACCAATGTGGTTGATGATTTAAAGAAGAAAGCCGAAGAGGAAGCCAAGAAACAGGTGGATGTGTTGAAGCAAAAGGCAGAAGAAGAATTGCAAAAGCAGAAGGCACAATTGGAACAACAGGCCAAAGACGCTGCCCAAAAAGCTATTAAAGATGCAGCTGACAAAGCCGCTAAGGATGCTGCCGATAAAGCCGCAAAGGAAGCAGGAAACAAAGCGAAGGACTTGTTTAAGTTTCCGCATTAAAACTATTGAACACTTCTTTATTTAGCGTGTAACTTCCACCCCTTGGCGTTCCGCAAATTTCATTCTAATTGCACCGCTTTTTCGTTTAGAAAATTCGGTTATTTTTGCCGCCCTTTTAATCAATAACAAAACTCACGTTGGCGGGGTGAGAATAAACAATAACCGCTTCCCTAAAATGGCAGAAGAAATTTTAGAAAACACAGTAGAAAACCCAATTGAAAAAACAACCGTTGAAGTGAGCACTGCTCATGACGATTTTGATTGGAATGTAGACAAGCGAAATGTAGTTACCTATAATGACGCTGATCGCAAAATGTATGATGTGCAATATTCATCAACACTTAAAACAATCGAAAATGATGAGATTGTAAAAGGCACCGTAGTGGCAATTACGAACACAGATGTAGTGTTGAACATCGGATTTAAATCAGACGGTCTAGTTCCGCTTTCTGAGTTCCGCGACATTGAAGAATTGCTAATAGGCGGAGAGTATGATGTGTATGTGGTAAACAAAGAAGACCGTAAAGGTATTCTACAATTGAGCCGCAAAAATGCGCGCATGCTTAAAGCATGGGAGGAAATTATGGATGCACACAAAACAGGCATCGTGGTTACCGGTAAAATTACTTCTAAAACTAAGGGCGGTCTTATCGCCAATGTATTTGGTTTAGAAACGTTCTTACCGGGTTCTCAAATTGATGTGAAACCAATTACTGATTACGATGTGTATGTAGGCAAAACTATGGAGTTGAAAGTGGTGAAGATTAACGAAGCCATCAAGAACGCAGTGGTATCGCATAAAGCACTTATCGAATCAGATATCGAATCGCAACGCGAAGCTATCATTGGTAAATTGGAAAAAGGTCAGGTATTGGAAGGAACTATCAAGAACATTACAGACTTCGGTGCATTCATTGACCTGGGTGGTGTTGACGGATTGCTTTACATCACTGATATTTCGTGGGGCAGAATTGCACATCCTAAGGAAGTGCTTGAACTCAACCAGAAACTGAACGTGGTGGTTTTGGATTACGATGATAACAAGAAGAGAATTTCTCTAGGCTTGAAACAATTGCAATCGCATCCATGGGATACTTTAGATAAAGAGATAGAATTGGGTAGCAAGGTGAAAGGTAAAGTCGTAAACATAGAAGACTACGGTGCATTCATCGAAATCACTCCGGGTGTTGAAGGTCTTGTTCACGTGAGCGAAGTTTCATGGAGCAATACACCAATTAACAGCCGCGAATATTTCCATAGCGGAGATGTGCACGAAGCAATTGTGATGACGCTTGACCGTGAAGAAAGAAAGATGTCACTTTCATTAAAGAGATTGACCGAAGACCCTTGGATTAAGATTGCCGAAAAATTCCCTGTTGGAACCAAAGCTAAAGGATTAGTGAAGAACATTACACCTTACGGTGTATTTGTTGAATTGACCGAAGGAATTGGCGGCATGGTTCACATCAGCGACTTGTCATGGACTAAAAGATACAATCATCCAACTGAGTTTACCAAAGTAGGTAGCGAATTAGATGTAGTAGTTCTTGACATTGACAACGACAGCCGTAAACTTACTTTAGGTCATAAACAAATTGAAGAAGATCCATGGGATTCTTTTGAAAATGTTTTCCCTATCGGTTCAGTTCATGAAGCTACCGTTCTTCATGCAGATGATAAAGGTGCAACAATTCTTCTCCCTTATGGTTTAGAAGCATTTGCTCCTAAGAAACATTTGTCGAAAGAAGCTGGCGGATTTTTAGCTGCTGATGAGAAAGCACCTTTCAAGGTTCTTGAGTTCAACCGCAACGACAAACGTATTCTTGTTTCACATGCACGCATTTGGGAAGAAGTGAAAAACGAAGCCTTTGATGCAGAAGTGAAAGAGAAGAAAGTTGAACGCGAAAAGGAAAAGAAAGTAGTGAAGAATCTACAGAAGAATGTAGAAAAAACTACCCTTGGCGATTTGAGCGCACTTTCTGAACTGAAAGAAAAGATGGATAACAAATCTGCTAACGATGCAAAAGCTGTTGCTAAAGAAGAAGTAAAGGTAGAAACTGAAGAGGTGAAACCTGTAGTGGAAGAAGCAAAAGCAGAAGAAGTAAAAGTTGAAACAACTTCATCGGAAGATGCTACTGAAAGCACAGATGAAAAATCACCTGAATAATTTCAGTTGAATAGAAATAAAAACCCTTTGCAATTTATTGCAGAGGGTTTTTTGTTTTATGGAATATAAGCGGTCACTTTTCTAAATTCCCGTAGGCACGATATTATGGTAGAAAATAAAACGCGAATTTATAAAGCCCCAGCGGGGCGACACCTTTACTATTTCTGAAACACAATAATGTAAGGCAGAAGTTTTGCGCTCATCAATCCATCGCGTACTGCCGGGTCATTCTTCATAATACTATCCGCAGATTCTTGCGAATCTGTTTCAAAAATGGAATAGCCATTTAAATCTTCGCTTTCAAAAGGCATATCTGTTCTGCCTACGTGCTTAGTTACACCTTGCTCAAACAAATTTTTGAGGTAATTGAAATGAGCACTCATCGTTTGGTTGGTTTCTTCCGTCCAGTTTTGTTGCTGATGATATTTTTTATTGAGTGTGAGTATGTAAATGAATTGCATAAACAGAATTTTTCGGGCAAGATAATTTTCTTTGTGCAATGAATAATTTCAGAACGGTAGTAAAGCCTACATCACCTTCGTTTCACATTTCACACGCAGATAGTTTGATTAGTATTGGTTCTTGTTTCTCCGAAAACATAGGCAAGAAATTTCAGGACCGCAAATTCAATAGCTGCATCAATCCTTTTGGTCAGCAATACAATCCATATTCCATTGCTAATTCCATTCAACGTTTACTAAATGGCAAACCCTACGCTGAAACTGATTTAGTTTATCACGATGAACTTTATCACAGCTACGACCACCACGGAAGTTTTTCGCGCAGCACCAAAGGAGAAACTTTAGAAGTCATCAACATGAATTTGAAAGATGCGTCTGCTGCTTTAAAAAGCGCGACTGTTCTTTTTCTAACCTTCGGCACATCGCATGTTTTTAGTTTAAAAGAAGGGCAGATAGTTTCGAATTGTCACAAACTTTCTGGAAATAATTTTGACAAACGACTGATGAAGCCAAACGAAATTGTAGAAGTATTAGCTGAAGCAATTTCTAAACTGCGAACCGTTAACCGTGAACTGCGAATTATTTTGACCATAAGCCCTGTTCGTTATTTCGCTTTTGGTCATTATGAAAACTCAGTGAGTAAAGCGCATCTCTTCACAGCAATTCACGAACTCCGAAATCAATTTCCTGATTTGTATTATTTCCCGGCTTACGAATTGGTAATGGACGATTTGCGCGATTACCGTTTTTTTTCTGAAGATATGTTGCATCCCAACTATCAGGCAACCGATTATGTATGGCAAAGTTTTGCTGATACATTTTTTAGTAAAGCAACTATTGGTTTAGTCAAAGAAGTGGAAGAGATTATTGCAGCAGTAAAGCACCGCCCGAGAAATGCGAAAAGCGAAGCGCACAAAAAATTTGTAGAAAAATATTTGAAGAAGGCGGGAGAGTTACAAAAACAGAAACTTGATTTTACCGAGGAGCAGAAATTATTTCTTCTTGCTCTTAGGAGCTAAGGTCATAAACATTTTCTTTCCTTCCAGTGCTGGTAGTTGTTCTACGATTGCCGAATCTTTTAAGCGGTCTGCAAATTGAAGCAACAATAACTCACCGCGCTCTTTGAACACAATAGAACGACCTTTGAACATTACAAACGTACGAACCTTGTTACCGTCTTTAAGAAATGCTTCGGCATGTTTTGCTTTGAACTCCACATCATGATCATCTGTATTCGGAGTAAAACGAATTTCTTTTACTTCAACTTTTTTAGCGTGAGCTTTTATTTCTTTTTCCTTTCTCTTCTTTTCGTAAAGGAATTTATTGTAGTCAACTAATTTACAAACAGGCGGCACTGCATTAGGAGAAATCTCAACCAGGTCGAGTCCTAACTCAATAGCTTTATCAAGCGCTTGTTTAATAGTGAAAATTCCAGGAGTGATGTTTTCGCCCACTAAACGAATTTCAGTGTGACGAATTTTTTCGTTGATGTTGTGCTCAGCTTCTTTTTTAAATGGTGCACGCGGTCCGCGTGGATAGGAAGGGCGTTGAATTGTACTCAAATGCTTTTTTGTTTGGTTTTAAATTTTGCGTTGTAAAAATAGAAAAACATACGGTAGGGAAAAACAGATAAGGAACGGAGTGGTGGAATGTTGGAAGAATGGTTGAAATACAAACAGCCATTCTTCCAATATTCAGTTTTCAACATCAACGAATCAAGGTCACGCTTCCTTTAAACTTCTTGGTGTTGTTATCCATTTTTACAGCGGTGGCTGAGTAAACATAAACGCCCACTGGCAATGGGGCACCTTTGTAATTTCCATCCCAGCCGCTAAAGAAATTATCGCTTTCAAAAACCTTTTCGCCCCAACGATTGAATATTGACCAGTTGATTTGTTTCACACCGCTACCGAATGGCAGATACACATCGTTGTTGCCATCACCTGTTGGTGTAAATGCGTTGGGCCAGTAAACATTTCCAAGAGGAATCACAAACAAATTGATGTTATCGGTTGCTGCGCAACCATAATTATCGGTGAAAGTAAGTGTGTAAGAAATCGTATCGGAAGTATACGCTACTGTATTTTGACAAGCTATACAACTGAGCAAAGTATCTGGTTGCCAGTTGTAAGTTCCTGCAGTTGTAGCTCCATCATTTACCAGCGAAATCAAACCAACGTATGTTCCTTCATAAGCAATTTTGTCTTCGCCTAAATCAAGAAGCGGCAGTGCAACAAAATTCACATTCACAGCATCAGTAGCAGAACATCCGTTTACATCGGTAACCACAACAGAATAAATTCCTGCAATAGTAGGAACAATGGTTTGGGTAATTTCATTGGTGCTCCACAAGTAAGTTGAATAGCCGCTTCCTGCATTAAGCATTACAGGCAAGCCAATACAGAGTGTGGTGTCGTTACCAAGCGAAACGGCTAGTGCTTGTGGTTCAGTAATATTTGCCGTGGCAGTTCCAGTACAGTTAGTAAGGTCGCTTACTGTTACATCATAATTTCCCGTAGAGAGATTTGAAACAGTTGCAGTGTTTCCCGCATTACTCCAAACAAAACTATACGGAGGATTTCCACCTAAAGGATTTACCGTTGCTGTTCCATCTCCTGCACCAAAGCAGGTAACGTTGGTAGCAACAGTAGTTACATTCAAATTGTTGCTTGAAGCAGGAACAATAGAAGCCACAGTATCACTACATCCGTTTACGTCACGAGTTATCACATTGTAATTTCCTGTAGCTACGTTGTTGAAAATATTTTGTCCTTGATAATTTATTCCATCAATAGAATAAGTGTAAGGCGGAACTCCGGCAATAGAAATGTTTACCGTAAGTGTTGCATTGTTCAATCCGCATGTTGGTGGAATAAGTGTAACAGCAGTTTGTAAAAAGCAACAACCTGTTGCGGGATTCACTGTTGCAGTTCCAGCAGAGGCACACCCCGAAGCATCAGTAACCGTGAAACCATAACTGCCTGCCGCCATGTTTAACAGCGTAAATGTTACAGCCGAATTACTCCACAAAATACTCAGCGCTCCAGTGCCGCCATTTGCAGTTACAGTAACAGAGCCATCGTTTCCATTACAGGTTTCATCAACTACAGCAATATTATTTATAACCGGTGCATTCGGATTGCTCAATGAAAAAGAGGTATCAATAAAACAATTGGCGAAAGCATTATCGGTAATGGTTACTAAATAATTTCCTGCGCCAAGTGTTGTAACAGTGGAAGTATTTTGCCCGCCACCCCATGCGTAAGTATAATTTCCTGAGCCATTCGCTGAAGTGATAGCAATGCTTCCGTTTGTTTGCGCGCATGCTGGCTGTGCAAGCATGGCACTAATAGTAAACGTGCAACAATTTGCAGGCGCAACTAAAGCAGCATTTGCAGTAGCCACACAGCCAACTGCATCTGTCACCGAAATATTTACAGCACCTGCCGGAACTGTATTGATGGTTGTTGAAGGAATAGGCACAGGTGAATTAATAGTGAACGAAGTTCCGTTGGTATCAATGGTGATGGCATAAGGAGCAGTTCCACCGCCTAAACTAAAAGTGATGGAGCCATCGCTTCCTGCACAGGTCGGATTCACAGGATTCGTCAATGAAACATTCAAGGTGCTGTTTGAATTCAACGTGAAAGTGGTATCAATGAAACAATTTACGAAACCGTTATCTGTAATGGTAACTGAATAAGTTGCCGCACCTACACTTGTAACGGATGAAGTATTTTGTCCACCGCCCCACGCGTAAGTATAATTACCGGAGCCACCTGCCGGAGCAAGCGAAACACTTCCGTTGTTTTGTCCGCAAGTTGGTTGAACAAGAACGGCACTTACTGTAAATCCGCAACAATTAACAGGCGCAGTTAAAACTGCACTTACTGTTGCTGTGCATCCTAAAGCATCGGTCACCGAAATGTTTACAGCACCTGCCGGAACTGTACTGATAGTAGTAGAAGGAATTGGAAAAGGCGAATTGATAGTGAACGAAGTTCCGTTGGTATCAATAGTTATTGCGTAAGGCGCAGTGCCACCGCTTAAACTAAAAGTAATAGAGCCATCGCTACCGGCACATGTAGGATTGATTGGATTAGTAAACGATACGTTCAACGTGCTATTTGAATTCAGTGTAATAGTTGTATCAAATGTGCAAGTAGGAATATTTACATCTGTTATATTTACGGTGTATGTTCCAGCACCTAATCCGGTTCTGTTTTGTAAAACAGAAGGTCCATCGCTCCATGCATACGAATATGTTCCCGCAGGTACTGGAGTTACGCTTATATTTCCATTAGTGCCACCACATGTTGGTTGCACTTGTGTAACGGTTGCACTTAATCCGCAGCAAGCTTGTGTGGTTACATTGATAACATCGTTTTGTGTAACACAGCCTGCTGTATCTGAAACGGTAAGTGTGTAAGCCGTAGGTGGTGGACAGACCGTTGGTGTAAGTGTCAAAGGATTCGACATACCCGCGGTAGGGTTCCAACTAAAATTTCCAACGTATGAAATTTCAGGATCGTTAAAAGAAATTGACCAACTATTAAAATTTCCAGTGGGTAAAGTGAATCCATTAAAAATTGCTTGAAAGTGAAGTGACCAAACTCCATTTGCATCGCAACCACTTAAATTATTGAAAGATTGATTAGGGGCAAAACTTCCTGTGTAAGGTGAAGAGGCAGAAGTGATATTACTTCCGGCAGGAACAAAGCAAGTGTTGGTTAAATTGTTTCCGGTTAAGGTGCTGTCTTTTACCAGTAAAATAGAATCGCCACTTGGGCACACCAACCAAATATCAAAAATCTCGATTCCTGAAAACAAAAACATACTCAACGAACCTATGCAAACACTGGTGATATAATTATTGGGAACGGTAGATAAATTAAGGTTGGTGATATTTATATCCATGTTCAAAAAAGCAGTGCCTGGTGTAGCCGGAATAAAAGGAGGGAAACCAGGAAAGCCAGGTGTGCCGGTTATTGTTGCAGTTTCTTGATTACGATACGTGGGTGTTTTAGCAGGCTTCTGAATAATTTTTGCAATAGCATTTAACGTTGCGCATTGTCCGTTGCACACCACTGTATCGTTTCCGGCATTCACCACTATTGTTGGATTTACAACAACGATTGTAATAGTATCTCTGCAGGTTAAAGTTCCATTACTCATGGTTACTACATAGCTTGTAGTAGTATGAGGTGCTACGGCATTTGGATCGGTTCCTCCTACAGGGCCTAAATTATAACCATCATGCTGCCACATAATATTATAACTCGGGTCATTGCAATAAATTACTACGTTGTCAATTCCCCAGTGGTCATAGTCAGCTCCTGAATCGGCATCTTGAAACCAACGAAACCTTGTATTAGCTGTAAGTGCAGCAGCTGGAACAGGGAAACACCAATTGTTCCAATTTATTAGCGAAGCATCATTTCCTCCATTAGGGTCAAAGTAATGTATGTCAATCCAGGTAGCTCCGTTGTCAATAGAGTATTGAAGAAATACGCCTTCTTGTGGTTCATCGGGTCCTTCGCATGGTGCTGAATTACCTTGAGTGGCAAAGAGCATATCAAAACAAATAGTAACACCCGTCACTGCACAACTGCTTAAGTTAAACGAAGTTGTTGTCAAAACTCTTGGAACAGGTCCTGAATTACCCATCCAAATATGCGTAGTACCATCCGCTCCACCGGGGCTGCATGGATTATTCCACATGGCTTGTTGGGTAGATGTCCAGCCCGGGCCATAAGAACCCGTATTAAAATTTTCGGAAAGTAAAGCGGTTCCTTGCGCTTGCCCGAATGCAGAAAGTAGAATTCTTTCACCGCAAACGATAGTATCGGAAGGTGATGAACCGGTAACCGTACAACCTTGTGAAAAAATATTTTGGGTAATGAAAAGACTGAGAAGGATGGGTAAAATCTTTTTCATTGTTTCTGTTTATTGAATTGTTTTTACAGAAATATTTTTCAATTCAAATTTTCTCAACTCAGTTGAAGTAAAGTTCAACTGTTTAGAAAAAAGAAACAACGCTTTGTCCTCTTTGTTTGAACAATCTCCGGTTTTTGCTTCGTTAGCATTTAGTTGAACTGTAAATATTCTTGCATCTGCATTACTTGTTTTTCCATTGCTGAAGGTGAGTTCTTTGGTAAAAGAAACTTCTTCTTTTTGGTTCGATAGATTTACAAAGCGTAGAAATATTTTTTGCTGATGAATGCCATTGTGCTCATCATGGCAATCGGCATATTGATATTGAATTTCTACTTTCTCATTTTTGAAGTACGTGGTCCAATCAGTAGAGAAAACCGAAGAGGAGAGTAGGCAAGTAATTGCCGTTAAAAATAATTTCACTGGTCAGGGGTTTGGGTTAGTGATATTTTAAAGACGATAAATAATTCAAAAAGGATGTAACAGGCAAGTAACGGATAGATGGATAACTGGAAGGTTGGATGTTTTAAATCCATTCATCCAATTACCCATTCATCTATCTACAACTTAATTAACTTCAGCGTAATTTCATGTTTAGCACTCGATACGCGCATCATGTAAACGCCACTAGCCACCTTCAATTCAATTTCAGATTTAGCATTTGCAATATCCGCGCGATAAACCAATCTGCCATTGTCGTCAAATATTTCGACTTTACTTCCAATAGCATTAACGCCTGTTTCCAAAGTCCAGTTTCCATTTTCAAGCGGGTTAGGATAAACTTTCAATTGTTCGCCTTCGAATAACGAAGCAATACCAACAGTATTTATCAAAATAGGATTTGAACTTACACGACAACCATTAGTATCTGTAATTGCAAGTGTGTACGTTCCATTTTGTGTAACAATGTAAATATGATTAGTAGCTCCGTTGATGGCTCCACCATTTAAATACCACTGATAAGTTACCGCATTGTATGCGGTAAGTGTATCGCCATTTACGCTGATAGAAACCGGTGGCAATGGATATACTTGAACAGGTACGTGATTAGAGGAGGCGGTGCAGCTTCCTGCATCCGTAACAGTTACATAGTAGTTTCCTGCCTGGTGTGCATAAATGCACTGTGTAGTAGCACCGTTATTCCATAAATAAGAATTGTAGGTATTATCGGCACAAACCTGAATGCTATCACCTGCGCACATAATAGGATTGGCTGCGGTAATATGCACGCTTCCGTTTCCGCTAGGGCTAATAATCATGCTTGCGGTGGAGCTGCACCCCACGTTATCATTCACTGTTACGGTATAAGTTCCTGCCGCTAAATTTGAGAGCGAAGAACCACTTCCGCCACCGCTCCAACTGTAAGTATAAGTACCACTTCCGCCTGTTGCAGTTACACTTGCAGAACCGTTATTGTTTCCGCAACTCGTATTTACAAAAGTTGGCGTAAGTGTAATTCCTCCTGATGAAATTATGCTCATAGTAGCAGTAGCTGTGCAGTTTCCTGCGCCTGTTACCGTAACATTGTAAGTTCCTGCGGCAAGGTTGCTTGCTGTTTGTGTAGTAGCTCCATTACTCCAAATGTAAGTGTAAGGACCTGTGCCCGCTGTAACTGTTGCGGTTACAGAACCTGTAGATGTGCAACCTGTATTTGTTCCTGATGTAGTAAGAGAAACTCCTGCAGTTGAACTCACATTGATGCTTGCTGTAGCAGTACAGTTTCCACTTCCGGTTACTGTAACAGTATAAGTTGCCGATGCAAGATTTAGTAAAGAGGAAGTGGTTCCACCCGTGCTCCACAAATAAGTAAATGGTCCTGTTCCGCTAGTAGTAGTAACGCTTGCAGTGCCATTACTATTACCACATGATGCTGGAGTAGCCGATGAAGAAAGACCGACACCGCTACCCGATGCACCAACAATTGCAGTAGCAGTTGCTGTGCAATTTCCCGCACCGCTTACAGTTACCGTATAATTTCCTGCTGAAAGATTAGATGCAGTTTGTGTATTCGCTCCGCCTGTCCACGTATATGTGAAAGGCCCAGTACCTGCTGTTACATTTGCTGTAGCCGAACCTGTTGCTGTACATCCGGCATTTGTAGTTGTTGCGTTTACAGTAATGCCTGTTGACGATGCCACAGTAGCAGCTGCAGTTACTGAACAACCGCTGGCGGTAACGGTTACCGTATAATTTCCTGCAGCAAGATTAGAAGCTGTAGCGGTGGTTGCACCGTTGCTCCAGTTATAGCCTGTTGGTGTAGCTCCACTTGGATTTACTGTTGCGCTTCCGTTACTACTTCCACAAGTGGTTCCGGTAGTAGATGCACTTGCTGTTATGGAACATGCTGTGCAATTAGGTAAAACAGTAGTGCTGGTAATAATTAATTGATTGTTGTTGATATCAACTATTCGAACAGGATATTCAGGCACGGCTTCGGTATTACCGCTGGCAAATTGATTCCATGTATAGGTAGCTGGTGAGCAACCGGGAGGAAAATTGCAAATACCTAAAAGACAAGCACTGCAATCTTGCGTAGTATCTTGTTCATACCAAGTGTAAGGTCCGGCTCCGCCTGTAGCAGTAATGTTTCCATTCTGTTCTAAACACGCAGAAAGTGAAGCACAAATATTTACTGTGATAGCTATTGAATCACTTCCGCACCCAATTGTATTTACAATATAATGTGTGCCTTGACCTGCCGTAGTAGGATTAAAAACACCGGTTGATGTATTTGTAATTCCTACACCGCTCCAAGTACCACCAGGCGTTGATGCCGTTAGAGTAACCGCACCATCGGTAGTGCAATAAGGTCCCATTTGACAAACGCTTGCATCGCAGCAAGTAATGGCAACAATGCCACAAGCACCCACTGCAATTTGTTGCATAGCTCCTGTTCTTGCGCCTGAACCGGAAGTGCCGGTAGAACCTGCTACAATAATATTTCCACCCGTGCTAACTTCTACATCATAAACATTGTAAATAGTGGAACCGTTGGTAGTTGCAGGATAAGTAGCTAACTGCGTTAAACTCTGATTGTATTTTACTACTTGTCCTTTCGAGCCAACGTAAATATTTCCGCAGTCATCAATATCAATTCCACTGTTCTCGTTAAAACTACTTCCAAATTGGGTGGTGAAGGCGCCACCAGGAATTGCCACACTCGCAATAATTGCTCCTGTAGTAAAATTACGTTTATCTAAACGGTTACCTCTGTTCACATAAACAAACCCTCCGTAGGTTTTTATTGCTTCAATGCCGGTGTTGTTGTAGCGAAAGTTTTCGCATTTGTAACCCAAATGATACGTGTTATCGAAATATTGTTTGGCTTGTGCTGGGGTACCGCAAAGACTAAAATTTTGATTCAAGTAACCAATTGAATCGTGTGTCATAAAATAATATTTCCCGTTTCCGCAGGCGGTAATCGAGCGAACTTCTTCAGTAGGGAATAAAGCTCCGTCTGTAACGCGAATGTTAGCTGTAACATTTCCGTTACTCATGTCTACTTGATAAACATAGGGCTGTGGAGGAAGGGTGTTACCTGTTCCACCTATCACCAATTTAGTTTGATCGCAATTAAAAGAGATGCTCCAAAATTCAGTTGAGGCAAAAATACCTCCCGGATTTGGATTACTCCAAATCATAGCACCAGCGGGACTTATTTTTTGAATAGCCGCTATAGAGCCTTGAGTTACGTAAGAATTACCTGCATTGTCCACGGCAAAAGTTCCTAGCCATGAAGTAGTGTCGTAAGGCGTGTTGTAAGTCCATTGTAATGCGCCTGCTGCATTGTATTTTAATAATTGCATGGGCGAAGTGCCACCAATCAAATAAGCATTTCCTGCTGCATCTTTTTCACACTCCCAAACGCAATCCCATTGTGTAGTTGGAAAATTAGGCGTAACAGTCCAAGGATCAATTGTTATTTCTTGGTGGTGGTTATAATTACCTAACACAAACGAAACCACATTCCCATTGCGAATAAATTGTGAACTAATTTTTTGTTGATTGTTGGCTGAGTAAAAACTTTGTGGAGCGTGGTCCACGATATCGCCTAAGTCTGTTTTTAAATGAATGTTGTTTTTAGCATCCATTGTAATTTTTTCGGCTCCTGCATAATTCATTTTAATTTGCGAGGCATCGGCTCCTGGATGTAGAATAAAAGAATACTCAATTCCATTATCAGGATGAAACACATACACCACATCAATTTTTGGGTAAAGATTTTTATAAACCAATTTCTTATAGCCTTTTACTTCATTGATGCTTGTGTTACCTAAACCAAAATTGAAATAATTTTCAACGGCATCTATAGCTTCTATTTCAACTTGTGGGTTAGCGTTCACCCAGCGCATGGTTACCTTTTCAATTCTTGTTTCAACTCTATTCTCTTCTTCCTCCATTTCATCATGGCTCATGGTTTTGCCTTTTCTCAGTTCTTGAAGCATGTCGTTCTCGCGCTCTCCTTTTTCTTCGGCAGATGGAAATTCTTTTTTTGTTAAGCGGTAAGTCAATCCGGTTTTTGTAAACAAAAATTGCGCATTGGCATATTCTGTTCCATAAAGAATTGGGCTTTTGGCTTCGCTATTAAAATGATTGAATTGTCCTTTGTTTTCGATAAACACTTTTTGTGTTTCGAACTTTGCTTTCCAACCGTTGTTTGAAGTTTGAGCAATTGAAATAGTAGTCACTAAAAAAAGCGTAATTACTAAAACTGTTTTGGCAACAGTGGTTAGAAAAGATTTCATGTTGTGTGTTTTGGGAAAACAGTGCTCGAAGATAAAAGATAAATTTAATTTAGCTTAACTTTTTTTGAAGGATGATTTAGCAATTAAATGATGCGGCCAAATGACGATTAAATAACCATTAGTAATAAAAAAATTCCTTCTCGCTGCTTTGTGTAAATACCGGAATTATCCAGGCAAATTTTAACCCTACGAACATGTCAATTCGTTTATCCTGCAACGGAGCATGGGAGTAGAAATCGTATGCTCGTCTACCTTGTGTAAAAGCTACATCAAAGGTCACCCCTAAATAAGCACTTGCATACCTTCTGCGCATCATAAAAGTGCCACCTACAAATTGAGAAAACACAGGGCCATTAGTCATTCGGTCATAACCTTGTCTATAAATTTTGCTTAGTTGAGGCAGCGAAGTTTCGCGCACATTTATGGCAATCTTATGCAGCAAAAATCCAACACTAGTCATGATTAAAATTCCGGCATCAGGAAAATTTTTATGAACCGGAAAAATTTTGCCAGCGGTAAACTTGACGTTGAACCCCTGTTCTTGCGGAGTTACCCCAATTAAATTGTTGTTTTGACCAATGTACTGATTAGAGGAAGTAGCTATACCGGTTATGACATAACTTTCCTTCACTTGTGTTCCAAACAAAAAATTCCCTTCAACGCCACACAGCCAGTTTCTATCTGTTTTGTAACTAATGTGCAAGCCAAACAAGGAATTATAACCAAACCGGTCGCGCATATTGCCGTAGGGGAACTGTGCTGTAAAAACCGGAGCAAGTAACCAGGCGCTGCTGGCATCAAACTTTTTTTCCTTCTTTTTTTTCTGTTCCTTTTCTATTTCCTGTGCTTGCAATGTAAAAGAAAAAACTACAATAAAAATGAGCGAAAAAAGAGATGTGTATGTGTTTTTTGAATTCATATTCTGCTTTACCAAGAGAACGCAAAAGTATTATTTTCACGCGCTCAAAAAATGAATCAGGTAGTGAAGGAAATTCGCATGGTAGATTTGAAGTTGCAGTATCTGCGTTTGAAAAACGAAATAGATGCTGCAATGGCTGAAGTCGTGAACTCTACTCAGTTTATAAAAGGGCCTCAAGTAAAATTGTTTGAGAATAATTTGGCAAAATATCTTTCCTGCAAACACGTAATAGGTTGCGCTAACGGAACCGACTCGTTGCAAATAGCTATGATGGCTTTAGGTTTACAAGAAGGCGATGAAGTGATTACTGCAAGTTTTACTTATGTGGCAACTGCCGAAGTTATAGCCCTTTTGAAATTGAAACCTGTTTTAGTAGAAGTTAATCCCGATTCATTTACCATTGACCCTGCGGCTATTGAAGCGGCTATTACCCCAAAAACAAAAGCTATTGTTCCCGTTCATCTCTTTGGACAATGTGCCGATATGGAAGCGATAATGAAAATTGCTTTGAAGCATAGTTTGTTTGTGATAGAAGATAACGCGCAGGCAATTGGTGCAGATTATTTTTTTACCAATGGCGAAAAGAAAAAATCGGGAACTATAGGAACTGTTGGTTCTACTTCTTTTTTCCCTTCTAAAAATTTAGGTTGTTATGGTGATGGCGGTGCACTGAATACCAATGATGATGAACTAGCGAAGAAAATGCGTATGGTTGCTAATCACGGGCAAAGTGTGCAATATGTGCATGATGAAATTGGTGTGAACTCGCGTTTAGATACTTTGCAAGCGGCAGTACTCGATGTGAAGTTGAAATACTTGGATGACTTTGCCGAGCGAAGAAGAGCCGTTGCTAATTTTTATGATAATGCTTTTGCAGGTTTGCAAAATGTGCAAACACCAGTTCGCGCCAAATACTCAACGCATGTTTTTCATCAATACACCTTGTTGTTGAAAAACGGGGACAGAGATGAAGTGCGCAAAAAATTAGAAGCCAAAGGGATTCCAAGTATGATTTATTACCCCATTCCATTGCACAAACAAAAAGCGTATTTGACAGAAGGAAGTTTTCCTATTACCGAAGAATTGTGCAGGAATGTTTTGAGTTTACCTATTCATACTGAATTCGAAAAAGAAGGGTTAGCGTTTATTGCAGAAGAGTTTACAAACGCAGTTAAGTTGTAACGATAAAAGGGAAGTTTAAAGTCTATCATCTAATGTCTAAAATCTAAAGTCTAAATAAATGAAAATAGCAGTTGTAGGAACCGGATATGTGGGCTTAGTAACAGGAACTTGTTTTGCTGAAACTGGAAATGAAGTAGTGTGTGTCGATGTAAATGCTGAAAAAGTGAAATCACTTTTAGCAGGAGTAATACCCATTTACGAACCGGACTTAGATATTTTGTTTGAACGAAATACTAAGGCTGGAAGATTAAAGTTCACCACCAATCTTGCCGAAGGAATTGAAGGAGCAAAAATTATTTTCCTTGCCTTGCCAACACCACCGGGAGAAGATGGCAGTGCAGATTTGAAATATGTTCTCGGTGTTGCCGAAGACCTCGGAAAGATTATCAAGGAGTACGTTGTAGTAGTAAATAAAAGTACTGTTCCTGTTGGAACTGCAGATAAAGTGCGCGATAGAATTGCTCCGAATGCAAAAGTCCCTTTCGATGTGGTTTCTAATCCTGAATTTTTGCGCGAAGGTGTGGCGGTAGAAGATTTCATGAAACCTGAACGCGTTGTTGTAGGAACAAAAAGCGAACGCGCAAAGAAGTTGATGGAAGAATTGTATGAGCCGTTTGTTCGTCAGGGCAATCCGGTGTTGTTTATGGATGAACGCAGTGCAGAGGTTAGCAAGTATGCAGCTAATGCTTTCTTGGCCACCAAGATTTCTTTCATGAATGAAATTGCAAACTTATGCGAACTCGTGGGAGCAGATGTAGATAACGTTCGCAAAGGAATTGGAACTGACTCTCGTATTGGAAAAAGATTTTTGTTCCCTGGAGTGGGTTATGGTGGCAGTTGTTTCCCGAAAGATGTGCAGGCACTTTATCACACAGCTAAACAATACGATTACAATTTCCAAATTCTGGATGCCGTAATGAATGTGAATCAATTACAGCGCGAGAATTTTTTTCAAACAATTTCGAATCATTTTAAAGGAGATTTAAAAGGCAAAACAATTGCTGTTTGGGGATTGGCATTTAAGCCAAACACCGATGATATTCGCGAAGCACCTGCTCTTTATTTGATAGAAAAATTTTTGGAAGCAGGAGCAGAGGTACGTGCTTACGACCCAGAAGCAATTAATAATGTGAAGCAAATTTTTGGTGACAAAGTTTTTTTCGCAAAAGACAAGGACGATACTTTAACCGAAGCAAATTTTTTAGTTATTGTAACCGAATGGAATGAGTTTCGCTCACCAGACTTTGACAAAATTACTACTGCATTGAAACAGAAATTAATTTTTGACGGGAGAAATTTGTATTCGCTCAACAGCATGAAAGATTTGGGCTACACTTATTATTCAATAGGGAGAGAAATTGTAAAACCATGAAGAGAATTCTAATAACAGGTGCAGCAGGTTTTTTGGGCTCACATCTTTGCGACCGCTTTATAAAAGAAGGTTTCAAAGTAGTGGGCATGGATAATCTCATTACCGGAGATTTGAAAAATATAGAACATCTTTTCAAACTCGAAAATTTTGAATTTTACAATCACGATGTTTCAAAGTTTGTGCATGTGCCCGGTGATTTAGATTACATACTTCACTTTGCTTCTCCTGCTTCGCCAATTGATTATTTGAAAATTCCTATTCAGACCTTGAAAGTTGGTTCGCTTGGAACACACAATCTTCTCGGTTTAGCGAAAGCAAAAAAAGCGTGCATGTTGATTGCATCTACAAGCGAAGTTTATGGCGACCCTAACGTTCATCCGCAACCCGAAACTTATTGGGGAAATGTAAATCCTGTTGGTCCTCGCGGTGTATATGATGAAGCAAAACGTTTTCAGGAAGCGATTACAATGGCGTATCATACTTTTCATGGATTGGATACAAAGATTGTACGCATCTTCAACACATATGGTCCACGTATGCGACTGAATGATGGTCGTGTTCTTCCTGCGTTTATTGGTCAGGCTTTACGTGGAGAAGATTTGACAATCTTCGGTGATGGTTCACAAACTCGTTCGTTCTGTTATGTAGATGATTTAGTGGAAGGAATCTATCGTTTGCTATTAAGCGATTATCATCAGCCGGTGAACATCGGCAACCCAAGTGAAATAACTATTTCGCAGTTTGCAGAAGAGATAATCAAACTTACAGGCACTAATCAAAAGGTGATTTATAAAGACTTGCCCGTTGACGACCCTAAGCAACGTCAGCCCGATATTACAAGAGCAAGAGAAATTCTCAATTGGGAACCGAAAGTTTCGAGAGAGGAAGGATTGAAAATTACTTACGATTATTTCAGAAGTTTGAGCCAGGAGGAATTGTATAAATCAAAACATCGGTTTGAATAATGGCTGACCAAGAATATTTCGCGCACGAAACTGCTATTGTGGATGAAGGCTGTAAGATTGGTAAGGGCACAAAGATTTGGCACTTCAGCCATATCATGAGCAATTGTGTGATTGGTGAGAATTGCAATTTTGGTCAGAACGTAGTCGTGAGTCCCGAAGTTGTTTTGGGTAATAATGTAAAGGTGCAGAACAACGTTTCTATCTATACTGGAGTAGTTTGTGAGGACGATGTTTTTCTTGGACCAAGTTGTGTTTTTACTAACGTAACCAATCCAAGAAGTGGAGTGAACAGAAGAGGGCAATATTCAAAAACAACTGTAAAGCATGGTGCAAGTATTGGAGCCAACGCAACTATTGTTTGCGGGCATGATATAGGTGAGTTTGCATTTATTGGTGCAGGTGCAGTGGTTACAAAAAATATTCCTGCTTATGCGCTGGTAGTTGGCAATCCTTCTAAACAAATTGGTTGGATGAGCGAGTTTGGACACCGATTAAGTTTTGATAAAGATGGCATTGCCATTTGCGAAGAGAGTAACGAGAAGTATGAATTGAAGAATGGAATGGTTAGAAAAATGGATTAATGGAATGATGGAAGAATGGATGAAAAGAAATACTCCCCTTGGTATTTTCATTATTCCAACATTCCATTATTCCAATGATAATACTAAAGAGATAAAACAAAATATATGGTTGAAGAATTATTGAACAAGAAAAAAAAACTCGCTGTCATCGGTCTTGGCTATGTAGGCTTACCAATTGCCTTAGAGTTTGCAAAGAAAATTTCGGTTATCGGTTTTGATATCAATCAAAAACGTGTTGAACTCATGAAAAACAAAATAGATCCGAGCAATGAATTGAATTCATCGGCTTTTGATGGAACTGATATTTTGTTTACGGCAAACATTGATGAATTAAAACAGGCAAATTTTTTCATAGTAGCTGTTCCTACTCCGGTAGACAAACACAATGTTCCTGATTTGAAACCTGTGTTAGCAGCGTCTACAACTATAGGTAAGGCGTTGAAAAAAGGAGACTATGTTGTTTTCGAATCTACCGTTTACCCGGGTTGCACAGAAGAAGATTGTTTGCCCGTGATGGAAAAAATTTCGGGTTTAAGTTTGAAGAATGAAGATTTCAAATTGGGTTATTCACCTGAGAGAATTAATCCAGGTGATAAAGAACATACGATCACAAAAATTATGAAAGTAGTTTCGGGAAGTGATGCAGAAGCATTAGATGCAATTGCCCGCACTTACGAGATAATTGTAACCGCAGGAACGCATCGTGCTTCTTCAATCAAAGTAGCAGAGGCAGCAAAAATTATTGAGAACACGCAGCGCGATTTGAATATTGCTTTGATGAATGAGCTTTCAAGAATTTTTGATTTGATGGGCATCAATACATATGAAGTTCTCGAAGCGGCAGGAACAAAATGGAATTTCTTAAAATTCTTCCCCGGTCTTGTTGGCGGACATTGCATTGGTGTTGACCCTTACTACTTAACTTATAAATCAAATTCGCTTGGCTACAATCCCGAAGTAATTTTAGCCGGTAGAAGAATTAATGATGATATGGGTGCACACGTTGCGCGCAAACTAGTTCAGCAGTTGATTAAAGCGCACAAACAGATTGATGCTACGCGTGTGTTGGTTATGGGGTCAACGTTCAAAGAAAACGTAAGCGATATTCGAAACAGTAAAGTGGTAGATGTTATTAAAGAGCTAAAACATTATTCAGTAAATACTGAAGTTGTGGACCCGCTGGCGGATGCAGAGGAATTTCATGAAGAATACGGCATTCATTTGCAGAAAGAATACGGTAAAGATTATGATGCCGTAATTGTTGCGGTAAACCACGAACAGTTTACTGATTTGAATGATGACTTCTTTAAAAAGTTTTTGAAGGCTGATGGAATTGTAGTGGATGTAAAAGGCGATTTAAGAAACAAAATTAAGGAGTTTAAATATTGGAGTTTATAAAACAGTTCGCAGTTCACAGTTTAGGGAAAATGCATTTACCGCGAACTTCGAACCGTCAACTATTAACTATAGAAAATGAAAAAGATTTTAATCACCGGAGGAGCAGGTTTCATTGGCTCGCATGTAGTAAGGTTGTTTGTCAATAAATATCCCGACTACAAAATTTTCAATCTCGATAAACTGACTTACGCAGGCAATCTTGAAAATCTGAAGGACATTGAAAGCAAATCCAATTACAAATTTGTAAAAGGCGACATTACCGATGCCCACTTCATCAATAATTTATTTCAAGAGGAAAAATTTGATTCGGTCATCCACCTCGCTGCTGAAAGTCATGTGGACAGAAGTATTTCAAATCCATTGGAGTTTGTTCAAACCAATGTGATTGGAACAGTCAACCTTCTCAATGCAGCAAAGGAAATTTGGATGGGCAACATCGGACTTCCGACATCGGACATCCGACCGCATCTTTTCTACCACGTTTCTACCGATGAAGTTTACGGAAGTTTGGGTGATGAAGGATTGTTTACTGAAGAAACTTCTTACGACCCGCATAGTCCTTATTCGGCAAGCAAAGCAGCGAGCGACCATTTTGTTCGAGCGTATTTTGATACGTATAATTTACCAGTAGTAATTTCTAATTGCAGTAACAATTACGGACCCAATCACTTTCCGGAGAAGTTGATTCCGCTTTGTATCCACAATATTAAAAACAACAAGCCGCTTCCAATTTACGGCAAAGGTGAAAACGTGCGCGACTGGTTGTTTGTAGAAGACCACGCCAATGCTATTGATGTTATTTTTCATAACGCAAAACTCGGAAGTACTTATAACATTGGCGGACATAATGAATGGACAAACATTGATGTCATTCGTCTACTCTGCAAAATCATGGATAAAAAATTGGGAAGAGCAGAAGGCGAAAACGAAAAGCTAATCACTTTTGTAAAAGACAGAGCTGGACATGATTTGCGTTATGCAATTGATTCTACTAAACTTCAAAATGAATTAGGGTGGAAACCATCTTTACAATTTGAAGAAGGATTAGCTAAAACTGTGGATTGGTATTTAGCCAATGAAGAATGGCTTACGCAAGTTACTTCAGGCAATTATCAAAAGTATTATGAACAGCAATATGTAGCAAGATAGTTTTCAGTTTTCAGTTTTCAGTTTCCTGTTGGCGGCTGTTTAACTGTAAACCGTTAACCGAAAACCGAAAAATGTATAACACAAAATATCACACCCACGACCTATCTCAACACTCCTTCCTCGTTACCGGAGGTTCGGGCTTCATCGGTTCAAATATTGTAGAGTATTTATTGAAGTATGGGGCTAAAAAAGTTCGTGTGTTTGATAATCTCGCTACCGGTCGGCTTTCGAATATTGAAGCATTTAAAACCAATTCGGCTTTTGAATTTATAGAAGGCGATTTGCGCAACTTAAACGATTGCCGCAAGGCCTGTGAAGGAATTGATTTTGTTTCGCATCAAGCCGCGTTGGGTTCTGTGCCGCGCTCTATTAATGAACCATGGAACACTAACGATGTAAATGTGGGCGGCTTTGTCAATATGATTTCTGCGGCTAAAGATGCAGGCGTAAAGAATTTTGTTTACGCATCTTCTTCTTCGGTGTATGGCGATGAACAAAGCCTGCCGAAAGTGGAAGAGAAAATAGGCAAACAACTTTCGCCTTATGCGGTGAGCAAATACACCAATGAAATTTATGCCGATGTTTTTAAGAAAGTGTATGGCATGAACTTGATTGGTCTGCGCTACTTCAACATCTTTGGACCCAAACAAGACCCGCAAGGGCAGTATGCGGCAGTGATTCCTTTGTTTGTTTCAAAAATCATGAATCGCGAAGATGTGTTTATTGATGGCGATGGCGAACAAACCCGCGATTTTACTTTTGTAGAAAATGCTGTGCAGGCAAATGTGCGCGCTATGCTTTGCGAAAAAAAAGAGGCTTTTGGTCAGGTGTTCAATATTGCGGTAGGAGAGAACTTCTCGGTTAACCAACTCTACACTTCTATTCAACAATTATTAAACAGCAATCATGCTGCAACTTACCGCGCTACGCGCGCGGGTGATGTGCGCAATTCATTAGCTGATATTTCGAAAGCAGAAAACCTTTTGGGCTACAAACCTGAGTTTGATTTTAAAGCGGGAATTGCGATTACAGTGGAATACTTCAAACATCTTTAGAAGAACTAAGTAAATTCGTTTACAATAAGGTTACTGTGTTCAATCAACTCAAACAATTTTTCGGTGGTAAGAATCAGGAAGAGCCAAGTTCTTCACTCACCGATTTCAGTTTAATGGCGGTGGATATTCACTCGCATTTGATTCCCGGTATAGATGATGGTGTAAAAACAATGGAAGATTCCATTTCCATTTTGCGCAAGTTCTCTGAAATGGGTTTTAAAAAAATTATCACTTCGCCACACGTGGTAAGTGATGGATATAATAACACCACTGAAATTATTTTAAGCGGCAGAGATAAAGTGCGCGCAGCTATAAAGGAGAGTAATATTCCTATTGAATTTGATGCGGTGGCGGAATATTATTTAGATGATTCTATCAATGAGAAGATTGAGAAAAAAGATTTACTCACGCTCGGAAATAATTTTGTGTTGGTGGAACTTTCGTATCTCACTAAAACAAACAACATCCGCGATTTGATTTATAAACTTCAGGTGGCTGGTTACAGAGTTATTCTTGCACATCCTGAACGCTATCCTTATTTCTATGAAAAGGATTTTAAAGAATACACCGAGCTGAAAGACCGCAGCGTTTATTTTCAAATTAATTTGATGTCGCTCGTAGGTAAATACGGTAAAGGTGCAAAAGCAGTAGCTGAAAAAATGATTGATGAAAAGATGGTGAACTTTGTAGGAACCGATTTGCACAACGAAAACAGTTTGGAAGTAATTAAATCGTGCTTGCAAGAAAAGTATCTCGAAAAAATTCTCACTTACGATAAGTTGCTCAACCGAATCTTAGTTTGATTAACCCAAAACTTTACATTCGTCCGCTGAATTTATAACCAACAAATAATCATGCCTTTTATAGAAACAGGATTTGCCGGACTTAAAGTTTTTGAACCTCGAGTGTTTGCCGATAGTCGCGGCTATTTTTTCGAAAGTTTCAACAAAAATATTTTTAGCGAAGCCGGAATTGAAGGGGAATTTGTGCAGGATAACGAATCAAAATCTCAACGTGGGGTATTACGCGGTTTGCATTATCAGTTGAATCCTAACGCGCAGGCAAAACTAGTTCGTGTAGTTGAAGGTGAAGTGCTTGATGTGGTGGTAGATATTCGTAAAGGTTCAGCTACTTTCGGAAAACATTTTGATATTCTGCTTTCAGCCGAAAACAAAAAGCAACTTTTTATTCCACGGGGATTTGCACATGGTTTTTCAGTGGTAAGCGAAACCTGTATCTTTCAATACAAATGCGATAACTACTATTCAAAAGAAAGCGAAGGCGGAATATTATTCAACGATGCCGATTTGAATATTGACTGGAAAATAAAAACAGACGAAGCTATTGTTTCCGATAAAGACAAAACACTTCCTGCGTTTAAAAACTGCATAAACAATTTCGAATTCTGATGCATAAAATTCTCGTAACCGGTGCACACGGACAAGTAGGAACAGAACTTAATTTCCTTTCTTCTCTTCTCGAAACTCATTCCTTTACTTTTGTAGACCGCGATGGTTTAGATATTACCGATGAAGAGGCGGTGAATCAATTTCTTAGCAACGGAAATTATTTTGCGCTTATCAATTGCGCAGCGTATACAGCAGTTGACAAAGCAGAATCAGAAAAAGAAATGGCGCATCAAATTAATGCAACGGGTGCAGGAATTCTGGCAAAAGCAGCAACAGCAAATAATTGCAGGTTCGTTCACATCAGCACCGATTTTATTTTTGATGGAACTAAATCAGTTCCGCTTTTGGAAGATGAAAAACCAAACCCGCTTTCAGTTTACGGTGCAAGCAAATTAGAAGGAGAGAAGCAGGTGCTGCAAAGCAATCCTGATACTTTAATGATTCGAACTAGTTGGGTGTATTCTTCTTTCGGAAATAACTTTGTGAAAACTATTTTGAAGTTGTGCAAAGAGCGCGAAACGCTGAACGTAATTTACGACCAGATAGGTACACCTACTTATGCGCGCGATTTAGCTGCTGTTATTCTGAACATTGTTCAACAGGAAACGTGGAAGCCTGGAGTTTATAATTACAGCAATGAAGGCGTGGCGAGTTGGTACGATTTTGCAGTGGCCATTCGCGACATTGCTGAATTAAAAACAAAACTTTCTCCAATAGAAACTCAACAGTATCCAACTCCAGCAGTTCGCCCTAAATACAGCGTGTTGAACAAAAAGAAAATCAAAGAAACCTTTGGATTAGAAATTCCATATTGGAGAAAAAGCTTAGAAGATTGCATTCACTTATTGAATAATTGAAATGAACTTTAAAGAGATTGATGTTGACCAACTTATTTCCATTGCACAAAAAGCAGGTGACGCTATCATGGAAATTTATGCGCGCGATTTTGAAGTAGAAATCAAGGAAGATAAATCGCCTTTAACCGAAGCCGATAAAAAATCAAATGCGATTATTCTCGAAGGATTGAAAAACCTGTATCCCGATATTCCTTTCATATCTGAAGAAACAAAACAAACTTCTTACGAAGAAAGAAAACACTGGAAACGTTTTTGGCTCATTGACCCTATTGACGGAACCAAAGAATTCATTAAAAAGAACGGAGAGTTCACTGTGAACATTGCTTTGGTTGAAGAAGGTATTCCTGTTGTTGGGATTGTTCATGTGCCCGCGCAGAACAAAACGTACTATGGAGTAAAAGGTGTAGGTTCATTTAAGTCGGAAGACAGAAATCAGAAATCAGAAATCAGAAATGAAATGCATTATTCAGCCAAGGATAAAGTTGTTGTCGTTGGCAGTCGTTCACACCTCAGCCCCGAAACACTTCAATTTGTAGAAGATTTAAAAGCGCAAGGAAAGGACGTGGAGTTTCGTTCTTCGGGCAGTTCATTGAAACTTTGTTTGGTGGCAGAAGGCGATGCAGATGTATATCCGCGCTTTGGACCTACGATGGAATGGGATACTTCGGCTGCACATGCAGTGGCACTTTACGCAGGTAAAAACGTTATCAATTACGAAACAAAGCAACCGCTTGTTTACAATAAAGAAAACCTACTCAATCCCTGGTTTATGGTAGAGTAATCCTTTTTGTTTTTTTTCTGAATCAACAATTCTTTATAAGATTCAAATCGTTCATGTTTATCACGATAAATTATTTTTGACGCTGATGGAGAAAAATGAAAAAGAGATTACGGGTTTTTCGAAAATGGGCAAGCGTGAAAAGATTGCCTGGCTAGCGAAGAATTTTCTCTATGCAAGTCCGGTTGAAGTAGTTAAAGAATTTGCCGAATACTGGCACGATAACATTGAAGCGCAAAAATTATTAGATGGCTTCAGCGAAAACACACTCACTAACTTTCCTGTTCCTTTTGGTATAGCACCTAACTTTAAAATTAACGATAGAGTTTATGCAGTGCCTATGGTTATTGAAGAAAGTTCTGTTGTGGCGGCTGCCTCTAACGCTGCAAAATTTTGGTTGAGCCGCGGTGGATTTAAAGCCGAAGTTATTTCTACAAGAAAGGTTGGTCAGGTGCATTTCACTTATCGTGGTGATAAGCAAAAACTCATTTTGTTTTTCACTTCAATAAAAGAAGAATTAAAACAAGGAGTAAAACATATTACCACTAATATGGAAGAAAGAGGAGGAGGAGTAGTAGATATGGAACTGATTGATTTTACCAATCTTGAACCAGATTACTTTCAACTACGAGCGCACTTTGAAACAGTAGATTCAATGGGTGCGAATTTTATCAATTCGTGTTTGGAAGAATTCGGTTCACTACTTAGAACTAAGATTGCGTTAAGTTCTTCTTTTACTGAAACTGAAAAGGAAATTGAAATTGTAATGTGTATTCTTTCGAATTACACACCTGAATGTTTAGTGCATGCCGAAGTAAGTTGCAAAGTGAGTGAACTCGGGAGTTTTGATAATGAAACCGTAACCGCAGAAGAATTTGCTTACAAGTTTGAACGCGCAGTAAACATTGCACGCATTGATCCTTATCGTGCCACCACGCACAACAAAGGAATCATGAACGGTATTGATGCAGTTGTATTAGCCACAGGAAATGATTTTCGTGCCGTAGAGGCTTGTGCACATACGTATGCATGTAGAGATGGCATCTATCGCAGTTTGAGCGAATGTAAAGTGGAGAATGGTATGTTTCGTTTTTGGATGAATTTTCCAATTGCAATAGGAACAGTGGGAGGATTAACTTCACTACATCCTCTTGCTAAACGTTCACTTGAATTGCTCGGCAATCCAAATGCAAAACAGTTGATGGAAATTATTGTTTGCGTTGGCTTGGCGCAAAATTTTGGTGCTCTGCGCTCGCTTACAACTGTGGGAATTCAAGCGGGGCATATGAAAATGCATCTCACAAATATTCTTGCTTCTATGCAGGCAACATATGAAGAAGTTGCGAAAGCAAAAATCCATTTCGAAGAAAAATTAGTGAGCGTATCTGCAGCCCGCGAATTTTTAGAGAAATTGAGAAGTTAGTTCGTTTCTAAGTTTTTACTTACGGTAAAACAGAAAGTAGTTCCGCCATCGGCATTTGATTCAAACCAAATTCTGCCATTGTGCAAGTCAACAATTTTTTTGCAAATAGCCAAACCAACACCAGTTCCCGGGTATTCCGTGTCAGCATGTAAGCGTTGGAAAATCTGAAACACCTTTTCTTTAAAATCTGCTCTTATTCCAATTCCGTTATCAGCCACTTCAAACTTCCATTCAGTTGTTTTCTCTGTGCAACTTATAGTAACAACAGGTTTTTTGTCTTTGATAAACTTAATAGCGTTGTCAATTAAATTTTGAAACAACAAAAACAATTGATTGGGTTCTGCTATTAAAACAGGAAGTGTTTCTAATTTGATTGTAGCGTTACCAGTTTTAATTGAACTCTGCAAAGTTTGAATTACTCCCTCAACAATTTCATTTGTATTTGTTTTTACAAACGGTTTTGGTGCCGATGAAATACGAGAGTAGTTCAGCAAGTCGAGTATAAGCGTTTGCATTCTTTTAGCTCCGTTTACAGAAAAATCAATAAACTCAAGTGCCTCTTTATCTAATTTGTCTTTGTAACGCATCTCCAGCAACTGTAAATAACTGGCAATAGTACGAAGCGGTCCTTGCAAATCGTGTGATGCTACGTAAGCAAATCTTTCCAATTCATCGTTGGACCGTTGCAATTGTGTAGCACGCTTTTCAAGTTCAACCTGAGTTTCTTTCAAATCAGAAATATCGAACACCATGACCATTCCGTAAATAACCTCACCTGCATCGTTGTAAATAGGAATGTGATACACTTTCAATTGTCTTCCAAAAAATACTTGTTCCGATTCACTTGATTTTCCCAAAAGGATATCGCGATAAATTTTTTCTACTCGTTCGCGTTCTTTTTCATTGATAGTGTCGGTAACACTGTGTCCTTCAATTTCTATTTTAGGTTTGCTAATAACTCCAATCAATGGACCTTCTGCAAGAATGTATTGAAGTTTATTATCGAAAATAAACATGCCTGCCTTGGGAAGGTTGCGCGCAATTTCGCGATAGAGTAATTCAGTAGTTTTTAAATTTTCTTTGGTTAGTTTAATGTCGGTTACATCGGTCGAAACACCCAGCACATTTATTTCATTGCCGCTAATGGAAGGGATAGGTTTCTTAATTGTTTGAAGCCAGGTTACCTTGCCGTTTTTCTTATTCACAAAACTTTGAATTGGGAAACTGATTTCCCTCCCACCCGATAAAATTTCTTCATCCTGATTTTTGAAATCGCTAATTTCTTTTTCGTCAAAATTATGATCGGTATCAAAATGACCTTCCATTTCTTCGGTGGTCATGTTGTAAAAAGTAGCGGTCGATTTATTAGCCAATAGAAATTTACCATCCTGATCTTTCACAAATATTAAAGTAGGAGTGGAGTCAATAATCAATCGCAAAAAATCCTTTTGCCGTAACAATTCGTTCTGAATTTTTTCACGTGTGTAAATTTCGTGGCGCATACGAGCATTCACTTCTTCCAGTTCACTGGTTCGCTCCTTCACTTTTTGTTCCAGCTCCGAATTTAATTCTTGTAATAGCTGTTGATTTTGCCTGCGGTCGGTAATATCGCGCACGTGCATTAGCATAGCAGCTTCACCTTTGAAACTTATAGGTGCTACACTAATTTCAATGGGTATTATCTTTCCGTCTTTGGTTAAACATTCGCTTTCAAATTTTTTTATTTCACCGCTTATTATTCTCGGTTGTCGGTCTCTTATTGCTTCATGGTCCCGTGCAGGTGATACATCGAAAATACTTTTTCCTAAAAGTTCCTCTTCTGTGGTTTCGTGTAATTTGCAAGTGGCTTCGTTTACATCCAAAATTATTCCCTCGAGGCTCTCAATATAAATGGCATCGGGAGAATTGACAAAGATGTCTTGAAAGCGTTTCTCACTATTTCTGGACGATATTTCGGCAAGTCTTCTTTCTTTAATCTGCTCATATAATTTCTGATTGGCTTCAGATAACTGTCGTGTGCGTGTAATTACTTTTGACTCCAAGTCTTCTTTAGCCATTACCAACTCTTCTTCCAAATTTCGTTGTTGATTAATGTCTGTGCTAATTACTACCGAACCAATAAACTCACCTTCATTATTCATAATGGGTTTGCCGTTCATTCGAACCCACATTGAGGCTCCCGTTTTTGTTTTGAGTTGAATATTATAGCTATCAGAAACGCCTCGCTTTCGCAATTGTAGTTTTGCACGTGCTAAGCGCACGTTATCTTCGTTGTATAACTGTGAAAAAATTTCGAAGCCAACCACTTCGCCAATCTCGTAGCCTAGTCTTTTGCAAAACTGTTCATTCGCATAAACCACTATGCCGTTACTATCTACACAATAAATTCCTTCGTTAATCCATTCCACCATTTCGCGAAAGCGAACAAGCGTTTCTGCACCATTAGAACCGGCTATAGAAATGTGTTGATCATTGAATGTATTATTAGCCATATGCGCAGCGCTTGGAGAGCCTAAAATAACAAATTCCAAAATGTAATTGTTTAAGGTGGTGATTCATTTAACCAAGTTTGTTACGTGGAAAACAAGAAAAGGTTTGTATGGTTTTGAACGCCTATGGCTATTCCCCCAAAAAATAGTTTAAGGTTTATACTTTAAACCATTTTCAAAACAAATATCTTCACGTTCCTAAAAACAAATTTACTATGCAATTTTCTAGGTTTGTGAAAGTATATTTCATTGGGTATTTAATGTTGTGCTGTGTGGGTAACAGCCAGGCAACTAACGATAACATCAGTTCCTTAGTGGTAGAAACCAAACAAGGAAAGATAAGAGGCGGAATGGACAAAAACAGTTGCGTTTGGCGTGGTATTAAATATGCCGAAGCAGAACGTTTTGGTGTACCTAAATCTGTTAAACATTGGGAAGGCGTTAAGGATGTTGTTGAGTTTGGTGCAATTGCTCCTCAGGCTAAAAGCAGTATTACACCCGATGGTTTGCAAAGCGAAGACTGTTTGTTTTTAAATGTTTGGTCGCCTGCCCCTGATGGAAAAAAGCGTCCTGTTATGTTCTGGATTCATGGTGGAGGTTTTGTAATAGGTGCAGGATCTGCACCATTATATCATGGCGATAATCTTGCCACAAATGGGGATGTAGTAGTAGTAACGATTAATTATCGTTTAGGGCCCTTAGGCTTTTTGTATTTTAAAGATTCAATTTACGGAAACAATTCAGCTGAAAATAATTTAGGCATTCGTGACCAGATTGCTGCCCTGCAATGGGTAAAGGAAAATATTGCAGCCTTTGGTGGTGACCCTGATAACGTTACCATTTTTGGTGAATCGGCTGGAGGAACAAGTGTAGAAACACTTCTCTCAGTTAATAGTGCAAAAGGATTATTTCATCGTGCTATTGCGGAGAGCGGTCCACCGGCAATCATTTGGTCTCCGGATATTGCAATGAGTGTTACCAAGAAATTTTGTTCCATTCTTGGTTTAAGTCCAAATGATGTTAGTCGGTTAAAAGCAATACCCCTTGATTCGATTAAAGCGGCAGAAGAAATTTTACTTGCGTACTTGGTGAAGGAAACCAATCAAAAAGTCTTTTCACCTACTATAGATGGCAATGTGTTGACCAGCGATATTTTCAAATGCATGAAACCCGATCTGGCTAACAAAGTGGATATTATGCTTGGCACTAACAAAAACGAAGCAACTATGTTTGCGAGCAAAAAACTGAGAATGGTTCCGAGAACCTCACAGGAATTGAGTAAATATTTTAATGAGGTTACTTCACCTCAAAGCAAGGAACAGGTTATAGCAGCTTATGAAAACTATCCACACAAGAGCGGAGTTTTGGATATTCTAACCGATGCCGTTTTCAGAATTCCGGCAATACGTTTGGCTGAATGCAGAAGTATGTATTCTTCGGTTTACATGTACCGTTTTGAATGGTCTTCTTTTTTACTGAATCTTTCGGGTATGAAATCTTTTCACGGTTTAGAAATTCCTTTTGTGTTTGGAAATAATGAAGGCCACCAAGGGAGATTGTTACGTGTGATAGCAACAAAAAAACTAATTGCCCGTTTATCGGGCGAAATGCAACAGTCCTGGATAAATTTTGCACGCTACGGAAATCCTAATGGCACAAAAACAGAGTGGTGGAAAAAATACACAGCTGATGATCGCTCTACTATGATTTTCAGTAAGCACTCAAAACTTGTTCAAGACCCTGATGCAAAACAGCGCAAGGCTTGGGAAGGAGTGTGTTATTATTGAGAAGTAAACACTTGAATTAATACTGCGCACTCGGAATCATTCCGCGAACGCCCATATCTACAATCACTTCGCCTTTCGAAGGTTCCCATTTACCATCTTCGTGCCCGCTGGCTTCAATCCATTCGAAACTTTTATTGGTAGAAAGTGAAACAGTAACCACAATATCTTTAGTTTCAGTTCCTGTGATTTTCAATTTGCTTGCACTACCAAACGTGCCCGTTACTAAACAAGAACCGTTAGGAATTGGTGAGGTGGCAGCTATAGGATTTACAACTGTAGTAGCACCGGCCGGTGCCTGGCCTGAAGTAAGCAAGTTATAAGGTTGACCGTAAAAATCGGCTGACATTTCAAAACCCCAGTAACCTTGTTTTTTGTTGGTGTTAACCGTTAAACTTTGGTTTTTAACTTTATAGTTGGTGAGGTAAGTATTATACCCAATGAAACTTGCTACGGTGCAAGGATACTCTGCTTGTATAGGAACGTTAACACCCAGGTAATTATAAATGGTATCGATAAACAGATTCACATCATAATTTTGGTAAGCCAATGAAACGCGCAGGTATTCATAATCTCCGGGTGCCACATCTTTCAAATTCACTTCGTAAAATACTTCTCCGTCCTTGGCAAATCTTGATTGTGAAAAGTCAATAGCGGTACTGCCACCGGTAGTAACTTCTGGTGCATGATATACAACTGCACCTGTACCTACCTGTGTTAAAGCGCCCTGTGCTAACTCTATGTAATGTGCGCTCATGGCATTGAAGGAAGGACTTTGTCCTGCATGTGTGGCCGGTAAAGTAGTTTGTAAATTTCCAAAACTATCAAAGCGCGCTTGCGCAGGGTCGAACTTAAATTTGAAGATTAGTTTAGGCGTAGCGGTTTCGGTTTTTTTGCAACCGTTGAAACCTGTAAGTAATAACACCAGCACAAAGAAGTATGAAATGCGAGTCATGTTGTTTTTATTTTTCGCAAAGATGAAAAAAGAAAGTTAGGTAGGTGAGGAGGGCATGAAACATAAAAAACCCCCTGCACAGCAGGAGGCTTCTTATGTTTAACCCTTTAAACTAAAAAAATGCTATATAGACTTTGACCTGAACAAAAAGGTTGCTTGGGTTGTGGAAATATTTTGCGGCTCAATGGTTAAGTTCATTTATTATTGCGCCCTCAAACATTTATAAACTTTTAAAAAATTAAAAACATGGCATTAGCTATAGGAACCAAAGCTCCCGATTTTAAATTACCTAACACCGACAAGAAAGAAATTTCATTGGCTGACTTTGCGGGTAAGAATTTGATTATCCATTTCTTTCCGGCCGCTTTCACAGGTGTGTGCACGGCTCAGATGTGCAGCAACCGCGATGACCTGGCTTACTATGGCGGATTAAACGCATCGGTGGTAGGTGTATCGGTTGATATGCTTTTTTCGTTGGGTGTTTTTAAAACACAGAATCAAATCAATTTTGATTTGCTTTCAGATTTCAATAAAGAAATGATTAAGGCATACGACATGGTTCAGGCTACTTTTGCGGCCGGTTATCGCGATGTGGCCAAAAGGGGAGTAGTAGTGGTAGATAAAGCAGGCGTGGTTCAGTATGTAGAAGTAACTGAAAACCCGGGCGTGCAAGTAAACTTCGAAGCGTTGAAAGCAGCTGTGGAAAAATTGAAATAAATTTCTACGGTATTAAACAAGGAATTGAACCCTGCGAAAGCGGGGTTTTTTTATTTGATCTGCGAGGTGCTTGACAACCTAATTAATGAATGTTTGAACAGCCAAAGTTCCTAACTGATTTAAGAGCGGAAATTATCCTAGAAACAATATTCTTACTCATGACTTACGAGCAAATAATAAATACATTTGAACTCAGCACACACAGCTAAATTACTCTACCGGTGAACAAATTTTTTTCCTTATCAATATTGATTTGTTTTTTGCATTTGCAGGCATTAGGCCAAAGCTTGTACACCACCGAAGCTTACACAAAACAATTGCTAACAAAAGGAATAATTCCCGTGCAAATAGATTCGGAAATTTCTACGAACGATAAAGCCTTATTGCTCCAATTTAATTTCAATGCTTATCGTAACTATAAGTCCAGAATAAAAATTCAGTTGGAAAGAGGGCCGTTAATTGAACTTTGGTCGTTGTGTGAAATGCAAGAACAAGGATTGAAAGTGGAAACCGAATTTATTGAACGCAAAAAAAATGAATTGCCAGAAGTGAAAGCTAAGTATGAACTTATTTTGAAACTGAACATCGGTATGGGATATGTAACAAAACCCTACGGTGAAAGATACAACTAAAGCGAGCATAAAAACATGAAAGGAATTCTTTTTCGGTTTCTTTTTCTTCTGGCTATTTTAAGTGCGCCAAAATTTTTATGGGCAGTTGCCGGTGATGACTGTGCCACTGCTATTTTGGTTTCTTCTAATGGTTGTTCAGGTGCAACCGCTTATAATAATACCGGTATTACTGGAACTTTGGCACCACCTTCTTGTTTTACCGGTGGAAATAACAACGGGATGTGGTTTACATTCGTGGCTTCTTCGCCCACCGTTAATGTAACAGTGAATGCCGGCACACTTACACAGCTTCAAATTTCGCTCTTGAGTCCTGCCACTTTTCCTTGCACCGGACTTTTTTTGGAATTAGGATGTTCTAGCGTAGCAGTTGCCCCCGCAACATTATCTTATAGCGCGTTAACACCTGGCAACACCTACTACGTTTATGTGGATGGAAGAAATAATCAAGTAGGAACTTTTCAGTTGTGTTTAAACTCTCCTTTGCAACCTGGAAACGATAATCCATGTACACCTTTTGTTGTACCGGCAGCTAATTTTTGCTCAGGAATAAATGCTTACACCAACGCTGGAGCTACTGCAGATAATCTTTTTTCGGTTTCCTTCCCTGCTTGTTGGAATAGTACGGTGGCCTTTAATACTGTTTGGTTTAGATTTACTGCAATTGGTGCTTACAACACTATAACAGTTAATGGAACTGGCCCATCTGGTTTGGTGCAGCCACAGGTTGCTATTATTAGTACAGGAAATTGTAACGGTACCGGTTGGTCAAGTTTGGGCGCTTCAAATTGCGGAAGTGCAACTGCAGGAAATAACAGTGTAACTATTAACGCCAATAATTTAATTCCAGGTACCACATACTATTTAGCGGTTGATGGTGTAGGTGGAAATACTGGAGCGTTTCAGTTGTGTATAAACAGTTATACTCCTAGTGTTACCCCCGTAAATGATTTATGCAGTGGGGCTATACCGCTATGTCCAAACGGGTACTATACAGGTTCAACTCTAAATGCAACCAATACCGGTGACCCTGAAATAACACAGTGGAGTTGCAATGCGGTTGTAGATAATGCGGTGTGGTACACGTTTGTGACCACCAATCCTGTTCAGCCAATTGTATTCAATATTTCAACACTTTGCAATGCCGATCTTTTGCAATTTGAAGTATTTGATCATACCGGTGCGGGAACCATGTGCTCTACTACAACAGGTGATGTGAGTGTAGGTTGCACTACTTTTGGTCCTACCGGTAATGGCAATCTTACCTTACCTGCGGCAAGTTTATCTCCGGGCAGAACCTATTATGTATTAATCGATAATTGGCCGGGTGATAATTGCGGATTTAATTTTTCAATCAGCGGAAACGCAGGGGCAAATGCCGGTTTTGATCAAACTGTTTGTTTAAATACTGCCGCTTTTAATTTAATAGGCACACCTGCAGGAGGAGTTTGGAGTGGTCCTGGAATTACCAACGGAGCACTCGGAACTTTTAATCCGTCAGTGCTAGGTTTAGGAACGGTAACGGTGTTTTATACCAACGGTGCTTGTGTAGATCAAAAAATAATAAACATAACAGGTCCTCAAGTAGTAGTTTCCAATCCCGTCACTATTTGTCAAGGACAAAGTACAAACCTGCAAGGAACTATTACACCTTATCCAACTAATACCACATAATCTTTTAGCAACACCGCAGATTACGCAATAGCTGATGGAACAGGTGTATTAGTTAGTAGTCCAATTACAGTTGCGGGAATTTCACCTACAACTGTTGCTGCAAATCCTATTGTTTCGGTTTGCATAGATATAGCGCATACTTTTGATAGCGACCTTGATGTTTATTTACAATGTCCCGGTGGAACCCAAATTTTATTAGCGGGTCCAGTAGGTGGTGCAGGTGATAACTTTACCGGAACCTGTTTTGTTACAGGAGCCCCACCCATCACTGGTGGTTCTGCCCCTTTCACTGGTAGTTTCGCGCCACAAAATGCGTTCAGCGGTTTAAATGGTTGTAATGTGAACGGAACTTGGAATTTGCGTGTTGGCGATTTTGTTGGTGGTGATGTAGGAACTCTTCTTGACTGGACTATTTCGTTTTCAAATACAACTACCATTGCTTCTTATGCGTGGTCGCCTACAGTAAACATGACTAACTCGGGTACGCTAAATCCAACAGTTACCCCAACAATTACAACTATCTACACGCTTACTGCCACAGATGGTAATGGTTGTACCGGTAGCGATAATTTAACCGTAACAGTTATTCCAAAACCAAACGCGGGTATTGATCAAAACGTTCCTTGTTTCTCTGCCGGCACCGCTACACTTGCAGGAACGGGTGTAGGGATCTGGACTGCGATGGCAGGAAATCCGGGCACTGCTACGATAACAAATACTGCAAGCCCTACCACCACCGTTACAGGATTTTCTGCTACTGGTACGTATAGTTTTATTTGGTCGAATGGTGGATGTACAGATACAGTAAGAGTGATTGCTAACAATACTTGCGGTTGTGCAAACCCACCAACAGTTGCATTGAATGCAAGTCCAAATTCTATTTGTGCCGGCACAACAAAAACTATAACAGGAACTTTTGGAGGGAGTGCAACACAAGTTACTGCATCGTCAAGCGGCACTGGTAGTTTTGTTTCTAATACAGCAAACGTAAGTCCATTCAGTTTTACATATACTCCAAGTGCTATTGATATTGCAGCAGGAACTGTAACACTAACCTTCTCGACTAACAATCCCTTAGGCGCGCCTTGCGTAGTTGCAACAACAACATTTGTTCTTACTATAAATGCCTTACCAACAGTTGCACCAACCGCAACTCCGAGTGCAATTTGTGTTGGAGGTAGCACAACACTTGCCGCAAATGCTACAGCTGGCAGTGGAGTAATTTCTACTTATGCATGGAGCAGCGGAATTGTAGG
>JAPLES010000075.1 GCA_026391075.1 Bacteroidota bacterium | reverse complement strand
TTCCTTCCTCGCAGGGTCTCCGCCTCGGGACCCTGCGCGAGTGAATGAGACAAGCTACCCAGCGGTAAATCATTTTTTTGTGCCAATATCCATGTAATGTTTGGGTGTAAAATGCTTTGCTATTCCTAATTCATAAAACGAAGCACTGCTATGTTCATAGGCTATATAATCATCTACCAGATTCCACTTTTTGCTTACAGGGTTTAAGTGAATATAATTCATTTTTTGCACTAAAAACTTATCGCTGTTAACCACCTTGGCATCGAACGATGTTTCGAACACGCGGTGCTTTTGCCCTTTGTGCTGGTCGGTAGCAGATACCCCTTTAGCTAACTCGCCCAGCAACTGTGGTTCACCGGCACCGGTTAGCCTTTCTATTATTTCATAAGCCATAAAGCGCTTACCATTGCCTACTAATTTATTAAGGCTGACCGTTTCATCGGGTAAATGAAGTATGGCGTGAAAATGATTGGGCATGATTACATAAGCAATTATTTCGGCTTTGTTGTTTTGTTGCAGGTAATTGAACCACTTGTAAACCAAATCGTAAGCTTGAGTGAGTTCAAACAACGGTTTCCATTCGTAGCAGGAAAATGTAATGAACCAGTTAGGGTAGTAGGTATGTTCTGTGCGAACGGACATTTACGTAAAAATAAGAGTTTGTCTTTAAATTCCCCGCAGGGTCCCGAGACGGAGACCCTGCGGGGAAGGAAGAAGTAAAATTGTTTTGTGAAAACTATGCAGCCATAAAATCAGGACGATTGATTTACGAAATTCATCCCTGGATGACGCAAAGGGGAACGTGTTTTCAATGAGTTTTAGCTAACGTGCTGTTTCTCTACTCTCTCACCAATTTCTTAACTACCGATAGCGCTCCGCATTGAATGCGCAGCCAGTAAATGCCCGCAGCATCGGGCAGTGTAACAGAAAATTGAGATTCGTTTTTACCAACGAAGTATTCTTTCACTTTTCTACCAGCTGCATCCCATATTTCAAGTTTGGAAATAAAGTGCTGGTTGATATTTTGAACAAATACTTCTCCACTGTAAGATGGAACAGGAAAAACTTTCCATTCGTCTTTTGAAACAGAAACAATTCCGCTTGGTATCATTACACTCGTTAAACTATCGTGTGCAATTAGCACAGGGCTTTTATCGGCTGTTTGATACATGGCTTTGAAGCTGTCAATATACGTACTGCTATACGCAAACATTTCGTTAAACCAACGTGGAGGAATAGTTTGATAATACACCGCAGCCGAAATATTTACCGTGCCCGTGTGTCCGCGCAAAGGAATATGATAATGCACCACATCGCGCCCTGTGCCTTCGGTAATACCTGTGTAATTAAAATCAGGGTCGGTAAGTGCTTCGCCAATAATTTTTGCTGTATCGTAAGCATAATGTGAAGTAGAAAATCCTGCCGGTGGCAAACGGTTATCCTTTAATTCTACATCGGCACGTTCAAGCACTGTGGTTAAATTTCCGTTTACATCGCCCATTACCATCTCATAAATTTGCACTTGGTTAGAATCCGAAATTATTTGATGATGTTTTTCTACCGCCATTCCTTGACCAACAATTTCGTAATTCGGATTCAGCATACCCGATTGAAAAATAGTATCGGTGGATGATGTTGCAGCTATCTGCACAAACGCTCTGCGCGATGGATAACCACTCGGAAATTTATGTCCGGCTTTATTGGTTAGCGAAACGCTGAGGTATAGTGTATCAGTCGTTATTGAATCGGTTTGCATACTCATATCAAGAGTAGCGGTTTGCAAAAGATTCAACGTAGAAGCAATGGTTCTGTCGAAATGTTCATCGGCCACATCAACGCCAAGTGCAATTTTATTTTGCTTAATCAAATTGAGCATTGTAATATTTCCGCCCATAAACTTGTGCTTATTGAAAGGAGCGCGTGGTGGTAAATTCAAAATATTGTTCGCAATAATTACCGGCTCAGTCACCTGCGGCATGTGGCAACGCTGACACACAATCGTGTCGTTAAATTTGCTGTTCAGCCATTCGTGATACGTTGCTTGTTCAATAAAATAATTTCCGGTGCTGCTGCCGCTTAAATTAACACTGGCAGTTTGCAACGTGTGGCAAGGCGCACAAAGTTTACTCGTGTTCATGTGCACGCTGTGTGCCGGAGTAAAACCCGTGTAGAGTTGCATAGGGCCTGCAAGAGGATTGGTGAATGGTCCATATTCCTGCAAAGAAGTATCGTAGTGAATATTACCCGAGTATTCTAAACCACCTAAACTGTCTTTGGCAATTTCATGACAGCCACCACAAGCAACTCCGTTTAAGCCGAGTGTGTCGTTGAGCAAATCATCAAGTGTATAATGTTGCGCGCCATTTATGGTGGCAGTAAAATGCCCCATAGGCGCGTGGCACGATGTGCATTTGGTTTGTAGCTCATCGGCATGTGCAGGATTTACTAAAATTTCGTGACTCACCTTGGCGCGCCACAAAGGGTCTTTTGCCGAAAGTGCCATCATGGTGCTTTCCCAATCGTCATACAAATTTATATCAAGCCCGTTTTCATCAATGTTAGAATGATGAAGTGTATCATACCCATGGCAACCTTTGCAACGAATGCTTCCCAAAAAATACTGGGCAGAATCGAGATGCGCGCGGGAACTTTGAAACTCTTTTAACTCATTAACCGAATGAAAGGGAGTTTTAAATTCTTGCTGCGAAGAAGTAAGAATCATGAAAACAATAAAGCCCGCAAAGGAGAGGAGGATAGCTGTTTTATATCGAAACATTGCGTTGTAGAATTGAATTGTCGAAAGTAATTATTTGAATGAAAGGCGAAAGAGCCAAGCCGGTAACGCGCATCAAAAAAGGACTATCCACAGTTTTTAGTTCAATACTGCACTAACATATAATTCATAACAAAAGCAAATTTGCCATACTAAAAAACGCGAAGCGAGCGTTAATGATTTAGTCTGTGTAACAGCAAACGATAAACTCTAAACTATAAACCATGTTATTACAAATTGCTATTGATTCTTCGGCACTTACCACACAAGCGGCCACACAGGTGCAAACACTCAACCTATTCGACCTTATAATGAAAGGAGGCTGGGTGATGATTCCCATTGGTATACTTTCGGTTATAGCCGTGTATTTAATGGTAGAAAGATTTATCACCATCAACCGCGCATCGAAAGTTGACACGGGTTTTATGGCAAACATAAAAGCCATGTTGCTCGATGGAAAAGCAGATTCGGCTTTGTCGTTATGCAGAAGTACAAATACACCTATTGCGCGTTTACTCGAAAAAGGAATAAAGCGTTTGGGCAAACCAGTGAAAGAAATTGAAAGTGCAGTAGAGAATACAGGCAAACTCGAAATTTATAAACTCGAAAAAAATCTTTCTTACCTCGGCATTATCGCGGGTATTGCTCCCATGTTTGGTTTCGTGGGAACTATAAGCGGGGTAATTAAAATCTTCTACAACATTTCATTGGCCGATAATATCAGCATTGGTTTAATTGCCGGTGGTCTTTACGAAAAGATGATAACCTCTGCCGCTGGTTTGATTGTGGGAATTATTGCGCACATCGGTTTTCATTATCTAAATACCATGATTGACCGTGTGAGTTTTCAATTGGAGAGTACTACAGTGGAGTTTATTGATTTGATTCAGGAGCCAACGAAATAGTGAAAAGTAAATAGCAAGTAGTCAATAGAAAATACAACCATGCAACTACGAAGAAAATCAAGAATGACAAGTGAAGTGAGTACATCCTCACTCAGCGATATCATGTTCTTTCTCATGCTGTTCTTCCTTATCATTTCGACTTTGGTTAATCCATCGGTTATAAAATTGATTTTACCAAAAAGCGAAGCAGGAAAAGCAGTCGCCAAACAAACCATCACCGTTTCGGTTGATGCTGAAAAGAAATTTTACATCAACAATACACCTGTTACTTATGAACAGTTAGAGCCGCAGTTAGTCGAACAAACGATGAAAATGCAAGACCCTACTGTGGTGCTTCGCGCAGATAATACGTTGCCCGTTCAAATTATTGTTGATTTAATTTCGATTGGCAACAAGTTGAAGATTAAAATGGTTTTGGCAACAACGAATAAATAATTTGAAAATTGGAGAATTCGAAAATGGAATACAATGAACTCAACTTCACAGTTTAAACGGTTTTTAATTATCAATAATCATTCATCAATTATCAATTAGAAGTGTTTGCATCATCATTTGAACAGGAAGAGCAAAGTTTTAAAAACCGCAAATCGGGTGTTGCGGCTTTTGTAACTATTGCTTTGCACGCGCTTATCTTTTTGTTTTTGCTGTGGATGATTCTTACTCCGCCTAACCCACCTTATACCGATAGCGCAGGCGGTGTTACTGTAAACTTCGGAACGAGTGAAACAGGAACAGGCGATGTGCAACCGATGACGCTTACTCCTATTGAGGCAGATTTTACTCCTGCGGCTTCAGCCGCTTCACAACAACCTACCGCTGTAAAAGAGGATGTGGTTACACAGGATTTAGAAGATGCACCTGTGGTGGAGAACAGTAAAACTGAAACCAAGAAACCCAAGCCCGCAGAAAACACCACGAACAAAAACAATCATTCAACGAACACAACAAACTCGAATCATAATACTTCTCCAGTTCCAATTCCTGAAGAGCCGAAGGCAGACCCGAATGCTCTGTTTCATAAAGGAGCAAACGGAAAACCGAACAACAGCAAAGGTGATGGCACAGGCGGTGGACAGGGCGACCAGGGAAAACCCAATGGTGACCCCAACTCAAAAAGTTATCTGGATAGTGAAGGCGGAAAAGGAACTGGCCCCGGCAAAGGCGATTTGAAAGCTGGAATAAGTTTGAAAGGAAGAAAGAGTGCTTCACTGCCGCCACCCAAGTTTTGTCAGGAGAAAGGGAATGTAATTATTGATATTACTGTAGACCGAGTGGGCAATGTAGTGGATGCGAAATATCATCGCGAGGGCTCTACTATTACTGATAACTGTAGTATTCAAAATGCAAAGACCGCTGCACTTAAATCTAAATTCAATGCCGACTCTCAAGCTGATGATTTACAGTATGGCTCTATTAATTATGTTTTTACTGTTCAATAGTTTTTAGTTGAACCGTTTACTTTCGTCCGAAAAATAATTTTGAATTACCGCGAAACCTTAAAATATCTCCTTGAACAACTTCCCATGTTTCAACGGGTGGGTGCTGCTGCTTATCGAAGTGATTTGACGAACATTATTAAGCTGTGCGAATTGCTTGGCAATCCTCAAATGGATTTGAAATGTATTCATGTGGCAGGAACAAACGGTAAAGGTTCAGTAACGCATATCATTGCTTCTATACTTCAGCAGCAGGGATATAAAGTTGGTGTTTTTGTTTCACCACATTACAAAGATTACCGTGAGCGAATTAAAATCAACGGTAAGTTCATCAGCAAAAAGTTTGTTACGGTTTTTGTGGAAAAGAATCAAACGCAATTCAAAAAGATAGATGCTTCTTTTTTTGAAATCACAACCGCTATGGCATTTGAATATTTCAAAAAAGAACACGTTGACTTTGCGGTGATTGAAACAGGAATGGGTGGCAGATTAGATTCTACGAATATTATTACGCCATTGCTTTCGGTTATCACTAACATCAGTTACGACCATCAACAGTTTCTTGGAAATACTTTGCAGAAGATTGCGGCTGAAAAAGCCGGAATCATTAAAAGGAATATTCCTGTTGTAATTGGCGAAACACAAAAGGAAACCAAGCCTGTGTTTTTGGAGAAAGCAAAAGCTATGAAGTCCGCAATCTATTTTGCTGATAAAGAAATATCGGCAGACAATTTTAAAACAGATTTACAAGGAATTTACCAGCAGAAGAATATTCCAACAGCATTAATGGCTATTGATGTTTTAAAAAAGCTTGGAGTTAAGCTTTCTGATAAAGCTGTAAAAAAAGGGTTAAAGCATGTGGCAAGGAACACATCGTTCATTGGAAGATGGATGGTAGTGGGAGAGAAGCCGTTGATTATTTTTGATTCGGCACACAATGAAGGCGGGATTAGAGAATTGAAAAAAGAAATAGAAAATCGGAAACACGAAACACTTCATTTTGTTTTTGGAACGGTGGCTGATAAAGATATTTCGAAAGTGCTTTTGCTTTTACCCAAGCAAGCGAAGTATTATTTCTGTAAAGCCGATATACCGCGTGGTTTATATGCAGATGAGCTAAAACAACGGGCAAGCAAATTTAAATTGAAAGGAGAAATTTATTCTTCAGTAAAGCAAGCATTCAAAGCTGCTAAGCAAAATGCTTCAAAGAAAGATTTGGTTCTTGTGGCGGGTAGTGTGTTTGTTGTGGCAGAGTTGCTTTAAGATTTTGTATCAGCAATTTCCTTTCCCCATTTCACATTCAGCCATGCGCGCTCGTGTAGCCAATACAAAAGCACCTTGGTTATTACTTCTGTAGCGGCAATGTAAAAAGCAGTTTGTGCAGCGTGCACGCTGCCGCGGTTTACAAAAAGTGCAATCCAGAAAGTATCAAGCGAACCCACTATTCGCCAGCTAATGCCCTTTACTAAACTGCGATAGTGTTTCTCTTCTTTTACTAGTACACCATTAATTATTTTTTCTTCAGAGCCGAATGCAAGGCGCATCCACATTCTTTCATGTAAATAGAAGAGGAGAATTTTCGTAAATAATTCAATGGCACCAATGGTTAATGCCTTGCCCATTTTTCCTGTAAACACAAACGATAAAAAGATAGTGTCGAGAGTGCCTATCACTCGCCAAGTGGCTCCTTTTACAATGCTGCGGTGATGTTTATCGGCCATAAGATATTAGTCTATCAATTTAGTAGACAACAAAAGTAAAAGAATAAATGAGTTTCGTTGTTTCTCTTCCAATAAATATTTTAAAGAATTCGCTCTCTAGCAATAACTGTGTTTGGTCTAGGCTATAGCAGCAATAAATTCAAAAATATTTTCTCATTGGTAATACAAATTAAGCCTTGTAAGATAGGTTACAAAATACAAAACCCCACAAGTAAAGACTCGTAAGAAACCTAAAACCATTGTCTAAAACAATTAAAAAATCAAAAGCATGAAACAGATCAAAACAATTTTCACTACCGGCTTTGCTGTACTTTCGCTTGCAACATTTGCTAGTAATTGTCCGCGGTTGTCCGGAAATTTTACCATTGGAGCCAGCGAGACTTCCGATTTTACAACCATCAATCAAGCTGTTGAAGCTTTAACATGCGGTGGTGTTGCTGGGCCTGTAATATTCGGAATTGAAAACGGCAATTATAAAGAGAAAGTCAATTTTTCTCAAGTATCCGGTGCTTCCGCATTAAATACAATTACCTTCGAATCTAAGAGCGGAACGAACACCGATGTGGTGATATCATATGCTGCTACCGATGCTACAGTCGTGCTTAACGGTACATCGTATGTATCGTTCGAAAACCTGACTATAGACCATAGCAAAGGGGCTTACGGAAATTGTATGCGGATTGACGGCAAATCATCAAACATTAGGTTCCATTGAGTAGTTTTTGATGGTGTAAAAGTGGAGAGAACAGGTAGTGCCGATGCTACAGTTCTATTTACATCTGCAGCGGCTAAATCAGGCATTGCGTTTCAGGATTGTGAAGTGAATAATGGCAGCATGGGTATATGCAAAACCGGTAGAAGTTCAACTGAACTGGATTCAAAAACTTCTATAACGGGTACACTTTTCTATAATCAATATGAAGCGGCTGTTGCGCTTGGTAATGAAGACGCACCGCAGTTGACGAACAATGCTATCACTTCACTTTCGGCTTACGATAAATTTAAAGCAGTTGCCTTGAATGATATCTCGAACCAAATGGTGTTGAGCAATAATATCGTAAACGTTGTTCATGGTGAAGCAGGTGTGGCATTATACAATTGCAGGGCACAGCTAACAGGTTTAGGTCAAATCACTTTCAATTCTATTACAGTTGGTGGTCAAAAAACCGCAACCGGAATTTTGATGTCAGGAACTTCAGATAACCATGTTTTGAATTTCAATCGTGTAAAACTGATGATGAATGAAGAGCAGGCCGGCAGACAAGCGTATTACAAAAATACTTCTGTCGGGAAAAATGTAAACATGATGAACAACATTTTCTACGATTTGAACACCGGAAGCTATACTATAGTTGGTAATACCTACAAGGATATAAACAACCAGCTGCCTTCTCAAAGCAATCCAGATATGGTTATTTCAGCTAACGGTATTAGTGTAGAAAAAGTTGAGATTATCAGATAGATAAAACACCTTAGACGATAGATACTAGCAAAACAGCCCCCGAGTACTCGGGGGCTGTTTTTGTTTTATTTCAAACCTGTTCTTAATAATTAGCTTCTTTTTTCCAGGCTTTGTATTCCTTCTTTTCTATCTGTTGAAAAATATCTTTTAAAGCTGCCGTAAATGCACTCTTACTATTGCCACCGCTTGCCTTACCAGTTAGTTTTTTTTTCAATAAAACTTTGCGGGTTGATACATCAAAAAATGCAACCTGCACCGTTGCAGTACCGGTAGTTTTGTTAAAGCATTGTGCAATAAACACCAATGCTAAACCAACTTTTTTTTGCCCTGCCGGAGTTTGTTTTACCATCTCGGCAATTACTTCGGGAGTAAGTTCTACTTCTTCTCCGGTGTTGATGTCACTGGTTTCTCGGGCAAGATTCATTTTGCTTATTCCGTTAGGGTCTTTGTATGCGGCATCTTTCTGAAACACTTTTGCCAAATCAATATCAATGGTTACATCGTTCCATGCTTTGAAATATTCATCACGAATTTTGTGAGGTGATTCATCTCCAAAACCTAACACCTTCGCTTTTGTAAAATCAATGCCATACCAAATTACGGTTGAGCTTCCAAAAATTTTACTGGCATCCTGTGCAGGTAGACGTAGAGCACTTAGAATTACTAGCTGAACTAAAAAATGTTTTTTCATGCGTGTTATTTTTTGTGAGGCTAAAAGAATAAAAATAGAGGAATAATAAAATGAAAAAAATATTTTTTGAAACAGACTTTACAATACAAATAGGAAAATGCTTTGGTCATGTTGTTTATTAGGGCAACGTTTTTTCACAATTTGCTAAATGTCGTTTTGTAACTTAGCCGCAAATTAGATTTATGAGTATCAAGAAATATTATTTGCCTGTCGTTTTGTTTGCAGTGATTGCTGTTGGTTTCAATTCGTGTAAAAAAATACAGGAAGACAATTTGGTGAACGGGTTGTGGCGTTTTAATCAGGTTTATATAGGCGGGTCAACCACCAATTATCTTTCGGGATTTCCGAATTACACCAATGGAAATAATTGCTGCGCTTATAAGGTAGATTTTCAACGCGATGATATTGTGTTTGCTTATTACTTAACTAACGACACCTTTAGTTATGTGGTAGGTGGAAGTTGGCATTTGAATGCTTACAACGAAATAGAAATGCATTTCGATAAATATTTTGATGGCACTTTTGATATAAAGAAGACCACCGAAAAACATTATGAACTGAACAGCGATGCCAATCATATCAAGTTTTACGATGGCGTTGACCCTGCCTTAGATACTACTTCTACCAAAATTGAAATGGAGAGAATTTAATAGGAGGTAGATTTAACTTTTCCCTTTTTCATATTGCTGCACTTCTTCGTGAAAGAACTCGAGTGTAACTCCTGCAGTCTTAAACATTTCTTCGCTCTCACTACCGGCTTGGTATTTACGCTGACATACTACTCGCTTAATACCGCAATTAATAATGAGCATGGCGCACACCCGGCATGGTGTCATGCGACAATAAAGCGTAGCTCCATCTAATGCAACTCCATTTTTTGCTGCCTGGCAAATGGCGTTCTGTTCCGCATGAACGGTGCGTACACAATGTTCGGTAACACTTCCGTCCTCATGAATTACTTTTTTCATTTGGTGTCCTACTTCATCGCAATGCGGTAAACCAACGGGCGAGCCTACATAACCCGTTACGAGTAATTGATTCGCGCGGGAAATTACGCACCCGCTTCGTCCTCTACCGCAAGTTGCGCGCTTGCTAATAGCTTCCATTACTTCCATAAAATATTCATCCCAGCTTGGTCGCACGTAATGTTCTTCTTTAGTTGTACTCATCGTCTTTTAAATTTTAGTTGAAATCTGTTTTAATGCCGAGTCAATTTCTGCATATAGATTATCGAAGCTTCCGTTATTAGTAAATCTGAAATCTGCTAGTAGCATACAGGCAGAAAGGTTCTGCTTGTTTGGGTCGGTGGAATTCATTTCGCGGTTTTCATTTTCTACAAAAGTTTCAAAATTTATTTTGTCGGTTTCCGAAGCTCGCTCTACAATTCTTTCGTAGCGCAAATGTTGGTCAGCGTCCACAGCAAACAAATTGAAATTGCCTTTAGCATGAAGTGCATTTACTTCGCCTACGGTGCGAATACTTTCGATAATACAATCCTTGCCGCTTTCTTTTGCTTCGCGGTAAAGTTCTTCTGCAATAAAACTTGGAGTGTTTAGTGCGCGCAACTCGTTGGCAGTTGCTACTAATGAATCGCGGTTTATTTCTTCACCTTTAGCTCTTATGATTTTGCTCAAATAACCGCGCACCGAAAAATGTTGAAAGCCATGGTGCTTTGTTAGATAATCAACAATGGTTCCTTTGCCCGCGCCTAAAGTGCCTGTAATGCCAATAATTTTCAATGCAGAAATATTTATGAGTGAAAATAAACGAATTGAAATGCGAAGCCGACTCGTGTGAATAATTTGCACCGCGATGTGAAAAACAAAAAGAAGTTGTCATTCCGAGCTTGTCGAAGGATGCGCTTCGACATGCTCAGCGTGACATTTCGCTATCTCTGTAATTATTCGAGAACTCTAATACTTTTACTTACATGAACCCTAAACGAATCGGTTTGCTCATTTTTATTGTATTAGCGGCCGCTGTGCTTTTGCTCAATAGAAAAGATGTGGTACTTTCTTCACAAAACGATTTCAAGCTGACTAAGATTTCTACCATTGGCTACGAATTGCAATCGGTTATTCATTTACGCAACCCGAATTTTCTTTCGGCTACTATCAAAACCATTCATGAAGATTTTTACATCAATGGAATAAAAGCAGGAGAGTTGAGCAGCGAAATAAATCAGGGAATTCCCGGATGGAAGGAAACTTCGTTTCCGGTAAGTATTCGTTTTACCACCGATGATTGGCAAAAAATATTTTCCGATTCGCTTGCACATGCAAAAGCAGAGGTGAATGTGAAAGGCGAAATCGATTTTCAGAATCTTACAGGTTCAGGCAAGATTACAGTGGATGAAAAGCAATCCTTTTCTATAGCCAAGTGGAATTTACTATGAACGAAAAGCTGCTTCACTTTATATGGAAGTTTCGTTTGTTCGACACAAAAGATTTATTTACTACTAATGGTGAGACAATTGACTTAGTGCAAACAGGTGTACATAATATTCATGCAGGTCCCGATTTTCAAAATGCAAAAATCAGAATTGGAAAAACATTGTGGGCAGGCAATGTTGAAATTCACATTAACTCAGGCGATTGGTTTTTGCATAAGCACGAAAGAGATGCAGCATACAACAATGTAATACTACATGTGGTGTATGAAGCCAAAGATAGAATGGCGTTGCGAAGCAACGGAGAAGAAATTCCTACACTCGAATTAAAAAATCGCATTCATCCTTCGGTGCTCTATCGTTATGAAGAATTAGAGAAAAGAAAATCATGGATTCCCTGCGCCAAGTTCCTTCATGAAGCCGATGAATTTAGTGTGAGCAATTTTCTTGAACGTTTGCTCATTGAAAGATTAGAAGCCAAAGTAGAACAGATAAAGGAGTTACTGAATGAAAGCAGAAATGATTGGGAGCAGGTGATGTTTCAAATGATAGCCGGCTATCTAGGAGCGGGTATCAATAAAGAACCGTTTCAGTTACTCGCAAAAAATCTACGCGTAAATGTTTGGGCTAAGCATATTCACGAGCCGTTGCAAATTGAAGCTATGGTTTTTGGCACCGCAGGAATGCTCGATGAAGATTTTGATGATGAATATCCAAAGCAGTTGCGGAAAGAGTTCCTGTATTTGAAAAGACTTCATCAGTTACAGCCGTTAGAGAAGAAGGTTTGGAAATTCCTTCGCTTGCGTCCATCTAATTTTCCAACGGTTCGTTTGGCGCAGCTGTCGGCTTTAATGTGTTTCGATTCAAAAATGTTTTCACGAATTCTTGAAGCAAAAAACGTGAAAGCTATTCATCGCTTGTTTGATGTTGATGTTTCGGAGTATTGGCAAAATCATTATCGTTTCGATAAGCCAACGAAGAAAGTGAATTCACACTTGGGTACTTCTATGAAAAATACTTTGCTGATTAATGCCGTAGCTCCCGTACTATTTGCCTATGGAAAATACAAAGACAAGGAAGAGTATTGCGACAGGGCTTTTGCTTTATTGCAAAACTGTGAAGCAGAAAGCAATTCAATTATAACCGGCTGGAAGAAGTTAAATCAAACTCCTTCTTCGGCTGCAAAGTCGCAGGCTCTGTTGCAACTGAAGAATGAATACTGCGATAAATTCCGCTGTGTGGATTGCGCTATAGGAAGTAAGATTTTGAAATGATATTTTCATACATTCGAAAACAAAGAGCACCACATGCCACAAGTAGATACTTTCAAATTTTTGATAGAGTCAAATGCCTTTGGTGTTTGTGAGCGAATTGGCGAGCGGTTAAAAATGCCCGTGAAAAACATTCGCCTGTTTTTTATTTACGCCAGTTGTATGACAATCGGTTCTCCTATTATCATTTACATGATTCTCGCTTTCTGGATGAAGATGAAAGACTACGTACGCAGCCGCAGAACTACGTTGTGGGATTTGTGATATTAAAATTTCACAACGCTTTCATTAAAGTAAATTCTAAAATTACTTTTGTCGCTCTTTGCTAATTTTCTAAACCTGTGTTTTGAGCGATAGCCTTGTTATTATTCCTACTTACAACGAACTGGGTAACATTGAAAAAATGGTGCGCAAGGTTTTCTCATTGCCGCACGTTTTTGATTTGCTGATTATTGATGACGGCTCACCTGATGGCACAGCACAAAAGGTAAAACAACTTCAAGCTGAATTTGCCGGTAAACTTTTTCTGATTGAACGTAGCGGAAAGCAAGGTTTGGGTACTGCCTATATTGCAGGTTTCCGTTTTGCACTTGAGAAAAAGTATGAATTTATTTTCGAAATGGATTGCGATTTCAGTCACAACCCCGATGATTTAGTTCGGTTATATGATGTGTGCAAAAATCAAAATTGTGATGTAGCAGTTGGTTCACGTTATGTAGAAGGCGGTGGTTTTGTCAATTGGCCTAAAGACAGAATCCGTTTATCGAAGAATGCTTCGCTCTATGTAAACTTGGTAACCGGAATAAAAATACAAGACCCTACAGCAGGTTTTATTTGTTACAAACGAAATGTTTTGGAAACTATTGACTTAAATAAAATTCGTTTCGTTGGTTACGCGTTTCAAATTGAAATGAAATTTGCTGCACGCAAACTCGGTTTCAAAATTGTTGAAGTACCTATCATTTTTACCGAGCGCATTGAGGGCGTTTCTAAAATGAGCCGCAATATTATTAAAGAAGGAATTATAGGAGTGTTGCAAATTCAATGGAACAGTTTCTTTTCTGATTACCGAAAAAAATAAAACTATGTCACGCTGAGCCTGTCGAAGCGCATCCTTCGACAAGCTCAGGATGACATTTCTCTATTGCGGGTGATAAACGCTCTCTGCCCTTTTCATCACATCTTCTTTCTTCAAACTCAATGTTCTCATTTCTTGTTTTGTAAACGATTCCATTTGGTCGTTGTAATGTTTGCTTACGGGGTTCAGTGAATTCCCAAGCGGTTGAAGCGCCTGTAATTTCTCTACTCCGTTTTTACCGAACGAAGCTAGCATCGTATAAGTATCTCCATAATCAGCTTTGAAGGCAAGGCGACTATTTATCTTTTTAGGATAGCTCGGACTAAGCATATCGGGGAAACCACGAAGCGGTAAATCCTTATTGCCACGCACCAAACGATTCACTGTTCCCCATTCTACTTTAATACTTCCGAAGTTTGATTTCAATGTATCGCATGTTGCACGCAATGTGCTTACCCATTCCTCTTCTTTAATATCAAAGCCTAATACAAAATTTGCATCGTCATAATGATATTTGTCGAAAATTGTTTTAATGCATAAGCCAAGAAGGGTAGGAGCGTATGCATGAATATCAGAAACACGATTCCACGAATTAAGAATTTGTAGCGGCTCTTGTAGGTCAGGATATTTTTTTACATCCAAATCGTAAAGTGGCTGCATTGATTTTGCAAAATTGCCCTTACGCGAAAACGTAATGTCAAATTTTATGTCGTGCAAATCCTGTAAACTGAATTTGTCTTTTGCGCCAATCAATTCAGTAAAACGTTGTGCGCGGTTGTTATCACCGGGGCGCTGGTCCATCAGTTTGCGCGAAGTGTAACAATATCCATTCTCACAACATTCATTGGATGAAGCATGAAACGGAGTGTTGTTCGTATTGAAAACATAACCGCAACTCGGGTTAATTGTCTTAGGCATACTATCAAGCGGAATCAATTTTGTCCATAATGTTTTTGAAGTATTGCCCGCCACCAAACCACTCCAATCAATCGTGGTATCGCGGTCGGGCATCATGCCGTGGTGGATGTAGAAGATATTGTCTTTGTCATCGGCATAAACAATATTGAAGAGTGTAATGGCGTGTGTGCGAATGGCGTTCCAATACTCATCGTAATTTTTTGCCTTATTCATTTTATAAAGCTGCTGCCCAGTTTGTATAGTTGTATTTGCAGGAAAGCGAATGGCATAATAATTTTCACTCTTGCCGCTTTTTAATGTTGCTCCGAATTTACTCCAGTACGACATCTTCTTCACCGGCAAAACAAATTTTCCTTTCTTACTTAAATTCACTTGCAACCAAACGGGTTTCTTTTCCAACTTCACCCAGTTGCCGTCAAATTCGTATTCGAGTTTCCTCTTCGGATTCATTTTTAATTTGAACACATCCACTTTATCGAAAGTGTTCCAGGTCATTCCCCAACCCAAATGTTCGTTTACTCCCATTGCCAATGAAGTGCTTCCCTGAAACATACATCCTTCAATGTTCAATCCTTCTTCACTTTGTAAGTGCGCTTCGTAAAAAGAAAACTGACCTTCCATTCCTAAATGCGGGTTGATGCAGAGATAAGTTTTGCCGTCAACTGTTTTTGTGCTGTTAAGCGCAAATGCATTTGAACCTACCGAAGGAGTTGGGTGAGTTGGAAACACTAGCGGCACATTATCATACTTTCCACCTACTGCATCTGCCACCTGATGTTGTGTCCAACTCAAGGCTGACATAATCACCACATAAGCCGTAACAATATCGTGCGAAGAAATAGGGAAAGCGCTTTTTACTTTTACTTCATTGGGATGCGCTTTCGCATAAGCGTTGTAACCCTGCACCCATCCGTCTACATACTTTTTGAATTCGGGCGATAAATCTTTTTCAAAATTCTTTTCTACCAATTCGCGAGCGCCAATGGAGTGAACAAAAAAATCAACTGCGGCTCCTTCTATTCCTTGCTTTCTTCCCATATAACCTTTGCTGGTGTAAATCAAATCCTGTGTTACTGCAAAAGCATCTTCGGCATTTGCCCAGGCTAAACCATAAGCTACTTCAGCATCGGTCTTTGCAAAAATATGTGGAATGCCAAAGCTATCTCGTACGATCGTTACGTTTTCAGGATTGATAACAGGAAATTCTGAATTGATGTTTTGAGCAAAAGAAAACAGTGGAGAAATAAATGCGGCAATGCAAATAAGAAAACCGAAGAAGGAAGTTTTTTTCATTGTAGAAATGTTGGAATTAAAAACGAAGCCGCGAATGTAGAGGAATGAGTGAATAATTCTGATTTGCGTGTTTTCACTACTATTGCACATGCTCAATTTTATCTACTGGAATCCCTCTCCCGACTTTGTTACCATTGGCGCATTCTCTATTAAATGGTATGGCGTTTTTTGGGGCATGTCGCTCATGTCCTGTTTTTTTATTGGCCGCTATGTTTTCAAAAAACTGAATTGGGACGATGAAAAAATCACACTCCTTATTCAATATATGTTTGTTGGTGGATTGATTGGTGCGAGGTTAGCGCACATTGTTTTCTATCAGCTCGATTTTTACATGGCGCACCCCGAAGACCTGATTGCTGTTTGGAAAGGTGGTCTGGCAAGTCACGGTGGTTTTGTTGTCGCAGCAATTGGTTTGTGGTTGTTCTGCTACTACCATAGGGAGTTTAATTTCTTTCGCTTGCTCGATGTGGGTGCAGTGAGTGTTATTTCGTTGGCAGCTCTTATTCGCTTAGGCAATTTGATGAACTCCGAACTTTATGGAAAGGAAACCTCAGTGCCTTGGGCATTTGTGTTTGAGCAAGTAGATAATATTCCTCGTCATGCGGTAGTTTTATATGAGAGTATAGCCTATTTTATTCTGCAAATTGTAATTCTTCTTTTGTTCAATCGTTACAAACTTTCAAAGCCCGGAATGTATCTTGCGTTTTTCTTTATCACTGTTTTTGGTATTCGTTTCGTATTGGAATTTTTTAAAGTGCCCGATGGCGAAATGATTGGCTGCATCAGCAAAACACAATTGCTCAATCTTCCTTTCATCATCACAGGTATTGCAATAGCTTATTTATCTGCTAATGGTAAACTGAAGTATGGTAATGAATAACATCTCTGTAGTTCATTTACTTCCCGCTGAAACAGACGGGATGAAAAACATTTGCTCATTTACTAATTTACTCATTCGGTATTGATGCGTTACGAAAAATGGTTGGGTGCAGGTTTAGGTTGGGCGGTAACGGGTAATCCTATTGGTGGGTTGCTCGGTTTTATTGCAGGTACTCTAATCGAGCGCGGAAATAAAACCGAAGCAGAAAAACTTGCCGATGGTGTTACCGAGTTTGAATTGAACTTGATTGTTCTGGCATCGCATCTCATTAAAATAGATGGAAAGGTTTCGCTAGCAGAAATAAATTTTCTGAAACAATTTCTCGATACACATTTCGATGAAAAGCTTTCTGCTAAACGGCAACAGATAATTTCACATTGTCTCAACAAAGAGTACGATTTGGATATAGCCTGTAATCAAATACGCATGAACACCCCCCATGCTACGCATATACAAGTCGTTCGCTTTCTATTTGACATGGCTTTGTGTGATGGCGAACTAAACGAACGCGAAAACTATTTTGTGTTTCGCCTTGCCGGATATTTGAATGTTAACGATGTTGAGTTTAAACGATTAAAAACCGAACACACCGAAGTAAAAGTTTCTGCCTACGAAGTTTTGGGTGTTAGAAAAGAAATGAGTTTTGAAGAAATTCGGATGACGTATCGCAAATCGGTTTTGAAAGTACACCCCGATAGAAATAAAGACGTGAGTGAGGAAGAACGAAAAAAATTAACGGCACAGTTTCAAAAAATTCAGGAAGCTTACGAGGCAATTAAGCAGGAGAGGAGCTTGAAATAATCAATTACAAAAAATAATCTTCTGATAACAAAATGTGCATTGTGAACAACAATGCATAAAAACAAACATCTGTATTTAGCTGGCGTAAGATGTAGAAAATGATTTGACACCATGCCCGCTTACAAAACAGATTACGAACACTACAACCTTTCGCACAGCAACTTCGTTTCGGCTTATAAACTCATTAACGAATACGTTACTGATTTATACATGATGCCCAAACACTTTTCAGAAGAGGCGGGTCGAGTGATGGATGTTATCAATAGGGAGTATGCCATTCCGCAAGCTCCCGAAAAATCAAACGAAAATTTTCGTGCTGTGCCAGACTTTGTAAAGCAATTAGACGCCTTTACGCTTCACACTATAAATTTATTCAACGAGCATAAAACGCATATTGATTGTTCCGAAGTATACATGAGTAATGTTGAAAGGATGAGAAACGGTGGTCAGGTAATAAGCGACCTTGAATATTCCGAACTTACAGAAGAAGTAAATGAATTGTTGAACGGTTTGCGCACTATCAAAGAAAAAGCAGACAAAACTATTGTGTGGCTTGACCAACTTGATTTTAGTTGGGAAAGCATTAAGGAAAAGTTAGGGTAAATAAAGTTGGTGATAAAGCCGACATGTCTTTGCCCTTATGCAACAACAGTGTTTCGAAAAGAAATTAAGATTTCACAAAACACAGATTGTTCGTTACAAGAGGCAAAACATTGATACGAGGAAGAGGGCAACTTATATTGCATGTATAAAATAACAACTTATGCAGCAAACAGAAAATCCCCAAGACCGTTTCATGAATTTGCACCTTGAATTTGTAGAGCAGTTCAAAAGCATTAACAGCGATATGAAAACGCTTTATGCCATGCCCCACAAATTTATTGAAGACAATGCTTCGGCTATTGACCAATTTTTAGCCACAGCAAGTATTCCTGATGCGCCAGATAGTTTCGACCGATCAGTAAAGGGAGTTAAGGATTTTTTGTATCAGATAGAAGATTTCAAATACCAGACGATGGAATTGTTTTTTGAACATCGGTCGTATAGCGATAAATGTGTAGAGTATTTGAGAAGATCGCAAGAGATTAGAAAAAGCAACATCAGCGGAATTAAGTCAACAAAAATGTTGAATGGCTTAATGGAAGAATTAACAGCGTTGCGTTTTGGATTAACGCGATTGCGCGAAAAAGGTGGAGAAATGATGATTCAACTCAACGCCATTCAAGGAAAATGGCAAAACATAAAAAGTAGTTAAGATAAGCTCCCTACACTAACAAAGAACTAAAAGAGCATGGTGGTTCAAATGAGGCCTCTCTCGCGAAAGCGGAGGGGTTTCTTTTTTTGTATTCAACCCCTACAAAATAAATTCTACTTCTTTAATTTCTCGATTTCCTGCTGTTGTAACAGAATCATTTTTTTGAGTTCTTCAATCTGCGTTTGTTGTTCTTGAACTGCTTTTACCAAAGGAACAGTGAACTCTGCATAGCCTAAACCATAAGTGTCTTTAGCATGTTGTGGTTTACTAATACCGCTAAAATCATACCCCGCACGCTTAGCTGCTGCTTCCACTTCCTGCGCTATAAAACCGGTATAACGAATTTGCTCTTTCTTTCTTCTGCCTTCTAAACTTATAGGATCATAAGTAGTAGTATCTCCTGTTAGTTGACTCAAGGCATCTAAATCGTATTGATAAGTAACAGGGCGAAGTTGATTAATGAAATCTAAACCGGGTACATTCTCTACAACATTTCTCTTTGTTCTTGAATCCGAAAGGTTTGTCCAAGTTCCCCAAATTCCATAGCTGGTCATGGATGAGTTGCCGATATAACAACGATTAGCAACAGACACATTTAAATTGGCTCCTATAGCTATTGAATTATCAATACTTCCGCTAACGGTTGAGTTGTATCCAACACTTATTCCATTTGTGTTACCTATGGAAACGCTACCGGCACCATATCCAATGGCCGTGTTTTGATAACCGGTTGTATTTGCATTTAGTGAAGTATATCCTACCCCTATATTGCGATATCCTGTAGAGTTATTGGTTAAAGCAAAATTCCCTATAGCTAAATTTAAAACTCCGGTTGCGGTAGAAATAGGTTGGTTATCATATAAAGCTTGATAGCCAATCGCTATATTGTTACTGCTAAAGTCTACATTGCCATTGGCGTACGACTGTGAATAAAGTGACTGATATCCTATAGCAATGTTTCGGGTACCATAAGTATTGCTATATGCAGTAAAACCACCTAAAGCCACATTATAATCTGCCGTTACATTGTTATATAGTGCTTCCTCTCCTACAGCTGTGTTATAAACGCCGGTGGTATTACTTAAAAGCGCATCTAAGCCGGCCGCAGTATTTCCTGTACCTGAAGAATTATAATAGAGAGCGCCATAACCTAATGCCGTATTATTTGAGCCGCTAGAGTTGGTGTATAATGACTGGCTGCCTACTGCTGTATTATAATCCCCCGTAGTATTACCATATAGCGCACGGCTACCAACAGCGGTCAAGTCTATCCCTCCAGTGTTAGTAAACAACGCATTATCACCCACCGCTACTAAATTACTAACGGTGGAGTTATTATAACTTGCCTGATAACCCACTGCAGTGTTTGAACCACCCGTACTATTGAGATATTGAGCACCAAAACCAATCCCTGTATTATTAACTCCACTACTATTGGTATAAAGCGAAGCAAAACCATTCGCTGTATTGCTACCGCCATCTATATTGTTTTCAAGAGCCGATGTTCCGATAGCTGTGTTTTTTGTACCAATGGTTGTTTTCAATAACGCATTAGTTCCTAAAGCTGCATTTTGTGTACCAGTGGTAAAGTCCCTTCCTGCCCAATAGCCCCAGTAAGCATTTGATAAGAGCGGGTCAACACGACCCGATTGCTGATTATTGGTCCTAACGGTGAAAGGAACATTATCGGTAGTGCCAATAAAATTAGTGAGGTCTACCGTACTACCATTACCGGTAAGCGTCCAATCTGTTACGGTGCCGGAACTCCATGCTGGTCCGCTTGCTGTGTAGGTTAGTACATTACCGGTGGTGCCTGCTGCCATTGCCCGTAAATCTCCGTTAGCATCGGCAAACAATATTTTATCAGTAGTGGCTGATGGGGCAGTAATAAATGAACCACCGGTAGCTACACCACTGTAGCGTATCCCATTCGTAAGACCGCCAACATGAAAGGTGCGTAAAGGTGCGTTAACTCCTATACCAACGCTTACTGTAGCAGTAGCTCCATTTGTACCATTCACACTGCCTAATACCATACTGTTGCTGGCACTTACCTTAGCATTCCAGCCCACGGCAATGGCATTAATTAAAGAGTTTACGGTTACATCGGCACTATCGCCAAGCAGTGTATTTCTTGAACCCGAAGCGTTTGATAAACCCGCATTATTACCTAAAGCGGTGTTAGAATTTCCGAAAGTAGAAATCAATGCGTTGTTACCTACACCCGTATTGAATGAACTAGATGAGTAGGTTATCAATACATCTTCACCAACTGCTACATTACTTGACCCTGAGGCTGCTGAGGTGGTTCGCATAGCCGATCCTCCCACTGCTGTATTTCTAGAGCCGGTAGAATGCTGCATGGCAAAATTTCCTACGGCTGTGTTGTCAAATCCAGTGGTAACCTCACTTAAGGCTACTCTACCTACCGCTACGTTATTGGATGCCGTGGTATTTAAGTTCAATGCACCTGCCCCTACCGCTACGTTATTTGTACCGGTGGTATTAGCAAAAAGAGCTTTGCTGCCTATTGCGGTAACGCTAAAACCAGTGGTGTTAGAATACATAGCCGAATCGCCAATAGCCACACTATTACTTTGAGTGGTGCTGCTGAAAAGTGCATGTTTACCAATGGCCACATTGGCTCGCCCGGTAGTATTAGAAAATCCTGCTCTAAAACCCAAAAAGCTATTGCCTACAGAATCTAATCTGCCTGCGGTAACATTGCTTACCCGAATATTGAAAGGAATGTTATCTGTGGTACCAATAAAATTGGTTCCGTCAACAGTGCTGGCGTTACCTGTTACATTCCAAGCAGAGGACGATGCCGAACCCCAAGCCGGTCCGCTGGCAGTGTAAGTTAGTACATTGCCTGTGCTACCAGCTGTCATAGCACGTAAATCTCCATTAGCATCGGCAAACATTATTTTATCGGTAGTGGCAGAAGGAGTGGTTATAAAAGACCCCGCGGTAGCTACACCACCGTTACGTATTCCGCTAGTGCTACCGCTAATATGAAGTTTTCGTGCTGGTGTAGAAGTTCCAATACCTACATCGGCACTATTGCCAAGTATGACTGAGTTATCTTGTGAAGCTACTGCGTTTGCCCCAACAGCCGTTGCATTATTGCTAGCGCTGTTGGAAGTATTATTGCCTAGCAAAGTAATATCTGTACCAGTTCCAATACTCGCTGCTTCTCCTATAGCAACAGATTCGGTAATGCTTGAACCTAATGTTTGGTTGGCTCCTAGAAGGACATTTTTATTTGAGTTATTAAATGTGCTCATGGTATTTGCGCCTATTACCACGTTGTTGTCCGAATTGTTTAATGCCGAATTTACGGCATGATAACCGGCTATTACATTGTTATCTGCAAAGTCAATATCGGTAGCTGCACCGGAACCTAGTACTACGTTTTGTGAAGAAGTGTTGTACTGCAAACCGGCAGTTGCACCAACCATTACATTATCGGTTCCGGTAAAACCAATATATCCACTTCTGTAACCAACAAAAACGGAGTTGTTTGCCTGGTTCGATTCCTGCCCCGCTTCGCTTCCTATAGCCGTAGTATTTGAAATCGTAGCACCCGGGTTAAACGTATTACTAAGCGCCAGGTATCCTAAAGATGTGTTACTGGTACCTGCATTAATACTAGTACCGGCTTCGGCTCCTACAAAAACATTTTTGTGTGTATTGTTACTACCCACTAATGAATAACCTGATTTGTTCCCTAAAAAAGTATTGTCGCTACCTTCTGAATTGTATCCTGCTTGATAGCCAACTGCAGTATTACCGGTAGCTGTTGAATTTTCAAAACCTGCGCTGTGACCCACAAAAGTGTTGTTATTAGCTTGACTGGTATATCCTGCTTTGTAACCAATAGCAGTTACTCCGCTCATTGAAAAGGAGCCCAAAATACCGCTGGCTGCACTACTTCCAACAAACGTATTTTCGTTTCCATCATGAAGAGTACCGGTTAGATATCCAATGAGGGTGTTATCGCTTCCATCTACTACGTATAAACCCGATTTGGCACCAGCAAAAGTATTTCGGTTATCATTGAAAGCTCCTCCCGAAAGGTCAATAAGAAGACCTGAAGAGTCGCCCAAAAAAGTATTGTTAGAGCCGCTTCTATTATTACGCCCCGATCGATATCCAAAATAGGAATTAGCAAAACCATCGCGGTTTTCAAAGCCTGCTTCTGTTCCAAATGCAGAAAGGCCATCAACATTAAGAGTATTATAGCCTGCACGATAACCGAAAATTGAATTGTTATCGGAAGAGCCACCAAAAATACCTGCCCCTGCTTCGGAACCAAATATTGAATTCTTGTTTCCGCTGGTCCAACCTTCAATCACTCTATTTCCCATCAGTACATTGGATACACCACTGGTGAACGCATCACCTGCTTTGTGCCCATAAAATGTGTTACCGGTGGTGCTTCGTTCCAGCAAACCAGCACGAGTGTTGTTGATTTTTAAAACTAAATCGGCAGCATCGGTAGTTCCTAAAAAATTAGTCGAACTGTTTGTTCCGCTGTTGCCGGTTAATCCCCATGCGTTTGATGCTCCGTTTGTACCCGTAGCACCTGTTGTTCCTGCAGTTCCTGTAGCTCCTGTTACTCCTGTAGCTCCAGTGCTTCCTGCCGCTCCTGTACTTCCTGCTACTCCTGCAGTTCCTGTAGCTCCAGTGCTTCCTGCCGTTCCTGTTGCCCCTGTGCTACCAGCAGCTCCTGCGGTTCCTGTAGTTCCACTACTTCCTGCTGCTCCAGTAGGACCAGTGATAGTTGCATTTGAAGCTGTTGCTATCCATCGGTTATCTGTGGCATTGTAGTGAAGGGTCACCGAACCAAATCCATTCACGGTTAGGTCTGTACTATTGCCACAATAAATTCTATTGGAAATAGTTGATGAAGCGCTATTGTGAGTGAGCGTCATATTGAAAGCAGTAGCATTGTATAGCACTATTATTCTACCATCCTGTCCACCTGTTAAACCGGTAATGTTGAATGCCGCACTAGGTCCGGTAATACGATAAAAACTTTTACCCGCGGGAAAGGGATTGTTAGCAGTAACCACATTGTTGTTAGCGCCACTTGCTAGAGTAAGTGCCCCTTCACGAAGTGCTAAATCTCCGTTTATGTCTAAGTAAGTTAATGGTGTTCCTGCAATACCTA
>JAPLES010000026.1 GCA_026391075.1 Bacteroidota bacterium | reverse complement strand
TTCTGTTGCAATCTGCAAAAGGCAACGGACAGGAGTTTATCAGAAAATATTTGGCGGCTACTGTTTTTAAATTTCTCTTTTACATTTTTCTGGTGCTCGTGTTTCTGCTTTTTTCCAGCGATAACAAAACAGCTATGATTCTGCACTTTCTTTTTTACTACGCAGTATTTACGGTATTAGAGGTGAGTATGCTTTATGGGGAGATGAGAAAGTAGATGTGCCTCACAAGGCCCTTCGACAAGCTCAGGGTGACAGCGGCTTTGTCATGCTGAGCTTGTCGAAGCATTATCAACCTATAAAAACAAAAGAGCGTGCCGCAATATTGCGGCACGCTCTTTTGTTTTTATAATAATCGTTGATTACTTCGGTTCTACCGGCTCTAACTTACCTTCTTTAATAATCGGTTTGTCATCGCCAGGTTTGCTTTCTGCGGGTTTAGTTTCGGTTGTCTTTTCTTTCGTGTCCGCTTTCTTTTCTTTTTTCTTCGGCTCATCAGGCACTAATGAAACACCTGTTTCATTGCTCGATTTTTTACCACCTTTCAAAAAGTCAAATAACAAGCTAAAGCGAATAGTGTTATCCAATGGATTTCTTTGAATAGTGGTAGGTATCAGGTAAGAAAAATTTAAACCAACTACGCTGTACTTCACCGTTAAACCTGCAGTAAGAAACTGACGATTACCCTTTAATGGATGCTCGTAAAAATATCCGAAGCGAACTCCAAATTGTTTGTTGTATAAATACTCAGCACCAATACCCCAAGTAACTTCATTCCATTCTTCTTTAGTTTTACTTCCCTTTACTAATTGTCCGTTTTCATACGTTCCCGGTGCATCACCAAACGAAGTAAACATACCCGTGATAGAAGATTTCTCTTTGAAATCGTAGATGCCATTGTTGTTTTTATCGTCTTTTGTTGGAGTTGGAACCATCAATTTGTTCATGTCGACATATACCCCCACAGAGTTATGCTTATCAATATTCAAAGTATAACCTACACCTATACCTAAGTTAGTAGGAATGTAGTCCTTAGTAATAGAAGAGGTGTATGAGATTTTACTTCCTATATTCGAAATATTCATACCTACAGTTAACTCATGCTCTAGTTTGTGTGCATTGTTTTCGTGAAAACGCTTGCGAACAAACCACGAAATATCTCCCGAACCTGCAACACCCGGCTTTATTAAATTATTGTCTACCTGCTGTCCACCTGCTAAGTTTGAATACACCACACGAAGCGATGCAGCAATAGAAAATATATCGCCTAATCTGCGGGCGTAATGTCCATCAATAGCAAATTCATTTGGGCGAAACTCGCCAGTTGTTGCTCCATTTAAATCAGTAAAAGTGATATTACCAAGAGAAAAATAACGGATAGACACCGCCACAGTTTGCATCTTCTTCACCTTGTAATAACCCGCAAGATTGGCGAGGTAAATATCGTTTACCAAGGTGCGAAGCCACGGACTGAACGTAACCGCAAATCCGAAATCTTTGTCAATGAAGGCAAGTTTTGCAGGATTGGTGTAAAGTCCATTCACATCGGGGCTACGATAGTCACCTTCGTTTTCGCCATTGCCATAAATAGGAGTAGCAAGACCCACATCGCCCATTCCTCCTGCTCGTGCATCGGGTATAATGCGCAGAAACGGAACTGCTGTAGTAACGGTATTTATAGTTCCTGCCGTAGTGTTAATGCCTTGCGCTTCCAATAACGATATTGAAAGAATCCATAGACTCAAAAATGTAACTGCTTTTTTTGTACGCAACAAATAATTCATGCTCTGTTTGATTGAATTAAAATTTAAAGTAGAAGTGTTGCGATAGATTGGCTTTTAATTGGGCGGCAATCTATCTTAAAACCACTAATTTTTCAAATTTATGTGCGCTCTGTCCTTCAGAATCGCGCACCGTCAACTTATATACGTAAACTCCCTTGCCAATGGCATCGCCATAATCGTCTAAACCATCCCAGGCAATGTTGTTTACACGGAAACCATCGCTGTGTACAAACTCAACAATGTTTTTTACAAGTTTTCCGCTGACAGAAAAAATCTGAACACTCACATTTAAATCATCGCAACAGCGGTTATGTTCAAACATAAACTCAGTATGTGTGGTAAATGGATTGGGATAATTGAACACATGCGACAAAGCAAGCTTGGCATCTGAAGCAACAATAAACTCGGTGTATTCCTCAGTTGAGTTATTCTGAATATCCCATGCTTTTACTTTGAGTGTGTGCTTGCCATCAGCAAGTTTTGTGTATGGATACTTTACCGCGCCTTTTCTGTAATTATCTAATTCGCTTTCGTAGTAGTCGTTGAGTATGACTTTGTTTTGGGTATTGTCATCTAATATCGCTGTCATGTCATGGCCTATTCCGTTACCTACCGTATTGATTCCGCTCTCGTCAGTCAGTTTCATCAACAACATGGGGTCGGCATTGGTGGTTCCACCAAAAACAAATTTTTCATCGTTCATGTACAAATCCAATTTGGGTCCTGTATGGTCAACCGTGAAACTATCAGCCGAGCCGCCTATTACAATATCGGTTGAGTAGCCGTGAGCATCAAGATAATTTCCATTGTCGGCATAGTAGCTTATTCTTCCATTGCCGTATTGATAGTTGATATCTTTAGGAACCATAAACGAAAAACTAAAACTGCCATTGGCAACACTTGCCTTTCCTTTAAACAAGGTGTTCTTATACATTTTGAAAGGATAAATAACAGGTTGGTCGTTTCCTAAAGTTTGAAGATTTGAAAGTTTGTCATACACCAATGGATAAACAACACCATTGAACGAAGTAAGTTTGTTGCCGTTGTCGTCCTGCACTTCGCCTGTAATAGTTACCTGCGATAAGGCTTTCAATGTATCGTGCAGCATGATAACTGGTTTGTTGTTTACTGCAATAGTGGCAACTTTGTAACGCGGGTAATTGAGAGTAAGCGCTGGGTCGCCCAACAAAGTAAATTTGCGATTGTTATCTCCACTGTTAGCCAAGTTTTTTGCCACCATAACAGCTTCGCCTAGTGTAGGAAATCTGCCTTCATACGGATCTAACAAACCATGAAACGCAGCGGTATTAGTCAATTCATTTGCCGATTGATAAACCAAACGAACGGTAGTAATAGCACCAATAGCTCCTCCTTTTCCATTAACTACTAACCATTCTCCTGCGGTTCTATCGGGTAAATCGTAACGGCTAAACTCGCAAGTAGCTGTAATAAATAGAGGCAATTTTTCTTTGTTCTCCAATGGAATAATATCTGCCAAATTAAAAATGCGCTCGTGTGCCCAGTTGGTTTCGCCACCGTGCCCCACCCAATTAATGATGAGCGCACCTGAATTGATGCGGTTGAGAATAGCGGTGTTTACTTCCGGATAACGGTCACCTGCGGGAGTAGGTAATTGTTTAAAAGCATCTAAATAAATTTTTTCGAAATTGTAAACCGGATGCGCTGAGCGGTTACTCTCGGCTAAATTTTCAGAATAGTTTTCAAACACGGTTCCGTCCGATACATCTAAATCATCTGCTACAAAAGTGAGCATGTTTCGCCAGCTATTATTTGAATTGAGTTGAACGCACGATGCATTTATTGTCGGCTTTTTGTAGTTCTTAATTTTGTTTACCACGTCCTGCGCCTCGGTGGAACTTGCCACCGGCAAACGACCTACGCCTATATCCATTTGTTGCGAGGTATTAGTGATATCGCCCCCTTCGTTATTATCGAGGAGGCCAAAAAAATCATCGGATGTATAAGTGCCCGTGGTGGACACAGATTCGTAACTCTGATAAGTAGAAACAAAATTATTGCTATTGGCAATTCTTCCCTTCGGGTCATACGAACCATCGCCCATCAATAACAAATAGCGCGGCATTAAAGCAGTATCGGCACCAGCGCGGTCATACAGCATCTTTACTAAATCTCGAATGGCAGAAATATCGGGTTTGCCGCTGGCAAATTCATTATACACCTGCGAAAGCATGACTACGTTTACTGAAATGTTTTCATTTGCTCTATGAAAATCGGCAAGGTCATTTGATGCACTTACAAAATCATCGGGGGTGATGATGACCATATCCGGCTCCCCCATTCCATGTAAATTTTGGTTGGCAACCTGTTCTAGTTTTTCGGGATTGGGGAAAGAACCGTTTACATTGAATGCAATAAATTCTTTTAAACCATCGGTACTTGTAACAAAAGATAGTTGCGAACCATTCAATGAAGTTTGCATTTCCTGAATGTTGTTGACACTCGTTACCTCCCAAATTTTTGTTGCGCCCAAAGCATTCTCTAGATTAAACTGCGAAATATTTCCAACGCCAATGGAAGAAATATTTCTGAACGGCATCGCATCGCCCGAAAGAGTAAGCGAGCGTTTTACATTCAAATCGTAATAATTGATGTAAGCAGCCGCAGTGCCCGAAGGGTCGTTACTCACGCTAAAAGTGTAGTTAATATCTAATTGATTTGCACCGGCAGCGTAATTAGCCGTACTCACCACAGGATAAAATGCATTAGGATACGAGGAGTTCGGAATGCCCGGTTCGTTTTGCGTTAAAACAGTTTGACCGTTTATAGTTATTGAAACCGAAGAACCATAACTTGTTTTTGAACCTACATACGAAGTGAATTTTACAGGAACCGAAGTAATTAGATTGGGAAAATTGAAAGAGAAATTTTTGGTATTGCTAAAGCCTGTCAATTTATCGCCTAACCATTCCTTACCTGAACGCAACAAATTGTATTCATCGCTTTCGTGAAAAGCGTGGTCGTCAAAATCGGTAATCGTTTTATTAGGACTTGAAACTACCGGTGCAAGTGAAGCCCGTTTTCCTGTGCCTGAAGTTGTGGTGAGAAAATAATATGCTTTATCGGTATAAAGATTTTTGCGGTGATTAAAAGCAACAGAGGCAGGATTATAAATCCATTCATCGGCAGCCTCTCCGTAAAACAACAAATAATCCCCATCATCCATTTTGTTGTTCCCATTGTTGTCAACTACCAAGGTTGCGTTTTCAACGAGGTCATCAAAGCGTGCATCTGAATTTTTATCGGGCACCATGCCTCCACCATTTCCGAAGATGGCGACAGAACTCAGATTAAAACCCGCAGGGTCAACACCTAAAGTTGTTTTAATAAAGTTGTAATCAATTTTGTAAATGCCATCGGCTGCAGTAGCTACTTTGTACCAATTGCCGGAAGCTAAAGCAGAACTTGCTGCATAAGCTTGTGTAGAGCGATGTTGACCTTTTGGAGTAATAACCAAATGCATAGTAAATGATTCCAACCTTTCAACTACACCGGTTGCAGGATTTTTACGGAACGGAATAATAGAAATTGAAGCACTCGGTTTTTTGCGCTGAAAAGAAATGTCGGCTTTTGGTTCAACATTGTCTTTAATAAAAGGGAGCGAAGCATTATCTACATGCGTTGAAGTGGAATAAACTGTATTGGTAAGTTGAATAGAAATTTCTCCCTGAACGTTTAGTGGAATATTTTCTTTGAAAACAGGTAGCAATCCAAACTGCTCATCATGCACAGCGTTTGTAAACGTAGGTTGAACAATCGTCTTCTCCTCAATGGTGGCTATAGATTTTGCTTTCTCCTGCCATTCTAATTTGCGCTGATAATCCTGTGCCTGCAAAATGTGTGCAAGAAACATAACCACAAAGAGCAAATTGCTTTTGCGATTAGAAGAAATATTTCTGAAAAAATGCGACATGATTCTGCTTATGAATTTTCTAAATAGCCGGTTAAAACGCAACCTTAATCAATTTATTGTATGCAAAGAAAGGAAGAATTGGAATTTGAAACTATTTCTCCTTCTTATTTGTCTGCTCACTTGAGTTTGCCATTTCGATAGCGGCAAGGTCTATATTTATTTCAAATTGTTTTCTTTGTCAGCAACAATTCGATTATGAAGGGAATTATACTTGCAGGAGGTTCGGGCACGCGGCTTTATCCAATTACTTACGCTATCAGTAAGCAAATCATGCCTATCTACGATAAGCCGATGATTTATTATCCGCTTTCGGTTTTGATGAAAGCGGGCATCAACGAGATTCTGATTATTTCTACTCCGACTGATTTGCCCAACTTCGAAAGATTACTTGGTGACGGGAAAAAATTCGGTTGTTCCTTTTCATACCAAGTGCAGGAAATTCCAAACGGACTGGCACAAGCTTTTGTGTTAGGTGAAGAGTTTATCGGGAAAGAAAAAGCAGCCTTGATTTTAGGAGACAATATTTTTTACGGCAGCGGTCTCGACCAGTTGCTGAAAGCCAATTCAAATCCCGATGGCGGGGTGGTATTCGCTTATCACGTTAGTGACCCTGAACGCTATGGTGTAGTAGAGTTTGACAAGAACGGCAAAGCCATTTCTATTGAAGAGAAGCCGAAGGAACCGAAAAGTAATTATGCCGTTCCAGGACTTTATTTCTACGATAACAATGTGGTGGAGATTGCAAAGCAACTGAAGCCGGGTGTTCGCGGTGAGTATGAAATTACAGACGTGAACAAAGAATATCTGCAACAGAAGAAATTGCAGGTAGGAATTCTGGATAGAGGAACTGCATGGTTAGATACCGGAACTTTTGATTCGTTGATGCAGGCCTCGCAATTTGTGCAGGTGATAGAACAGCGACAAGGATTGAAAGTGGGTTGTATTGAAGAAGAAGCATGGAGACAGGGATTTATTTCTGCTGCACAATTGCGCACACTTGCTGACCCTCTTTTAAAAAGCGGTTACGGAAAATATTTACTCGAACTAATTTCATAAAACATGCTTTCAGCTTTTAAAAATAAGATTCTCGTTACCGGTGGTGCAGGCTTCGTAGGTAGTACCATGGTAGATAAACTGATTGAAAACCCTGAGAATTTTGTATTGATAGTAGACAACCTGTCTACAGGGAATATTAAACGCTTACCGGTAGAGAACCCATACAACAACTGGAAATTCATCAAATGCAATTGCAATGCATACCGCGACATTTCAGATGTGATGACTGCCTATAAGTTCGATTATGTGTTTCATTATGCTGCGGTAGTAGGAGTGAAGAGAACGTTGGATAATCCGGTTTCTGTGCTCAATGATATATCAGGCATCAAATACATTCTTGATTTATGCAAAAACACGGGAGTGAAACGCATTTTCTTTTCTTCCTCTTCGGAAGTTTACGGTGAACCGTTTGAGCATCCTCAAAATGAAATGACTACTCCGCTTAATTCGCGTTTGCCGTATGCAGTAGTAAAAAATGTGGGTGAGGCATTTCTTCGTTCTTACAAGCAGGAGTTCAATCTCGACTATACTATCTTCCGTTTCTTCAATACTTACGGGCCAAAACAGAGTGGCGATTTTGTAATGACGCGCTTTATTAAAGCCGCGCTTCAGGGTGAACGAATTAGCATATATGGTGATGGCTCACAAACAAGAACGTTTTGCTATCGCGATGATAATGTAGATGCCTGCGCGAATACACTTTATAACACCGATCATCTGAACGACACCGTAAACATCGGCAGCGATTTTGAAATATCTGTAATTGATTTGGCGCGGCTGATTATCAAACTAACGAATTCAAAATCTGAAATCATTCACCTTCCTCCATTAGCTGAAGGAGATATGAGCCGCAGAAAACCCGATATTGAAAAAATGAAATTACTTCTGGGCAGACCGATGGTCAACCTGGAAGAAGGCATTCGCAAAACGATTGAAAGCGGACAATACAACTTCTAAACCATGCCGAAGATTCTTGTTACCGGAGGTTGTGGTTATATCGGTTCTCATACAATAGTTGATTTACTGAATAATGAATTTGATGTCGTAAGTATTGACAACAACATTCGCTCGAAGGCAACTGTGGTTGATTTGATTTTTGACATCACCGGAAAGCGCATAAAGAACTACCCGGTTGATTTATGCGATAAGGAAGCTACACGAAAAGTTTTTCAGGAAAATAAGTTTGATGCTATTATTCATTTCGCGGCACTGAAGTCTGTTCCTGAATCGGTAGAGAAGCCGCTGCTTTATTATCGTAACAATCTTGATTCCCTTCTTAATCTTTTGGAACTAACCGTTGAATTCGGTATAAAGAATTTTGTTTTTTCTTCTTCCTGCTCGGTGTATGGAAACACCACGCAATTGCCGGTTACCGAAGAAACTCCATTCGGCAATGCAGAGTCGCCTTATGCACGAACTAAACAAATGAGTGAAGAAATTATTCAGGATTTTTCGAAGAAGGCGGAGGCAAAATTTATTCTGCTTCGTTATTTCAATCCTGTTGGTGCACATGAAAGCGGAAAGCTCGGAGAAGATTCCACCGATGTAATTACGGCTATGGTTCCGCGCATTACGGGAACTGCCATTGGTAAGTTTGCGGCCTTCACTGTTTTCGGAACAGATTATGACACGCGCGATGGCTCCTGCATCCGAGACTATATTCATGTGATGGATATAGCAAGTGCGCACACTAAAGCCGTGGAGTATGTGAATGCGAAAACCGAAAGACAATTCACCGAAGTATTCAACCTCGGCACCGGTAACGGTGTTACTGTTTTGGAAGCGATAAAATCTTTCGAAAAAGTTTCGGGCGAAAAACTCAATTACAAATTAGGCGAGCGAAGAGCCGGTGATGTGGTAAGCATTTACGCCAATAACAACAAAGCGGTTTCTAAACTAAACTGGAACATTCAACGCGACCTTGATACGATGATGCTTACGTCCTGGGTTTGGGAGAAACACCTGGCCGGCAAATCCTAAGCTTATTTTTTCTTCTTGCTCTTCGCGAGAATACTTTCATAGGTTTCAATCCAATCCTGCGGAGTCATTTTTGAAACCAGTTCTCCAATCAGTTTAAAAGGAATCTCCGCGGGTTTTTTGAACCGGATGCAGGATTTGCCCATATCGAGTTTTGATTTGCTGTGTTTGGGATATTCTTTCACAAACCAGTCGAGCAGTTTGGGGTCGGAATAAACGCCCATGTGATACACGGCAATAAAGTTTTTTTGCGAAGCAATATTCAAAAACGGCAAAGGCAGTTTGGGGTCGCAGTGGTAGCCGTTGGGGTAGGTGCTATGCGGCACTACATAACCCACCATGCCGTAGCTCATCTGTTCTGTAAATCCTTTGGGCAAGTTTTTCTTAATCACTTTGCGCAGTTGGTTCATGGCGTCTTGGCGGTCTGCCGGAAGGGTGGCAATATATTCATCGGGGGTTTGGGCTTTAGATTGCATGGGGTTGGTTTTACTTTGAAAGTAAAAATAGAAAAGCACTCTGGAAATTTTGGTGGGTTTGTTTTGTTGAGTTTGAAATTTTCTGAAAGGAGGTGTGAGAAAGATTGAAGCGGATATGGTTTATGGGAAGGGAGATAGAGATTATGTTTTGGCGAATTATGTTTATTGGATGGCGGAGATAGATTATGGTAAGACGGATGGAAATTATGGCTTGGCGGGGAATGATTATGGGATGGCGGATGGAAAATATGTCCGAAGGAATACCCCTAAATCCCCTTTGTAACTGTTATCAATATAACTAACTCCTTATCAGCACTATACACGATGTAATTCCTACAGCAGGGACTAAATAGGGACATTTTG
>JAPLES010000076.1 GCA_026391075.1 Bacteroidota bacterium | reverse complement strand
GCGCACAAGGTATTCAAGGTACAACCGGTGCTGCAGGAACGAACGGAACCAATGGCACTAATGGTGCTGCTGGAACGAACGGCACAAATGGTGCAACAGGTACTGCAGGAACGAACGGGACCAACGGAACCAATGGCACGAACGGTGCAACTGGCGCGCAAGGAATTCAAGGTGTAACAGGCACAAACGGTACAAACGGTGCAACAGGTGCTGCGGGAACGAATGGAACTAACGGTACAACAGGCGCACAAGGCATACAAGGAGTTAGCGGTGTTGATGGCGCAACTGGTGCACAAGGAATCCAAGGTATACAAGGAACAACAGGAGCTAACGGTGCAACTGGTGCTGCTGGAACAAATGGTACGAACGGTGCAACTGGCGCTCAAGGAATTCAAGGTGTAACAGGTGCTAATGGAACAACTGGTACCGCAGGAACTAACGGGACTAACGGCACGAACGGTGCAACTGGTGCTGCTGGAACAAATGGAACGAATGGGACAAACGGCACGAACGGTGCAACAGGCGCTCAAGGTATTCAGGGAGTAACAGGGACTGCGGGAAGTAACGGAACGAATGGAACTAACGGGACAAATGGAACAACAGGTGCAGCTGGAACAAACGGTACGAATGGAGTTACCGGAGCAACAGGTGTTACTGGAACAGGAACTACTGGTAGTACAGGGCCAACTGGTCCAGATTGGACAATTTCAAATTTCGATTTTAATACCAGTGGTATTTTAAATATCACTACAACTTATCCTCAAAATTTAAACACAACCATTGGCGCTTGGCTAACAAAAGGGAATACCGGCATTACTACTCCGGCCATGCCGGCAACTTACGGTACTACAACAATTGGTGCTACAGAAAATTGGATTGGAACAACTGATGCAAGAGATTTTACTATTGGCACTAATCAAATTGAAAGAATGCGCGTAAAACAAACTTCGGGTTATGTGGGAATTGGAACTGCCGCACCTAGTCTTCCATTAGAGGTTTCAAGCGGTGCATTAGCAAATGCTATCTATGGGCATAGCAATAGTGTAGGTGGTTACGTTGGTTATGAAGTAAATATTTCTTTTGGCACTCCGGTTCAAACCTTAAGTGGTGCCGGTATTTATGCAACGAATCCTTCTGCAGGTTACACCAGTATTTTTGCGCAATCAACAGGTGCGGCTACGGTAGCTGCTAACTGTAACTATTCGAGCGTGTGGATGGCTAACTACAATTATGTAGATAATGCCTCCACTACTTTCAATCCTTCGGCCAGTTATAACCAGTTGAATGTCACAGGAACTACTTTGGGCGGAACACAAATTGCATTGAGAGGTTGGAACGAACGCAGAACCACCACCGGAAATCCTGGCTATACAGTAGGGGTGCAGGGAATTTCTGATGCACAAAATCAAGATGCCATCGGAGTACAGGGAATAGCTTACAGCAGTTCGGGTTTAACTACAGGCGGCTATTTTGAAGGGCTAAGTTACCCGGGCGTAAGTTATGCGTATGCTTATGTAGGTGGAAATGTTTTCGGAACAAATCGAAAAATTACCGGTACTGGTTCGGTAGCGGAAATAATTCCTACAGAAACGCACGGACGAGTTACGTTGATTTGTCCTGAGTCACCAGAGTATTGGTATACAGATTACGGAACCGCTACCATGGTAAACGGAACAGCGCATGTAGAACTCGACCCAATTCTTGCTGATGTGATTTTTGTAAACGACAGTAATCCGATAAGAGTTTTCTGTACACCGGTAAATATGTTGCAGTTTAATGGTGTAACGGTTGTTAACCAAACCGAAAAGAGTTTTGATTTGGTGGAAGTAAATGGCGGCACACACAGTGGTAAATTATACTACACGCTTTCGGCTAAACCACGAACTAACTATGGCGAAGGAAGATTTCCTCAGGCACCGGGACCGGCTTACATAAAACCTGAAAACGAACCTGCTGCGGCTAAAGCCAAGAACAATCCTGCTGATGGTCGCGCTATTTTCCATTGGGCAAGTGACAGCGAGGTTTACAAATACGACCCGGAGCTAACTACTCCCGTTGGTGATTTAATTCCTGCCGGTCCACATGGCGGTAAAGTAAAATTAGGTAATGGTCAATACGGTATTGGCATGGGTGCGAGCAGACCAAAAGGACATTAATTGCACTGTTAAGATATAGTTTAAAGAGGCCAATCAAAAATGATTTGCCTCTTATTTCTTTCAGCTAGTTTGCTTCTCGATAATAGCGGTACCAGCTATAAATGAGCAACCTCTTAATCTTCAAAGTTTCCAAACTAATTATATCAAATAGAAAAATTCGATATGAATCAACTGTTGAGTAGAACACTAAAACCGTAACTGTTTCACTCTTTAAATCGCTTCTTTGCATTTCTTTAAACGGAGATAAAATGAATGGGAAAAACAAAAAGCAGAACACTTAACAGAAGATCGGAAAAATTTTTCTATTGCTGTTTTTGCTTTTAGGTTTTACCAGTCTAAACGCGCAGACTTTATTGCGAAGTAGTAGAGAAGAGTTGCTTAATATTTATGGCTCGCCAGATAAAGTGTATAACGATACGCAGGGTTATGAGGTAATGCAATATGAGGTGGAAGAAAATCACTCTGAAACTATAACAACTTTGCCTGAGCAAACTATTTTTTATCTAAAAAATGGTTTGTGCAAAAAGAAAGAACATATCATGCTTGCCCGATTTTATGCTATCCAAACAAAATTTTTCGACCATAAGTATACTCGCTCCAATGATCAAAAAAGTATGGCTTGGATTACCGACAACCAAACTTTCTATCGTATGAGCGTGATTGGTATGCTGGCAATTTATACAGAAGAAACGTTTGAGTAAATTTTCGTTTATGCAAGATTAAGGCTCACTTAATTCACGTTAAATTTATTTCCAACCAACAATATGGAAGCCCGAATTAGCCGTTGCGGTTAATTTTTTAGTTGTGCAAAGTAAGGTATCGCATTTTTCATTCCGGTAGTCATGCGATTTTTGAAAGGAACCAAAACCGCTAACAAATTTCCGATTGCACCCTTGCTTCAAAGCAGTAAAAATTTCGAATTTCAATTAGAAAAGGTGGTGGTGTAAACCTTACCGTATTACCGTCACACTTCCTTTGCGGAAGAGACCTGTATCATCGCCAAACAAACCTAGTTTGAAAATGTAAATGTAAACACCCGGAGGAACGGGTTTGCTTTTGTAGTTGCCTTCCCATGGATAACTTCCCTCGTGTACCTTCTCGCCCCAACGGTCAAACACCTGAAAGAGAATTACACGAACACCGCTTTGCGCCTGAATGTAGAAGTTATCATTGTTGCCATCACCGTTTGGTGTGAAAGCATTGGGTATATAAAAATTGTTTGGAAAAATTACACGTATCAGAGCCGAATCGGTAGCCGTACAACCGCCCGAATAAACACTTACACCATAATACTGTGCAGGCACAATTGGCGAAACAAAAGGATTGTTGCACTGCGTGCATGAAATGTTGATTGCCGGATACCAACGGAACGAATCAATAGAAGCAGAACTCAAATTAATATCGGTATATAGCATCACGCTGTCACCATAAATAATCAAGGTATCTGGATCGACATGAACGGTAGGTGCAGCTACCGAAGTAATAGTAATGATGTTGCTCGTGTCTTTACAACCGTTAGCATCGGTAACTACAACAAAGTATTGCCCGCTTTGATTCGCTTGAATACTTGAGGTTGTATTACCTGTATTCCAAGTATAAGTTGAAAAATTTTGTGTGGTAGAAATAGTTACACTTTGATTGCTGCAAATAACCGTAGCACCGGTGGTATCAATTTGCGCAGTTGGGTTAGCTGCAGAGAAAACCATCATCGTATCATCACTAAAACAATCGGGGTCGAAAACGTGTACCGCATAAAAGAAAGTATCTACCGTTCCTGCAGGAAGTGTTGCTTGTGGATTTGCAGCACTGGTGCTATTCAACCAGCTTTGCGCCAAAATATTTTCGCCACTCCATAAAATAGATGCACCATTGGTTGCAGTAGGACTTCCTCCAAGATTTACTAAACCGCCTTCACATAAACGAACATCGGCACCTGCATCTGCCTCCGGAATTGGTTTCGAGAAAATGTACATGGTATCGTGCGTCACGCATGTTGCAGTAGTAGCCGTAAGCGCATAAAAGAACGTATCAATAGTTCCTGCCGGAATAGTTGCTTGCGGATTTGCTGCACTTGTACTATTTAGCCAACCTTCCATCGTTGCACTTTCGCTAGTCCATAAAATTGTAGCTGCATTGGTTGAAGGGCTTCCGCCAATTAAAACTGTTCCGCCTTCGCAAAGAATAATATTGGCTCCTGCATTGGCAGTAGGAATAGGGCTCGAGAAAATAACAATCGTATCTCTTCTAAAACAAGTGGCTGTGGTTGCCTTCACTACGTAAAAAAATGTATCAATAGTTCCTGCAGGAATATTTGCTGTGGGGTTTTGACTTGTAGTGCTGGTCAACCACGACTGAACTAATCCTGTTTCTCCGGTCCACTGTATGGTGGCGGTACCCACCGAGGTAGGCGTTCCACCTAGTTGGATAGGTCCACCGGCACATAAGTGCGAATCGAAACCTGCATCGGCAGGTGGCGAAACGGTAACATTAATTTGGGCATCATTTGTTGGAGCAAAAAGATTGCAAGTATCGAACGCAATACAACTCACAAAAATACTTTGGTTGGGACTTACTGTATAAGTGTTTGAACCATAAATGGTATCAAATGTATTCCCTCCATCTTGTGTCCATAGATAATGATAAGGCGGCACACCACAACTTGGATGCGCAGTTAACACTACCGGTTGGCCTGCACAAATAGTTGATACAAGCGGAGTAATATTAGCTTCGATTTGGCATGCCTCTACAGTCATTTGCCACATGTAACCCATTGCACAAAGCCATCCGCAAACATCATTACAGGTAGAGTCTCTATTTTTTAAAGTAAAATCAATGGCGTAATCGGGGCACTGTGGTGAAAAGCAGGCGAGATAATTAGGAACAAAAGAATTAATAAGAATGGCTCCTGCGCCCGGAACTAAATTCGGATCTGTTGTACACGTTCCGGTGAATGGAGCTACTTGCGGATTGCAAACTAAATTGCCAGTAGTGGTTCCACAAGCATCACAAATAATTTGTTGGGTTACTTGTGAGAAGGTGCAAAACGGTGCCGGAAGAGGCGGAGTTCCACAAGTATTATCAAACTGAAGTCGGTATTCCAAATCAACCAAGGCATTAGTCAGTTGACTTTTGCCCGGCACAATAACAGTCATTTGATAATCGCAACTGAGCGGTTTAGTTGTAAAACCCATGCTCTCGGTAAATCCACCGGGTGTGGTAACAAAATCACCTTTTTTTGTAACTCCCGAAACTGTAGGGTCAATGAATAACGGGTAGACATTTTCAATTCGAGTAAGCCATGATATAGGAACAAAAAGTTTTAGTGTGTATTCGTTACCGTTTTGTTCTAACTGATAATTTCCTTTTATGCCCCAAGCCATAGCGTCAACAAAAGAAGGTCGCTCATAGGTGATGCGAGTATTTCCTTTTTCATCTTGCACCAAATAATCACCACTAAAAAATTTACCGTCATGCTCGCCTTTCTTCGATTCAATGATAGAGTAACCAGATGGTAAAGTGATTATGTCTTCAATCACCATAAATCCTTTTGAAATTGGAATTTGAATTGGTGCATTCAACACAAAATTAGTTTTCACTTCGCCAGCACGAAAAGTTTCTTCCATGTTTATTCCGTTCCAAATGTTGTGTACTTCCAATCCCTCCTCTCCTACATTTTCATGCGAAAAATCGGCAGGAATAGCAGTTGAATAAGCAACGCCTTCATCATAGAAATACATCGAAAGTTTTTTGTTGTATTCAAATTCGAAACCTCTGTCAATGATTGAAGTAGAATGTTTATTCAAATCAATTTTAGTGGGACAAGGTTGGTCGTTAGCTATAAAGACTCCTGCTTGGTTTGCATCGGCACGAAGACGAAAATCAATTGTTCTCCATATATCGTTCTCGCTTTTTTTGTAGTGCAGCGGGAAATAAGATTTCTGCGAATAGGTGTGCCCTGCATCATAGGCATCAATAAACTGCCGAGAATCAATCGTTCGTTTTTCAATCAACTCTGCACAATCGGCACATTGAGCATTGAATGGAACGGTACCAAACTCAGGATGTGCTTTAGCAATTGCAGGAGCCAGTTGCTTAATCAGTTCTGTTGATGAAATTTTTTGCGTGGCATGAAAACTTTTGAAGTTGGGTTGCTTCACTCTCATTTGCTGAGAATAACTAGAGAATGATAAAACCAAAGCTAGCGACAGGAGTAAAATCCTTTTCATGGGTGCCAAATATAGTAATATGAGTAAGACGCGAAATGGACGAAAAATGGTGCATGCCTAATTCTCCATAAGTGCAAATGTCACCCTGAACTTGTCGAAGGGTTTTGTGAGCAAAGATGGTTCGACAAGCTTAGCATGACACCTTGCTTATGATTCACTCCCGCATTAGCACCTGTAAAGTCGTTCTTGAAATTTGACGAAGAAGAATGTCTTTATCCTTCGTTAGTTTATCAATAATGCCCGGATTGTAATGACGAATAGTGAGCAACGAAAGATTATCGTTTCGCGTAATGCTGAAATCGTTTGTAAGTTGCTCAATAATGTTTTCAATTTTTTCTTTTTTGAAATCAACGGTAATGGAAAAACTGATGGCTGCATTTTGCATGAGGTTAATGTGTAAACGGTTTTCAGCAAAGGTGGCAAACACTTTACTCAAATGTTCTTCAGCAATGAACGAAAAATCTTTTGCTGAAAAAGAAAGCAACACCTGACCGCGTTTCCAAATAATAATTGGTGGTAAAAAATTCGTATTGGCATTTGCCGAAATAACTGAACCGCGTTTGGCTGAATTTACAAAGGAGCGTACTTCGAGCGGAATATTTTTGTTCTGTATCGGCTTAATCGTTTTTGGGTGAATAACGCTTGCACCGTAGTAAGTCATTTCAATGGCTTCATGAAAAGTAAGCTCGCTTATGAACTGCGCATCGGGAAATTCCTTCGGGTCGGCATTCATAATTCCTTCTACATCTTTCCAAACGGTTACACGCTCTGCGTTGAGTGAGTAAGCAAAAATTGAAGCGGTGTAATCGGAACCTTCTCTGCCTAGTGTGGCCACAAATCCTTCTGGAGTGGAACCCACAAAACCTTGTGTAATTACAAAACCTGTTTTTACTAATTCAGAAATTTTGGTTTGAATGGCTTCTTCCGTTTTTTTGAAATCAACGATACCTTCGGTGTAAGCATTGTCGGTAAACAAAACTTGTTTTACATCCAGCAGTGTATTTTTCAAACCAAGCGAGTTAGCATAGTCACTCACTATAGTGGTAGAAATATATTCACCAATAGAAACGATTTGGTCGTAGATATAATTGTAATTGCGCGATTTGTTTTCGTTCAGAAATTTTCTCGCTGCTTCTATAATCAGCCGCACATCGTCAATTGCCTTTTGTTTTCCGCCATTGCTGTAAAGATTATTGATGATGGTAACATGCTTTTCGAAAACACCATCCATCGTTTGCTGCCAATCGCCATTGTTGGTGTTATCACCAACAAGTTTTGCATAATACTGATTCACCACTTCTTCCAGCGCGTTTGTAGTTTTTCCCATTGCCGAAATAACCACCACTTTTTCGTTGAAGTTATTTTGCTGAAGAATAGCGGCAACATTTTTTACTGCCTCAGCATCTTTGACTGATGCCCCACCAAATTTGTAAACCTGCATGATTTAAATTTGAAAATTTGAAAATTCGAGAATGTGAGAATGTGAAAACTGAATTTCATTTCCAAATTTTCGAATTTGTACATTTATAGTTTTGAAACATATTTCTCAATCTGCTCTTTACCCATCTTCACGGTAATCCATTCTTCATCCATTTCAACTCCAAGCGTTTTGTAAAAACCAATAGCTGGAGTATTCCAATCCAACACTTGCCAGCGAATTTGATTTACGCCTTCTTCTTTCGAGGCTTTCAAAAATTCATTGATGAGTTTTCTTCCTAAACCAAATCTGCGGCAACGCTCGGTCACTACCAAGTCGTCAAGAAAAAGAAGTTTCCCTTTCCAGGTGGAGTAAGCGGTGTAATACAAAGCCATACCTACAATTTCTTTGCTGCTTTCTTCTACCGCCACAAAAGCGCGATAAACAGAATTTTCTTCAAAGCCATCGCGCAACAAAACTTCTTCAGTGTTTATGACTTCATGTGGTGCGCGTTCAAATTCTGCCAGTTCTTTTACCAGCCGGAACATACCTGACACATCGCGTGCTTCTGCTTTTCTTAAAACAAAATTCATTTTTTGTATTGCCGTTTCATTTGCGGAGCGCAAATATATTCAGCACACTGATAATTAGAAGTGCATTCAACCTTGACTTATTTGTCTAAAAATTTATACCCTACACCATGCACCGATAGAAAATATTTAGGATTGCGAGGATCGGCTTCAAAGTAACTTCTGAACGATAAAATAAAATTATCGATAGTGCGGGTAGAAGGGAAATCTTTATAGCCCCAAACAAAATTCAGAATCTGTTGACGCGAAACCACTTTCCCTTTTTTCACGATAAGAAAATTTAAAAGTTCGGTTTCCCGTATAGTAAGTTCCACTTGTTTCCCTCTGTTTCCAATTGCCTTTTGTGTTGTAAAGTTGATTTCGTTTTTACCAAACGTGTAAATTTTTAATGGCTCTTCAGTAGATTGATTTTGTACACTTCGTTTCACCAGCACTTTCACGCGAAGCATAAATTCTTCCAGGTTAAATGGCTTAACTAAATAATCATCGGCACCGCGTTTAAGACCTTCCACTCTATCTTTCCCGGCTCCTTTAGCAGTAAGAAATAGAATAGGCGTATGCTTATCCTTCAACCGAATTTTTTCACAAATATCAAATCCATTCATCTCAGGCAGCATCACATCTAAAATTATTAAATCGAAAACTCCATTGTTTACATACCGCAAAGCAGCCGTACCTGTAGTGGCCTCCGTTACTTCGTATTTTTCTAAATCCAAATTCATTTTCACTGCCTCGCGCAATGAATCTTCATCTTCCACCAATAGAATTCTTTTAGTCATGTGTAAATTACATTTGTAGCGTAAAGAAAAATTATTTAGTCGAGACGAAATTGGGTTTCAAAAAATAATTGTCAGAGAATTGTAAAAAGATTTAGCCACTACTTTTTTATTTCACTGCCGTTCCAGAAGCGGGAAAGTAATGGCAACCATTGTTCCGTTGGGTTTGTTATCTGTAACTGTAATAGTTCCATGATAAATTTCCACCACTCTTTTAACAACGTAAAGTCCCAAGCCGGTTCCTTTGGTACTGCGTGTTTCCTCATGACCGATGCGATAAAATTTTTCGAAAATCCTTTCTTTGAATTCATCGGGAACACCCACACCATTATCGGCAAGGACAAACACAATACTGTTGCTATCGGTGTATAACTTCAATTTCACTCTTGTTTTTTCATCAGAATATTTCAAAGCGTTTTCCAGCACATTTATTAGAACCGAAGTAAACGCCATGCCATCTACTTTCATGTAAATATCGGGTTGAATGTTCGTTTCTATAGTGATAGATTTTTTGTTGAACAAAAACTTTTCTACCAGTTGCGAACTAAGTTCTGAAATATCAGTTACTGTATCACTGAAACCAGTTTCATTGCGCTCAATTTTTGCGGCAAACAAAATATTCTCAATCAGTGCATCAAGCCGATCAATATCTGTAAGTGAATTGCTAATTAGTCTATCGGTCTTATCAGCATCCAATTTTCGCATAGTGAGTGTTTGCAGCGAAAGTTTAATACTCGATAAAGGCGATTTAAGCTCATGCGTTATGGAGAGCATAAAATTTTTCTGCTGCTCCGCCAATTGAATTTCCTGCAAAAAAACTTTACGCACACGCAATAAGCCAAGCAGCATTAGCACAAGAAACGCCAAACCTTCTGAAAGAATCATGAATTTCTGTCGCGTATATTTTGAATACACTTTTTCAAATTCAGCAGTGGTGTGATAATCACTAGAGGTGTTCATTTGATGAAAACGAATTTCATTCAATTCAACAGTCTCTTGGTAGGCAGTTTCATTTTTAGCGTACAATAAGTAAGCCCACCATAAGGTAAAAGCTATAATGTAAGTAAACACTATATAAAATGTTCTGAAAGGATTGGCGGGCAAAATGTTTTTCAAGCTCCTCGAAAATAATTATTTAAAAACATGTTTTTCTTCACAAAAAAAGCAGAATTCTTATTTTCAAACTATGGCTAAAAGAAAGAAACCACAAAAAGACCCGGAAGAACTTAGCACCGAAAACGAACTGTTGAAGCTGAAGATGATGGCTGAATTGGGTGGTAATTTTTTGGGCAGCGATGAACTACCTCCTGAAATTGAAAACAAATTTTTGAAGCAGATTATGAGTTTCCATAAGAAGCATGATACTTCTAAACGTACTACCCTTTATAAATTAATTGGTTCTCCCGAATACAATCATGTAAATGACATAAGCGATAAGCAGCTAGACAAAGAACTCTCGAAGATTTGGAATATTATGAACAAAAACGGAATTGGGTTAAGCGTACTATACGATGTTCCGAAACGTGAAATCTATCGGTTCATAACAGAAGAACTTTTTAAGCTGGAAGTAGATGATGTAAAAATGAAAGGTTGGACAAACCAGTATATCTACGAAGAGTTTCACCCCACGGAAGATTATGATTTGAAAGTAGCAGTGCAGCAATGTGTGCATATGATATTCACTCACGACATTCCTTTTTTTGGTGAGCATTTTAGCGAAGAATTGAAGGATAGCATTGGTCTTTCGATGGAGCCAGAAGATTTGCTGGAGAAGATTGAAAAATTTCAGGATGAGTTTTTGCAACTGAATTTACACGAAATTACAATGACAGTAAACAGCAAAAATGAAGAAGCAAAGACCGCGCACGTTACTTGCGAGGCTAATTATAGAACTCAAAAAGAAAAGGGGCAACGCTTTAAAAAGGAGGTGGCTGTGCTTGAATTTGAATTGCAGAAAGCAGATGATGTCCTCACTTTCTGGAACATCAAACAAATTATTACCGATTTGTTTTAGAACAAAATTTCATCGCTATTTCCACTTGATATTACAACCAATGCTTGGTCGCTGATGCGGAGAAACAGGTTTATTGGTTAAAATATTTTCCAACGCAGCACTAATATCTTTACCACTCAACGGAATGTTATTTGAAGGGCGCGAATCATCCAGTTGCCCTCTGTAAACCAAAAGCAAGTTTTTATCGAAAATGTAAAAATCGGGAGTGCAGGCGGCATCGTAATCTTTAGCCACTTTTTGCGATTCGTCATATAAATACGCGAAAGGATATTTCAACTCAAGGGCGACTTGCTTCATTTTTTCAGGAGCATCTTCGGGATGAGCAACCGCATCGTTTGAACTAATGGCAATAAAGTTTATTCCCCTCAGCAAATAATCGTTTGCCAAATTCACCAGTTCAGAATTGATATGTTTTACGTAAGGACAATGATTGCAAATGAACATCACCACTGTTGCGCGCGCTCCCTTCAAATCATTCAATGAAAAATTTTTTCCTGAAATGGTATCAGGCAAAATAAAGTCGGGAGCCTGTGTTCCCAATGCCAACATGTTAGAAGGTGTAAGTGCCATTTTGAATTGTGTGCGAATTTACGATTCTAAAAAACTGATGACTTCTTTCAAAAACTCCTGCGGTTTTTCCGCATGAACCCAATGCCCTGCCCCTTTTATTTCTACTAATTTATTTTTCGGAAATAATTTTTCGATGGAGTCAAAATTTTCGGCATTGATATAAGAAGACTTCTCTCCCTTTATAAAAAGCGTTTCGCCTGCAAATTGTTTTGAAGAAGTAATTGCCGCAGAAATTTCTGAATAGTTCTTACTTAACGAATCGAGATTAAATCGCCATTGAAAACCTGTTTGACCGACTTCGGCACGCGTTAAACTCTTAAGCAAAAACTGAACGGTAGTTTCATCATTACTTAATTTATCGCGAAGCAATTTCTCCACCTCTTCACGCGAATTTGTGTGACTCACATCAGCGGCAAAAAGCGCATTAAACACATCACTATGACGGTCTTCATACTGAACCGGAGCAACATCAACTACAACCAACTTCGAAACTTTATCTGCATGTTCTAATGCGAACTTCATCGCTGCCTTTCCTCCCATTGAATGCCCGATGACGTGAGCTTTTTCAATTTGTTGTTGTTCTAAAAACTCAAGCAAATCGTTCGAAAGCAAATCGTAACTAAATTCATCCATGTGTGGTGAGCGACCGTGGTTTCGTTGGTCGAGGATATATGTTACAAGTTGCGGGTTACGAGTTTGTTTCATCCCGCCTGTCTCAGCGGGAGCGGGTTCAAAAGCCGAAAGATGTTTTGCAATCGTTTGCCAATTGTCCAATGAGCCTAACAACCCATGAAGAATAACGAGAGGAAAACCTTCACCAAATTTTTTATAGTTGAGTTGCATTTATCTTGAAGCCCCCTACGGGGGTTTGGGGGCTGTTAAAACATTTTTGTGCGCTTCGTTAAAAACGGCAGCAGCACCTGGCGAAAATCTTTATTGATATCGGCTTCTACAAAATCAATTTTGTATTGAGCACAGCGAAGTTTCAAACTGATTTCAAATTTCTGCATTTGCTCTATGTAAAAATTCTTCACCTCTTTTGCCACGAACTTTATTTTCTCGCCAGTTTCCATATCAATAAACTGATACGGTCGGTTTTCAAACTGAAAGTCTAATTCCTTTTGCTTATCCACCACGTGAAATAAAATGACTTCATGCTTATTGTATTTCAAGTGTTGCAAGGCAGAAAATAATTCATCGCGCGTTCCCTTATCCATGTGCGAAAACATGTCGCTAAAAATGATAATCATGCTGCGTTTGTGAACGGTCTCAGCAATTTCATTTAAACACTTGGCAGCGTTTGTTTTCTTGTTGAGTGGCTTTTCGTTGAGCAATTTTTCGAGTTGAGCAAAAAGCAATTGGTGGTGCTTGGTGCTACTTTTAGCATCGGTACTAAAAATTACTTCATCGGTAAAAACGGTTAAGCCCGCTGCATCGCGTTGGCGTTTCAACAAATTAACCAGTGCCGCAGCCGAAACAATTGAGAAACGAAGCTTGTTTGTTTTTGCATCAACATCATTCGGAAAATACATAGAGGAAGAAGCATCAATTACAATTTGACAACGCAAATTGGTTTCCTCGTCATAGCGCTTAACAAACATTTTTCCGGTACGCGCCAATACTTTCCAATCCATGTGTTTGGTCGATTCACCGGGATTGTAGAGACGATGTTCAGCAAATTCCACCGAGAAACCGTGAAACGGTGACTTATGCAAACCGATAATAAATCCTTCTACCACTTGCTTAGCAAGCAATTCAAGATTTTCTATTTCGGGAAATTGATTTAACTCAAGCATTTTTTAGTGAAATTTCGGAACAATCAAAAATAAAAAAGCGCAACCAAGAGTTGTTCTGAAGTTGCGCTTTTCTCAAAATTTCAATGAAGTTTTAAGAAAGATGTTTAGTCAACGTAGCAGCCAATTGCGATTTAGGCACCGCACCTACTACTTTATCTACGACTTGTCCGTTCTTTACAAAAAGAATAGTAGGAATATTTCTGATGCCGTATTTCATAACGGTTTCAGGGTTACTGTCCACATCTACTTTGCCCACTACTGCCCTGCCTTCGAATTCTTTTGAAAGCTCTTCAATCATAGGTCCAATTGCTTTGCAAGGGCCGCACCACTCTGCCCAAAAATCTACGAGTGCTACTTTATTGCTGTCTAATACTGTTTCTTTGAAATTGTTGTCGGTTAACTGAGTTGCCATAATTATTGATTTTAAATTTAGAAAATGTTTTTGATTTAATCGGGATTACGAATGTAGCATGCCTTCAGGCAATTTGTGAACCAGTTTTAGTTTTTGTTTTCAACACCCTTTTCTTTCAGACATTTTTCTATCGTTTCGGTTATTTTGTCGCTATCAGGCACTTTCCACGGATTAAACCAGTCTACCACTCTGCCATTTCTGTCCACAATATATTTCTGAAAATTCCATATCGGGTAATTATTTCGGAACATAATTTTTGTTTCCTCCGCCAAATATTGATAAAGCGGTTGAGCTTCGTTTCCCTTCACTTTTCCTTTCGCAAAAATTTTGAATTGAGCACCGTAATTAATTGAACAAAATTCCTGTATCGCATCTCCGTTTTCGGGCATTTGCCCCGAAAACTCATTTGAAGGAAAAGCCAAAATCTCAAAACCTTGCTGGCGATATTTTTCGTAAATTTTTCCGAGTGAATCCAGTTGAGGAGTTAGCCCACAGCGCGATGCAATATTTACTACCATCAGAACCTTGCCTTTGTAATTAGATAGTTTGACGGACTTGCCATCCAAGCCTTTCACTTCAAAATCATAAATGCTTTTAGCCATATATTGTTTTCGGTTTATAACAGACGAAGCGCGGGAAAGTTTATTGCTTCAGTTTTGAAAAGAAATCCCAAACCACCACTCCAACACTCACGGCAATATTAAGCGAATGCTTCATTCCATATTGAGGAATTTCAATTACTACGTCCGAAACATTCACTACTTCTTGCTCAACTCCTTCCACTTCATTGCCAAAAACAACCGCGTACTTCACTCCTGCTTTGGGAACAAACTCGTTGAGCATAGTTGCGCGTTCCGCCTGTTCAATGGAAATGATTTTGTAACCGTTATTCTTCAATTCATTCACTGTGTCAAGCGTTGAAGGAAAATGTTTCCAAGCAACGGTTTCCGTAGAACCTAATGCCGTTTTATGAATATCGCGATGTGGCGGTGTGCCTGTAATGCCGCATAAATAAATGGCTTCAATCAAAAATGCGTCAGCTGTTCTGAAAACAGAACCAACGTTCAAATGGCTACGCACATTATCCAGCACAATCACTACAGGAGTTTTTGTTTGCTCTTTAAATTCCTCTTTGGATAGGCGCGTCAATTCTTCATTCAACAATTTTCTCATTACTCGTTCTGTTTAAAAATTTCGGTTCGCAAAGTAAGCACAGTTCTTATTTTCACGCGGAATGATTTTGAAAGCGACACACTTGCATTTCACTTCGTAATTTGTAATTCGTAATTAGTAATTTATAATGGCAGTTCACCGAAGTAAGATTAAAAGCGCTATGAGCGAAACCGAAACTCCGCTCATGAAGCAATACAATGCTTTTAAGGCAAAGTATCCCGATGCCATTTTGCTTTTTCGTGTAGGTGACTTTTACGAAACGTTTTCGGACGATGCGAAGAAAGCTTCTGCAACACTTGGAATTACGCTAACGAAGCGAAGTAATGGCAAAGCGAGCGAAGTAGAGTTAGCAGGATTTCCGTATCACGCGTTGGATACATACTTGCCCAAATTAGTTCGTGCAGGACATCGGGTGGCGGTGTGCGACCAAATTGAAGACCCGAAATTTGCGAAGGGAATTGTAAAGCGTGGAGTAACCGAAATGGTAACACCCGGAGTTGCATTGAAGGATAATATCCTGAATACGCGAAGCAATAATTTTCTCGCATCAGTTTATTTTGAAAAAGATTATTACGGCATTGCTTTCCTCGATATTTCAACAGGGGAATTTTTTATTGGCGAAGGAAATTTTTCGTACATCGAAAAAATGATTCAAACACTTTCGCCAAGCGAAGTGCTGTATCCAAAATCGAAACAGAAAGATTTTTTACAGCAGTTTGGAAGTAAACTATATGCTTACAAATTAGACGATTGGATTTACAGTTACGACAACGCCATTGATATTTTATTGAAACTTTTCGAAACCAATTCATTGAAAGGTTTCGGAATTGAAGAAGAAAGATTCAGTGTAATTGCAGCAGGTGCGGCTATTCAATATTTGCGCGATACAGAGCACAACAACCTTGCGCATATAAGCAAAGTGACCAAACTGACTGACGAGAAAAATGTTTGGCTCGACCGTTTCACCATTCGGAATCTGGAGTTGATTTACTCGCCACATCAGGGCGGAAAAACTTTATTTGATGTGTTGGATAACACCACATCACCCATGGGTGCGCGAATGCTCAAGCGTTGGACGGTGATGCCTTTGCTCGATATTCAAAAAATAAACGAACGTTTAGCTGCCGTTGAATATTTCGTGAATCATCCTATAGAATCGGAAGAATTGAAGAAGTTGATTCGCACAATAGGCGATTTAGAAAGATTGATTTCGAAAGTTTCATTAGAGCGTGCTAACCCTCGCGAGATGGTTCAACTGAAACGCGCGTTGAATTCCATTCCTTCTCTTAAACAAATTCTTTCTGCTTCGAAAAACATTACGCTTCAAAAAGTAAGCGAGCAGTTAAATCCTTCGCAAACGCTGGCAGATAAAATTGAGAAGGAAGTTTGGGAGGAAACTGGCCCAATGATTTCGAAAGGAAATTTTATTCGCAGTGAAGTGAATATTGATTTAGATGATTTACGCGCGGTAAAAAATTCGGGCAAGGAATACATCACCGGCATTCAACAAAAAGAAATTGTAAGAACGGGAATCAACTCGCTCAAAGTTGGATTTAATTCAGTGTTCGGTTATTTTTTAGAAGTAACCAATTCGCACAAAAGCAAAGTTCCCAGTGATTGGATTCGCAAACAAACACTCACCGGTGCCGAACGGTACATTACCGAAGAACTAAAAGAATACGAGGCAAAAGTTCTTGGAGCAGAAGAAAAAATTCAAACGCTGGAAGAGAAAATTTTTGCAGAGCTAATTCAGTTCTCAAAAGATTACGTGCAAACTATTCAGCAAAATGCTTCGCTCATTGCTGGCATTGATTGTTTTCTTTCATTGGCAGAAACAGCAGGTAAAAACAATTACGTTAAACCTGAACTGAATGAATCGTTTGCCATAGAAATAAAAGAAGGAAGACATCCGGTTATAGAAATGCAGATGGATGCAAGCGAGAAGTATATCGCAAACGATGTGTTTCTCGATAACGAAACACAACAGATTCTAATTATCACCGGACCAAACATGAGTGGTAAATCTGCTTTGCTTCGTCAAACTGCATTGATAGTTCTGCTTGCGCAAATAGGAAGTTTTGTTCCTGCTGCTTCTGCCAAAATTGGTTTGGTAGATAAAATATTTACGCGCGTTGGTGCCAGTGACAACCTTAGTGCAGGTGAATCAACTTTCATGGTAGAAATGAATGAAACCGCGAGTATTATGAATAATCTTTCCTCGCGTAGTTTGATTTTGCTCGATGAAATTGGAAGAGGAACTTCTACTTACGATGGCATTTCCATTGCCTGGAGTTTGGCAGAATATTTACACAACAATCCTACTTCAAAACCAAGAACACTTTTTGCCACGCATTACCACGAGTTAAACGAACTGGCAGAAAAATATAATCGCATCAAGAATTTTCATGTAGCTATAAAAGAAACAACGAACAAAGTCATCTTCCTTCGTAAACTTGTTGAAGGCGGTACTGAGCACAGTTTCGGAATTCATGTGGCGAAAATGGCTGGTATGCCCAAGGCAATTGTTGACCGCGCTAATGAAATGCTACACGAATTGGAAAGCCAACGTCAGCAACATGGCGATATAAAAAAGACAGTAAAGAAATTGCCAGCTCAAAATTTTCAACTCAGCTTCTTCGATATGAGTGACCCGAAAATGAAACGCTTAGCAGAGGAAATTGAAAATATAGAGATAAACGCCATGACTCCAGTAGAAGCCATCATGAAATTGCATGAACTTAAAAAGCTGCTGGAGAAAGAATAATTCACAAACGGTTTTGAGAATTTAGTGCCGTTTCTATATTTGCAGTCCTCAAAAGGAAAAAGTTCTTTTTTGACAGTATGCGGGAGTAGCTCAGTTGGTAGAGCGCCACCTTGCCAAGGTGGAGGTCGCGGGTTCGAGCCTCGTCTCCCGCTCTATAGAGAGCAGCAGTAGGCAGCAGCAGTCAGCAGTATTACCTGCATCAGTTGTTGCCTATTGTCTTTTTAGAAGTTGCCATGGTGGTGGAACTGGTAGACACGCAGGACTTAAAATCCTGTGATACTTAAATATCGTGCGGGTTCGATTCCCGCCCGTGGTACAAGCTAGTAGAGGGTTTCAGCATTTTCGCTGAAACCTTTTTTTATGTCAAATTTTTGGGGTGACGTGTCAGGTGATGTTGTTGATAATATGCATGACTTCTTTCCCATTCAGTCATGGACTTTATGTCTCCGGTTTAATTATCAATATTATTGTTCTTCATTTATGCCAACAAAATCTAACCCCAATGGAATCAATTTTACTAACCGGTTTTTCTACTGAAGATTTTTTTGAAAAATTACGCGTTATTATACGCGAAGAATTAAAGAGCCAATTAAACCAAGACCAATTGTTGACCAGAGAAGGCGCGTTGAAAATTACCGGTATAGGTAATACAGCTTTTATGCGTGCGATTCATGAAGGAATTGTGAAGCCGCAAATAGTAAAAGGACGAACACGTGCAATGTACCTAGAGTCAGAAGTTCTAAAGATTGAAAAATACAGAAAACGTAAGAGCTGATTTTTACAAACGGATCATTTTATCCTCCGGAACCGGTATGAATCTTTCAGGCTTTTTGCTAGTGATTTCTTCAATAATGCGATTCACTAGATTGAATTCATCACACCACCGGCTATAGCGTACCCTTATTTTGGGTTCAAGATATTTTTCGAAATAATAAATCTCCTTAACCATTGCATAGTTGTCTTTGTAGATATCGATGTAATCCGAAAATTGCTTTTCAAAAAATTCCTCTTTCAGTTTTTGAAGTTTCGCTTTCATGACTTCTACATCCGGCCGTTTACCCGGTGATGTAATAATATCTCTTAATTCTTCTGGTATTCTAAAGGTTTTTTGGTAAGCCTTCTTCGGAATATTATGAATTACGGATTGTACACGTTTTTCGAAATCGGCCTGATCTATTCTCAACTCAATGTATCTGTCCAGATCGACATTTCTAGATTTTAACTCTTTTGCTAAAGCGATTATGTCTTTTTTTGAGTAGTAGTAATCATATCCCTTCTTGAAATAATTTTTAAAGCCAAATTCATTTCGAATGAATTTTCCTACATGACGGTGAGACGCTTTGAGATACTTATCAAAATCATTGTCCTCTATCCATTCTTCCCTATCTCTCAATAATTTTTGAAATTCATCAGACGCCTTATCAATAGCTTCTTGCGAAAATTGATGATCTTTCGGAAGATTGTCGCTCCGGATTAAGCGCGCCACCAAATTTTTTAGTTCCTGAATTTCGGATAGAATTTTCTCATTTTCTTTCATCTTTATTTTGTTGTGGTAATAAAAATAAGTAGTATATTTTTTTTCTTCAAAATTTGAGCTTAGTGTTCTGTGTTTTTTGTAACCCGGAAATTTATTTTTCGCTTTTTTCGTAAAAATATCATTATGAATATCATCGTTTTTGAAGAAGAAAGTTATTGGAAAATGCAACGCGAGCTAATGAATATGTTCGCTGAAACATTGAAGAAGTTTCAACTGGAAAGTGCTAGCAGGGAACAATGGGTTACGCCTGATGAGGCAAAGAAAATCTTAGGATACAGTAGCAAACGTAAATGGCAACAACTTAGAGATAGTGGTTTGGTAAAGTATTCGCAGTACGGGAAAAAAGTGAAATATTCAAGAGAAAGCTTATACGAGTATATCTCAAAAAATGTCAAAAAATAGGTTGAATAGAGTTTCTATTGGATTGGAGAGATAGACATTAAAGTGCAAAAGCCGGGCAAACTGACCACCTAAGGCCGGAGCAAACTGACCACTGATTTTGCTGGCGAAGATTTTAGAAGTTCATACATTTTCGAGTGGTTATATAAATACAAATATACAGTTTAATCTACGTTGTTATCATTTCGGAGCTGTTACTGGATTTTTTTCTCAGCGATTCCCCCTTTAAATCTAACCGGTGCGCTTCATGTATGATTCTGTCCAGAATGGCGTCAGCCACCGTTTTCTCTCCTATTATATCATGCCACTTACTGACGGGAACCTGTGATGTAATAATAGTAGAACTCTTGCCATGCCGGTCTTCAATAATCTCCATCAGCATTGCGCGGCTTGGTCCATCTAAGGGTTGTAAGCCAAAGTCATCAAGTATGAGAAGGTGCTGTCGCTCTATCTTGGCTATCTCCTTAATGTAAGAGCCATCGGCTTTAGCCATTTTCAGTTTACCAAAAAGCTTTGCTGTGCTGTAGTAGGCTACCTTATAGCCGAAGCTACAAGCCTGGTGGCCGAGAGCAGAGGCAATATAGCTCTTGCCGATTCCGGTACTGCCGGTTATCAGTATATTCTCGTTCTTGTCAATAAACTTGCATTCTGCAAAGCGCATGATGAGGTTCTTATCTACGTTACGACCGGTATGGTAATGCAGTTCTTCCAGCGCAGCCTTGTAGCGGAAGCGGGCATTTTTAAGATGCCGCTCTATGTTCCTGTTTTGCCGATCGTCCCATTCGGCCTCAATGAGGTTAGCAATCATTTCATCTGGAGTGTAGTCCTCCAGCTTGCCTGATTCCAGGTTTGTTTTAAAAGTCCGGAACATGCCGAAGAACTTCATCTTCCGCATTTTTTCTAAAGTTGTTGCATTCATATTTCTGTTTTTTTAGTGACTTGTTTGGTTTACTGATAGTATTCTTCTCCCCGTATATTCTCATGCAGCGGCATCTCCATGGGTTTGTTTTCTTCGCTTTCATCTAACTTATCCATTCCTCTTTCCAGTATAGTCTGGATGGTTTTGTAGTTGTAGATACCATATCCTAATGCCCGCTGGCAGGCTTTTATCAGCCGTTCATTGCCTACCTTCTTGCCAAAGCTTAATATACCCACACAAGATTTGTAGGCTTGCTCCGGGTGTTGTTTCCGGTCGAGTATTTTAAGGATATAGAGATGTACATCTTCGTGTATACCGGTAGCCCAGCTAATGAAGCGTTCCGGTGTCCAGTCGCTTACAAAGCGATGTGCAGAGGCCATGTGGTCTTTTTCGGTAGTGTAGTTATAGGGACTCTTGGTGCGTGGATGTATAGCGATACGTTCATAGTGATAAAAGACCTCTACCGTGTTACGGGAGTACATCAGTTTCACTTTTTTACCAATAAAGCGATAGGGAACACTGTAGTAGTGTTTGTCAACGCTCATGGATACATGTCCGTTCTTCATCACTGTAGCAAAGAGTTGTTTTTTTAACTCATACCGTAGTGGAGGCAAGGGAGCAAGGGTTTGGCGTTCAACTTCTTCAAACTGTTGTCTGCGGCTGTAATTGCGGCCCCGGAGCAGCGTAAGGTTATGCTCTTCCAGCGCGATGAGTATGGCCTTGTTGAGTTCCTCCAGAGTAAAGTATTCTCCGGTCCGGAGCTTAGCGTAGATGCGGCTGTAAATGATTTTTACAGCACCTTCCACCAAGGCTTTATCCTTTGGCCGATAAGCTCTGGCCGGTAAGATGGTTGTGCTGTAATGGTCAGCAAAGTCAGCGAACGTTTCATTGAGAACCGGTTCGTATTTGCTGCTTTTGGTAACCGCTGATTTTAAATTGTCCGGCACGATGGCGGAAGGAACACCACCATAATAGTGTAACGCTCCGTCGCAGGCGGCAATAAAATCTTCTTTCTGCTGGGTCATTACAGCTTCCACATAAGTGAGCTGGCTGGCTCCGAGTATGGCTACAAATACTTCTACCGGCTGTACTTCACCGGTTAGTTTGTCAATGATGCTGAGCTTGTGGCCGGCAAAGTCTACGTATAATTTATCTCCAGCTTTATGCTCTATGTGCATACTGGGATTTACCTGCGCCCTCCACTGAGCAAAGTAGTTTTTGAACTGACTCTTCCCATAGCCATCAGGATGCTTAAGCTTGTATTCTTCCCATAGCAAAAGCCGGGTGACACCTTTGCGCTTTAACTCCTTATCCATCGCTGGAAAGAGGCTGCACAAGGTCTGTAATTTAGGGGTGACCGGACGTTCTTCGGGCTTGATAAAAAGGTCTTCCAGATCCTTATCACCCAATTCATTTACTTCATTAAAACTAAGCCCGCTCAGCTCAAATTCTTTGAGATACTTCTTCAGTGTATTGCGCGATACGCTCGTTTGCTGCGCTATCAGAAGCTTGCTGCGGCCTTGAGAGTATAGGCGAAGGATTTGTCTAATCTTACTCATGCTTATCGGATTATTTGCCATTCTCTCAGTTGTTTTCGGCAACTTATGAGGTTATGGCCCCGTTAATGCATGAACTTCTACTTCTTCGTCAGGTGGTCAATTTGACCCGGCCTGGGGTGGTCAGTTTGAACCGGCCAAGCTGGTCACTTTGGTCCGGCCTTAGGTGGTCAATTTCACCGGCTCTTCCAATCATGAACACAAAAGTCCTCTCCGTTCAGCAAAAGGATAACCTTGCGGTTGTTCAATTCTCCACTATTCCCAATAACACGTTGGAAATAGTTTCCTCCACATTCGCGCTCAAAAACAATCTCATCGAAGTAAAAGAGATTAGCGATGGCGGCAGCGTGAATGAATTACTCGTCCTCAATCATTCTGAAAAATTTGTCTTTCTGATGGATGGCGACATCCTCGATGGAGCAAAACAAAACAGAGTGCTGAATACTTCTGTTCTTCTTGCTCCGCAATCAAAAACTAAAATTCCGGTGAGTTGTGTAGAATCCGGAAGATGGAATTACAAAAGCAAAAATTTCCAATCAACAGATTATGTGGCACCGGCAAATCTGCGCGCTAACAAATCAATGAAGGTTGCTTACAGTTTTGATATGAAACAGGGTCATAAGTCAGACCAAAGCGAAGTGTGGGACAACGTATCGGATTATTCTGCGAAACTCGGTGTTAGTTCTGCTTCATCAAATCTTTCTGATGTTTTTGACGGCTCGCAAAACTCGTATCAAAAATTCCTCGATTCGTTTACACATCATCCGGAAGCAAACGGAGTTGCATTTTTCGTAAACAAAAAACCATTGGCACTTGATATTTTCAACCGCACCGATATCATGCATGAATATTTTCCAAAACTTCTGAAAGGAGTTGCCATGGATGTTTACGGAATGAAAAATGAAATGGGTGAAATGACGGAAGCGGAAGCGTCATTCAAAGCACTTGATTTTATGGATATGCTTGAAACACTCGAACGGAAACAACATCCCGGTGTGGCGCTCGGGACCGAGAAGCGTTTCAACAGCGAAACCGTTTCGGGCTTCGAACTGAATTACAACAATCAGTTAGTCCACCTGACGGCTCTTTCATTAACCAACAAAAAATCTTAACCACTAACAAAACACTCAGACATTTTTCACGTTATAATAAATGAACAATGGAACTTACAGCAAAACATACGGTGCATTCTCAGAAACGCTGCCAGCAACGTGGCGTTACCGAGCAAATGATTGATGATACGATTCACTTTGGAGAGATGGTTCGTAAGCAGGGGCTGCGCTATTTTATTATGACTAAAAAGTGTCTGAGTTATTTTCACCAGAAGCAATACAACGAGCGGTTGCAGAATACAGTGGTTATCCTGAATCCTGATAATTCTATTCTCACCGTTTACAAAAACTCACGGGCACTGAAGAATATCAAGAAAAAATCGAAGGAGCTTTTCAAGAAGCATTCTTGATTTTTTTCCATCCGCTGAAAAAATATTTTCCTACACCGACATCTTTTGACGTAGCACATCGCTACCTTTGCATCACTAAATCTTAAATCAAAACAACATGCAAGCATTGCCTACTCAAGAATTGGAGATTAATGACTTTGAACTCAAAACAAGTGAGCCATGTTCCTATGAATTATTTGATTCATCGGCCACTTATATCAACTGCATGAGAGTATATTACTTTCATTTCAGAACAATTGCCAGTATAAAAGTGATTCACCAAATCAATCACCGAAAAGCAATAGAGTGGCTGGAATTGAATTTTTCAAATGTTATTTTGAAAAAGCATGGCAAAGATTTTTATTCCTATAAAAGAAAAAAAATGAAATGCGTGAATGTGATCTATGTTCTAAAAGGAGGGATTCTGGTAGACATTGAAGACAATGGAACGGTGTGCGTATTATTTCAGGAACCCAAGGAACACGAAGCGCAAAATCTGATTGGTGAAATGAAGAAATTCAAGAGACGCGTCAGCCGTAAAAAGACCACCGATATAAGTCTTGTGGTGCCTAGTCAGCGGGGTTTATCGTTAGTAGATGCCTTAACTAAAAAACCAAAATTAGAAGTAGCAAAACATTACAACGATGATTTACTTCCCTTGCACGAAAACATTTTGCAAGGAATAGGTAAACGAGACAATACCGGTTTGATTTTATTTCATGGTATCCCGGGAACCGGTAAATCAACTTATATCCGATACTTAATTCATTGTCAAAAGAAGCGGGTGATTTTTCTTCCGCCAAGATTGGCAGGGAATCTTGATTCTCCTGAATTGGTAAATCTGTTGCTCGAAAACAGAAATTCAATCTTGGTGATTGAAGACGCAGAAGATTTATTGGTGTCGCGCGATACCAATAATAATTCAGGTATCTCTATGTTACTCAATCTAACCGATGGCATATTGGGCGAGAGTTTAGCAATACAAGTTATCTGCACGTTCAATACACACGTTTCAAATATTGACAAAGCACTTTTAAGAAAAGGAAGACTAATGGCTCTGTATGAATTTAAAGCGTTGGTGCCCGAAAAAGCAAAAGTGTTATTGGAGGAAATTGGTGTAATGGATTATCTGCCCGAAAAGGCAATGACTTTGGCTGAGTTATACAATATACAGGAAGACCAATTTCAATTTAATTCGGAGAAGCGAAATAAAATTGGATTCATGGCGCAGGTGGCGTAAGCAATTTTAATTTACATTTAGAAAGCAAATGAAAAAAAGATACGTAGCGGCAATACTTATTTCGATCTTAATTCCTGTAGTGGCAGGAATAATTGCGTATAAAATGTCTTTGGTGCCAATAGGCGTACCTACTCCTACTAAATTCAAATATCCGGTCACCGGAATTGATGTATCGAAACACACAGGGAAAATAGATTGGAATAAAATTCAAACGCGTAAAATCAGTTTTGTTTATATAAAAGCTACCGAAGGTGAAACTTACCTCGACCCGAATTATTTAAACAATATAAAAGGCGCAGAAAGGGCGAAGTTGAAAG
>JAPLES010000006.1:20172-147913 GCA_026391075.1 Bacteroidota bacterium | reverse complement strand
CCCTTCAATTTCGCGCGGAACAGGAACGCCTGTAAAAGGTGGTATAAACGAGCGCGAAGCAGCCGATATAATTTTGGAATTGGTACAGAATGAAAGGGTTTGTTGCCTCGAATTCACCGAAATAAATCCTACGCTCGACAGCGAAAACGTAATGGCTGAAACTGTTTTTGAAATTTTACAGAAGGTGGCTAGACAAGTGGAGATAATTTAACGCTGGACTAGAGCGTTTGTCTTCAGCAAATTCAAATATTCACAAAACCCTTTCCTCTCTTTTTTTACTTTTACCGCCTCTATGGCTGAATACATTGTAAGTGCTCGTAAATACCGCCCTGCTCATTTCAACGAAATGGTTGGGCAGGAACAAGTGGCGCTTACGTTAAAGAATGCCATTCGCACAGGTCAACTGGCGCATTCTTTTCTTTTTTGTGGCCCCCGTGGAGTTGGAAAAACAACAGCCGCTCGTATTCTTGCTAAAACAATTAACTGCGTAAACATTTCTGCCGATTTTGAAGCCTGTGATAAATGTGAGAGTTGTGTTTCGTTTCAAAGAAATGCTTCGTTCAATATTCATGAACTGGATGCAGCCAGTAATAACAGTGTAGAAGATATTCGTAATCTGGTTGATCAGGTTCGCTTTCCTCCACAAAGCGGCAAATACAAAATCTACATTATTGATGAGGTACACATGCTTTCGGCTGGTGCATTCAATGCATTTTTAAAAACGCTGGAAGAGCCGCCTTCTTATTGTAAGTTTATTTTGGCTACAACGGAAAAGCACAAGATACTTCCTACGATTCTTTCTCGTTGTCAAATTTTTGATTTCCGTAGAATTGGTATTGACACAATTGTAAAGCACTTAAAACACATTTGCGAAGCCGAAAAAATAAATGCCGAAGAAGATGCATTACACATTATTGCGCAAAAGGCAGATGGCGGAATGCGCGATGCGCTTTCGATGTTTGATCGTTTGGCGAGTTTTAGCAATAATACCTTGACGTATAATTCGGTGCTCGAAAATTTAAATGTACTTGATTACGATTATTTTTTCAAAGCAACGGATGCACTACTAATTGAAAACCTTTCGTTCGTTTTGCAATTGCTTGATGAGGTCTTGAAAAAAGGGTTTGAAGGCGATGATTTTGTACTAGGCATGTGCGAACATTTTCGCAATCTTCTTTTTTGCAAAGACGATAAAACTCTTGCCTTGCTCGAAGTAAGCGATAGCCTGAAACAGAAATATGCCACTCAAACTTCGCTGGCATCAACCGATTTTTTGGTGAACTGTATGAACTTGGGCAATCAATGCGATGTGCAATACAAGCAATCGAAAAACAAACGACTCACTGTAGAACTCGCACTCATAAAAATGTGTTATGTAAATTCGGTGGTGAGCATTAGTGCTGACGCGAGTAAAAAAAAACTTCCTGACACAGTAAAAACGGAAGTTGCAAAACCGAAAACCGAAGTAATTTCTGAAGAGCAAGTGAAGGTTTTGAATGAACCCGCTTTTAATCCAAACGACAAACCGGAAAACACAAACGACAAACCCAAAACTGATAAACCCACAACGGTAAACTCGCAACCCGCAACCCGCAACCCGCAACCGGTAACACTTTCAAAAAGTAAAAAAGTTCTTACGCTCGATTCAATTAATAACAACGGCAGTTCTAACGAACAAAGAGAAATTACACTAACAGCAGAAGAAATAACCGAAGGAGAAATTTTAATTCTAAATCAGGAAAACATTTTGCAACTGTGGAATGAATACGCTTCCAAAATTTCGGAAGAAAAAAAGGGACTGAAGATAAGTTTCAGTTTGTATCAACCAGTTCTTGACGAAGTGAATTTGAATAAAGTTTCGCTCTCGGTAAAAAGCGATATTCAGAAAAAACAGTTTGATGAGGTGCGCATGGGTGTTCAACATTTTTTTTCGAAACGAACAGGAGTAAATCTTGAATTGGAAGTGCTGGCGGATAAACAAGTTGACAGCGGAGCCAAACCCTACACCCCAAAAGAAAAATTTGAACGACTGATTGAAAAAAATCCTGCCATAAAAAAAATGCAGCAGCAATTTGGCCTTGAACTCGATTATGATTAAACATTTAAAACCACAATCCATTTTTATGAAGTTTTCCTTCCCTTTTCTTTTTATCTGGTTTCTTTTTTTTAGCAGCAATTTAGCAGCACAACAAACAAATACTGCCGGTGAAGTAAAATTGCAAACCTCGCCTGCAAACCAGTATCCTCCTGCTCCTGTGACAGGCGGAATGAACAATGCCGCCAATAAGTATCCTGTAAAAACGGGCGATGCGCAAACCAAACAATTGACTATTGCTCCGGTGGTTACAATTGCGCTTCCTTCCTCTGAAACATTTGGGAAAGCGCAACCAATAGCTGCTAGACCACAAACGGAAAACCCTACTCCTTTAACCATTACAAACGACCCATTCAATACTTTTATCTACACACTTAAAAACGGATTGAAGGTTTACATCAGTGTAAACAAAGATGCGCCACGTATTCAAACTTTGTTTGCTGTAAAAGCGGGTTCAAAATTTGACCCGCCTTATACCACAGGCCTAGCCCATTATCTCGAGCACATGATGTTCAAAGGCTCACACGATTTTGGAACAAAAGATTGGGCAAAGGAAAGTGTATTGCTCGATTCAGTATCCGCCAATTTTGAGTACCACAAAAACGAAAAAGATGAAGCCAAGAAAAAATTGATTTACGCGCATATTGATTCGTTTAGTTACGAAGCTTCAAAGTGGGCAATAGCCAATGAGTACGACAAAATGACTTCTTCTATTGGTGCACAAGGTACCAATGCGTTTACTTCAACCGATATGACCGTTTATCAAAACGATGTTCCTTCGAACGCCTTAGACAAGTTTTTGCAACTCGAGAGCAATCGTTTCAAAACGTTGGTACTTCGTTTATTTCATACAGAACTGGAAACTGTTTACGAAGAATTTAATCGCAATCACGATAACGACCGAGTATGGAGCAACCATGCTATTGAAAATGCTTTGCTGCCAAATCACCCTTATGGAACACAAACCACTATTGGGTTGGGCGAACATTTGAAAAACCCTTCCATGATTAATATTCAAGAGTACTATAACTCGTATTACCGCCCAAACAATATGGCTGTTATTTTAGTTGGCGATCTTGATCCTGAAGCTACAATCAAAATGGTGGAAGCTTATTTTGGTGATTGGATGCCGGGCAACCAACCAGGGTTTAGCACCGGTGACCGACCGATGTATGGTTCGCCAATTGTGCGTGAATATAAAGGACCACAACCCGAACATGTTATTATGGGGTATCTGTTTGACGGAGCAAATTCTCACGATGCACTCATGCTGCAACTTACCGATCGCATACTTTCCAACGGTGAAGCAGGGTTAATTGATTTAGATTTAGTGCAACAGCAAAAAATATTGCAGGGCTATTCTACTGTAGATGACAACAACGATTTTTGTTTTCATAAATTTTATGGCGAGCCTAAACAAGGTCAATCGTTGGAGGAAGTAAAAGATTTGTTATTGGGTGAAGTAAACAAATTGAAAAAAGGCGACTTCGGAGATTGGGTAATTCCGGCAATTATTCAAAACATGAAGTTAGAAAGAATGAAGGCCACTGAAACTAATGACGGCAGAGCCTTTACCATGATGGGCACTTTTGTACATAACATAGAATGGAAAAATTGGGTGAACGAAATTGCCGAGCTAGAAAAAATTGATAAAGCAGACGTTGTCAATTTTGCCAATGCCCATTACACAAATGCTTATGCGGTATGTTACAAACGCCAGGGCGATGCCAATCTACATAAGGTAGAAAAACCAAAAATTACTTCGGTAGTAATGAATAAAGAAGATGCTTCGGGTTTCAAAACAAAGTGGGATGCCATGCCACAGCCTTCGCTTACTCCTAGGTTTCTCGATTTTCAAAAAGACATTACGCATTTGAAACTTGCCAATGGCACGGTGCCGTTTGATTATATCAAGAACGATGTGAACCAAACTTTTGGACTCAATTACATTTTTGATATGGGCACCGATAATGTACGCGATATAGGTTTAGCCATAGGCTATCTCGAATATTTAGGCACCGATAAATATTCCGCAGAAGATTTGAAAAAAGAATTTTTTAAACTGGGTTTAAAGTTTAGTGTAAACAGTAGCAGAGACCGGGTTACAGTTTCGCTTTCGGGGCTCGAAGAAAATTTAGAAAAAGGTGTGGCGCTATTTGAGCATGTATTGGCGAATGTAAAAGCCGATACCACCGTGTATCAATCTATGGTGATGGATATACAACAACAACGCGAAAACGCAAAAAAGAAAAAAGGAAATATTTTGAGTGGTGGCTTAGTTAATTACGCCAAGTACGGACCTCTGAATCCTTTCAACAATATTGTAAGCGAAGAAGAATTGCAAAAAGAAGATCCAAACAAACTTGTGCAATTGATCAAAGGCTTGCGTAATTATAAGCATACTATTTTCTACTACGGAAACCGAGAAGCAAATGATGTTTTGAGTGTGTTTAACAAAATGCATACAGTTGGGGCTACGCTTAAAGATTATCCGGCAGCTAAAAAATATCCTGAATTGCCTTTGGCAGAAAAAAAAGTTTATGTGTGCTACTACCCTATGAAACAAGCCGAAATTGTGATGTTAGGTAAAGATGTTTTGTTCAACAAAGATTTGTTTCCTTACGCCTATCTCTATAACGATTACTATGGTTCGGGTTTATCCTCTATCATGTTTCAGGAAATTCGTGAAAAACAAGCCTTGGCTTATTCGGTTTATAGCAACTTTGGTGTGCCTTCACGCGCTAATGAATCGCACTACTTAACTTCGTATGTAGGCACACAAGCCGATAAAATGAAAACTGCCTTAAGCGAAATGAACAAACTGCTCAACGATATGCCCGAGGTAAAACAACAGTTTGAGGGTGCGCGTTCAAGTGTGGTAAAAACGTTAGAAAGCGATTGGATTACGCGCAGTGATATTTATGGTGCTTATGACCGCGCTAAAAAACGCGGCTTAAGTTACGATGTGCGCAAAGTGATTTATGAAAAAGCAAAAACCATGTCACTGACTGACGTGCACAACTTTTTCAACCTGCATGTGAAAGGAAAAAAATTCACTTATCTGGTAATTGGGAAAAAGGAAGACATCAAATTAGATGCGCTTAAAGCCATAGGACCAGTGCAGGAATTAAGCACTAAAGAGTTGTTTGGATATTAAGCGAAAAACATAAAACAGGAAATTCTAGAAACAAATAAAATGGAAAGGCTTCTGAGGTTTTAAAAAATCAGAAGCTTTTTTATTTTCTCCCTTAACCTTCACTGCAATACTTTACGCTAAGTTTCTATTTTAGCCTCCCTAAAAAATCAATATGGACTTATCAGAAATTACAGGAATAAGCGGCATGCCGGGCTTATTCAAAATTGTCGGCCGCAGAGCCGATGGATTAATTCTTACTTCAATGGTAGACGACAAAACGCAATTCGTTTCGGGTAGAACAAATTTGTTTTCTACACTGAACGATATAACACTTTACACTACCGATGAACCTGCAACTCTAAAAGAAGTATTGGCTTCCATCAAAAAAAATGAAGAGGCTACTCCGGTTCCCGATGTAAAAAATGAAGCGGCTTTAAAAGCATGGCTCGAAGTGGTATTGCCTACTTACGACAAAGAAAGAGTACACGTAAGCGACATGAAAAAATTAGCGAAGTGGTACACACTACTCAATTCAAAAAATTTGATTGAGGAATTAACTGCCGAAAAAGCAGTAAGCGAAGAAGGTAAAGAAGAACTTTCTGGTGATACTAAAAAGGAAAGCAAACCCAAAACAACCAACAAGGTTGACCATTCCACCAAGGCGCATACCAAACCCGCTCCTGTAAAAAAGATTACCACACCGCGCAAAGCATCGTAGTATTATGAGTGAAGTTGCAGCAGTTGAAATTCCGAAACGGAAACAAAGAATTTTTTTATCCGAAGATTTTGAACCTGTTTCGTGGGAAATTACAGAGCCATACTATAACAATTTACAAAGCCGCGAAATAAATTCGGTGGCAGATTTGCGCAAATGGTTGCGCGATAGCAGCGAACTAGATGGTGCACTAAGCGAGCATGGTCGTTGGATATATGTGCGCACCACCATTGATACTAGCGATGAAAAAGCAAAAGCAGATTTAATCAATCTATACGCAAACGTTTATCCTAAAATGTCTGTGGCTGACCAGCAATTGAAACAGAAATTTGTTGACTGTCCTTTTGTAGAAGAATTAGATCCTAATTTATTTTTCACCACCATTCGCAGAATTAAAAAATCGGTGGCGCTTTTTCGCGAAGAAAATATTCCGCTTACTACAGAAATGCAGGTGAAGCAAAATGGTTATGACCAACTAATGGGTGCGCAAAGCATGCATTACAAAGGAAACGAACTCACCATTAAACAGGCAGAAAGTTTTATGCGCAGCACTAATCGCGCAGAGCGTGAAGAAGTTTTCAAATTGATTACCGAAAGAAAATTACAGGATGCCGATAAGCTCGATGATTTGCTAAGCGACTTGATTCGTCTGCGTCATCAAATTGCATTGACTGCCGGCTTTGAAAATTATATCGAGTTCCGTTTTGAAGAGCTAGGCAGATTTGATTACACACCGGCAGACTGTCTTCAGTTTCATGAATCGGTTGAGGAAGTTATTATGCCATTGGTTCATCAACTTTCAGAAGAGCGCAAAAAATTATTGGGGTACGAGTCGCTAAAATTATGGGACAAAGAGGTAGATACAAGTGGTAAGCCTGCACTCAAACCATGCAATAACACAGACGAACTCATTCAAAAAACCATTGACTGTTTCAATCATCTCGATCCTTATTTTGGCGAGCGTATTGAAATTATGAAGCAGATGAAATATCTCGACCTCGATTCGCGCATGCATAAAAGCAATGGTGGTTATAACATGGGCATGGATGAAATAGGCGTACCCTTTATTTTCATGAACTCCACAAATTCAGAACAGGACTTAATTATTATGGTGCACGAAGGCGGTCATGCGGTGCATACTTTCCTTACACACGATTTAGAACTGCAGGTGTTTAAAGCAACCACTTCTGAAGTTGCAGAAGTGGCTTCTATGGGAATGGAGTTGATGACTATGCAGCACTGGGATATTTTTTATGCCGATACTGATGATTTAAAACGTGCGCGAAAAAATCATTTGCAGTATATTTTGGGAGTGCTTTCAAAAACCTGTTTAGGCGATGCGTTTCAGTTTTGGCTTTACAACAATCCAACACATACAAAAGAGGAGAGACGAGCAAAGTGGTTTGAACTGGTTAAAAAATTTACTGCCGCAAATATTGATTGGACCGGCTCAGAAGATTTTCAGGAAACGAGCTACCAAAACATTTTGCATTTCTACATTGTGCCGTTCTACTATATAGAATATGCTTTTGCAGAACTTGGTTCCATTGCCTTGTGGCGTTTGTTTATCAACGACCGCAAAACAGCTATTGCAAATTATAAGAAAGCACTTCAACTCGGTTACACCAAATCAATTCCTGTTTTTTACGAAACACTAGGAGCAAAATTTGATTTCTCGAAACCTTACATAACCGAACTCACCACATTTTTACAGAAACAAATTTCGGAGTTGTAGTTTTATTTTGTCTCAACAGGGTTTCTTTTCGAACCCTGCGTAAATGAAAGCTTCATCATCCTCATCACCACCTCATTCATATAATTTCCATTTCTATAACCAAACCAACCCATGGTTTTGGTTTCGTAAGTGTTTAGTAAATATCTTTTACTATGCGTGATATAACCAATGTAACCACCATTGAAACTGGTGACCACCAGATTCAAGTTTTTTCTGTTTGCTACCGAATCCATTTCGTTCACCAACTCGCCACTGTAATCGCAAGGCATGCCGGCAAAAAACACATTGCCTATTTGAAACGTGTTGATGAACGAATTTTCATCGCCAAGTAATTTTTTAAAAAGCCCGGGGCGAACAACTATGTTTTCGGTTACTCTCAAATTTGATTCGCGCAAATACAAAGGCAAATGAATCATGCGCATCCGGTAAACAAATTCCGTTTTAATACTGTCGAAATTTTGTAAAACGATTTTCGCAATTCCATCAGCCATGTATTTGGCTTCCGTTTCCTGCTCTTTCGAAAACTCAAACGGACCGTGGCTTCCCACAGCACCTGCACTAAACGAACTGAAATTTATTTTCCCGCTCTCGTTCAACTTCTTCATCACCAAACCACACCAATCGGCAGAAAGTTTCATCAGGTTTTCGTGAAACACCGTATTGTGCGCTGCGAACGTGATGATGCTTGCTCGCTCTCCGTTTTCTTTTTCAATTTTCACAATGCGCAACATTGAATCCACTGTTCCAAGCGAATCGGGCAAATGCGCCATTTGTGTAACCAGACGATTGAAAACCATTTTGCGCGTAGGAAAAGCAGCATACCCTATTTTAGCAACTGAACAATTCTTCTCTGCCTCTTTGATGGCTTTTGAAATTTGAGCCGCAATAAATTTTGGAACACGCTCATCGTATTTGCCCGCAAAAATTTCTCCTACATAACTTTGATACCACGCACCAACGCTTGTATGTGTGTGCGTAGCCGTGAAAAAAATATTCGAAGCATCAAATCCTTCCTGCTTTAAAATAGTGTCGAACAGTTTTGATACCGTTGGAGGAATAATCAACAGGTCAGCAGAAATGAAAGCAATTTTTTGATTGCCCTGTTTAAAAACAAAGGCACGCACATAAATAGAATCATGCACACCCTCAAAATGTTTTCCGCCCCGGTGCGCGTCAATTGCGATAGGGGTTGTAAATGGCGGAAGAAGATTAACACGTGCCCAACCCACCTGAACAGCTGAATCAGAATTTGGATTTTTTATTTCTGCGATTGAATCAATCGCACCAAGTTCTTTTTTATAAAATTCAGTTTGCTCGTAAGGTGTTTTGTCCAGGGTTTTGAAACAAACGACTCCAATGAAAAGCAGCAACACCGCAAGAGTTGCGAGTGAAATAAAAACCCAACGAAATATTTTTTGCATGAAATATTTTTGGAAGAAAAAGAGAAATGTCATCCTGAGCTTGTCGAAGGATACTGAACTAATACGCTTCGACAAGCTCAGCGTGACAGCTCTATTTAAACACCTACACCTTCACTAGCTCTGCATTGGCATTTACAGCATCTTCTATAAAATCAAAAGTGGTAAGTATTTCTGCCTTGCCGGATTTCACAACAACCGTATGCTCAAAGTGAACAGATGGTGTGCCGTCTTGTGTAGCAATGGTCCAGTTATCTCGTTTGGTGTAAACTTCGCGCTTGCCTAAATTCACCATGGGCTCAATAGCAATCACACAATTCTCCGGTAACTTTGCCCCATCTCCTTTTCTTCCGTAGTTAGGCACCTGCGGGTCTTCGTGCAAAGTTTTTCCAACTCCGTGCCCCACTAATTCGCGCACACATTTATAAGGATTTTGTCGCTCACAAAAATCCTGCACCGCAAAACCAATATCGCCTGTGCGTTTTCCTACAACAGCAAATTGAATTCCTAAATATAGAGACTCTTTCGTCACTTGCATCAACTTCAACGTTTCGGATTTCACATTTCCTATACCAAAAGTATAAGCCATATCGCCATGATAGCCGTTCAGAAAAACACCACAGTCCACCGAAATAATATCTCCATCTTTATATTCTTTAGCTGTAGGAATACCATGCACCACTTCATCATTCACCGAAATACAAAGTGCTGCAGGAAAACGCTGATACCCTTTAAAAGAAGGAGTGCCACCATGGTCAGCTATAAACTCTTCGGCTAATTTATCAAGAGCTAATCCGTTTGTTCCTGCTCTAACTGCTTTGGCAATTTCTCCCATCACCCGCGAAAGCACATCGGAACTTTTCCGAATCAATTCAATCTCCGCCTGTGTTTTTATTTTGATTGCCATCGTTGCCTCAATAGTTGATTTTCAATAGTAACAAAAAACCCTTCTCGTTTTGGAGAAGGGTTTTTCTTTTTCTTACATGCTGGCAGTTGCCATACCTTGTCTTCCCTTAATTCTTCCCGAAGAAGTAAGACCATCGTAATGGCGGTTCAACAAATACGTTTCAATAGTTGCTAAAGTATCAAGCACCACGCCAACCATAATAAGAATTGAACTGCCTCCAAAGAAAAGTGCAAAGCTGCGGTTCACATCAAACAACATAACAATGGCTGGCATAATAGCTACGAATCCTAAAAATATTGCACCGGGCAAGGTGATTCTTGAAATAACAGCATCAATGAATTCTTCCGTCTTCTTGCCGGGTTTTACTCCTGGAATAAATCCACTGTTACGCTTCAAATCGTCAGCAATTTGGGTAGGATTTACAATCAACGCAGTATAGAAATAAGTGAACGCCACAATGAGAAGAAAGTAAGTTAAGTTGTACGCCAATGAAGTAATATCATTGAACGCAATCAAAAAACTTCCGTTGCGGTCGAAGCCCGGAATAAACTGAGCGACCGTTGCTGGAAGGAACATGATTGCTTGTGCAAAGATGATAGGCATAACTCCCGATGCATTTAATTTCAAAGGAAGATATTGACGCATGCCACCCGCTTGCATCATTTTGCCGCCTTGTACAATATTTCTTTTTGCATACTGAACCGGAATTCTACGCGTTCCCTGAATAAGAAGAATACAGGCCCCAATAACCACTACTAAAAATGCAATCTCAATAACAAATGACATAACTCCTCCTTTTACAATACGCGAAGAAAACTCTTCGAGTATAGAAGAAGGGAAACGTGCCAAGATTCCTACCATAATAATCAGTGAAATTCCATTGCCAATTCCTTTATCGGTAATTTTTTCTCCCATCCACATGACAAACAACGTTCCTGCTGTGAGGGTAACGATGGTTGAAATTGAAAACAAGAACGGAGACAGATTCGGGAGAACCGCAGCCGCATCTGCATTGCGTAAATAAACAACATAGCCCGCTCCCTGAAAAGCAGTAACAGCAATAGTTAAGATGCGCGTCCATTGGTTCAATTCTCTTCTACCGCTTTCTCCTTCCTTTTGCAATTTCTGAAAATATGGAATTGCAAGTGTCAATAATTGAATAGCAATAGATGCCGAGATATAAGGCATAATTCCTAACGCAAAAACCGAAGCACGTGCAAACGCACCTCCGGCAAATAAGTTAACAAGTCCTAGTATACCGCTAGCCCCCTGCGACTTCACATTATCAAGTGCCGTTGGGTCAATTCCCGGAAGTGTGATATAAGTTCCTAAACGGTAAATAAGCACTAAGCCGAGAGTGAGAAGGATGCGTGAACGCAACTCTTCTATGCTCCATATCTCTCTTAATTTCTGAAAAAGTTTCATCCGGTTATATTCTGTTTTTTAAAAAAGGTCTGGGAGCAATGCTAATTGAAAAATCCCGATAACAAATCGGGACTCTCCATTTTTTTAGAATTAGTATTTCGCAATGGTTACTGTTCCCCCTAGTGCTTCAATTTTTGCCTTTGCAGCTTCGCTGATGGCATGAACAGAAACGTTCACTTTGGTTTTCAATTCACCGCTGGCAAGTATTTTTACCAATTTGGTTTTGCCTAACAATCCGTTTTCGCGCAATCCTTCTACAGTTACTTCTGTCAATCCACGATTGTCAATCAAGTGCTGAATTTTTTCAAGATTCAATCCAACGAAAGATACACGATGGAAATTTTTGAACCCTACTTTCGGCATTCTTCTTTGTAAAGGCATTTGACCTCCTTCAAATCCAAGTTTCTGGGTATAGCCCGAACGTGACTTCGCACCTTTGTGACCTCTTGAAGAAGTTCCACCATCGGTAGAGCCTTGTCCTCTTCCTAATCTTTTTTTCGCTCTTCCTATTGAACCTTTTGCAGGTGTTAGATTATGTAATTCCATTGTAATTGTATTTACCGTTGTCTTTAAACAATTAAATATTTTCTACCTTAATTAAATGCAGAACTTTGCGAATCATTCCGGCTACTGCGGGAGTGTTTTCCAATTCATTGCTTGAACTGATTTTGTTCAGTCCTAACGCTCTGATAGTTCTTTTTTGACGCTCATCTTTTTCGATGGTGCTCTTTGTTTTTGTAACTCTAACCTTTGCCATTGTATTTGAATTTATCTGACGTCTTTAAAATTATCCTTTGAAAACTTTTTCCATTGCCACTCCTCTGTTCTTAGAAACTGTATAAGGGTCGCGCAATTTGCTCAACGCATCCAAAGTTGCCTTGATAACGTTTGCCGGGTTAGCACCACCTTGCGATTTTGCCAACACATCTTTAATACCAACGCTCTCTAATACTGCACGCATAGAACCTCCGGCAATAACGCCTGTTCCGTGAGAAGCCGGGCGAAGCATAACTCGTGCTGCACCAAATTTACCAAACTGAACGTGAGGAATTGTTCCTTTGAAAACAGGAACACTCACTAAGTTTTTCTTAGCGTCATCAATTCCTTTTTGAATTGCTTCCTGAACTTCGCGTGCTTTTCCTAGTCCTTCGCCTACAATGCCATTGCCGTTACCAACAACTACTGTTGCTGAAAAAGTAAAAGTACGACCTCCTTTAGTAACCTTAGTTACTCTGCGAATGTTCACCACTTTCTCTTTCAATTCGAGTTCGCTCGCTTTCAATTTTTGAACGTTGAGTCTTGCCATTTTGTTTGTATAATCTTTATAATCAAATTAAAATTTAAGTCCGCCTTCACGTGCACCTTCAGCCAATGCTTTCACCCTGCCGTGGTATAAATAACCGCCACGGTCAAATACTACAGAAGAAATTCCTTTTTCTGCCGCTTTCTTAGCAATGGCAACACCAACGTTTTTACCTTGCTCAGATTTGTTTCCTACACGCGTAAAACCTTTATCGCGAGTAGAGGCAGCAGCTAAAGTACTTCCGGCAGCATCATTAATTAGCTGAACATAAATATCTCTGTTGCTGCGAAACACTGCTAAACGTGGACGCTCTGCCGTACCCGTAATTTTACTGCGAATACGACCTCTAATTTTTTTTCTTCTTGCTTCTTTAGTTACTGCCATGACTTTCGGTTTTACGATGAACTACTTATTATTATTTCTTAGCGGCTGATTTACCTGCTTTTCTTCTCAATATTTCGCCTACAAATTTGATACCCTTACCCTTGTATGGTTCCGGTTTACGAATTGTGCGGATTTTAGCACAAACCAAACCCAACAAATCTTTATCGGTGCATTCCAAAGTTACAATTGGATTTTGTCCTTTATCTTGTTTAGCAGATGCTTTAATTTCGGTGGGCAATAAAACCACCACCGGGTGAGAGTATCCTACTGAAAGTGTAAGCACTTGTTTAGCTACATCGGCACGGTAACCTACACCTACTAATTCTAATTCAGATTTGTAACCATCGGAAACTCCTTTAACCAAGCTACTCAACAATGCACGGTAAGTACCATGAAGTGCCTTGTGTCTTTTTTGCTCTGTAGGGCGAGTTACGGTCAACGTACCGTTTTCAACTTTAACTATGATATCCGGATCAACTGCCTGAAACAATTCTCCTTTTGGTCCTTTCACTTTCACCATATTTCCAGCTGCTACTTCTACAGTAACATTCTTTGGAAGTTCAATGGGTGCTTTACCTATACGTGACATATTGTATTGTATTAATGGTTATTACTTATTGCTCTTAGAAAATTTCACATAATACTTCACCGCCAATTCCCTGCGTTCTTGCTTCTTTTTCTGTCATTACTCCTTTCGAAGTAGAAACAATTGCAATTCCCAAACCGCTCAATACGCGTGGCAATTCTGATTTGCCTTTGTATTGACGCAATCCCGGAGTCGAGATACGAACCAAACTCTTAATAGTAGGAGTTTTAGTAGCCGCATCATACTTCAAAGCGATTTTGATTACGCCTTGATTGTCTTCGGTATCTTCAAATTTGTATTTGAGGATATAGCCGTGATTGTATAAAATCTCGGTTATTCTCTTTTTCATTTTCGAAGCAGGAATCTCCACCAAGCGATGACCTGCCTGTTGAGCGTTTCTTAATCTTGTCAAATAATCTGAAATTGGATCAGTCATTATTTCTATAGTTATGGTGAATAGTTAATTTAAAATTGTTTCTACCAAGATGATTTAGTCACTCCCGGAATTTTTCCTTCAGTAGCCAGGTCGCGGAACTTGATACGCGATACACCGAACATACGCACATACCCTCTTCCTCTTCCTGTCAATGCGCAACGGTTGCGAAGTCTAACCTTCGAAGAATTCTTCGGAAGTTTATCCAACAATAACCATTCGCCTGCTGCTTTTAGTTCTTCGCGTTTAGCGGCATACTTTTTTACGAGTCTTTCTCTTTTACGCTGACGAGCTTCTACTGATTTCTTTGCCATGTTTTTAGTGTTGAGTAGTTAGTATTGAGACAATACAGTTCTATCTATTATGGTTGATTTATTTTGTTTCTGATTTGATGTCTTTCTTAAACGGCATTCCCAAGGCTTCGAGCAGCGCATAAGCTTCTTCATCTGTTTGTGCACTGGTAACAAAAGTGATATCCATACCATTAATGTTAGTCACTTTATCAATTTCCATTTCAGGGAAAATGATTTGCTCTTTAATACCCATGGTATAATTACCACGACCATCAAATCCTTTTGGGTTAATGCCTTTAAAATCGCGAACACGCGGCAAAGACACAGAAACCAAACGATCCAAAAATTCAAACATACGCTCGTTACGAAGAGTAACGCGGCAACCAATAGGCATACCTTCACGCAATTTAAAGTTTGAAATGGCCATACGAGCACGAGAGGCAACCGCCTTTTGTCCTGCGATTGCAGTCATTTCATTAACTGCTATATCCACCAATTTCTTGTCAGAAGTAGCTCCATTAACACCTTGATTTAAACAGATTTTTTTCAAACGTGGCACCTGCATTACTGAGGTGTAGTTGAACTTTTTTACCAATGCAGGAACTATATCGTCCTGAAAGCGCTTCGCGAAGCGCGGAGTATATTTTGTATTGCTCATTTTTAACTGTTTTGTACGATTCCCAACCGTACTGTTTTTAAAAAGGGAACGCAAAAGTAGAATTTGAAAGCATAGTTCCAAACATTCAGTGGAAAAAAGTTTACTTAGGTATTGCAAACCCGCAGAAAGGCGAATATTGCCGACTCAGAAAATTTAAGCTAAGTAGTATCATTGCACTCATAATATGTATTCGAAAGAACAAGTAGCCGAACTCAATCAACTATCTGAACAACTCCTTAAATCAGAAAGTAGTTTTTCTGAAGAAGAAAAAACAATTTCTCTTCGCAAAGTCATCATCTACCACGACTGGCGTTATTATGTTTTAAGTGAACCGGTGATTACTGATTTTGACTACGATTTACTTTTCAAACAACTCAAACAACTCGAAGCACAATATCCGAATCTGGTTACCGAAGATTCACCAACACAAAGAGTTGCCCGCTCATTGACCAATGAATTCGAATCAGTCTCTCACTTAGCTTCGATGCTTTCGCTCGAGAACTCTTATAATCTGGAAGACATTGAAGAGTTTCATAAAAGAGTAACAGGGCTGACTAACTCTGCAGAAATTGAATACTGCGTAGAGCCGAAATTTGATGGCGCAAGTATTGCTTTGGTATATGAAAATGATATGCTCGTTCGCGCAGCAACGCGTGGCGATGGAACTGTGGGCGAGGACATCACCAATAACGCTAAAGCAATTCCTTCCATTCCGCTTTCTGCTCCGTTTTCAAAATTCGGTATCTATAAAATTGAAATTCGCGGAGAGGTAATTATTACCAAAGAAATTTTCGAAAAGAAAAATGCCGAGCGCATTGCCAAAGGCGAAAAAAGCTTTCAGAACTCGCGCAACACAGCCTCCGGTTCATTGCGCATGAAAGCCCCGAACGAAGTAGCCCAACGCGGACTCGAAGCCATCCTTTATCACGTAAGTTTTGCAGAAGATGCGAACGGAAAAAATTTGATTGCAGAAAAACTACTCTCGCATTATTCCGTTATTGAAATGCTTTACAACTGCGGTTTCAAAACTCCGCTTAAAGAATTAAAAGTGTGCAACAGCACAAAGGTAGTGGATGACTTCATCAACACCTGGGATGCAAAACGTTTGACGTTTAATATCGAAACTGACGGCATGGTGGTGAAAGTAAACTCACTGAAAATGCAACAGCAATGTGGCAGTACTTCGCATCATCCGCGTTGGGCAATTGCCTATAAATTTGCCGCTAAACAAGCGCAGAGCAAATTGCTGAAAGTAGAATTTCAAGTGGGGCGTACCGGTGCGGTTACACCGGTGGCAAAAATTGAACCTGTGCCTCTGGCAGGTGTAACCATCTCTTCTATTTCATTGCACAACGAAGAATTTATTCTCGAAAAAAATCTTCTGCTTGGTGATACTGTTATTGTGGAACGTGCCGGTGAAGTCATTCCTTATATAGTTGGCTCCGTTCCTGATTTACGAAACGGTTCAGAAATTAAAATTGATTTTCCCCGAAATTGTCCTTCGTGTAATTCGCCATTAGTGAAGCCGGAAGAAGACGCCATTTGGCGTTGCGACAATGTAGACTGCCCTGCGCAAACCGAAGAGCGCGTTATTCATTTTGTTTCGAAAGATGCGATGGATATTGACGGCTGTGGAAGTTCCACCATCATCGAATTTATTCAGCGAGGCTTTATTAAAAACATCGAAGACCTATACCGGTTGCCTTATGATGAAATTTTGAAGCTGGAAGGTTGGAAAGAAAAAAGTTTAAGCAATCTTAAAGCGGGAATTGAAGATTCAAAGAACCGTCCACTGTGGCGATTGCTGAATGCGTTGGGTATTCGTCATGTTGGTGTTACTACTTCAAAATATATTGCACAGCACATTCAAACCATTTTTGATTTGGAGAAAATGAGTGTGGAAGATTTGACGAATATTGAAGGCATTGGCCCCAAAGTTGCGCAGAGCATTTTCGATTTCTTTCAAAACCAAAGCAATATTTATCTGCTGATGGAGTTGAAAAACTTTGGTGTGAATACAGAAAACCGTCCAGAGGATTCTCTTTCAAAAAACAATAAACTCGAAGGCAAGACTTTTCTCTTCACTGGTTCGCTGCAACAGTTTACGCGCGACCGCGCCAAGCAATTAGTAGAAGAAAACGGAGGAAAATTATTGAGCGGTGTTTCTGCTAACCTCAATTACCTGGTAGTAGGTGAAGATGCGGGAAGCAAACTGGCCAAGGCCAAGAAAATTCCTTCGATTGTTGTTTTAACCGAAGAAGAGTTTTTGAAAATAGTGGAGTAGCACTAACCGTTGTTTGCCTACTATTCCAAGTAGGTCAAAGGAGTTGCCTCCCCATCAGCCACATGGGGCAATGTTATCTCTGATCCAAATATTAAAATCTCTCCAATCCGCTGAAATGAAACTTTGCTTCAAGTTCTGCATTCGCATCACTATCACTTCCATGAATGGCGTTACGTTCAATGTTGGCAGCAAATAATTTGCGGATAGTTCCTTCTTCTGCTTTTTCGGGATTGGTAGCGCCAATCAATTTTCTAAAATCTTCTACTGCATTATCTTTTTCAAGAATAGCAGCTACGATTGGGCCTTCGGTCATAAAAGCAATCAGTTCGCCAAAGAACGAACGCTCCTTGTGAATTGAATAAAACTCTTCTGCTTTTTCTTTTGAAAGGCGAGTAAGTTTCATTGCCTGAATCTTATAACCTGCGCCAATAATCATGTCAATAATTTTTCCGGTGTGTCCGTCTGCTACTGCATCGGGTTTAAGCATGGTGAGCGTAATTGCCATTGTTTTCTGTTGTTTTATTTTTTTAAACGGGGGCGAATGTATGCGCACAGAGCGATTTTTCAAAACAATTTTTTGTTTTGGGTTTTGCCCGGGAATTACTTGGTCAGCTGCTTGAACACATCTTCCAGACTCGACTCTTCTTTATAGAGAGAAATCAAGGTCAAGTCTTTTGCCTTAGCGAAATTGAAAATTTCTTCACGCAGGTCTTTCTGGTTTTCGGAAACAATTTTCCATTTGCCATCTTTCGATTGCTCAAATGATTTTATTCCGCGAATGTTTCCCAGCAGCGAGCGCTCAACGTTTTGTTTAAATTCTGCGGTGATGATGATTTCATTGACAATCAGGTTTTGTAAATTTGCCGTAGAGTCATTGGCAACAATTTTTCCTTTGTTGATGATGATAACACGGTCTGCCACCGCCTGCACCTCCTGCATAATATGCGAGGAAAAAATTACTGTTTTGTTTTTGCCCAACTGTTTAATCAGCGAACGAATTTCCACCAATTGATTGGGGTCGAGTCCAGAAGTGGGTTCATCTAAAATTAAAACTTCGGGGTCGTGCAACATGGCTTGCGCTAAACCAACTCGCTGTTTGTACCCTTTTGAAAGTTGCCCAACTTTTTTCTTTCGCTCGGCAATCAACCCCGTTACTTCGAGCATTTCATCAATTCGCTTAGAGGTTATTTTGCCGAGTTTATGTAAGCCCGCCATAAACTCTAAATACTCACGCACATACATATCCATATATAGCGGATTACTCTCGGGCAGGTAGCCGATTTTTTTTGTCACCTCTAATGGTTCTGCAATGGTATCGTAACCACAAACAGTCGCTGTACCCGAAGATTGAGGAATAAAACAAGTTAGAATTTTCATGGTGGTGCTTTTACCAGCACCGTTTGGTCCGAGGAAACCAAGCACTTCACCTTTGTTTACTTCAAATGAAATTTCGTCAACCGCTTTTTGTGTGCCGTATATTTTTGAAAGAGAAGATACTTTAACGCTCATGGTTTGTGATTACTTATCACGAAGAATGAAATACAGAACGAGGATTGCAAATCTGTTAAGCTTTATTTGAAAGAATATTTCCTCTTCTTCAACTTAAGTTTTTTCTGCTCGGTTTTTGAAATGCAAATGCATTTGAGTTTTAAAGGAGTTCCCATCATGCGCACGTTGGGTGGAATTTTTCCTACATCACCAGTCAAGGTCACATGCAAACCTTCTTTTTTGTATTCTTCAGGCAAGTTACTCGCGATGTAACGTTGATTAGGATTATCATCAGGAATAATAACAACGAGTTCTTTATCGTTTAAAAAATGAATTACTCCTTTCACATTGGTAATAGTGCGGTCGTAACCAAAACTCCAATCCTGTGCCTTTGTGGTAAACACAAAAAACACTACCGCTATTATTGCAATTAGCTTCTTCATAAATTTTTTTGATAAAAGAATTTCAAACAGTTTGCCAAAAGCAGAAACAGAAATTTGTTATCTATTTTCTTTTCAAAACTTTCTTTACCGCAGCTATTACATCCGGGGTATCCAAGCCATACTTAGCTAAAAGCTGGTCAGGCGTTCCGCTTTCTCCGAATGAATCGTTTACTGCCACATATTCTAAGGGAGTAGGAAATTCCTGTGCAAGAAGCGAAGCTATAGATGAGCCGAGTCCGCCAATGCGATTATGCTCTTCGCAAACCACTGCGCATTTTGTTTTTGAAACTGATTTCAAAATTGCTTCAGCATCCAACGGTTTTATGGTGTGAATGTTTATCAGTTCCACCGAAAGTCCTTCTGCTTCCAATTGCTTTGCTGCTTCCACTGCTTTCCAAACTAAGTGACCGGTGGCAAAAATTGTTACATCTTTCCCCTCGTTCATCACAATTGCTTTTCCGAGTTTGAAACTTCCTTCGGGCATAAAGATGGGCCAAGCTGGTCTGCCGAAACGCAAATAAACCGGACCCACATATTCAGCTGCAGCAATGGTTGCTTCTTTAGTTTGGTTGTAATCGCATGGATTAATAACCACCATACCCGGCAGCATTTGCATTAAGCCAATGTCTTCTAGAATTTGATGTGTGGCTCCGTCTTCGCCAAGTGTAAGCCCCGCGTGTGAAGCGCCAATCTTTACGTTCTTTCCACTGTAAGCAACGCTTTGACGAATTTGGTCATACACTCTGCCTGTTGCGAAATTCGCAAACGTTGTAGCAAAAGGAATTTTGCCGCCAATGGTCATACCTGCTGCAATACCAATCATGTTTGCTTCTGCTACTCCGCACTGAACAAAGCGTTCGGGAAATTCCTTAATAAAATCATCGAGCTTCAGTGAACCAACCAGGTCGGCACAAAGTGCTACAACGTTTGCATTTTTTCTGCCTGCTTCTAAAATGCCCGCACCAAAACCTGAGCGAGTGTCCTTCTTTCCTGTTGAAATGTAATCTTGTAATGCCATTATTGGGTTAGTGTTTTTATGCGTTGCTTAATTTCTTCTTTTGAAATAGATGCATGGTTGGATTTATCGTAGATAGAAAGCGGATAAACTTCTTTATTCTTTACAACAACATGAATAATTAATCTTGCTCCACCACTTTTACCTTTGCCTTTTGATTTTATTGCAACCCGAATTTTGTAGCAATCGTTGCCAAGAGAATCTCCTTGAAATGGGTTTTCTTTTAATGCTTGAAATTGCGAGTCAATTTCTTCTTGTATAGAAGGATACTTCTTCTTGAGAGGTTTAAATTCCTTTATAAAATCAAGGGTAGGTAAAATTTTATAGCTCATCTTTTATTTCATCCCACGTTTTCAATTTGAGTTTGCCTGCCCTCGCTAACTTCACTTCTTCTACTGCTCTGCTTATTCCATCCAAAATTTCCTGTTTAGTTCGAGGCACATACTCATCAGAAATTTTAGGCTTTGGTTTAGCTGGCTTTTTCTTTTCCAACAAACGTTCCCTACGCTCCCATTCTTTGATAGGAACTATTACAGAACTCTTTCTGCCCTTTTCATCAATGATGTATTGAAAGTCCATACCGCAAATTTACAATTTCAAACTTAAACTTCCGCCACTCACTATCTCAAACTCTTTATCTACACTGGTGTGGATTGTGCGGGCGTTTTTGGAGCGGTACACTAAACGGTATTTGCCGGGTTGTAGAGCAAGGGTTTCCTGCTTGTCTTTCAAATGTAATTCGTAGATTTTTTTCATAGCGCCTTTCTCCACAATAAAAATTCCGCCATAGGCTTCAAAACCTTTATTAATGGTGAGAATACCAGGCGCAGGAATTTGCACATCGGTGGTTTTGCTTTGGTCGATCTTTACATTCTTCACGGTCAATCGTGGAAGGGTGAGTACTTCTAACTCGTAGGTGCCGCACAAATATTTTTCTTTTGAATTAATGCGTTGAACATTCAGCGTTTCATTTTTGCCTTTAAGATGAACAATGCATTTGATACGGTCAGTAGCATGTACCTGTGAGGTAGTTCCCTGCAAACTAAAATTCAGAAATCCTTGTGGTGCTTGTAACGAAATAATGTTGTGCGTGTTTCTTTGCAGAACAATACTGTCTTTGAAAATTGGAGGAATGGTATGCACCTGCAAGCGATATTGAAAAGTGTGCGAAACAGAAATGGTATCGGGCAAGCCACGGGCGTTAAGCGTGTGATAGAAATTGTATTTGGGTTCGTTGGAGGCGATATCATAGAAGGTCATGTTCACTGCGCTCTCCGTTGGCTTTCCATTGGCATCGTTCAAATTTATCTGCAAAGTAGTTTTAGCAATGGATTCAAGAACAGCAGTGTTTAACGCATTGGAGAATTCTGCGCGGTTGCTCGTGTTGAAGAGTTGCCCCATGCAGTTCATTTTAGAAAAAATATTTGCCTGTAAACTCATGCCTATGATAAAGGGACGAAGAATAACATTGTGTTGTTGAAGAATTAAACCAACCGAACACGGGTCGCGGTCGCAGGCATCTTCACCATCGGTAATAATGATGAGAATGTTTTTTCTGCCTTCATCGCCAAAATCAAGTGCCGCTTTTTCAATAGAGTAAACTAAAGGCGTAATTCCTTTTGGTCGCAGCTCTTCCAATTTTCTCCTGAACTTGGAAACATTATTTGTATCAAAAGGAATTGCTAAACGCGAGTCTCTGCAATTTTTATCGGGCTCGGGATACAAATCACCAAACACACGCAAACCCATTTCTATGTTCGGAATTTTAGAAATGCTGTCAGCAATTTCTAACAACGAAGAGGTAGCTACATTCCATTTACTACCACCTTTCCACTCGTTCTTCATACTGAGCGAAGCATCGAGAAGGAAGAGAATGCGCGTTCTCTCTTGCGAAAAGCAGACGATAGATGTTAGACAATAGATAATAGAAATACAGAAGAGTCTTCTTGCATTCACTGTAGTCTGTCGTCCGCTGTCTGTTGTTCTCGCTTTCATTTCACCAAATTTAAAACGACCACATCACCTTCAACCACCGCAAATTTTTGTGTACGTGTTGATTCACTTTCATAACTACTCATAGGTTTATAAACGAGCCAATAATTTCCTGGTTGAAGTTTTCGGTTCTCCGTTTTGGTTTTCATTTCCCAGCGGTCAACCGTTTCCAACTTTCTGTTTTTCCACTGATAAATACTTGCCAGTAAATTTTCTTCTGCCATTAAAGAAACTGTGCCGTAGTTCTTCAACACTACTTTTGTTTCGTTCATGGCAAGGACAGTAGTGTCAGGATTCATTTCCGGATTCGTAAGAATTTCCAGTTCGTAATTGCCTTGCAAATAATTTTCAGGGGCATTCAAATCCTGCACGTCTAAAATTTCGCGTTTCTCGTTTTTTTCGCGCACCACAATTTGCGCATCGTTGTTCGCATAATTTGCCTGTAAGCATTCCACATTCAGTTTTCCTGCGGGAACATCTAATGCAATAATGTTGTGCTTGCCCGCGGTGAGTTCAATATTGTCTTTTCGAATAGTAGGAATAGTATGCAACTCCAAATCGTAAACGCCAACGGGGTCAAGAAAAAGTGTATCGGGATTTCCCTTTTCATTGAGCGTATGAACGAAGTTGTAAAGAATTTTTCCGCTGGCGTGGTCGTAAAGCGTAAACGGAATATTGGTGACGGTTGGATTCCCATTTTGGTCGAGCAGATTTACCTGTGTGGTGGTGGTGTTAAGTGTTTGTTTAATAATTACACCAACCGTATTATAAAGCGCAGCTTCGTCTTTTGTATCAAGCACAGTTCCTATGCAACTCAATTGCTTCACAAAATTTTCTCCGCCATTCATGCCCACAATAAACGGACGCAGCGAAACTCGTTTATCCAATAATTTTTGCGAAGCCGAACATGGATTCCCATCGCAGTTTTCGTTGCCGTCAGTAATAATTAATATAGAGTTCAAACTTTTTTCATCGGGCGGAAAATCGTTAGCTGCTTGTGCCAGCGAATAAGCAATGGGAGTCATCCCTTGCGGAGAAATTTTTTCGAGTGCCACTTTTATTTTTTCGGCATTGCCTTTTGCGAAGGGAACAAGGAGTTTACTGTCTTTACAATTTCTTTCTGTTTTAGAAAACTGAAAGCCAAAAGCGCGCACGGCAAATTCCACATTCGGATTTTTCTTTTCTACCGAATCAATAATTTTGAATAGAAGTTCTTTCGCTGTTTCAAATTTTGTTTTCTCACCCCATTTTTCTTTCATGCTTCCCGAAACATCGAGCACAAATAAAACACGGTTGATATTGGGTTTGTAAACTTGAGTTTGTTGAGCGGATGAAAGACTATAGACGATAGACAATAGACATAAGACAGCAGCCGATTTGAAGATTTGTTTCATCCCGCCTTCTTTAGCGGGGGAAGATTGATGATTGAAGATGGAATACATGGTCTGTTTCTAAACGGAATGTAAATGAGTTTATTGGAAGACCGCCAAGTTCATTTACACAACTTATAGTATTATCGTGTGATGACTGTCCACAAAAAAATAGGTGTTGTGTTTGGTGCAGCGGCAATGGTATTTGTCTGCTCTGCTTTTTTGTTGCGTACCACTACCAGCGATAAATTCAAAATTTATTTCGATGAAAAACTGATTGCTGGCAAGAAAAAATTTCTCGAAGAAAAAGTCAGCGACCTCTCAAAACATAATCGCCCGAACATTATTTTAATTCTTGCCGATGATTTGGGGCAAACTGATATTTCGCTGTATGGAAACAAAATGGTTTCTACTCCAAACATTGATGCCATAGGCAAAGAAGGCGCAACTTTTATGGAAGGATATATTTCTTCTCCTGTTTGTTCGCCATCTCGTGCAGGAATTTTGACCGGTAGATATCAGCAGCGTTTTGGTCACGAGTTTCAGCCTAATCATCGGTACTTAAAAAACATGTTGGAGTATTTCGGTTTTAAAACATTGCCAAGGTTTCGTCCGCTTACTCCGCTTAAATCAAAAGAAGTTCCTAGCACCGAAGATAGATTGCGTCAAGGTCTTCCCCCTTCTGAAATTACATTGGCGGAGTTGCTGAAAAAGTATGATTATTCCACCGCCATTATTGGCAAATGGCATTTGGGCGCGGCTGATTTTGCACAACCATGTGCGCGTGGTTTCGATGAGCAATATGGCTTTTACGAAGCGTTTACGATGTATGCTGATGAGCGCGACACCACCATTGTGAGTAAGCGCGTGAAAGAAGATTATATGGATGTTCACGAATGGAAAACAGCTGTGGGGCGAACGGGCAACTGCGCCATTTTGCGCAATTGCAGTGAGTGCGCGCAGGAAGATAAATACCTCACCGATAAGTTGACTGACGAAGCCATTTCGTTTGTAGATAAGAACGCGCGCAATCCTTTCTTTTTGTATTTGCCTTACAACGCGCCACACGCGCCTTTACAGGTTCCTAAAAAATACTACGCGCAGCTTGCACACATCAAAGACCCTGTGAAACGCATCTATGCTGCTATGATTAAAAACCTTGATGACCAGGTTGGGCGGCTGATGCAACACCTTGACAGTTTGGGCATGGCAGAAAATACCATCGTTGTTTTTTTGAGCGATAACGGTGGCGCGATTTACAACGGCACAACCGATAATACTCCTTACCGCGGTGGCAAACTCACGAACTTTGAAGGCGGAATTAAAATTCCTTTTATGATGAAGTGGAAAGGAAAAATAAATGCAGGAACTGTTTTTAAAGAGCCGGTTATTTCGCTCGACATTTTTGCAACAGTGGCTTCTGCAATTGGAATTGATTTACCGACTGATAGAAAATTTGACGGGGTGAATTTGATTCCTTATGCGAATCATGAAAAAAAATCTGCCCCGCACGAAGAACTTTTTTGGCGAAGTGATTTCAACAAAGCTGTTCGCAAAGGAGATTGGAAATTGATAGTAAATGAATTTGACAACGTCAATCAGTTATACAATCTAAAAACCGATAGCACCGAGCAACATAATCTCTACTCGGCAAAACCCGAAGTAGCTAATGAACTTCTGAAAAATTTAGATGATTGGGAAAACGAACTCATCAAACCACTTTGGCCACGCGTGGTCAATTACGTTTATAAAGATGAGCAGGGGAAATATGTTTTTGCATTTTGAAAAAACAGAACTGTAACTGTTGAACATTCTGCAAATAGCTCCTGTTATTTTCTCCTAATGCATTGCTAAATTCCGCTGAATCTTTCAACTTCGAAACATGAAATATTTTTTTCCCTGTCTTTGTGTTTTGCTCTTGTTTAACGCTTCAGCACAAACGCATTTAACACCACAAGAATCTATTTGCAAAAACCTAAACAAGGTTTTTGAACTAGGCAGGCAAGACAATTTTGATTCTTACGATGGAACAATGGTGAAACAAAGTCCTTTTCTTCCCGTTCCTGGTTACAGTATTAAACTCGATTTGTTTCCTATTACTTATGTCGATAAGGACCATCGCTTTGTAGGCAAAACAAATGAAAATCTCGATTCACTTTCCGCAATTAAAAAAATGGATGAACTAAAAACTTCGGTTGGCTTTTGTCTTGATTCTTTGCAATGGAACAAATGGCACGAAACCAAAGGCGATGATTCAACTACGGTTTTTTTCCATGAGCTTATTGAAACAAAAATCGAATGCAGAGATTTGATATTAACTGTAGCGGTAGTCAATCTCGCTCCAAAAATATTCAGCGTAAATTTATTTGTACGAAGAAAAAAGTAGCTGCTAACTTCCTAATCCTTTTTAATACTTACTCGCTTCAGCACACTCACGTAATCTGCCGAGCCCGAATATTTTATTCGTTGAAGAAACGAATAGTAATCTTCTGTAGGATTTTTGTAGTGGCGGTCTTGCCAGCGTTTGTAATATTCAACTGATTGTTTCCAAGTTTCGAAATGCATGTATTCTTCGGTAATTCGAAATGCAAAAAGATTGTTGCGCTTCATCAAGTAAGGAGTTGCCAACCTTCCGGTTTCAAGCATCACTTGCTGCATAACAATAGCAGGGTGTTGAATACCGCAGGAAACTATATACGAATACACACTATCTCTAAACTGCGCTTGTGCGGTAACACCACTTAAAACGGCAGTCGAAAGTATTACAGCTCGTAGAAACTTTTTAGTAAAACTAGTTTTCATTCGGGACAAAACTATCCCGAACAGCAGGTGAGCGTTTGCACTTTTCCACGCGTGTCAAATAGTCTGTGATGCTATGAATGCAGTGGTCCAGGCGGCTTGAAAGTTAAAGCCCCCCGTAATAGCGTCAACATCAAGAACTTCGCCCGCAAAATAAAGGTTGGGAACAATTTTGCTTTGCATGGTTCTAAAATCAATCTCTGCCAAATCTACTCCCCCGGCAGTTACAAATTCATCCTTAAAAGTACTTTTTCCGCTTACTTTATAAGTAGCTGAACTTAGTTCGTGGGCAATAAATTCAATCTGTTGATTCGATAAATCAGCATAGTTTAAGGTTACGGGTTGCGGGTTGCGGGTTGTAATTCTCTCCCATAGTCTTTTTGGAATACCGAACAAAGGATTTACAGCAACGTTTTTCTTTGGATGATTTTGACGAAAGAGTTTGAATGTTTCTTTCACCGCATTCAAATCTTTGTTCACCCAGTTTACTTCAATTTCAAATTGATGATTAACTACCGCAAGTTCGCGCGCACCCCATGCACTTAGTCGAAGAATAGCAGGACCACTCATACCCGTGTGCGTTATTAATAATGCTGAAGGAGGAATACTGAATGCTGATTTTGAATTACAGATTTTGACCACTGCCTCTTGAACCGCTAAACCTTGCAAGCCTTTAATTCTTTCGTCATTAATATTGAAAGTAAAAAGCGAAGGCACGGGTTGAACTATTTTGTGACCGAGCGTTTCCAGCATTTTCCAAACGTTGTGCGATGAACCCGTGGTAATGATAACGGCATCTGCTTCGAGCGTTTCGTTGGTGCTTGTATTAACTAGTAATTTGTGATTCGTAATTTGTAATTTCTCTACCCCTGTTTGCATTTTTACCACTACACCTGCTTTTTTCGCTTCGCTCAAAAAGCAATCAATAATTGTTTGGCTGGAATCAGAAACCGGAAACATTCTTCCGTCCTCTTCTTTTTTAATTTCTACACCCCGCTGCTCAAACCAATCTAGGGTATGCGAAGGATTGAATTTGGTAAACGCACCAAGCAATTGTTTTTCGCCTCGTGGATAATGCTTCGCTAATTCTTTAGCATCGAAACAGGCATGCGTAACATTACACCTTCCGCCACCGCTAATTTTTACTTTGTTTAAAACCGAAGAAGATTTTTCGAGGATGGTAACTTTGTAGTCAGGATTTTTCTGCGCACAGTTAATAGCGGCAAAAAACCCCGCTGCGCCCCCGCCTATGATGATAATGTTTTTCAACTGTATTGAAATCCCCTTTAGGGGTTTTATTCTTCGTACACCTGATAAATGTCTCTTAGGTTTCTGCCCAATCCATCATAGTCTAAACCATAGCCTACAATAAATTCGTTTGGAATTTCCATGCCCACATAATCAATTTTCATAGGCACTTGGAGGGCGTTGGGTTTAAAAAGCAGTGAAGCAATTTTGATAGAAGCCGGATTTTTTTCCTGAAACACCGGAAGAATTTTAGAAAGAGTATGACCGGTATCTACAATGTCTTCAATAATGATGATGTGTCGGCCTTCAATATTTTCGTTCAAGCCAATGAGGGTGTTCAAACTTCCGTTTGACTGGGTGCCCTGATATGAAACTGCTTTTACAAAACTGAGTTCGCAGTCGAGCATCAACTCCTTAATCAAGTCGCTCGCAAACATGAATGACCCGTTTAGAATAGGAACCAGCAGCGGTCTTTTGCCAATATAGTCTTCATTGATTTGATGCGCCACATCGCGTACAGCCGAAAGTATTTCACTTTCGCTTTTATATAATCTGAAATTTTTATCGTGAAGCCTAACGAGCTTTTCCATTCATCTTGGTTTCGCCAAATATGAAAAATTATGTAGTAAGTAAAAAGTAGATAGTAGTTAGACAAAATCAGTTCGGTCTAATTACTATCTACCGGCTGCTATTTACTTCTTGAGTTTGTCTGCAAAGTATTTTTCAAACTTCTCTACCTTAGGCACTATTACATACGTGCAGTAAGAGTTTTTTTCCTTATTCAGGTTGTAATAGTTCTGGTGATAGTCTTCGGCTTTGTAAAAAACATCGAAGGCAGTAACTTCAGTTACAATCGGCTCGTTGAAAGCACCGCTTTTGTCTAATCCGTTCTTAATGTCAGTTGCAATTTTCTTTTGCTCATCGTTTCTGTAAAAAATTACTGAGCGGTATTGTGTGCCTTCATCACCGCCTTGTCTATTCAGGGTTGTGGGGTCATGCGTTTTAAAAAATACTTGCAATATTTCTGCGAGCGGAATTTTATTGGCATCGTAAACAATCTGCGTGCACTCGGCATGACCGGTAGTGCCTGTGCAAACTTCTTTGTATGAAGGATTTTTCACTCTGCCACCACTATACCCCGACTCTACCGATATAACTCCGTTGAGCCGTTGAAAAATTGCTTCTGTGCACCAGAAACATCCACCACCAAAGGTGATGGTATCAAGTTTTGCATTTGCATCCATAGTAGTAGTTGAATTATTTTTTGTAGTAGAATTTTTTGCCGAGTTATTTTTTTGCGCGCACGAATTAAGCGAAGCCAAAATAAAAAGAGCGAAGAAAAATCCCGAAGTAGTGTTGCGCATATTTGTTTCTTGTTTTGTCGGTAGAAGAAGATTCTCCTTACAAGGTTCAAAATAAAAAACCCCTTTGGAGGGTTCTTTATGTTCTATTAACGAATAATGGTTTTGCTCTACTTGCTCACAACGAGCGTTTGCCCCGCCTTTACATCTGTGCTTTCGAGTTGGTTTATTTGTTTCAGTGCTTCTACCGAAGTGTTGAACTTTCTGGCAATAGAATAAAGCGTATCGCTTTGTTGCACTTGATATTGTGCATTCAACTGAATTCGATTGTCGGGCAAAGCAGGAACATCGTTATTGCTTGATGCCGTTGAATTTGCAGGAATTTTATTTTGCGCTTGCGTCAAACGCGTTTGCTCTTTCAAATACTCCGCATACGACATCACATGAGGTGGCGCGGTTTTCTTTTCCTGTAACGAAAGGGGCTCACCGGCATAGGCTTGCTCATTCATTTTCATCAAATTTTTTGCATAAAGCTCGCGCAGTCTCACACCTGTTTTTTGTGATACATCGCGCATACTTTCTCCTGCTAAAACAAGGTAAGTAGCCTCATTACCTCTTATTTTTTTGGGTTGCAAAAAAACAAATTCCCCCTCTTTAAAACGGTCGCCTGTGTTCAGGTCGTTAAAAGTCATGATGTAGGAGTAATCAATATTGTATTCGTAAGCCACTTTAAAAGGGTCCTCATTTCCCATAGCTTTTATGGCACGAACGCCATTCACCACAAATTCCTGTCGGCCTTCTTCTGCGCTTTTTGCTTCGGTAATTAGTTGGTGATGATGTTCTTTGTTCTTCACATCGGTCACCACAATTCTTGATTCTGCTTTTGCCAGTAACGGTTCGGTTACTTCGGGTTGTTTCATCATCTTTTCCTTCTCTTCAATCATGGCTACTCCAACCTTATCGAACTCATACAATTTGTAATCCTCTATGTAAGCTATAAGCATAGGTGCATACTTTGGGTTAGTAGCATAGCCTGCTTCTTTTAAGCCATAAGCCCAATACTTGTAACTTGTAACCGGCAACTGAAACAATGGCGCATAACGCGGCCGGGTCAATAAAAAATCGGAGTGGTCGGCATACGAAGCTTCGGCATGTTGATACACACGGAAACATTCTTGCGGGCGATCATCATCGTGGTAATACTTTTCACCTGTCCATTCTTCTTTGCACTTAATACCAAAATGATTATTCGAATTTTTTGAAAGCACCGAAGTGCCCGCGCTTGATTCGAGAATACCTTGTGCCAGGGTAATGCTGGCAGGCACCTTCGAGCGTACCATTTCGTCAATAGCCGCTTGCTTATATCGCTCCACATAGTTGATGATATCCTGCTTTTGCTGAGCAGAAACCGTGGCTACAAAAAGTAAAATGAAAAGAGATGTCAGGTTTGTTTTCATGGCAATAGTTTACCGACCGCTAACTTATTCACACGCTGTCCATAATCTAACGTAAGGTATATACATAATGTTGTGTGCATTCTACGATTATAGACGGCTGAAAATAGTGACTGCTAAGCAAAGGCATTCTTTTATCCTCATCCTAAATCCTTCTCCAAAAGGAGAAGGACTTTAACAGCCGACACTCTGGGTTCAATAAAGCCAATTGTTACTTTCATTTCTATGAACTGGAAAATTAAACTCGTTTTGCTTTTCGGCAAGTTGCGCAAACCCATTGACCCCGAAAATGATTCTATAGAATCGCTTCGCAAAAAGGCAGAACGTGCTGCCTGGTTAGGCACATTGCTTTTCGATAAGCACGTAGCGGTAAAAAAAGTTACTGATGCAAATGCCGATGGCGTTCCAATTCGCATTTATCAAAACAACGACTCAGCCAATCAGCGCGTTATCATTTACTACCACGGTGGCGGTTTTGTTCTTTATGGTTTAACGAGCCACGATAATGTTTGTCGAAGATTATGCAAGACCAACAATTGCATTGTGGTAGCCGTTGATTATCGTTTAGCTCCAGAATTTTCTTTCCCTCATTCGCATATCGATGCCTTTACTGCCATTCAATGGGTGCGGAAAAACATTTCAATCTATGGCGGCAATCCTGATGACTTAGTTGTGGCAGGTGATAGTGCAGGGGGAAATCTTTCTGCCTGCATGGCGCATTGTTGCAAAAAAGAAAACGTGCCGCTTAAAGCGCAGGTTTTAATTTATCCGTGGATTGATGGTAAGTTGAACAATCCTTCTATTGACAGAAAGGGACATGGCTACTTGCTGGAGAAAGAAACTATGTTTTGGTTTCAAAGCCAATACACTCCGCGCAAAGAAGACCAATGCCATCCCGCTGTTTCGCCTTGTTACGAAACAGATTTTGCAAACCTTGCTCCTGCTTTTATACTCACTGCCGAATTTGATCCGCTGGTTGATGATGGCTACAAATATTTCAAGCAATTAGAAGCTGGCGGCAATGGCGGTGTTTACAAAGAGTACAAAAATTTGTTCCATGGTTTTTTCAATTTGCCTGGTGTTGCCCCCATTTCCATGCAATCATATTTCGACATTCGCGATTTTTTGAAGGGAGTGAAATAGATTTTTCCGCTAGCAACAGCAGCTGCTAAATTTTTTTGAAGCTAGGGATACTTCATTCCACGTAACAAAGTCTTGCATTTTTAAAACCTCTACGATTTTATACTTTCGTCCATTCAAAAAAATAAAAACAGCAGCATGAATTTTCCGGCAGAATTAAAATACAGCAAAGAGCACGAATGGTTAAAAGTAGAAGGTAACACCGGCACTATCGGCATTACCGATTTTGCACAAAAAGAATTGGGCGATATTGTTTATATAGATATTAATACCATTGGTGAAACCGTAGCTAAAGAGGCAGTTTTCGGAACAGTAGAAGCCGTAAAGACAGTGAGCGATTTGTTTATGCCCGTAAGCGGAAAAGTGTTGGAGCAAAACACTGCACTAAACGATAATCCGGAAAGTGTAAACAAAGACCCTTACAACAGCGGCTGGATGGTGAAAATTGAATTTACCAACCCTGCGGACTTAGATGGATTGATGGATGTTGAAGCATATAAGAAACACATAGGCGCGTAAATTCAATTCGAGAATGTGAGAATTTGTTTCATCCCGCTTTCTCAACGAGGCGGAAATTTGAAAAATGAAATTTTCGATAGCTCACGAATAGCATTGTATTCGATTTCCGAATTTTCAAATTTTCAAATTTCCGAATTGGCTTCCTTCTTCAAATACAATACACCGTCCATACTTTGGGCGGTTTTTATTTTGGTCTTGTGTCTTATGCCGGGCCGCGAACTTCCGAGCCTCACTATTTGGGAGTTTGATAAGATTGGTCATTTTGGTGTGTATCTTATTCTTTCGGTGCTTATGGTTTACGGCTGGCGAAAAAAAAAATCATTTCCGTTTCTGCATTCCAAAGTGCTATTGAAAATTCTACTCCTCACTTCCGTCTATGGTTTTGCGGTAGAAGTAATGCAGGAATTATTTACCACCGACCGCCACTTCGATATATTAGATGCGCTAGCTAATGCGTGCGGTGCAGTTGCAGGAAGTTTCTTTAGCGCAATTTTTATAAAAAAAGAAACTGAGAAATAAGGCCAAGTAAGTTTTATTTACTTCCCCGCCACCTCTTTCACGGCTTCCGAAGCCAAACCCATTTCATAACCCTTGCTCAATAAAAACCGAAGCAGTTTTGTTTTTCTGTCGCGCTCGGTTTTGCCTTTAATGCTTCGCCACTTTTTTTCTGCGGCAGTTTTTATTTGCGCCCGATAATCACCTTCATCCAAATCATCGAGATACTTTTTAATAACCACTGCGCCTATGCGTTTTGTATACAATGCCGATTTTATTTTCGCCTTCCCCCATTTCTTTTTTGAATGAGCCGAAACAAACGCTTTTGCAAATCGGTCTTCATTCAAAAAATTGTCATCCTGTAGTTGAACTAAATATTTTTCAAAATCAGCTTTGTCAATTTTCAGCTTAAACAATTTCTGCTGCACATCATGCACGCATCGTTCCTGATACGCGCAAAAACTGCACAGCTTTTCGTAAATTTCTTTTTCTTCTGAAGTCATATTTGTTTGGCGAATAAAGAAGTTTGTCATCCTGAGCTTGTCAAAGGATGCGCTTCGACAAGCTCAGCGCGACATCGGCTTTCAATTTCTTTTAGCTTCACGCCTTTCGAAAATAGCAATTGAAAAACTCACGCGCCATTTATCTTCTGCTTCTCGCAAACTCCATCTCCGGAATTTCGCAGGGCATTTCTATGCTGGCCATTCCCTGGTACTTCACCAGCATTATTCACAGCGAAGAACTTTTCGGCAAAGCGTATTTTGTTATTACAGCTATTTCGTTGGTCTGGGGTTTGTATGCAGGCACACTCATTGACAAATACAACCGCAGGAAAATTTTTCTGGTTATGAATATCGTTGGTCTGTTTATTCTGTCGAGTATTGCATTGATTGGGTTTCAAAACAATTCGTTGCCTTGGTTTTTAGTGGTAAGTGTTTTTGCTACAACGGCTTTCATTTACAACATTCACTTTCCAAATCTGTATGCTTATGCGCAGCAAATAACTTCGAAAGAAAACTATCAACGCATTACTTCGCTTCTCGAAATTCAAGGGCAACTTACCTTCACCATTTCCGGTGCTCTTGCCGCCATTCTTTTAACCGGCATTGACCATCAAGTCAATTTTTTTGGTTTTAATATTTCACTGCCGTTTAGCTTTAGCGCCTGGAAAATTCACGAAATCTTTGCCATTGATGCAATTACCTATTTAATTGCCTTTGTCATTATCTATAACATTAGATCTTTTTCAGTTGCAGAAATTAAAGTTGATACGACCGGCTTGCGTGAAAGAATTAAGGTGGGATTGGGATTTCTAAAAAAACACCCAGCTATTTTTCATTTTGGAAATTCTTCGCTGCTTGTGTTTTTGACCATTCTTATTTTCGGTACGTATGTGCAGCCTGTTTATGTCAATACATTTCTTAAACAAGGCGGTGATGTTTATGCCTTTGGCGATATGGCTTTTTCATTTGGTGCATTGCTTGCTGGATTTCTTACCACAAAAATTTTTGGAGAGAAGAATGCGGTGCGCGGCATAATAGTGTTAAGTGTGGTTGCAGGATTAATGTATTCTGTAATGGTGTTCAACAAAATATTGCTACTGTTTTTTCTTGCCAACTTTGTGATAGGTAGTTGTAATGCCGCTGTTAGAATTCAACGCATTACGTACTTGTTTCACCATGTGCCCAATTTTGTAATTGGAAGGGCAGGGAGTATTTTTTTTGTGATCAACGTTTTTCTTCGGCTCTGTTTAATCGGTCTTTTCACACTCCCGTTTTTTCATAAAGGCGACAATATAATTTACACCGTTGCGCTTATGTCCGCTATTTGTTTTGCAGGAGCATTTATTCTTTGGAACATTCAAGACAGGCTAAATAAAGAAAAGCTTACCCTATAAAAATCCAAAACCCGCACTAAGAGTTACGGCTCTTACGCGGGTAATTGAGAGTTCTAATTGCTTTAGGCAATCGTTATTTTTTTTCGTCTATAGGCCAGTGGGGCACTAGGGTTGGGTCGATGTTTTTCATACGCGTTTGGATTGAAGGTGCTTTGGTTTACGGGGCATGAAAAAAATAGTTTCGCTTTCCTAAAAATTAAAAGGAGCCAATGTCCTTTCAATATTATTTGTCAATGAAATTTATAAACCTGCTAATCCGGCAAAGCTTACATTGCTCAACACCTTAGCGTTTCCATTTCCATCATACATTTTAGCCGTAAAAGTTCCTGCAAACTTTGTGGACGTGCCTACGAGTTCACCACGCGAATTAATAGTAATGGTGCTTCCTGTTTGATCGCCAGTTGAAGTCCAAAGAACACCACTGCCATCGCGAAAAGTTATATAGGCACCATCGGTATTTGTAACACCATCAAAAAACGAGAAGGTCCTTGGTGTAAGCATATCGAAATGCAATTGGTTGGTAGGCATTGGAGCAATAAAAACTCGAATCACCACTTTTCGAACTTCTATGGAACCGTGTGTTCTTACTGCATTTGCGCCATCGGTTGTTGTCCACCTAGTTCCTGTTACCAGCGGTGTGTTTTCATTATCGTCATCATCGTCATCATCACCATCACCATCTGCATCGTGGCCGTGGTGTTCTGCTTCGTGCTCTACATAATCAAGCGAAGTAGTAAATGCTTCAGGCGTTCCCTCTAATGTTACGGGTGCGCCATCAAAAGTTCCCTGTAAAAAATATTCCGCTGTGGTAGCAGTTGTTGTATTGGTTGTAGTAGTAGGAGTGGTTTCTTTTTTGCAGCTACTCACAGCAAGCAAAGCAAATAGCGCAACAGTTAGCGCAATGTTAAATTGGAGTAAATTCTTTTTCATAGTGGTTTGAATTGTATCCGAAGATAAGGTGCAGTTTCAATTTTATAGAATTCTTTCGCGGGCAAAAATAAGATGGGAATATTTTCGTATGTGGAGCTATCTACTCCTTTATTTCAAATTCTTTTACACCAATGGGAGCATTCACCGGATTAGACCGTACAATTTTACCGGCAGGAAAACTAACCCTATAATTACTCCAGCGTAATTCTGGTTTATAATAGTCGGTAGAAATGATTTGAGCCCCACTTTCAAAAGCAGCATCACGCGAAGTACTATCGTTCTCTCGTGCTTCGCGGGTATCGCCATCGGCACGGGTGCGAACGATATATCCCTTTTTCACCAACTCTTTTATTTCTTGTTTTTCGCTTTTTGCGCCATTCCTAATTACAAAGGCGCATTCGGGTTTTCCGGGTTCAGCATAATAAAACATGGCCCTGCCTTGTAGCGAAGGATGACCAACCGGATAAGTTTTTTCTGCATCGCCCTCCATTATAAAAATGATTTTGCCTCTACAACTATCAAGTAATGGCCAATCGTTATGAATTGCCATTTCGTTGAGCGAAGAATAATTGCCGCGAATTTTATCGGGGGTTAGAATGCTTTTCAAATCGTTTCCGAAAACAGATTTAATTTCTGCATCTATCGAATCACAAGCTGCGGCATCAAATTTTATACTTCGCTTAAATCCGAAAAAGCGAAGCAAGCCGCTGACATCTCCTGGTCCATCACCTTTAGTTTCTACATTGATAAAAAGTGGAAGGTGCTTAGGATGTTCATCGCTCCATTTTTTTACAGCGGTTAAGGCTTGTTTGAAACTGTAGTAGTTGGTTTGATAGTCTACATCTTTTATATGCAGCACCTTAAAGCCGGGTTTTTTCAATTCTTCAATACCCGATTTTTGTTTAACCCCATGCACAAAAGCATTTATTCTACGCTTATAAAAACTGCCGCCTTTCGGGTCGTTATAAATATCAATTTCTAAACCACGGACAGGATAATAATTGAACTGCGAATCGAAAGGCAAATGTCCGTAATCAATTCCTTCGGGATTTAAATCATTACCCAACCGTTTTTTAAATTTTAGAAGAAATGAAAAAACTTTTTCATCGGGTTTTTTCTTGTAGCTATTGTGGCTGCCTATGGTTTGAATTTGATTGAGGTGAAATTTGTTTCCATCCTGTGCATTCACAGTAAAAGCAAAAAGGCAGAAGATTATTGTAAGCAAGCGCATCGTAAAATTATTTGAGAAGGAAAAGAAGATTTGAATCTGCGCAAAGCACACTTACACCATCACGTTGCTGTCTTTCAGCTTTTCTGTTTGTTCGGCTACTGCAAGCCCGTCTATCATTTCGCCAATTTCACCATTCATAAAAGCATCGAGGTGGTAAACGCTTACGTTAATGCGGTGGTCGGTAATTCTTCCCTGCGGATAATTATACGTACGAATTTTTGCAGAACGGTCGCCTGTGCTCACTAGCGTTTTTCTGCGCGCAGCAATTTCATCTTCATGTTTGCGCACTGCGCTTTCATAAATTTTTGTCTTTAGCATCTTCATGGCATGTTCCCGGTTTTTGTGTTGCGAACGTTCCTGCTGACATGCTACGATTGTGTTCGTGGGTAAATGCGTTAAACGCACGGCACTCTCTGTTCTGTTTACGTGCTGGCCGCCCGCGCCCGATGCACGAAACACATCCATGTGAATGTCGGCAGGGTTAATATACACTTCCACTTCATCGGCTTCGGGCAATACCGCCACCGTAACTGCCGATGTGTGCACGCGCCCTTTAGCTTCGGTCAACGGTATGCGCTGCACGCGATGCACACCACTTTCAAATTTTAATTTGCCATAAACATTTTCACCGGTTATCTCCATCACAATTTCTTTGTAGCCACCGGTATCGCTATCACTCGCACTTGCGGTTACCACCTGCCAACCGAGCGTTTCGCAATAGCGGGTGTACATGCGCGTGAGGTCGCCTACAAAAATACAGGCCTCATCACCACCTGTTCCTGCGCGAATTTCCAACAACACATTGCGCTCGTCTTCGGGTTCTTTAGGAACCAATAATTGTTTTAAGTTTTCCTCTATCTTTTCTTTCTCCGTTTCCAATTGCGCTAAATCATTTTTTGCCAAGTCGCGAAACTCTTCATCGCTTTCTGTATTGATGATTTGTTTGTTGGTGTCAATATTGCCTTGCACCATTTGATACTGCTCATACATGTTCACCACTTTTTCTAACTCGCGATATTCTTTGTTGAGTTGTGCATAGCGTTTCATATCGGCCATGGCAGCAGGGTCGCTGAGCGTTTTGCCCAACTCCATAAATTTTCCCTTTAAGTTTTCTAACTGACTGAACATAATTTGCGTTTCGAATAATTATTTGAAGTGCGCTAAAATAAAAATTCGCGCATCGGCAAAAGATAAAAGAGAGTAATGCATTTCATTTTACACAAGCTACAACATATACTTTCCATGGTGCTTTTTGTATGCGTCACTATTGGCGAAACAACCGGTTTTAAAGTTGCGTTTGTATAGGGACTATGAAAAAAATTTACCACACAATTTCACTTCTACTTTTTTTGTCGCTTGGTTTATCGGCTCAAAATTCCTCTATAATAATTTTAAACGGAACCTATGAAGGCGATTGGAAAGACGGGAAGATGGATGGCTATGGAAAAGCGCAAATGAATGATGGTTCTATTTACACGGGCTATTGGAAAAACGACCAACGCAACGGTACAGGCAGAGGCGGGTTTCGCGATGGCTCGGCTTATTATGGCGATTGGAAGGATGACCGCATGCACGGCACAGGCATTTACGAATTTGTGAATGGCGATAAATATTCAGGAGCGTTTATCAATAACGAAATGCACGGGCAAGGCACTTATACCTATGCGAACGGGAATAGATTAATAGGTGAGTTTGTACACGATAAAATGACAGGCAGCGGAAAGCTTTTTTATGCCAATGGAGATGTGTACGAAGGCAATTTGATTAACGGATCAAAAGTTGGAAAAGGCAAATACACTTACCGCAATGGAAATCTTTTTGAAGGCTATTTTGCGAGTGATAAAAAAGAAGGTTTCGGAAAATTTAGTTTTGCCAATGGCGATGTTTACATAGGTGAGTTCGCAAACAACAACCGCACGGGCAAAGGCACTTTTATTTTAGCGAAGGGTGATAAATACGAAGGCGATTTTTTAAACGGCATGATGCACGGCTCGGGCGTTTATACCTGGGCAAATGGTGGAAACTACAAAGGCACATGGAGTTATAATGTTTGCAACCGCGAAGCGCGCACGCAGGCAAATGATGATGGAGAGAAAACGTTGACGGAGAATAGCGGGAAATAAATTACAAATCGTTTTATAAAAAACTCCCGCTCTTTCGAGCGGGAGTACAACCAACCGTGTTTTCATTAGTTCAAAGCTGATTGTTTTTTAAGGAACCTAACCTTAGGTCAAACATACAGGCAACGGCACCAACTTGTTGTCATAGAATTGTCATTTTTTTCAAAAATCTTCATCTTTTTACAATTCAATGACAATTGAACAATGCAAAAAGAAAAACACACTTTCGTTTTTATAAATGAACGAAGTAAAACTCACACAATTCAGTCGCGGCAGCGGATGCGGATGTAAAGTTGCTCCAGCTATTCTTGAAGAAATATTAAAGAATACCGGAGAAAATTTTCAGTCAGAAAACTTGCTCGTGGGTAACGAAACAAAAGACGATGCAGCTGTTTATGATTTAGGAAACAGCACCGCACTCATTAGCACAGTTGATTTTTTTACGCCCATTGTAAACGATGCTTTTACCTACGGAAAAATTGCTGCAACAAATGCGTTGAGTGATGTATATGCTATGGGAGGCAAACCATTTCTTGCCATTGCTATTCTTGGTTTTCCGACAGAAAAAATTTCTGCATCCATTGCGCAACAAATTATTGCAGGAGGAAAAAGTATTTGTGCGCAGGCAGGAGTTGTTCTCGCGGGCGGACATACCATTGATTCGCCCGAACCGTTTTTTGGTTTAGCAGTTAACGGAATTGTTCCTGTAAAAAATCTGAAACAGAATTCTACTGCGCGCGAACGCGATTTGCTTTTTCTTACCAAACCACTCGGCACAGGAATGTTGGCCACTGCGTTGAAAAGAGAAATACTTTCTGAAAATGAAATTCAGCATGCGGTTGATTCCATGTGTGCGCTCAACACATTTGGCGAGGAATTAGGCAAGCAAGAATTCGTTCATGCACTTACCGATGTTACAGGTTTCGGTTTGCTCGGTCACTTAATTGAAATGTGCGAGGGCGCAAATCTCTCTGCTGAAATTGATTACGCAAAAGTTCCTTTGATGAATGGCGTAAAAGATTTGTGCGCCAAGTTCGTCTACGCTGACAATACGATGCGAAACTGGAAAGCTTACGAAAGCAAAGTGCAGGGAATAGGAAGTGAATCATTACTCACTCTTTGCGACCCGCAAACGAGCGGAGGACTTTTGATTGCTGTTGATGCACAGAGCGAAAAAGAATTTCTTTCGCTGGCGGCAAAAAACAATTTTCAGTTAGAAAGCATAGGCAAATTTATTTCACCAAAAGAAAAACTCATATCCATTTTATGAAGAACAGAAACGTAATTATTACAGGAGGAAACGCGGGAATAGGATTAGCAACTTCTATTGCGTTGGCAAAACAAGGAGCGAATGTCTATTTCGTATCGCGCGGAAAAGACAAAGCAGAAGAAGCGGTAAAAACAATTGTTGCTGAAAGCGGAAACAAGAACATCAAATATTTTGTAGCTAATCTTTCTTCGCAAAAGTCAATTCGGCAATTGGCTTCTGAAATCAAAAACGAAATGAGTGTAATTGATGTGCTTATCAACAACGCAGGCGGAACTTTTTCTGATTTTACATTGAGTGAAGATGGTTTGGAAATGACCATTGCCACTAATCACTTCGCTTATTTTTTGCTCACCAATCTTTTGCTTGATTCAATCAAGAAATCTGACTACGCACGAATAGTAAACGTAGCTTCGGGTTCGCACTACCAAGGCAAAATAGATTTTGAATCGTTCACTAAGAACAAAAGCTATTTCGTAATGAAGGCTTATGGGCAAAGCAAACTCGCCAATGTTCTATTCACCAATGAATTGGCGGAGCGATTAAAAGGGACTAACGTAACTGTAAATAGTTTGCATCCGGGTTTTGTGAAAACACAAATTGGAAATAAAAATGCTTCTTGGTATTCCGGTTTGTTCTGGTCAATTGTAACCTTAGGAGCAATAAGTGTTGAAGATGGCGCAAAGACTTCAGTGTATCTCGCCTCATCACCGGAAGTAAAAGGCGTTACGGGAAATTACTTCGATAAGTGCAAAGTGAAAAAAGCCGCTGCGCTAGCATTAGATAAAGAACTCGGCAAACAGCTCTGGCAGAAGAGTGAAGAGTTGTGCCCGATTGCATAGCGCAATTTGATTTCTAAAGAATAATTCTACTTTTGATTTTGTAAGAGAACCGAACGTTTTCACTGCTGAAATCTTCCCGCCTCATACAAATTTCCTCACTCAAAAAACAAAACATAAAGATGAAAGCAGCGCCAAATACTGTGGTTAAATTGACCTATGAATTAAGAAACGAACCAAACGGACAAGTAGTAGATGCAACGGACAAAGAGAATCCGTTTGCGTTTTTATTCGGTCACGGAAATGTGTTAGATAAATTTGAAAAAAACCTCGAAGGTTTAATTGCCGGAAACCAATTCAACTTTCAATTGAATGCCGAAGATGGTTATGGTGAATATGATGAGCAGGCCGTAATTCAATTAGACAAAAATGTTTTTGCCGTTGATGGAATAGTGCAGGATGAAATGTTATTCGTTGGCAACGTAGTTCCATTGCAGGATCAAAACGGAAATCCTTTTCAAGGACGAATCGTAAATATCATTCTCGATAAAGTAACCGTTGACTTAAACCATCCATTTGCAGGCAAACCGCTTTTATTCAGCGGAGAGATTGTTGAAGTACGCGAAGCACATCAGGTAGAATTAGAACATGGTCATGTTCACGAACATGGCGACCATAGTCATCATTGAAATCACCTCTCCTAAATCCTCTCCCAAGGAGAGGACTTTAAATACAAACAGCCCACTAGAAAATGGGCTGTTTGTATTTTGTATTGGCCACTAAAGTCCCCTTTTTTTTTGTTTCATTCCGTCTGTTTCAGCGGAAAGGGGATTTACTCGTTTACTTTTTCCGGCCTTCAAGTTTCGCAATTACATCTTGCAACTTGAAGCCTTTTGCTTGAATTAATATCAAGTAATGAAAGAGTAAGTCTGCCGATTCATTTAGAAATAAATCATTGTTGCTGTCTTTCGATTCTATAACCATTTCTATTGCCTCTTCACCAACTTTTTGCGCAACCTTATTAATGCCTTCTGCAAAGAGCTTTGAAGTATATGAGTCTTGAGCAGGAGAATTTTTCCGAATTTCAATAGTTTGCTCTAACTCCAAAAGAAAACGCAATTCATCCTTTCCATTTTTTTCATTCCAGCATGTTTCAGCACCAGTATGGCAAACTGCACCAACCGGATTTACCTTAATGAGAAGCGTGTCATTGTCGCAATCTATGTGCATAGAAACTACATTCAGATAGTTGCCGCTTTCTTCGCCCTTCGTCCATAAACGATTTTTTGTTCGGCTGAAAAAAGTAATGCACTTTTCGTTCTGTGTCTTCTGAAAAGCTTCTTCGTTCATAAAGCCCAACATCAAAACTTTATTGGTTATAGCATCTTGAATAATGGCAGGAACGAGTCCGTTCCCTTTGGCAAAATCTATCTTCATAATCTTACTGTTATTCCTTTTTGATGTAAATAGTTTTTCAAATTGTTGATTCCGATTTCTTTAAAATGAAAAATGCTGGCAGCTAAAGCCGCATCTGCTTTTCCATAGGTAAACGTATTATAGAAATGCTCCATCGTTCCAGCGCCACCAGAAGCAATAACCGGTATATTGACCGTTTCTGAAAGTTGCTGCAAAGCTTCATTCGCAAAACCATTTTTTGTTCCATCATGGTTCATAGAAGTAAAGAGAATTTCACCAGCTCCGCGTTGCTCTCCTTCTTTTGCCCATTCAAACAAAACTAGTTCAGTTTCTAATCTTCCTCCGTTTAAATACACTTTCCAATTCGTTGTTTGTTTCGCGTCTATAGCCAACACCAAACATTGACTCCCAAATTTCTCAGCAATGTCCGAAATCAATTTCGGATTTCGGACTGCTGCCGAATTCAAAGAAATTTTATCTGCCCCACTTTGAAGTAAAGCATAGACGTCTTCTACAGTCGAAATTCCACCGCCAACAGTAAAGGGAATATTGATGGTGGCAGCTATCCGTTCCACTAAAGCAACAAGCGTTTTTCTTTTTTCGTGTGTAGCCGTAATATCCAAAAACACTAACTCGTCTGCCCCTTCATCTGTATATATTTTTGAAAGCTCCACCGGGTCACCGGCATCGCGCAGGTTTTCAAAGTTCACACCCTTTACGGTGCGCCCGTCTTTAATATCTAAGCATGGAATAATTCGTTTGGCTAACACTCAATTAAATTTTGACAAATCTACCAATGAAATTCTCCCTTCATAAATCGCCTTCCCGATAATTGCTCCGTGTAAACCGGTTTCGCTCAAAACATTCAATTCATTTAAATCACTTACTCCACCACTTGCAATTAATTTTAGAGATGGAAATTGTTGAAGAATTTTTTTATAGAGAGAAATCGAAGAGCCTTGCAACATTCCATCTTTTGCTATGTCGGTGCAGATGACATACTGAATTCCATGAGCCACATAATCTTTCAAAAATCCGAAGAGATTGATGTTGCTGTTTTCCTGCCATCCACTCACTGCTATCATTTCATCTTTTACATCGGCTCCCAGAATAATTTTTTCTGCTCCGTATTTATCTAGCCAACGCAAAACAGTGTAGCGCGATTTAACAGCAATACTTCCCGCAGTAATTTGTTGTGCACCTGAATCGAAAGCGATTTTTATATCCTCATCGGTTTTTATTCCTCCACCAAAATCTATCTTGAGTTTTGTTTGCGAACTGATTGTTTGCAAAGTTTTATAGTTAACAATATGACTTGCCTTTGCTCCGTCTAAATCTACCAAGTGCAATCGTTGTAAACCGGCTGCTTCAAATTGTTTGGCAACCTCCAATGGATTCTCATTGTAAATGATCTTCTGCGCGTAATCGCCCTGTGAAAGGCGCACACATTTTCCGTCTATAATGTCTATGGCAGGAATTATTTCCATTACGCTTCAATAAATTTTTTCAAAAAATCTTCTCCGGCCTGGCCACTTTTTTCAGGATGAAATTGAACCGCAGAAAAATTCTCTTTTTGAATAGCCGCAGAAAATTGGGTGATGTAGTTGCAGCTCAATGTGGTGAATTCATTTTGAGGCACATAATAGCTGTGAACAAAATAATACCAGTCATCATTGCCATCTGTTTTGTTCCAGCCTATATGCGGTACTTTCAACTTTGGTTCAAATAGCTTTACACTTTCATTGAAGATACCCAGACAATCTACATTGCCTTCTTCACTAAACTTACACATCAACTGCATACCTAAACAAATTCCAAGCACCGGTTGCTTTAATTGTGGAATTAAAACATGCAAACCCTTTTCTCGCAACACTTCCATTGCCGCTTTTGCATGACCAACTCCCGGGAAAATAATTTTATCGGCTGAAAGAATTTCTTCTCTACTATCCGATAAAACAGGAGTAATGCCTAACCGCTGAAAAGCAAACTTTACCGATTGCGTATTACCTGCACCGTAATTGATAACAACCAGTTTCATTAAAGCACTCCTTTAGTAGAGGGAAGTTGAAGGTTGTTCAAGTCGCGTTTTACTGCCATTTTAATTGCCTTAGCAAATGCCTTAAAAACGGCTTCTATTTTATGATGCTCGTTTTCACCTTCTGCTTTAATATTCAAATTGCATTTGGCAGTATCGCTGAACGACTTAAAGAAATGAAAGAACATTTCGGTAGGAACGTCTCCAATTTTTTCTCGCTTGAATTCTGCCTTCCATTCAATCCAGTTTCTTCCGCCAAAATCAATGGCCACTTGTGCTAAAGCATCATCCATTGGCAAACAAAATCCATAACGTTCAAGCCCCTTTTTATTTCCTAATGCAAATGCAAACGCTTCACCAAGTGTTATGGCGGTGTCTTCTATTGTGTGGTGTTCATCAATTTGCAAATCGCCTTTAGCAGAAATTTTCAAATCAATATTGCCGTGCCTTGCAATTTGTTCCAGCATATGGTTTAAAAAACTCAGACCGGTTGAGATTTCTGCCTTCCCGGTTCCATCCAAATTCAGTTCAACATTTATTTGCGTCTCTTTCGTATTTCTTGAATGAGTGGCTTGTCGCGGTCCGCCTTTTAAGTAATTATAAATTTGCTCCCAGTCTCGGCTTTCAAGAGCAATAGATTTTTTTAGTTCTTCCTGATTGTCTTTCACTTCAGCAGCTCCAAGACCTCGACCATCGTTTAGGTAAAAACATTTAGCACCAAGATTTTTTGCCAACTGCACATCAGTAATTCTATCACCAATTACAAATGAATTTTTCAAATCGTATTCGGTAGAAAAGTATTTAGTGAGCATACCTGTACCCGGTTTGCGTGTAGATAGGTTTTCGTGAGGAAAAGATTTATCAATATATACATCAGCGAAAGAAATGCCGTCATCATGGAATGTTTTGACAATAAAATTCTGCACCGGCCAAAAATCTTGCTCTAAAAAATCAGGAGTTCCCAAACCATCTTGATTGGTGACCACCGCCAGCTCATAATCTAACTCGCGGACAATTTTGCCCAACCAATAAAATACTTGCGGATAGAAAACCACCTTTTCAAATTTTTCAATTTTGAAATCATCGGTTTCTAAAATTAAGGTGCCGTCACGGTCAATGAATAAAACTTTTTTCATGCTTGAAATTTATTTAGCGCGTTTAGTAAAGCGCGGTTTTCAGATTCTGTTCCTACGGTTATTCTTAAACATCCTTCGCATAAGGCTACTTTACTTCGGTCGCGCACAATAATACCCAGCGAAACAAGATAGTCATAAGTAGCCTGTGCCTCTTTCACTTTTACTAAAATGAAATTTGCATCGGAAGAATAAATTTTTTGAACTAAAGAAATTTGTTGCAATGCATCTTCCAGCTTTTTCCTTCCGGCAATGGTTTCGCGAATATGCTGATTCACCCAATCAATATTATCAAGTGCTCCGATAGCAAGTTGCTGCGTTGCCTGATTGATGTTGTAAGGCGGCTTCACCTTATTCATGTAATCAATAATAATTTGCGGAGCGAAAGCCATACCTAACCGCAAAGCAGCCAAGCCCCAAGCTTTCGAAAAAGTTTGCAACACCACCACGTTTTCATATTCGGTAAGAAGTCGAATGGCTGATTTTTGCCGCGAGTAATTAATGTAAGCTTCATCAATCACCACAATCCCCCCAAATTTTTGAATCAGCAACTCCACATCATCGGCATGAAAGGAATTAGCCGTTGGATTATTGGGAGAACAGATGAAAAGCAATTTTGAATGTTTGTCGAAGCTTTCTAAAATTCGTTCTACATCTAACTCAAAAGATGGAAGTAGGTTTATTCTCCGAACCTCTACATCATTGATGTTCGCGCTTACTTCATACATGCCGTAAGTAGGTGGACAGATAATTACATGATCAACTTTCGGTTCGCAGAAAATTCGGAACAACACATCAATAGCTTCATCGCTGCCATTGCCCAAAAAAATATTTTGAGGTGGAACACCTTTTATACTGCTGATTTTTTCTTTCAGTTTTTTCTGCAACGGGTCAGGATAACGGTTAAGCCCCACCCCTAACCCTTCCCCTAATGGGAGGGGAACAGGAGAACCAAAACTGTTTTCGTTAGCATCCAAAAAAACGGAAGCCTCACCCTTAAATTCATCGCGGGCAGATGAATAAGGCTTTAAGTTCAGAACATTCTGACGAATAATACTTTCTACATCAAACATTACTTCTTCTTTAATTTTTTCAAACGAATGCTCACTGCGTTTTTATGTGCCGATAAATTTTCTGCCGCTGCCATTACCTCAATCACACTTCCTATATTCTTAATTCCTTTCGGTGAAATTTTCTGATATGTAATTTTCTTTACAAAAGAATCTAACGACACGCCTCCATACACTCTTGCGTAACCATTAGTTGGCAAAGTATGGTTGGTGCCGCTGGCATAATCGCCCGCACTTTCGGGGGTATAATTGCCAATGAAAACCGAACCGGCATTCACCACATTTTTCATGAAATACTTTTCATCCTTCACCGCCAATATCAAATGTTCAGGAGCGTATTGATTGATGATGTCAACAGCTTCGCTTTTGTCGTTCACCAAAATTATTTTTGAATGTTGCAATGCCTTTACAGCAATTTCTTTTCGTGGCAAATCCTTCAACTGCTGCTCCACCTCCTTTTGAATCCTGTTAATCAAACCCTCTTTCAGCGCAACAAATATCACCTGCGAATCTGGTCCATGTTCTGCCTGCGAAAGTAAATCGGCCGCAACGAATGACGGTTCGCAACTTTCATCACCCACCACCAAAACTTCCGATGGTCCTGCGGGCATATCTATAGCTACTCCATCTTTTTGAACCATTTGTTTGGCAACCGTTACATATTGATTTCCCGGCCCGAAAAGTTTGTCAACCTTATTAATTCTTTCTGTTCCATAAGCCATTGCAGCAATAGCTTGCGCACCACCAACTTTGTAAACTTCATGCACGTTGCACAGTTGACTTGCAAAAAGAATAGCTGGATGAATCTTACCTTCTTTATTAGGTGGAGTACACAGCACAATTCTTTTGCAGCCCGCAATACTTGCAGGGGTAGCCAACATTAAAACGGTTGAGAATAGAGGTGCGGTTCCTCCGGGTATATACAAACCTACGTTTTGTACGGCTTTGCTTTCGCGCCAACAAACTACGCCTTTAGTAGTTTCAATTTTTTCTTCTTCAAGCTTCTGTGCTCTATGAAATTTTTTGATGTTGCGATAGGCAACTTCAATTGCATTCTTTAATTTCTTATCAACTAGTCCTGTTGCTTCTTTAATTTCTTTCTCTGTAACACGCAACTCTTTCACTGTTGTTTTATCAAACTTCAGCGCATATTTTCTTAAAGCGGCATCTCCGTTCTTCTTCACTTCATTCAAAATTTGCTGCACTGTTTTTTCAATAGCAGCAAAATCTGCCGAAGGTCGCTTCAACCATTTTTCTAAATCTTTTTGCTTTGGATATTTAATTATCTGCATCAGGAAACCATTTTTTCTATAGGCACTACGAGAATTCCTTGCGCACCCAATTTTTTCAAGCCATCAATTTTATCCCAAAACTCGTTTTCACTTATAACCGAATGGATCGAACTCCAGCCTTCTTCCGCTAAAGGAAGAATAGTTGGGCTTTTCATTCCGGGCAGCAAAGCAATTATCTCCTGCAGTTTATTGTTGGGCGCATTCAACAAAATGTATTTGTTATTGCGTGCCGACAACACCGCATTTATTCGAAACAATAATTTATCGAACAAGTTCTTTGATTCTTCACTTAAAATTTTGCCGGTTATTAAAACTGCTTCTGACTGAAACAAAACTTCTACTTCTTTCAAACCATTTTTAAAAAGAGTAGAACCGGTGCTTACTATATCGCAGATGCCGTCTGCCAAACCAATGTTGGGAGCAATTTCTACCGAGCCTGAAATTTCATGAATCTCTGCACTCAAGTTATTCTTCTTCAAAAACTGTTGAAGCGTATTAGGATAAGAAGTAGCTAGTTTCTTTCCATCAAAATAATTCAAACCGGTGTAGTTTTCGTTTTTAGGTATAGCCAGCGAAACCTTGCATTTACTAAAGCCTAAACGTTGAATCACTTTTACTTCATGCGGTTTTTCAATCAGCAAGTTCTCGCCAATAATGGCAATGTCTGCCACGCCATCTTCAATGTATTGGGGAATATCGCTGTTGCGCAAAAAGAAAAGTTCTAATGGAAAATTTCTTGCCGTTACTTTCAACTGGTCAACTCCATTATCGATGGCAATGCCGCAGTCTTTAATCAGTTTAAGCGAATCTTCATTCAGTCTCCCCGATTTTTGAATAGCTATTCGTAATTTTTTCTCAGTCATATTTTTGAATTAAAAAAGCCCGCTGATGTTTACAGCGGGCTTTCATTTATTTTTTGCTTACACAAAAACATCAATTATTTCGCTGGGCTATTGTTGAATGATGGTGATGTGCAATACGTATCATGTTTTTAATTGTGTGCCGAAGATAAAAGCACGGCTTATAAAACCAAAGGTCAGTAAGAAATAAATTTCGCGTTCTTTATTTTGTGTAGCAGGGAGCTAATAATTTTCTGCGCTTCGAAATCATCTTCAATCCGGTATACCAGTAATTTTTTTTCAAGTTGACGTAATGAGCATAGGAGTTCCATCTCTGCTTCGTTCAACGGAGAATTTGTTTTAGATGATTAGCGGAAGGCATATCCTTTTTTATTTTTAGCACGTGAGCCAAAACGAACAGAAAATAAATTTATGGAAAATCCTGCTTCCGGTTTCCATAGGTGTAAGCGTTTCGATTTATCTCATCGCCACCAATCTTAATTTCGAAGCGCTTCATTCGGTTCATTTTTCACAAAAGCTAATCATTGGTTTGTTATTAGCGGCTCTTACCGTAGTTAGCCGCGATGCAGCCTTCATGTATAAAATACGATTGAGCAGCGGAAATTTTTTAAGCTGGCGCAAAACTTTTCAGACCATTACCATGTGGGAGTTCGGCACCTGCATTACACCTAAAATAAGTGTAACGCCTTTTGTGCTTTACTTGTTTTTTAAAAGCGGCATGAGTTCGGGTAAAAGTGTGGCAGTGTTAATGCTGAACGGTTTTTTTGACAACCTCGCTTTTGTGGTGGTGTTTGGCGTGCTCTATCTTTTTCTTGGAAATCAAATTCTCACGCTCTCTCCGCACTGTGCCGATTTAGATGGTCACGTAATTATGCAGGGCATCAGAAGTTTTGCGGACTATGCTTGGATTGGTTACATGCTTATTCTTTCGGCTTGTGTGTTTTTAGGCACCGCGCTTTTCATACTTCCTCATGCAACAAAAAAACTCTTTCATCAATTAGCTGAAATAAAATTTCTTGAGCGTTTTAAGAGCAAAATCATTTTTATAGGTGATGAAATTGAACTCACCGCCAAGGAGTTTAAAAACAAACCCTTTTCATTCTGGGTGAAGATGTCAATAGCCACGCTTATCAATTGGGTGAGCCGTTATCTTTTAGCCGTGTCTTTGTTCTACGCTTTTGCGGTGACCGATTTCAGTTTTCTAACTGCGCTTTCGCGCCAGTATGTGTTGTGGATTTTTACGAGTATTCCTTCCACACCCGGAGCCAGCGGAGTGGCTGAACTTTCTTTCATTGCTTTGAATTGTGAGTTTATGCCCGTGGGTTTATCTGCTGCTATTGCTTTGGTGTGGCGGCTATATTCCTACTACCTCTATCTAATTCTTGGAATGATTGTGTTGCCGCGCTGGGCAAAACAGATTTCGGCAAAATAATTGCTACATCGCGAATGCCTTCCACACCACTTCATCGGGAACAGGTGCAGTAATTTCTATTTTTTCTTTTTTAACCGGATGAATGAACTCCACCTTTCGCGCATGCAAATGAATAGAGCCATCGCCATTACCTCTGCGTGCTCCGTATTTTACATCGCCTTTTATAGGGCATTCCATTTTTGAAAGCTGCAAACGAATTTGATGGTGCCTACCCGTGAGCGGATTGATTTCGAGCAAATGATAATTGTCAATACTCTTCAGCCATTTATAATCCAATTCGCATTTCAAAGTGCCTTTCACTTCGGTATCATACGCATGTGACATGTTTTTCTTTTCGTTTTTCTTCAGCCAGTGAACTAAGTGCCCTTCCATCTTTTCGGGGCGGTTGCCTACCACAGCCCAATACGTTTTTTTCACTTCCTTACTCTTGAACATTTCGTTTAAGCGAACCAGCGCTTTACTCGTGCGCGCAAACAAAACAACTCCGCTCACGGGTCTGTCAATGCGGTGACACACGCCCAGAAAAACTTCACCGGGCTTTTCGAATTTATGCGCGATGTATTCTTTCAAAATTTGTTCAAGTGCGGCATCGCCTTTTTTATCGGGCTGTACTAAAACACCGGCAGGTTTGTTCACTGCTATAATGTGGTTGTCTTCATACAAAATTTCGAGGTCGGTATATTCCATCAGGCGAAAGTAGATTTCCTGAAATAGAATTCAACGTCCTTGTAAATCTTCACTCAACAATAATCCTGTGCATTTGTATTCATCGCAATACTTAATACTCACTACTCAATTCTCTACTTTCATTTCATGCTATACGAATTCCTCACTCCCATTGACAAGGATAATCTGCTCGAAGGCGCAGAACTGAATCCTGCACAATTAGGCAACTACGTTTTTATTTACGAAGGAAAGGAACTTGACCTCAGCCAGTTCAACATTGCCTTAATTGGCGTGGCTGACGACCGCGGCAACGTAGCGAACGCAGGTTCTGCCAAGGCGCCCGATTTAATTCGTAAAGAATTTTACAAACTCTATATGCCCCCTATTGAAAGAGAGTTTCGTTTTCTCGATTTAGGAAACATAACTCCCGGTGAAACTTCACGCGATACTTATTTCGCGCTTGCATCGGTCATGTTAGAATTGATTACGCATAAAGTAATTCCCATTATCATTGGCGGAAGTCACGATTTGAGTTTCGGACAATATCTTGGTTACAAAAATCTGCAAACTCTTATCAATGTAGTGAACGTAGATGAGCGCATTGATATGATTGAAGGCGAAAGCAAAAACATTGACAGCTCTAATTTTGTGATGAATATTTTTACACACACGCCTAATTACCTTTTCAATTATTCACACCTCGGTTTTCAAACTTACCTCAACGATTCAAAAGCAATTGAAACTTTAGAGAGTTTAAATTTTGATTGTCACCGCCTTGGTTTGCTACGTGCAAACATGGAAGAAGCAGAACCTATTTTGCGCGATGCCGATATGCTCACCATTGATATTTCCTCTGTTCGTCAGGCAGATGCACCTGCTCATGCACACGCTTCGCCAAACGGTTTTACAGGTGAAGAACTTTGCCAGATTACACGCTATGCGGGCTTGAGCGACAAACTCACTTCGCTCGGGCTTTATGAAGTAAACCCGGGCTACGACAACAACCGACAAACCACTCAGTTAGTGGCGCAAATGATTTGGTATTTTATTGAAGGATACTACAGCCGTGTGGGTGATTATCCGCTTACGCTTGATGAGCATTTGAAATTTACCGTTCACCTGAATGATACCAATCACGAACTTATTTTCTGGAAGAGTAAAAAGACTGAGCGCTGGTGGATGGAACTTCCGTTTGGTGATGTGCAGCGTTTTGGTCGCCAGCAAATAGTGCCTTGCTCTATGCGCGATTACGATTTGGCTTCTACTGAAAACGAACTGCCCGACAGGTGGATGAGGGCTTATACGAAGTTGGTGTAAGAGAATTCGCGTGCAGAAGGACATCTTCTGTATTCACATCTGCATTCTGTCCCGATAGATATCGGGATTAATCTTCAATCGCTAATAAAAACGAGCAGAATAAATTTTAATGTCGCCCCGCTTGTTTCATCCCGTATGTTTTATCAGGAGGGGCTTCGATTCTCTCTTTCATTTCTACTACTACCAAAATATCGTCTCTACAGGACACCTAAAAAAATCGCGCATAGCGGGAGACAATCTATTTTTGTATAGGGCTCTGCCGCCTCTTTCGGGTGGTTAAGGGTGACAGTTTTTGTATTATTGCGGTGATGCTTTATACTAAACTGAAATCTACCAGCAAACAACTCGCAGTCCTTATCGACCCTGATAAACAGAACAAAAGTTCTTTGTCACTTTTAATTGAGTTAGCCAAAAATGCACGAGTCGATTTTTTTTTCGTAGGCGGTAGTTTATTGTTAGAAAATAGTTTTGAAGAAACCATTCAAGCCATCAAAGCAAACTCCAAAATTCCTGTCATCATTTTTCCGGGCAATAATTATCAGCTAAGTGCTAAGGCAGATGCGATTTTATTTTTGAGTTTAATTTCAGGCAGAAACCCCGAATTCCTCATCGGTCAACATGTGGTTGCCGCACCTCTTATTAAAGAAGCGAACATCGAAACCATTCCAACGGGATATCTATTAATAGATGGTGGAAGAATTTCTACTACCTCATATATCACACAAACAGTTCCCATTCCAAACGACAAACCCGACATTGCTGTCGCAACCGCACTTGCCGGAGAAATGCTCGGTATGAAACTGATTTATTTAGAAGCGGGAAGCGGAGCCGTAAATTCCGTTAGCGCAGAAATGATTAAAGCAGTGAAAAAAAACATTTCCATTCCCCTGATTGTTGGAGGAGGAATTCGCACAGCCGAGCAAGCCGAAGAAATTTGCAAAGCCGGAGCAGATATTATAGTAGTAGGAAATATTTTAGAAAAGGAACCCGGGCTGCTGATGGAAATTTCTTTAGCCGTTCATTCAAATAATAAAGTAACCGAATGAAAGGAGTAGTTGTAAAATCTACCGGCAGTTGGTATGAAGTAAAAGCCGAAGATGGCGATGTTCTCAAGGTTCGTCTGAAAGGAATTTTCCGTTTAGAAGAAACGAAAGACACCAATCCGATTGCAGTAGGCGACAGGGTTTCCGTAAGTTCAGAAGATGCAGATAATAGTTGGGTGATTGATGAAATTGAAGAGCGCGAAAACTATATCGTTCGCTCTTCGCCAAAGCACAAAGGTGCGCGTCAAATTCTTGCCGCTAATATTGACCAGGCATTGCTCATTGTAACCATGGGAAATCCGAGAACATCAACTGGATTCATTGATAGATTTCTATTGACTGCCGAAGCCTATCACATTCCCACCATCATCATTTTTAATAAGCAGGATTTGCTTGATGAGAAAGGAAAAAAGAAGCAGGAATTTGTTTCCAAGATTTACGAGAACATCGGTTACAAAACACTTTTTGTTTCCGCTTTGCAAAACGAACATGTTGATGATGTAAAAGCGATGATGAAAAATAAAACATCGCTCATTGCCGGACATTCAGGCGTTGGCAAATCAACTTTAATGAATGCTGTTCAGCCGCGTTTGCATTTGAGAACAGAAAAAATTTCCCGCATTACCGGTAAAGGGATGCACACCACCACCTTTGCCGAAATGCACGAACTCGATTTTGGCGGAAGCGTAATTGATACACCCGGCATCCGCGAGTTCGGCATTATGGATTTTAAACCCGAAGAGATTTCGCACTATTATATAGAGATGCGTGAAGTGCTGAACAACTGCAAGTTCAACAATTGTCTGCATGAACATGAGCCCGGTTGCGCGGTAAAGCAGGCATATCAGGATAGAAAAATTTCGGAAGAAAGATTTTCAAATTATCTGAACATTATGCTGGAGTATAAAGGGAATTATAAGCATTGGGAATAACAGCCCCTCTCAAACCCTCCGAAGGAGGGCTTAAAGACAAATACAAAAATGCGAACAACAATACAGCGCGTAATTGAAGCTTCTGTAACCATTGACGGAAAAATAAAATCTTCCATCGGCAAAGGACTACTCGTGCTCGCAGGTTTTGAAGAAGCAGATGCGCAAGAAGATTTAGAATGGATGAGCGCGAAGATTGTCAACCTTCGAATTTTTCAGGACGAGAACGAGCAAATGAATTTAAGCGTGAAAGATGTTATTGGAGATATTCTCCTCGTTTCACAATTCACACTTCATGCCTTAACTAAAAAGGGAAACCGACCTTCATTCATTCGTGCAGCAAAACCTGATGTGGCAATTCCGCTTTATGAAAAATTTATTTTACAAGTAGAGAAAGATTTAGAAAAGAAAATCGGCACCGGTGAATTTGGTGCCGATATGAAAGTGACTTTGATAAATGATGGGCCGGTAACAATTAATATAGATAGCAGGAACAGAGAGTAGTTAGTTGCTACTAACTCTTTTGCTTTCGGTTGCGTTTGTATTCTCCAAACGAAACCATTTTCTGACGCTGTGCATCCCACAAATTTGCCTGCACGGTTTTCAAACTTTGCCAGAAGGTAATGGTGTTGGTATGCTTTTCGAAAATCGGATTTTCGCGATGTGCTTTCGGCAAATTGTAATTAGGAATGGCAGGCGATAAATGGTGAATGTGATGAAAACCAATATTGCCTGTGAGCCAATGACCAATCCACGGAAGTTTGTAATAAGTGCTCCCTTTCATGGCAGCTACAACGTAGTTCCAATTTTCCTTCCCGCTTTTATAAATGTGTTCGTATTGATGTTGGATATAAAAAAACCAAAGCGCATACGCACCAAAAAAAAGCAGATTAATGAATTGCACAATCAGAAATCTTCCGGGACCGAGCAAATAAGCAAAGCCGGCATAGCAGGCAATAAAAAGAGCGTTGCTGATGTTTACGCTCTTGCGCACCTTCTTAAAAAAATCGGTATTCATAAAAGCGAAGCGATTGTAAATGACAACATAAATAAATCCGCCAATGGTGAACAGATAAAACGGATTGCGGTAAATACGGTAGGCAAACTTCTTTTTCCAATTCAGCGCTGCATATTGTTCAGTAGAAAGACACTCAATATCACCAATATCACTAAATTCCAATTGCCCGTTGTGCGCGTGATGAAAGCTGTGATTTTTCGCCCAATACTTATAAGGAATCAGGGTGCACACGCTGCAAATAGTTCCGATAATATCGTTGGCAGTTCTGCTTTTTGTAAACGAGCTGTGACCGCAATCGTGTTGAATAATAAAAATTCTGCCGAGTATAAATCCGTTTAGAATGGCAACCGCTGCCGAAAGCAAAATGGATTTATCGTACAAATAAAATTGCAGAATGAGTAACGCGATATAAAAGCTAAAACTGTTAGCGAGTTGAATCACCGCATCTTTCGTACTCGGCATTTGATACTTGCGAATAATCGTGTTCCAGTTTTTTAAATCTTCGAGCATTTGCTCTTTGTTGAATGAACTCATGGTATTGTTTTGCGGGGCAAGGGTAATCATTATTAACGGCATGGCTTGCTTGTAAAAAACATTCGTGTGTGTGTTGTACTTTTTTACCGAAAGCGAATGCGTTTGGCTGTCAATTGTTCTCTTCTATCTTCGCCCGCACAAAATTTAAAACATGAACTTTTCTCTCTCCGAAGAACACTTGATGATTCGCCAGGCGGCTCGCGACTTTGCTCAAAACGAATGCAAGCCCGGTGTAATTGAACGCGACACCAACATGAAATTTCCGGCAGAACAAGTGAAGAAAATGGCCGAACTTGGTTTCCTCGGCATGATGGTTTCTCCTGAATATGGCGGTGGCGGAATGGATACCATCAGTTATGTAATTGCAATGGAAGAAATTTCGAAAGTAGATGCTTCGTGTTCGGTATTAATGAGCGTAAATAATTCACTCGTGTGTTGGGGATTAGAAGCATTCGGCACCGAAGAACAGAAAAGAAAATATTTAGTGCCGTTGGCGAAGGGCGAAAAGATTGGTGCATTTTGTTTGAGCGAACCCGAAGCAGGAAGCGATGCTACTTCGCAAAGCACTACTGCCATTGATATGGGTGATTACTATTTGTTGAATGGAACCAAGAACTGGATTACAAATGGAGGCAGCGCTTCAACCTATTTAGTGATTGCGCAAACCGATGTAGCCAAAGGACACAAAGGCATCAACGTTTTAATTGTTGAAAAAGGAATGCCTGGTTTTACCGTAGGTAAGAAAGAAGACAAACTCGGAATTCGCGCGAGTGATACGCACACACTTTTATTTAACGATGTAAAAGTGCCGAAGGAAAATCGCATTGGTGAAGATGGTTTCGGTTTTAAATTTGCGATGAAAACTTTGAGTGGCGGAAGAATAGGAATTGCCGCGCAGGCACTTGGAATAGCCAGCGGTGCTTATGAATTGGCGGTTGATTATTCAAAACTTCGCAAAGCGTTTAAAACAGAAATTATCAATCACCAGGCAGTGGCGTTCAAGTTGGCTGATATGGCTACTGAAATTGAAGCGGCTCGTTTGCTCGTTTATAAAGCGGCATTGCTAAAAGACCAACATAAAAACTACGACATGGCAAGTGCTATGGCAAAAGTTTTTGCGAGTGAAGTGGCCATGAAGACAACAGTTGAGGCGGTGCAGGTTCACGGGGGATATGGCTTTGTAAAAGAATATCATGTAGAGCGTTTAATGCGCGATGCAAAAATTACACAGATATACGAAGGCACGAGTGAAGTGCAACGTATTGTAATTTCACGCGGAGTTCTTGCGTAAAGAATCCAATCCCATATAAAAAATGTGCAGCAGCGGAATGCAGATAAATGCTTCCGCAGGTTTCATAACATGAAACCAAAGATGGTGAGTTGGATGTAATCTGAAAAATGGCTCGCTCACCATTCGTTTATTCATCACTAACAAAGTATTACTACAAACTTCATTGGCATAACAAGCAATGAAGCAAAGTTTCACTGCAATTAAAATCAGCACCACTAAACTTACGAGTGAAATAAATTCTGGGCGCTTACAAATCGGCTGCACATTACTTGCTCCTTTTACACCAAGTATCATCAGCACTGTTAATGAAAATCCACAACCGTAAGTGTCCATCATAATATCATTCAAATCAAAATAGTCGAGGAACGGATAAAGCACAGAGCACTGATACCATTCATCGAACAGCATAAACGGAAGTGTAAATAAAATAGCTGCTCCGAATCTTCGCGTGAACGGGAAAATCAAAAAAACGAGAAAGATATATTCAAAGGAATGTATCACCTCAATATTCGAATCGAACATAAAGCGCGAGTGGATAAGAATAGCGGTGATAGTGATGAAGAGATAAGCGAGTTTTAAATTTCTGTCTTCAGTTTCTTCGCGCAGTTTTTTTTGAAGAAAAAAAACAAGCACTAAAATCAGTGTAAGAAAAACTCCCGCAATAACTGTGTTGTAAACTTCGAGTGAAAGCTGTTTCTCCACCCACATAGAAACAAGCACAAGAGGATTGTGCATGAAAAGTATAAAGAAGAAGTAGGCGAAAACGAAAAGCAGATTTACAAGTCTTCGTTGTTGCAGCCAGAAAATAAATTGGTGTACGAGGCTCATGTTACTTACAAGTCTAAACCAAATTTGGTTGAAGTTGCTTTGGCGATTTCGTATCCTGCATCGGCATGACGTATAACACCCATAGCAGGGTCGTTATGCAAAACTCTTTTCAGTCTGCGCTTGGCATCATCGGTTCCATCGGCTACAATCACCATTCCAGCATGAAGTGAATAACCCATGCCTACTCCGCCACCGTGATGAAAAGAAACCCAACTTGCACCACCGGCAGTATTGATAAGCGCATTGAGTATCGGCCAATCAGCAATTGCATCACTGCCATCCATCATCGCTTCTGTTTCGCGATTGGGTGAAGCTACACTTCCTGTATCCAAATGGTCGCGACCGATGACAATAGGTGCTTTTACTTTTCCTTCTTTCACTAATTCGTTGAAAGCAACACCGGCAATTTCTCTATCACCCATTCCGAGCCAACAGATGCGGGCAGGCAATCCCTGAAAAGCAATTTTTTCTTTTGCCATTTCTAACCAGCGCAACAAACCTTTATTGTTTGAAAAAAGTTCTTTGAGTTTTTCATCGCAAACAAAAATGTCATTCTCCTCTCCGCTCAACGCAACAAAACGAAAAGGTCCCTTGCCTTCGCAAAAAAGCGGACGTATGTATGCAGGAACAAAGCCCGGGAAATCAAACGCATTCATCACACCGCGTTTATCCTTTGCTTGTCCGCGTAAATTATTTCCGTAATCAAAAGTAATGGCTCCGCGCTTTTGCAGTTCCAACATTTGCCGAACATGCTTTGCTATTGTATCAAGTGAACGATTACAATATTCATCAGGATTTTGTTCGCGCAGAACTTTTGCATCCTCTACAGAAAGCCCTTCAGGGAAATAGCCAATCAATTCATCGTGTGCAGAAGTTTGGTCGGTGAGTGTATCGGGTGTAATATTTCTGTCGAGCAATCTTTGTAAGAGGTCAACCACATTGCAACAAACACCAATAGAAATGGCTTCGCCTTTTTGTTTCGCATCTAAGCTCCAGTCAATCGCTTCATCAATATTGTTGGTGTATTTGTCAAGGTAGCGCGTTTCAATTCTCTTCTTGATTCGCCACTCTTCCATTTCAGCAGCCAGACAAACTCCTTCATTCATAGTAATAGAAAGCGGCTGTGCGCCACCCATTCCGCCAAGACCTGCGGTTACATTTAGTTTTCCTTTCAGTGTTCCGTTGTAATGCTGGTTCGCTAATGAAAGGTACGTTTCGTAAGTGCCTTGCACAATTCCTTGCGAGCCGATGTAAATCCAGGAGCCCGCTGTCATTTGTCCGTACATTATCAATCCTTTCTTTTCCAATTCGCGGAAGTGTTCCCATGTTGCCCACTTGCCAACCAGATTAGAATTGGCAATCAAAACACGCGGAGCATCTTTGTGCGAACGCAAAACACCAACAGGTTTTCCGCTCTGCACAATAAGCGTTTCATCTTCTTCTAAATCGCGAAGGCATTCCACAATTTTATCGAAGGCTTCCCAATTGCGCGCAGCTTTTCCTATTCCTCCATACACAATTAAATCTTCGGGACGTTCCGCTACTTCGGGGTCGAGGTTGTTGTGCAACATTCTTAATACAGCTTCCTGTACCCATCCTTTGCAGGTAAGTTCAGGGCCTCGTGGAGATTGGAGAATTCTCTTTGTTTCATTTGTCATGAAGCAAATAAAATGAATCGCGATTAATCAACCATCAATACATTCACATCTACTCTTGCCCATGCACCTTGCCATTCTATTTTTGCTAAAACCGCTTGAAATTTTTTTCCCGAATCCATCAGTCGAGCAACAACTTCATTGCTATCGCGCGGAATGTACCCAATAAGGTAATCCTCCAGCAAAACTTTAATGGCGAGTTCATCATGTTTGTTTTCAGGTTCGCGTTGCAGTGTAAATTTTGTTTGTGGCACTAATTGGCTTTCTACTTTATGAATGTTGCGGAACGAAGTTCCTGCTACTAAACATTGCAGCACTAAAATTTCGCGGTTGAAAAAATTGGCTGTGGCTAAACCATTTTTGCCAAGCAATGAAGATAAACCCGAGTTGGGAATTATGGATGGTAAGTAATTCATAAGTCGAGCGATTGAATCATGAGTGAAACAGAATTTTCGTATTGCAGTTTTTGTTGTGTAGTGGCTTCCATTTCTTTTTTAAGAGTTGTTCGTTGTTCGTTCACCCAGGCATCATCATTTATTTGCTTTTCGAAAGTGAATGGAAACACCGTGCGTATGTTTTCGATTTCTTCTAACAAGCGATTGATGCCTTCTTTCAGTAAATTGATTTGTGTGAGCAACACATTTTCATTGGTGAACTCTTCTGTTTTGTTTTTTACATCGCTAACCAGCAAACGCAAAGCGCGTAAACTTTCGAGGTCGCCATCTTCATATGCCTTGGTGGCTGCATTCCAAAGATTTTTTGCACTGCCCGATAAATCAGGATTTATATCGGGGTGAAGTTCCTTTGCCATTTCGCGGAATATTTTTCGTAGCTCAGCACTGCGTTTAGGCGAATCAAGATTTGCGAGAAGATTTTTTGCCTTGCCAAGTTTTGAAATCTCTTCGTCAATTTTTTTCAATTGCTCCTGCATTTCTAATTCCACCATCAATTCGATGTAAGGCAGATTAATTTCTTCGTTGCGATTAATAGCCGCCTGCATCATCTCTAATTTGCGCTTGGCTGCGAATGTTTCTGCTTGAAGTTGCAACAGCTCAATTTGCAGTTCGCCAATACGCGCGTAGTAGAGCGCTTCTAAATGCGGTTTGCTCCACTCCATTAAAACCTGTCGGTTGTTCCATTGGTTGGCGTATTCCGCTTTTAGCAAATCGAGTTCTTTGAGTTTTTGTTCAAACTCAGGATGCCTAGCTATAAGTGCTTGTGGTATCATAGTTTTTTGTTTTTATGATACAAGTGTAACTGCGCAGAACGCAATGTATATGCGCTGGCAAATAAAAATTTTGGAATTTAAATTGCTTCGCAAAAACTATTTTACTTTTCATTTTATGGAATGGACAAAAGACAAATTCAAAATCTCGACCGACAAAACTTTGCTCAACTTCGAAGCCGTGCATCATTATCTTTCGAAAGAAAGTTACTGGGCAAAAAACATTTCAGAAACAAAAATCAGGACGGCCTGCGCTAACTCCCTATGTTTTGGTTTGTATGAAGACAAAAAACAAGTGGGGTTAGCACGATTAATAACTGACTACGCCACCTTCGCTTATTTGTGCGATGTGTATGTGCTTCCCGAATATCAGAGAAATGGTTTGGGGAAATGGTTAATGAATTGTGTAATGGCGCATCCCGATTTACAAACCCTTCGTAGATGGATTTTAGCTACTAAAGATGCACAAGGGCTTTATCAATATTCCGGTTTTGAACCATTGAAAAATCCTGACCGGCACATGGAATACCGAAACGAAAAAGTTTTTGATAGGGAATGGTTAGTCGAATAATTTTATTTCTTGCGAACAAAATAAAAATGAAGATGCTTCGAATATTAACGGTAGTTGTACTTCTTGTTTCAGTTTGTGCCTGCAACGTAACTAAGATTGCTAAGCGCATGACTGCACAATATCTGCCAAATGCTCCTTACGATGTGGTGATTGTGCCGGGCATTGCTTATGACACTGCCACACAACAAACCAATGGATTTAATGCGCGCATAATTTGGGCGAAGACTCTTTACGACCGCGGTGTAACGAAGAATATTATTTTTTCTGGCGCGGCTTGTTACTCACCTTATGTAGAAGGGAAAGCAATGAAGTTAATAGCCGAAGCTATGGGCGTTCCTTCGCAAAATGTTTTTTCCGAAACAAAAGCCGAGCATGGAAAAGAAAATGTTTACTACAGTTGGTTGCTGGCACAAAAACTTGGTTTCAAAAAAGTGGCGTTAGCGGCAGACCCTTATCAGGCGTTTTTTCTCGAAGGATTTATTGAAACCAATTTGCCCGATATGGGTATTTTGCCAATAGCTGTTGATTCGTTGAAGAAATTTTATTTGCCTGTGCCTAAAATTGATGCCGCTCCTGCTTTTGTGAAAGATTTTGTTCCGCTGAACAAACGTGAAAGTTTTTTAACGCGCATTAAACATACTAACCTCAATAACCTTCCACCTTTGCCGAAGGAGTAATTATTTCTTCTTCTTTTTTCTTATCGAAGCCTCCTCCGTTTTACTGGAACCCGAAACCATTTTGTTCAATTCTTCGGTTTCGAGAAAAGAAAGATTGCGCCATTTACCTACAGCTAAATTTCCTAAGCTGATATTCATAATGCGAATGCGTTTGAGGGTAAGCACATCGTAACCAAGAAACTCACACATGCGTCTTATCTGCCTGTTCAAGCCTTGTGTGAGAATTATTTTAAAACTTCTGTTGCTGAGTTGCCTCACGATACACGGTTTTGTTTTTTCGCCAAACACAGGCACACCACTCGACATGCGTTTTATAAATTCTGAAGTCATGGCTTTGTTCACCGTAACGATGTATTCTTTTTCGTGCTCGTTTCCTGCGCGCAAAATTTTGTTCACGATGTCGCCATCGTTTGTCAGTAGAATTAATCCTTCTGAATCTTTATCTAATCTGCCAATCGGAAAAATCCGTTTCGGATGATTGATGAAATAAATAATGTTGCTGCGGTCGGTGGGGTCGGTAGTTGATGTAATACCTTGTGGTTTATGAAAAGCTATATACAAACTTTGCTTGCGGCTTATTTTTATTTTCTCGCCATCCACCGCTACCACATCGCCTGCCTGCACGCGCGCTGCTATCAAAGCAATTTCGTTGTTGATAGTTACACGCGCTTCTTCAATATATCTGTCGGCTTCTCTGCGCGAGCAAAAGCCCGATGAGCTAATGTATTTGTTGAGTTGAATTCCTTCCCGTTGTTTTTGCACGCGGTGAATTTAAAACAAGTGGAGACTTTCTGATTATTCCGAATTTTCATTACGTTTAGATTTTCTATTCAAAAACACCTAATAAGCTCACACATGAAAAATTTACTCTTAACCGCATTTGTTTTATTGACCGGCACAACTCTTTTTGCAGCCGATTTTATCAAAGAGCTTGAAAACTCAATTGGTAGGAAGGAATGTAAGGTCACCTACACTTTGCACATGGGAGATGGGAAAGAACAAATATTTACCGGACACGATTTTAGCAGTGGCGGAATTATTGAAAAAGGAGGCATTCCAATTTATTTTGAAATGTATAAAGGCTCTGGCGATAAAAAGCAGAACATCATGATTAATATCAACATTGAAAAAGTAATGGGCGTGTGGGAATACGACTTCCACTTTTATTATTCCTAATGGTATTTCCAACAAAAAATTTTAGAAACGGGTTTCGTTCCGTTTCCGAAAATTTGCAAAAACAGTTTTTTGAATCATCTTTGGCGCGGCTCTTGAAATAAGCCACCCAAACAAAATAATATGATAAAGAAACTACTACCCACTCTCAGCATCTTGTTCGTTGCTTTTATTGCGCTAGCACAACCTCAACCCGTTGCCAACCTCACTATTTTTTCAGAAGATGGTGACAAATTTTTTCTAGTGCTTAATGGCGAACGCGAAAATAATGTAGCGCAAACTAATTTGCGCGTAGAAGATTTGCCACAGCCTTACTACAACGCCAAAATTATTTTCGAAGACAAAACCATTCCCGAGATAAACAAGAATTACCTCCAACTTGCCGATGCCAACGGAGCTATGATGGATGTAACCTATAAAATCAAAAAGGACAAAAACAACGGCAAGGTAACACTGCGTTATTTCTCTATGATTCCTGTGCAACAAAATTATGTACCGGCTTCTAATGTTACTGTGGTTCGTTACGGAAATCCTGCACCGGTTACTACAGTTACACAAACTACTACCACGCATACTACTCCCAATACAGTTGACGCTAACGTTAACGTAGCGGGAATAAATATGAACGTAACTATCAACGATCCTACTTTGCAAACCACTACGCATACTACTACTACACATACCACACACACTACAGAAGTAGTGCACGAGCAACCCGCTCAGGTAGATTGTGTGGGTGCATACCCAATGAGCAGCGGAGATTTTTCGAATGTACTTTCTACTATTAAAGGACAAGGCTTTGCCGATACACAATTAAAAACAGCTAAGCAAATTGCCGGTAGCAATTGTTTAAGCACCAACCAAATTTCGGAAATATGCAAAGTGTTTGGCTTTGAAGAAACCAAACTTGACTTTGCCAAGTTTGCTTACGACCATTGCACTGAGCCCAAAAATTATTTCAAGATAAACAACGTGTTCAGCTTTAGTTCAAGCAGCGATGAACTGAACGACTATGTTCAGGGACGTCAATAAAAACATAAAGGGCTGCCGAATGGCAGCCCTCTTTTTTTATGAAAAAACAAACGACTCTTCTTTTTATTTTCTCGCTTGTTCTATCTGCAACAGTTTTTGCGCAGGCGAAAAAACCCATCTATCATCCTTGTTTTTTAATGGATAGTGTGGAGGTAAAACTTCCATTCATTCAGCAGAACGCGTATCGAATTTTTGTCGACACTTTTGATTGCCGTCAAATGTTGTTGGATAAAATCGGTATCCTATATCTCAAAACGGGAGATAAAAAATATCTCACCGCCTTAGAAACTATTCATCAACGTGCTGGAGAAAAGGTGGAGAATCTTTACACCGATATTATCAAACGTTTTTGTGAAAAAGATTTTACTGCTTTTGCACGCGAACTTTTTGTGGCCAGGGGTCAGTATTATAATTTAGAAAGAGAATTGATTGCCACCATGAATATGCTGGTAGATGGTCGTTCGCTTAAACTGAAATATATGGGTGCGCTCAATGTGCAAATTGATAAAGCCCGCGACAAGAAAGACTACAACGCAATTTCCTTTTGGGAAAAACTAAAAAAGAGAATTGAGGACGAGAAATACTAATGACTCTGTCAGTTCGAATAAATTTCAGCTAACGCTTTCTCTATCTCTCCGAATTTGAATGGGTAGCCCGTTTCTAAAATTTTTTCAGCAGAACATTTCTGGCTACTCAAAAGCATTTCACTCATTTCGCCCATAGCCAGTTTTATAGCAAAGCTTGGTGCGGGCATAAGCACAGCTTTCGATTTATTTGCAACAAGAATTTGCTTCATCAAATCTTTCATGAGCAATGGTTGTGGTGCTGTGGTGTTGTAAGCGCCTCTTACCTTTTCATTTTCCAACGCATGAATGACAATGCCGCACACATCGTCAATATGCACCCACGGATAATAGAGCTTGCTTTTAGTGAAGTAAGAAGCCACCCCTAAAGGAATGGTTCGCGTAAGCTCAGGCAACGCGCCTCCATCTTTTGCCAATACAATTCCAATTCGGCATCGCACTTCTCTTATTTCTAATTTTGAAAATTGCTTAGCGCTTTGCTCCCATTGCTTACAAACTTCTGCCAAAAATCCTTTGCCTGCTTTATGCTCTTCGGCCACTACTTCATCTCCGCAATCGCCATAGAAACCTACAGCACTCGCGCTGATGAAAGTTTTCACTTCGTGTTTATTCTTCTTCAAAAAATCGAAAATCAGTTTCGCGCTTTGTACACGGCTTTCTACAATTTCCTTTTTGCGTTCATCGCTCCATCTTTTGTCGGCTACTCCTGCTCCTGCTAAATGGATTACGGCAGAAACTCCTTCGAATGCCTTCGCATCTACCTCTCCTTTTTCTAGATTCCAGACATATGAATTTGCCTGGCTTCGGACTTCGGACTTCGGACGATTGACTTTTCTTCCTAAGGTATTTACCTCATATCCTTTCCCCAAAAGCAAGGCGCTTAGTCTAGTTCCTACTAGTCCGCTGGCTCCTGTAATCAATACTTTTTTCATGGGTGCAAATTTCATTTTCTGGCACGAATCAAATGCTTTGATTTTATGGGAATTCGTGTAGGTTTGCCCACCTCAAAATAATCACTAATAAAAATCAGTAGAGCAATGAAACATTTACTTAGCAAAAGATTTTTTGTGCTTTTTATAGCCGCGCTTGTTTTATACGGTTGCGGAAAGAAAAAAGCGAAGAATGAAGTTATCATTCACGAGTTGAGTGATACCGATATGTTGAACCCAACCAACTATCAAAGTGCCGATGCAGGTTACTACCTTGCACAAATGTTTCAGGGTTTATGGGGAACCAATCCAACTAACTTAACGCTTGAACCTATTTTGGCTAAGGCATTACCTATAGAAGAATACGATTCGGCTACTAATATTTTGAAATACACTTGCGAAATTCGCGAAGATGCTAAGTGGGATAATGGAGAACCTATTCTTGCAAAAGATGTCATCTTCTCTATGAAACTGTATCGCGCTCCGGTTATCAGCAACGAACAGTTTCGCCCGTACTTCGAATTAATTAGTGACATGATTACCTATCCCGATAATCCTCGCAAGATTACCATCGTTTGTAACAAGAAATACATTCTTGCAAAATACACCTGCGGTGAATTTTTTGTGATGCCGCAATACATCTATGACCCTAAACACCTCATGGATAGTTTCAGTATAAATGATATCAATACCAAATTTGCAGAAGTAGAGCAGAGTCCTGTGATGAAAGAATTCGCTACTGAGTATAACAGCGAAAAATATCAACGCGAAAAAGGATTCATTGTTGGTTCGGGTCCTTATGAATTTGGAGAATGGGTAACAGGGCAAAAAATCGTATTGGTAAAAAAGAAAAACTGGTGGGGCGAAAAGTATAATAAGGAATACTCCTATCAAGCCTTCCCCGATAAATTGATTTACACCACTATTAAAGATCAAACTGCTGCGCTCACCGCATTGAAAGGAAAAAGACTGGATGTAATGTATGGTATCAAGAGCAAAGACTACGTGGAGCAATTGCTTACGAGCGATTCAGTAAAAGAAAATTTCCAACTCGCTACTCCACTAAGTATGGCGTATACTTATTTCGGTATAAACATGCGCAACCCGAAGTTTGAAGATGTGCGCACACGTGAAGCTTTAGCGCATTTGACCGATGTAGAAAAAATCATCAAAGTAATTGGTTACGATTTGGGTCAGCGGGTAAATGGACCTGTGAACCCTTATAAGAAAGGTGCCTTCAACGATACCATTACTCCTTATGATTTCAGTATTGAAAAAGCAAAAAAACTTTTAGCCGATGCCGGTTGGAAAGACACCAATGGCGATGGAACACTCGACAAAAAAATTAATGGACAGCAAACTAAGTTCGATATTACCTTTACTTACAACGCAGGAAACGATACACGCAGAGATGCAGCTTTAATTTTTAAAGAAGCGTGCCGCCAGGTAGGAATTAATGTTGACGTGGTACCTCAAGAGTGGAGCATCTATATCGAGAATCAGAAAAAACATGATTTTGAAATGTTTTATGGTGCGTGGATTGGTTCGCCAAATCCCGATGATGAAAAACAAATATGGCATACAGAATCTATCAATGGCGGAAGCAACTATGTTTATTTCGGCAATGCAGAAAGCGATAAATTGATAGAAGATATTCGCGGAGAACTGAACGAAGACATACGCAATGATTTATACAGAAAGTTTCAGGTGAAGGTGCACGATGCTGTGCCTTATATTTTTATCTGGAGTCCGAAAGAAAAAATTGCTATCAGCAAACGCTTTACCGATATACAAACATTTATTGTTCGCCCTGGATTTAACGAGGCTGCATTTAAACTTGCTCAGTAAAACAATAGAACGCTAATCATCATTTTTATCATGATAAAAATGATAGAGATGAATAAGTGTAGATAATAACAATAATGACAATCAGCGTTCCATTGTATTAATATGAAACCAGTAGAAGTAAAAACAGAATCGGGTAAGACAGAAGCAGGCAAGAAATTTTTCTTAGCCAGCATTTCTTTTCCTTTGTTCGGATATATTCTGAAAAGGATTTTGATTTTTATTCCTACGCTCTTCATCATTTCGCTGCTCACTTTTATTTTAATTTCTGCTGCACCCGGTGACCCTGCCGAAACTATGTTGAACAGAACAAGTGGAGAAGGACAGGCGGCAAACAGATTAGCTACCGAGCGTTCTTATGTTGACCTTCGCCATAAACTCGGATTAGATTTGCCGATATTTTATTTTGCTCCAACTAACTTAGCAGTGAGCGATACACTTCTTCGCATTCCAATTAAGAACCATCGCGAGATGCTCGACCGCTTAACGTATCAATACGGCAACTGGTCGCAAATTGAAAACTACTATCATCAATTGAAGTCGTTGGAGTACGCAGTTATTTCCACTAAGAAAGATTCAACCAATGCCGATGCGTTGATTGAATTGAGAAACACGGTGGCAAAAATTTTTATTCATCACGAAGACAATGTGCTGTCGCCATTGCTGGTTGACCTAAAAACACAATCGAACAGTGCTGCTAATCTTATCGAGGTAAAAGCACATGCTGAAGCTACAGAAATTGCTTATAGCAAAATAAAGAGTGAAGCTACTACATGGAAAAGATATGTTCCGTTGGTACAGTGGAGCGGCACTCATAATCAATATCACCGTTGGTTATTTGGCGAAGCAAGATGGATTGGAACAGAAACCGACCCAACCTTAGGCAAAGGATTTATAAGAGGCGATTACGGTATTTCTTTTTTCACTAAGCGCCCCGTTAAGAGTGTTATTTGGGATGGACTTTGGATTACCATGCTCATTAGTTTTCTGGTTATTATTATCGAGTACATTATTTCTATTCCACTGGGAATTTCGCTTGCTGTTAACAAGGGCACTACGTACGATTCGAGTGTAACCGTTGGTTTGTTTCTTACTTATTCCCTTCCTGTTTTCTGGATTGGAACTATGGCAATTTTCTTCTTATGTAGTCCCGATTATGTAGAAATATTTCCGCCATTTGGTTTGGGTGATGCAACTTGGGATGATGGCTTCTTTTACAAAATGGGTGATTTGGCTTATCACTTATCCTTACCTCTCATTATTGCATCGTATGCAAGCTTTGCGTATCTCTCTCGTCAAATGCGCGGCTCTATGTTGACCGTGCTTGGTCAAGATTATATTCGCACCGCACGTGCCAAAGGTTTGCCTGAAAACAAAGTGATTTGGAAACATGCATTCCGCAATTCGTTGTTGCCAATCATTACCATTTTTGCTTCTTTCTTTCCTGCATTGATTGGCGGCTCTATTATTCTTGAATTCCTTTTTACTATTCCGGGCTTGGGACAAATTACTTATGCAGCGGTTATTCAAAAAGATTATCCGATGATTTTGACCAACACCATGTTTGCCGCCATACTTACCCTGGTGGGTTATTTAATTTCCGATATTTTATATGCAGTGGTTGACCCGAGAATTTCTTATTCAAAAAAATAAATGGCTGAACCGACAACTATAAAGGCGAAGAACGAACAAGGCTACTGGGCTTTTGTAAACAAGCAGTTCCGTAAAAAGAAAACGGCTGTTATCTCGTTGTACATTGTTATTGTGCTGGCTATTGTGGCAGTGTTTGCACCTTTTCTTGCCAATGAAAAACCACTCGTTTGTAAATACAAAGGCGAAACATTTTTTCCGGTGCTTAAAGACATTGCCGTTGGTTTTGGTATCGGGCAATTTCAACCGCAATTTCAAAATGTTGATTGGAAAAATTTAAAATACGATATGGTGGTGTTTCCACCCGTGCCATATTTGCCCATGAATCAGGATAACGACAACATTCATTCCAAAGGTCCTTTTGATGAACAGGTCATACCTTCTTTGCGATGGAAACACTGGTTCGGCACCGATGAATTAGGAAGAGATGTATTAGCCGGAATGATTCACGGAACCAAGATCGCTATGACCGTTGGAATAGTTTCCATGCTCATTGCCTCAATCATTGGAATTCTCCTTGGTTCTCTTGCAGGTTTTTATGGCGATGAAAATTTTCAGATTTCGCGTGTGCGCCTGTGGGGCAATTTGCTCTTTCTGTTTTTTGCTTTCTTCTACGCGTTTGGTGCGCGCTCGTATGATATTACCGATGCACTAGGCAGAGGTTTAGACGAAGGCTTTTTGCAGCTTGGCATCAGCGTTTTAATTTTTGCAGCCGTAATGGTGGCAGGAAATTTATTGGTAATGGTGCTAAAGAAAATTCCTTTCCTCGGCAAACAAGTTGCCGTGCCGTTCGATTTAATTATCATGCGCGTAATAGAAGTGCTAAATTCTATTCCTACACTCTTCCTTATTCTTCTTATCATTTCTATTGTACGCAAACCAAATTTGTATGTCATCATGGGCATTATTGGTTTAACAGGCTGGACAGGCATTGCACGGTTTATTCGTGCCGAGTTGCTGAAGGTGCGTAACCTTGAATACATTGAAGCGGCCAACTCGCTTGGTTTTTCGAACGCACACATTCTTTTCCGTCACGCTATTCCTAATGCGCTTTCTCCGGTGCTTATTTCAATAGCGTTTGGAATTGCAGGAGCTATTCTTACCGAATCTACTTTATCTTTTCTTGGACTAGGTCCTGCTGATACGGTTACTTGGGGGCAATTGCTCTCCTATGCACGTCAAATACCGCAGGCATGGTGGCTCGCAATTTTCCCGGGTTTCGCCATTTTTATTACGGTAACTACTTTCAACTTAATTGGCGATGGTTTGACCGATGCCATGGACCCGAGACTCAAGCAGTAAAAAATACAAACAGCCCCCCGGGTTTGCGAGGGGCTGTTGTTGTTACAACCGCAGGGTTAGAGGCGAAAGCCTGCGGGAACGAAAGTTAGGAAGCCTTTTTAAGTTCGTAGTGAAGTGGCAGCAAATCGGCTAACGCAACTTTTTTGGAAGCATCCAGTATTTCGATACCCACTATTTTATCGTCTATTCCCATATCGAGGGTAATGTCTTCACTTACTTGTTTGTTTATTACAGTTTGCTTGGTGGTGTCGAGCCGCAAGTAAAGTAAGTCGGTGTTTGAATCGTAGTGTATAGTCATGTTATTCGAATTTACCGTAGAATACATAAACGGTTACGGTGATTAGTTTTTTTCCTTGTGTAACAAAGATAACATCAATTTTCTTCTTATCGTAAAACTTACCATTGCGTTCTTGATTGTAGTCATACACTTTGCTTTTTTTCTGCCGTCCTTCCTTTGCGTCTTCTTCAACTCCTGTTTTTAGCACATCTTCAATTTCATCTAATGATGCTCCCCGCTCTTCTGCTCTCAATAAAGTGTGTGGGTCTATTTGTAGAAGCATGAAATGAAGGTATCAAAATTTTGAATTTGAACTGTTGCGTAAAATACAAACAGCCCCCCCGGGTTTGCGAGGGACTGTTGTTGTTACAACCGCAGGGTTCGAGGCGAAAGCCTGCGTGAACGAAAACCCAAAACGCCCTTCGATAACTCGAGTGGCGTTTTGGGTTTGGCTGAGTTCAAACTATGACGATTTTATTTCTGCTCAATTTGAAGTGTTGAATAAACATCTCCCCCTCCTTTACCATTGCATAAAAACAGCAACTTGTTTTTTTCGAATTCATAAAAGTGTTGCGGAAATATTCTGAAATCAGAATCGGGACGATTGACTTCTAACCGTTGCGGTTGTGTTTTACCATGCTCCCACCAAGTGCAAAAGAAATCGAACTCATCAGGAGTGTTTTTTAGTTTTTCGTTTTCACCGCGATGAAAAATATAAACGCGGTCACCTACGGCATACGAGCCCGATAAATCGCAGCAATAGAGGTCCGAATTGCTTTCATGTACACGCACCACATTTTGATATTGGTTTTCGAGTTTGTCGTTCATGCCTATACAAAGAATATCGTTTCGAATGTTGAGGTAGTTGTTGCCGTAAGGAATGCGGAATTGCTGCTCGGTTACCAGCACATAACCTCCGCTTTCCATTTCATGAATTTTGATTGGCATTTGTTTGAAGAGTGTTCCCTTTACTCCGTCATTTTGCGTTTTTTTGAATGCCTCCATAGTTTCAGCAGAGTAGGGAATTTCGGCATGGTACTGCAATTGCATATCGGCAGAATATTTTTCGACCAGCATACCAATGGAGTGTGTAGTTGTTTTAGCGGGAGTGCAATAAGGTGCAGCTACTATGAGCCCTCCGTCTTTAGTAAGGGTAACGGCTGCGCGCATGTAAACCGATTTACCCGGAACCTTCAGTTTTTTAGCATAAAGTTTTTGCTTGCTTGCCGAAACAAGTGCTACAAAGTTTTCTGCATCTTCTTCTCTTTTAGAATCGCTGTATTGAAAGGCAAGGTCACCTTTGTTGTTCATCACAGCCGATTCCTTATTCGATTTGCAGGTACCAATAATGCCGGGCAAAGTAAACTCCTTCGTAAAAACCTCGCCACTGTTATTATTGAGCGAATACTTAATGAGCCCGTCATTATGCATATCGGTACTCCAAATAGCAAAATTGTTTCCGTCAGGCGAGCGCACAAATTTAAAATTGTAGAAAGTTTTATCGGTGGTATAAGGCAGGGTTTGTGGCTTGCCAATGGGCTCGAGCGTTTTAGGATTGTAGTCCTGACGAACAATGCCATCGGGCATTACCAAATCCCAAAACGGAACACGTTCTCCTTCGTTAACAAGCGTAATGAAAGTGCCCGAAAGCAAAATCATTTTGTCTTTATTTAAAATAGGCTCGGTGATAGCGCTGTTGATTATCTTCAGAGGCAACTGATAATTGATTTGCGTTATTTTCTTTTGCTCAGATGAGTAAAGCGTAAGCTTTCCTTTATCGCGGTAGTGTATAGTGCGCGCTGTTTCTTTTACTATGTAGTTTCCATTATCGCAACCGCTTACTTCGGTGTATTCGCGGGTGGATGCCGAGGGCGTTAAGGTAAAAGTGGGTTGGGCTTTACCAATGAAGAGCAGGCAACATAAAAAGACGGTGAGGGTTTGTTTCATTGGTATTTAGTTTGAATTTAAATTATTGTTTTTTCGCTTTAGAAGTTCCACTTCTTTAAGAAGTGGAACTTCTGATTCCTATCTACAACTTCACTACACTCCTATTCCATTTCCAGTTACCCGATGAAAGAGTGACCTGATAAACACCGGTCTCTAAATCTTTGCATGAAATATTGATTTGGTTATTGCCTGCATTAAATTTCACCTCGCTGCGCAGCATTACTCTGCCAACCAAATCTGTTACCTGCAATTCAGTTTTTAAATCATGCGATGCATTTACATTGATGAACAATAAATCATCGGTCGGGTTAGGGAAAATATTTACGTCAACATCTGGCGGCTCTATGATGCCTACTACCGTTATCGTTACTGTATCGCAAGCTGTGCTTGTGCATTGATTAGCATCGGTTACGGTTACGCAGATATTATACGTGCCCGCAGTCTGTATTACCTGCGAAAGTGTTGCTGATGTGCTGACGTTATTTCCGTTCAAACTCCATTGGTAAGTGAAGCTTGGTGTACCGGTGTTTGTGGTAATGAAGGTGTAAAGCGAATCTGCATTGGTGTGGCTTATTGTAGTGCTGCACGTATGAATTACAGTTACTACAGAATCACAAGCAGTAGCCGTGCAGTTATTAGCATCAACCACCGTTACACAATAATCTCCTGCGATTAATCCTATTATAGGATTATTTGTTTGTCCGTTATTCCAATTGTAAACGATACTGCCTGTTCCACCGGTAACAGTTGCTGTAGCGGTTCCATCGTTTCCGCCAAGGGTGGTTACAGGAGTGGTGGATACCGAAACCATAAGTTGCGCAGGTTCTGTAATAATTATGGTGGATGAATAAGTAGCTGCACAGCCTGCTGTGTCGCGCACGTGCACGGTATAGTTACCCGCGCTTAATCCTGCAAAACTATTGAGCGATTGATACGCTCCACTGTTCAGCGAATACTGATAAGGCGTTTGTCCGCCTGTGGCAGCTACCGTGATTGTTCCGTCTGTTGAACCGAAACAACTTACATCGGTATGAGTAACGTTTGAAACTGCAAAACCCGCGCAGCCCGGGTCGTTTATATCTACACAGGTGGAAACAGAACAGTTGTGACTATCGGTAACCGTTACACAATAATTTCCCGAAGTCAATCCTGTTATCGGATTGCTGTTGGCATTATTGCTCCATGCAAAACTATAAGCAGGTGTTCCGCCATTGACGGTTGCTGTGGCAGTGCCGTCATTGCCGCCTATGGTTGATACATCGGTATGCGAAACAGAAACCGTAAGTTGTGCAGGTTGTGAAATAATTACAGCACCTACACTTGTGCGGGTGCAGCCAAAAGTATCTCTTATATGAATTACATAACCACCCGCGGTTAACCCGCTGAAAACATTGGAGCTTTGATAAGCTCCGCTGTTTAATGCAAATTGATAGGGCGCATAGCCACCGTTTGCACCGGTGGTAATGGTGGCATCGGCTAAACCAAAACAACTTACGTTGGTATGGCTTGTATTTACAATAGCAAAGCCGCTGCAATCGGGGTTAACCGTAACCGTATCACAATCATTCGAAATGCAGGAACCTGCATCGGTTACGGTTACACAAATTATGTAGGTGCCCGGTGTGCCTAAGGTAAGTGTTGGATTGGCTGCCGTGCTGAAATTATTTCCGTTCAAACTCCACTGATAAGTAAATGCAGCAGTGCCTGTTGGATTGGCAGAAAAAGTATAAACGCTGTCGACATTGGTGTGAGTAATGCTTGAAGAGCAAACACCCATCCATGTTTTTGCGCTGTCAATATTGGTGAAGTCCGATTCGCCACCCGAATTATAAGCTGCGGCTTTATACCAATAGATAGTATTAAGCACTAAACCCGCATCGTTAAACACCGCTACATTATGCGCAGTGCTTCCGGCTAAAGTCCAGCTATTGATTCCATTTGGACTGCGATAAACATGAAAGCCCTGCTCGTATGCTGACACATCGTTCCATGTTACGTTTATTGTTTGTGTGCCTGTGGCAGTTGCTATTAAGTTGGTAGGGTCTTCGGGTTTGTTCATGCTGTTAGCGGTATCGGTGCAGGAGATTCCCCATTTGAGAATAAAATAGTCGGGGCTGCTGGCTCCGCCATCCGCAAAACTGCTGTCGGTATGTGTTCCAATGCTTCCCGCAAAAGTTCCCATAAAATAACCGTTGCCATCTTCGTCCGTCTTTATAATTTCAATAGCATCCTTACTGGTACAAACTCCTCCTGTAAATTCACCTTTTACACACTTACCATCGCTGGTGCGCAACCGTAGAATAGCCATGTTGTAAGTGTTTGGAGCGGTTACCAAATTAGCGGAATCCCAAACTACTGTACCACGGTTTTGATAGCCGAGGTAAAGGTTGTCCTTTGAAGCTCCAGGAAGAATATAAGTATAAGAAGGGTCAATAGACTCTACGCTTGGACGACTTACCCAAATCAAATTCAAATTGGTGTCAATCTTACTGGCTGTAAATTTTCCTGTTCCGAGTGAAGTATGTGTGGTGTCCCAATCAAATATTGCACCATCGGCATTCCTTCCAGCGCCATACAAATAACCATTACTGTAAGAAAGATAACCAATCGTTTCCTGATAAAATCCGGAAAGATTTTGGTCTTTAATAGTGAAGGATGTATCAGTTTTTAAGAGAAACCCGGTGTATTGCGGAGCGGGATTATAAACGTGCGACAGAAAACTGACGGTTGGCAAAGTGAGATTTACAATACAGAAATAAATATTATCATTTTCATCAGTAACAAATTTAGATAAAACACTGCCAGTTGATGAAATGGTATCAATTTGTGCACGTTTAACCACATTACCTAGTGAATCAAACAATACGAAACTCCTTGAATCGGGAGTTAACGGATACCCATCAATACTTGACCCGCTCTGACTGCTATATATCACACTAAGGAAGAGTCCGTTGTTTAATCGTTTAAACATTCCCTTCTCATGCTCCCAAAAGCTACCTCCCGAAAAATAGAATGTTTTGACATAAACCAAATTCCCATTGCTGTCAAACTTGCCAAAAAAATATCTCGTATTATTTAGTACAGTATCCTTTGAAGGAGTATTAATATAAACTGGGCTTCCTGTTGATTGCAAGGCACCAAACACATAAATATTTCCTACGCCATCCACATCCACACCGCTGATATCATCGTACCCTATTCCACCACCTACTCTTGCCCACAAAATATTTCCGCATTTATCATATTTAGCGAGAAAAAAATTGGAATTCGCCCAATTTACGCTGCTGGTGAACTGAATACTATCAAAATGAGGATACCTCGTAGTCTGCCCTCCAACAATTACGTTACCTTGATTATCAATAGCGGATGAAAAAATTCTATCGTAATCTGGTTGAGCCTGTGTGCTTGTAGGAAACCCGCTACCACCACCTGCCTGTTGCCACTGCCAGTCGGGAGATTGTGAAACCGAAACCAGAGAGGCATAAAGGCATATCATCAAAAGCAAGATCCTCTTTGAATTTGAAAAATGTTTTTCAAAAAATGTTTTCATATTTCTCATTAGTCGTTATCGTTATTACAGGTAAATGAATCTAAAACGGTTAAAATTACAAGCCCCGGTTTCGATATTTATAGCTTAAAAATAAACTTTCTCTAAAAAAAAGACTTCCGAAGTTTTTCATACTTCGGAAGCGTATACTTCTATTTCTCGCGAATAATATCCACTCGTGTTCCGTTTCCGGTTACAGGCACAGGCCAGTACGAACCCTGGTCTGTTCTAATATAAAGAAGACCTCTTTTACCTGTGGTGGTGTTTTTAAAACCGAATATTTTACCTTTTGCCAAAGTGACTGAGGCGGGGCTCGAAGATACTCTGCCGCCAATGCAGGAGCCCGCGGGGAAAATAGCATGAGGTGCCAGCGTTCCGTTTGCGGCATCGTTTAAATATTCACCAATTTTGCTTTGGTCGGTTTTTGCAGCATCAAACTGTGCTTTTGTAAGGGTAGTAGTATAGAAACGGGTTTCGGCACAGGTGCTTGACCATGCGGTATAGTAATCGTCCCAATACCAATGCTGCAAACAGGCAACGGGGTCAATAAAACCGGGTTCGTCATCAGAAAAATAAAAGATGTAGTGGAAATCAATTTTAGCAGCAATAGGCATAGCTTCTGCTTCACTTACCGCTTTGGTCATACTGCCATCGGTAGAAAAATAGGCATCGGAGGTGGTATTAAAACCAAGCCCTTCAATAACTATTGCCGCCACGGGGCTGTCTGTTTTTTTACAGCCACTGAAAAGAGCAGCCATAAGCAAGGCAATAACTATTGCACTGCATAAAATTGTTTTGTTGTTTTTCATTTTGCTTTTGGTTTTGATTTTTAAAAATAAACTTTCTCTCTAAAAAAAGACTTCCGCAGTTTTTTACAACTTCGGAAGTCTGTAAAATTTACGGCAAATTAAAATCTACCGTTGTTACATCATCGGCAGCAACGTTAGTTGGCAGCGTTTGAAAAATAGCAGGGTTCGAAATCAAGGTTGCTTTAATGTTGTGGTTACCTTCGGGCACATTGGTTAATTCGTAAGTACCCATAGGGTCAGTAGTAGTAGAAAGCGCAGTGCCTTCTACGGTTATAGTTGCCTGTGCAGTGTTAATGCCCTGCAGCACTTTACCTTTTACTGTTCCTGTGTTTACACCGGGTGTAACCTGAATATTAACCACCGCAATTTCACCCGCCACCACCGAAACTCCACTAACATTTTTATTGCGGTAACCATTCTTAAATACTTTAATGGTATAGGTTCCGGGTGTTTGTACCGGTATATAAAAGTTGCCGTGGCAATCGGTAGTTTCAATGGTATTGCTTTCAACAATCAATACCACTGCATCGCCTACTGGCGTACCCGTTACACTGTCGGTTATCTTACCGGTAATAGAAAAATCATCGGGGCTTAGTGCCTCGCCAGGTGTAGGCACATACACCACTCCCCATTCGCGCGCCTTGCGCCTCATGCTCGATTTGTTGCCTTCATCAAATGCGGCTTCGGTTTCGTTCCACATTTTTAAAACCAGTTTATCAGCATCGGCATGGTCTGCTTCTACGGCTTCCTGCGCAGCATCATAGGCTTCTTTGGCGGCAGCCTGTGCCATGTTTGGGTTTTTGAAATTAGTTACCGCAGCAGTTACTTCGGCTATTGCCGGAAAAGTAATAGCCACACCGCCAGCCGCTATGCGAGCGGCTTCGCCCGTAGCGGCTTTATCGCCCCAAAAACTAATATCGGCTTCGCTGTTGAGCACCGGAATTTTTGCATCGCTTACGGCAAGCCCGTAAAAGGTGCGCACCGATGCGTTAAATAGTTTTCTGCGCACCGCGCTTTGGAGGTTGCTGAAAAAATCGCTGATGAGCCACTCGGCCATTTGGCGATTGTCGCGCACCGTACCGCTTACATTGGTTTGTGCCTGCAACGCATTTTCCATGGCTTCTACCTTTAGCTTGTAGGCGGGGTAAAACACATCGAGTTTGGTAATGGTACCCGCTGAATAAGGAATAACTAAAGGTGCGGGTATTGCATCTTTTCGTTCTTTGCCTGTGCGCATTGCTTTAATGCGGCTGGTGGCAGAATTGGGAAGTCTTCTGGTTGGCATACGCTTAATTTTTATGGTTATTAATGAAAAAAACGTGGTTTTGGGGCTGTAAGGGGGACAACTTTTTTAAGTTGATGGATTTACAACCTTGTAAGGGGTCTAACTTTTTTCTGCTGATGGTCTTGCAACCCTGTAAGGGGGTCAACTTTTTTCGGCTGATGGTCTTGCAACCTTGTAAGGGGGCTAACTTTTTTCTGCTGGTGGTATTGCAACCTTGTAAGGGGGCTAACTTTTTTCTGCTGGTAGTCTTGCAGGTATAAAACAGCACCGAATTTTTTCTGCTTGCGGTGTTGCAGAAAATTAATGGGTAGAAAGTATTTTGAAATACTGATTTAGAACTTAGATTGAAAGCCTGCCTACCGGACAGGCAGGCGCGGTACCCCCCCCCCCCCCTGCTTTAATTGCAGTAAGAAGAGTGAAGAATCAGCAGTTATAAGTGAGGAAGAAAAATTCATTTCTCTATGTGTGTTACACAAAAGAAAAAATAAAAATTTGAAGAAAGAAATTTGGGGGAAGTTTTTTTACACTCCGCTTGTCCCGCGTAGCGGGACGTTCCCCTCCCTTTCCAAAGGGAGGGGCGACTTCGCCTGCCTACCGCAGGCAGGCGCACGCGAAGTTGGGGTGGGTAAAAACAAAAAGAGCCAACCGAAAATTTCAGTTGGCTCTTGTTATTATCGGCAAGTGCTTTTCTATAGGAACTTCTTCGCTAAAATAGATAAAGTGAATTGCACTACACCAGTGCCAACTATCCATATAATGGTCTCTACTTTTGATTTATTTATTCTATCAATCAAATCTACCTTGTCGTCTTTGGTGAGAAACAAATCTTTCTTTTGCTGTATTTTTTCTTCCGTTTTAGATTCAAAATACTGTATTACAGTTTTCGCTTCATCTTCGCTAAAACGTTTTTTGAAAAGTTCATAAACCTGTAACTCTAATGCCGACATAACTTTTGCTTTTTGCTCCCCCAAATATAAACCTGTTATGCAGTAAACAAAAAAGAGCCAACCGAAAATTTCAGTTGGCTCTTGTTATTTTAAACCTTATAGGATTTAAAAACCTATAAGGTTTCTAAGAAAGTTTTATCTCAACAATGAGAATGCACCTTCTTGTTTCTCATCTTTAAATCCACCCGGATGTTGCTCATCGGGCACCGATGCAATTAAATAATACACGAATGTTCCCGCAGGTTGCTCTTTGCCGTTTAGTTTACCATCCCAAGGCTCAGCAGCGCTATGCACTAACTCACCCCAACGGTTATAAATTCTAAACTCCTTCAGACTAACAGAAGGTCCTAATCTTATCGGGCTAAAGAAATCGTTATGTCCGTCACCGTTTGGAGTAAAAGCATTCGGCATTCTAAACACTCCCGAAACAATTACCACTACGGAGTCAAACGCTCCGCAATGTGCATTGGCACTTTCGCTTACATAAACGTAGAACACGCTGTTAGCGTTCACTGTAATGGTAGTAGAAGGCGAATCAATACCCGATAATCCTTCCACCGGAGTCCAGGTGTAAACCGGATTCACAAAGTTAGTAGCTACTACCACCGCGGTATTACTTACACCCGGTGCAGTAAGAATCGTATCAGGATTAGCGTAAACCGAAACCTGAGCCGGTTGTTCAACGGTTGCCGTTATCGAATCGAGGCAACCAAATCCGTTACGGGTGTAAACCGTATAAGTGCCTGCCGCTACGTTCGTCCAAACGCTGTCGGTGCCAAAGCTTAAGCCACCGTCAAACGAATAAGTATATGGTGCATTGGCACTGCTCAATGCCGAAACAGTAATGCTTCCATCATTAAACTGGTCCCCGAAACAAGTGGTTGAATCAGTAGATACAGCAAGACTATCTGTGGCTACACCTGCGTTCACATCAAAGGTTCCTGTGCGCACACAGCCTATTGAATCAGTAATTGTAAATGCGTATGTGCCGCTTGCCAAATCAGGGAAAGTAGCTACGCTATCTATAGCGGGAAATGTTGCTGTTCCTACACCAACTACCGTCAACGAATAAGGACCGTGACCAACACCTGCACCAATTATTTTAGGTCCAATTTGCACTGTTCCAAAACCAATGTTTCCGCAGTTCGGTTGGAAAACAATAGTCGAAGTATAGTAATCCGAAGCCTGGTCAATAAATCCAGTTGTGCTCATCGAACAGTTGTTAGCATCTGTTACAGTTACCACTACAATTCCTACCGGCTGATTCGAAACACTGATAATATCAGAACCCGTATTCCAGTGGTAAGTATAACCAGGTGTTCCGCCTGCTGCTGTTACAAACGCACTTCCTACTGTATCACCAAAACACATTAACTGTGTAGCCGTAACCACTGCACTCAAGGCAGTAGCAGGTTCCGTAATTGTATAAACTGCACTAGCCGAGCAACCCGAATTATCATTGGCCGTTACCGAATAAGTTCCAGCGCCAAGCGGTGTAACCGATGCAAAAGTATCAGTTGCGCTAGTGCTCCACTGATAATGAATCACTCCGCTTCCACCCGAAGTAGAAACGGTAATACTTCCGTTTGTTCCTCCATGGCAAGTAACATTTGCAATCACCGGATTACCAAATAGAATTACCCCTGCAGCACCTGTTACGTTGTAAGTTCCGCTCACACTGCAACCGGCATTATCTGTTACCGTTACTGTATATGCGCCTGCCGAAAGACTGTCGGCTGTTGCACCGGTATCGCCATTGCTCCATGTAATAACAAGTGGAGTTTGACCACCACCTACAGTTACTACAGTAAGCGTTCCACCCTGCGCGCAACTTGCTTGTGTGGCAAGAACCGAATCAATCGTAATTGGTGAACCTCCTGTAACAATATAAGTAGTAGAAGCAGAACAAGCATCCTGATCGGTAATCGTTACTGAATAAGTTCCCGCACTCAATCCAGTTCTAACAGGACCCGTAATACCTCCTCCCCAATTGAAAGTTATAGTTCCGTTTCCGCCACTGGCACTTGCCGTTATGCTTCCATCATTACCCGCACAGCTTGCATTCACAATTATAGGAGCACCGAATTGAACCGTGCCTGGTGCTACTGGTACAGTGTATGTGGCTGTAACGCTACATCCGTTTGCATCGGTTACTGTTAAGGTATAAGAACCCGCAGCTAAACTATCTGCTGTGTTTCCTGTATCTCCATTCGACCAACCAAGAGTTAATGTTCCTGTTCCTCCGCTTACAGTTACCGTAACCGAACCACCAAGCGTACAAGTTGCCTGTGTAATTACAGCAGGTGAATCAATAATAATTGGCAGTGGTTCATTAATATCATATGTAGCTGTTACCGAACATCCGTTAGCATCTACAGCAGTTACGCTATAGTTTCCTGCGGCTAACCCGCTCGCGGTATCGTTAGTGGAAACTCCCCCCGACCAAGTATAAATAATTGGTGGTGTAGATTGACTTGTGCTTACAATAATACTTCCGTTGCTTCCCCTGTTGCAGCTAACATCTGTTAGTATCGGGTTATTAAATGTTGGCGAAGCAATAATCAAACTTACCGTTGAAGCATCTGTAGCAGTACAGCCTAAGGTATCGGTTACCGTCACGTTATATGTTCCTACACTCGTTATCGAAATAGAAGAAGTAATTTGTCCTCCTCCCCAACTATAACTATAGCCAGATGTTCCGCCACTAACCGTTGTGTTCAAGGTTGCAGTTATTGAACCACCCGGCACACAATTATAGGCTGTAGTATCAGGAACAGTAACTACCAATTGATTTGGTTCGGTTACTACTGCAGTATCTATGATGGTACATCCGTTTCCGTTTGTAATAGAAAACACGTACGTGCCTGCACTCAAGTTTGTCATTGAAGTAGAACCACTTCCCCCGGGGCTCCATCCGTAAGAAAGATTTCCTCCGCTGCTAATGAACGATGCATACACCGCTCCATTGTTTCCGCCAAAGCAACTTACGTTTATTACTGAATCGACCTGCGCGGTAAGCACACCCGATACGTTGACTCGCACCGAGTCACTAACCGTTATAGTTGAGTTGTCGCAATTGGTATAAATCGCGTCAACATTATAAGTAGAAGTAGAGTCTGGGCAAACCTGAATACTATCTCCGCTACCTACTAAAACACCATACTGATACCAATTGATGACATAGTTAGGTGCGCCTGCCGGAGCAAATCTCCATGCATCATTTTGTGCAGTCCATTGGGTGGCATTTCTACCCGGTACGGTATAGGCAATTGTGCCGGCTGCATTTTGAATACCCTCAATTGCTAAACCTCCGTTCCATCCTCCGCAAACATCTTTTTGTTGAATATAAACATCAATCGTGTTTGTTGTTTCGTAAAGAACAATTTGTTGAACTTCAAATAATGGGTCAGGGCAAATTGAACTCGAAACGCTATTTGGGTCACCATACATTGGCACCTCATACCACGATACCGTAAATGAACGGCAAGGATATGCTCCTCCAATAGAATAGTAGATTGCTCCCTGATTGGTAGGATCCATATCATGCCATGGTCCCATGATACAATTAGTTAAGTCTCCAGGATTTGGAGATGGTATTGGTCCTGGAATTTGCCAGCTATTTACATTACCTGCATTTGTTACATCAAAAGACACAACTCCATTTGAACCAACTACTAATTGGTTATTCGTAGTTCCGAAGAAGCAGAAATTGAATGGCAGGTTAATCGTATTGGACCAAGTATCATCAATACTTACAAGAATTGGTGTACCCACATTGAAAGGTTGTGGTGGGTTGTAAGGAATAGGAGCAACTGTGTATGCTGTAGTTTGCGCGCCTGCCACTGCACTTGCATGAAGTGTGGTGCAAGTTTCTCCGCATTCTAAATCTACGTTGTTGTTAGTAGCTACCGCAGGACAATCTCCGCAAGGGGTATTTCCTACTATATAATATGCACTTGCACTGCAACCACCTTGGTCAGTAACTGTTACAGTATAGCTTCCGGCCACAACTCCAGTTGCTGGATTTCCGGTTAAACCACCAGTCCAGGTATAAGTATATGTTCCACTTCCTCCACTTGTGTAAACTGCTATTGAGCCTAAACCGGTACAAGTAACAGGGCTCACAGTAGAACTATCAATGGTTAAGGTTGAAGAAGGATTTACAGAGTAAGCAGCAGTTGCCGAACATCCATTGGCATCAACCGCAGTAACAGAATAAGAACCGGCATTCAAACCACTCACACTCGCTGTATCTGGCAAACCACTGGTCCAGGTATAAGTAATAGGTTCTGTTGCTCCATTTAAAACTACTGTAATACTTCCGTTGCTTTGTCCGCAACTTGCAGGTGTTATAGTTGGCGTGCCGAATGAAACTGGATTTGTTTGCCCAACAGTATAAGAAGCCGTTGCCGAACATCCGTTTACATCAGTTGCCGTAACAGAATATGTTCCCGGTGCTAAACCACTGGCAGTATCACTACTAGGTAAACCATTTGTCCAGTTATAAGTAATAGGGTTTGTTCCACCATTCAAACTTACAACGATGGTTCCGTTGTTAGCGCTGCAAACAGCATTGGTAATTGCTCCGTTTAAGGTTGGTGCATTTGAATTTACAATTACAGTTCCGGCATCTGTTGCTGTGCAACCAAGAGAATCGGTAACCGTAACTGTGTATGTGCCGGCAGAAAGTCCTGTGATGGTGGCCGTCTGTTGGCCGTTACTCCAATCAAAAACAAAATTTGGGGTTCCTCCTGTAGTAGTAGCAGTTAGTGAAGCATCATTTACGTTTCCTGAACAAGAGTTAAGCGTTGTGTCAGGCACATTAACAGTAAATGGTGCGGGGTTAACAAGAGTAACAGTATCTGAAGAGGTACATCCATTCGCAGTAGTTACTGTAAAAATATAAGTGCCTGGTGGAAGACCTGTCAATGAAGTTTGACCTGCTCCTCCAGGACTCCATCCCAAAGAACTTACCGGTTGCCCCTGTGCATCGTATGAAGCATAAACAGCTCCGTCATTCCCATTATAACAAGTAACCTGATGAATTGAATCTTCTTGAATTGTTATTCCACTTCCTCCCGAAATAGTAACATTTACAGTATCGGTAAGGGTAACTTGCGCACCATTACAATTGGTATAAACAGCCTGCACTCCATACGTTGTATTTGCAGAAGGACAAACTTGAATTGAATCGCCTGTTCCAATAGGATTACCACCTTGGAACCAAGTAACCACATAATTTGGTGGTCCGGCAGGTAAGAATGTCCAAGCATCATTTTGTGCTGTCCAAACGGTTGCATTTCTTCCAGGAACCGTATAAGCAAGGTTACCTGCTGCATTTTGAATTCCTTCTATAGCCAAGCCACTGTTCCAACCTGTACAGGCATCTTTTTGCTGAATGTAAACTTGAATAGCATTGGTTGTTTCATACAAAACAATTTGTTGAACCTCAAACAATGGATTAGGGCAATGTGTTGTGCTTACGCTATTCGGGTCGCCAAACATAGGCACTTGATACCAACTCACTACAAATTTGCGGCAAGGATAAGTTCCAATAATATTATAGTAAATGAATCCTTGATTAGTAGGATCCATATCATGCCATGGACCCATGATTGAATTGCGCATATCAGCAGGTGCTAAAGCTGGTATTGGTCCCGGAATGTTCCAACTATTAAATCCGTTTGCATTTGCGGTGTTGAAGGAAACAACTCCGTTTGAACCTACGATAAGTGAGTTGTAGGCAGAACCAAAGAAGCAAAAACCAAACGGTAGGTTGATTACATTCGACCATCTGTCGTCAATATTCACAAGAATAGGAGTTCCTACGTTGTAAGCAGAAGTTGGATTGTAAGGAATTTGTGCAACCGTGTAGGAGGTAGTTGCAGCGCCTGCGCTGCAACCGCTTTGGTCAACAACAGTAACTGAGTACGTTCCCGGAGTAGTTACATTTAGCGTGCTTCCGCCTTGTCCATTTGACCAAGTATAGGTTAATGCTCCACTACCTCCCGAAACATAAATAGTAACAGAACCTGTTCCTCCGCAACTAACAGAAACCACATTAGCACTGTCAATTACAAGTGATGAAATCTGATTTACCACATAAGATGCCGAAGCCGTGCATCCGTTGGCATCTGTAGCAGTAACGCTATATGTTCCCGCAGTAGAAACACTCACCGTATCATTATTTGGCAAACCACCCGACCAATTAAAATCAATTGGTGCCGTTCCACCATTTACGGAAACTATAATACTACCAACAGAGCTACAAGTTAAATCAGTTATTTGTGGCGTTCCGAAACTGATTCCAGCACTTTGGTTTACTGTATAAGAAGCAGTTGCCGTGCAGCCGTTAGCATCGGTAGCCGTTACATCGTATGTTCCTGCTACAGAAACACTCACGGTGTCATTATTCGGCAATCCGCCAGACCATGTAAAATCGATTGGCGCTGTTCCACCATTTACAGTAACTACAATGCTTCCGTCATTTCCGCAAGCAGCATCTGTAATTACAGGAGTTCCGAAGCTAATTCCACCGGTTTGATTAACGGTGTAAGAAGCCGTAGCCGTACATCCATTGGCATCGGTAGCAGTTACGTCATACGTTCCTGCTGGTAATCCACTAACGGTTGAGCCATTTGGCAATCCCCCTGACCATGAATAAGTAATGGAGCCGGTGCCACCTGTAGAACTAACTGTAATACTGCCTGTAGCAGAGCCGCAATTAGCATCAACAATTTGTGGGGGGTCAAAAGTTATGGTGGTAGTATTGATAATTACATTTCCTACTGCAGTTCCGGTACAGCCATTCGCATCGGTTACCGTAACTGTATAAGCTCCCGCTCCAATATTGCTCAGCGTTTGAGTAATGGGTCCTGTGTTCCAAACAAAAGTGTACGCACCTGTTCCACCAGAAACATTAGCTGTGAGTTCTCCAATATTTCCACCTGCACAAGCAGTAATTGTTGTATCCGGCACATTAACAACCAATTGCGTTGGTTGTGTAAGTGTAACGGTATCGTATTTGGTGCAATTAGTTGCATCGGTTACAGAAAAAATATACGTGCCAGCGGTAACTCCAGTAATAGAAGTTGAATTAGGAGTTCCTCCTGGGGTCCAACCATAAGACAAAACAGCAGAACCTGTGCTATTGAACGAAGCATAAATATCTCCGGTACCACCATAACACAAGATTGGATGAATGGAATCAGTTTGAACAGTGAGCCCTGAAACTCCTACAAAAATATTATCGGTTACTACCACTGTTGAATTATCGCAATCGGTATAGGTAGCATTAGCAGTATAGCTGCGTGAAGACGGAGGACAAACAGAAATACTATTTCCTGTGCCAATTTGTGTAAGGCCATCGAACCAAGCAATTGAATAATTAGGTGCGCCTGCCGGTGTAAAACGATACGCATCGTTAGTAGCAGTCCATTGCGTAGCATTTCTTCCGGGAACGGTATAGGCAACAGTTCCTGCAGCATTTACAATTCCTTCTACAGCCAAGCCACCATTCCAACCTGTGCAAAGCACTTTGTTATTGATGTACACTTCAATTGCGTTAGTAGTTTCATAAATCACAATCTGTTGCGTTAAAAAGTGAGGCGTATTACACTGGGTCGTGCTCACACTATTTGCATCGCCATACAAAGGTACGCGATACCACGAAACTTCAAATGTGCGGCATGGTGCAGTGCCCGAAACCTGATAGAAAACCTGCCCTTGATAAGTGGGATCTAAATCTTGCCAAGCACCCATGATGGTGTTCCTCAAATCTGCTTGAGCATTTGCAGGAACAGCTCCATTAATTTGCCAATTATTAAAAGCACCTGCATTAGCGGTATTAAAACCAACCACACCATTAGAGCCAATAATAATGTTGTTGTAATTAGCTCCAAAAAAACAAAAGTGAAATGGAAGGTTAATTACACTTGACCATACATCGTCTGTATTTACCAAAATAGCGTTACCTGCATTATATGGAAAAGGAGGTGCGTATGTAATAGGAGCAACTGTGTATGCAGTTGTTTGCGCTGCGCTAAATGCACTTGCAGTAAGTGTTGTACAACTTTGTCCGCACGGAATATTTACATCGGCACCTGCATTTACCGCAGGGCAACCGGGCTGAGCTGATACTTGGGCTGAGTAATAGAGCGCACAAAATAATAGAAGAGAAACTCGTAGAAAGTTCTTCATTGGGAAATGATTTAGTTAAATGTGTGGACGAAAATAGAAATAAGACGCACAAATGGAAGAGATTCGTTGCCTGAGAAATCAAATCACGTAAATTATTTTTTCTTCACCGCTTCAATCTTGATTTTTCACATGAAACAAACTGTTTTATTTTTTTTTATTTTTTCTTTTTTGATGTCCGAAAACTCTTGCCGCCAAAAAGCTAGGCAGCGACAATCTGATCAGAAACTTCAAGTTGCTATAGAGTATAAAAGCATTTATGAGTCATACAGAAATTCGCCAGCCGATTCGGTTCGTAAAAAAATAGAAAGTTTCTTGCTAAAACATCCAAATAACTATTCTGGCCGAAGTTTCTACGCTTGGTTCTTGTTTGTGGTTGGCGAGGTTGATTCTTCGATTCTTGAATACAAAAAATCAATTGTTTTATTACCCCAAAAAGCCGAAGGTTATGCCGGTGCAGGAGCTGTTTACAATACACTTAACCAAAACGATTCTGCCGAAAACTATTTGCTTCTTGCCATAGCTTTACGCGATTCTTCTCCTTATACTTTTCTAAATCTTTCTATGCTTTACATGAAAAAAAACGAGCCGATTAAAAGTTTTGCTTTTGCCGATTCGTGCTTAATAAAAGGCGATTCACTTGCCTCTATTTGTGCGGGATTGAGTTTTGTTTATCAGAAACAAAATGAGAAAGCAAAGAGCGCGCTGTTTTACAACCGCGCTGTGCATTTAGGTTTAAAAGACACTGCTTCGTTCAACAAAGTATTGAGTGGTGAAATGAAAATTGAAGATTATTACCGGAAAAATTTTGACTGAAGAACCTATGCGTGAAAACATTTTTCATTTTGTGAAAGAATTTATTTGGCTTGTCCTCACCGTTATGGTGGTATATGCCATTCTGCATCCCGTAACCAGCAAGCTTGATTATTTCTATTGGAAAATAAATGCAGTTTTCATTTTTGTATCCTTCACCTATTTTCGGTGGAGTATTACGCTGCGCTCGTTAACGTTTTTGCATTCTTCGGTGCTGCGCTTTGCGCTGTTTACCTTCAACATTCCCTTGTTTTTTTACTTGATGTATTCGCTGCAAAAAATAATGCTGAAGCTCGATAACTTTTTTACAGAAGACCTTGGCTTTCCGCGCGTAATTTTGTTTGAAGACATGAAAACCGAATTGTTCAAATACCTGAATACTGAAGTGGTGCTTTTCGGCACGGCAAGTTTGGTTTTAATTTTGGCGTTTCAGGTGCGGCTAATTATTTCTTATTGGCAATTGTATAAGCATGAGGCAAGCAGGATGCTGGAAGACTGAAAGATGAAAGCGGCAGTAGGTAGTGGAAAACAAAAACGCCCCTACATTTTCTGCAAGGGCGTTTTACAGAAGTTCCACTTCTTAAAGAAGTGGAACTTCTAATTAGGCAAAGAAACTCTTCACCCACATCAAGAACGAAGTAGCTTCATGACTGTTCTCGGCAATTAGCGGAGCAATAGTTAAACCAACCAGCGATGATAATTTGATAAGGATATTCATAGAAGGACCCGAAGTATCTTTGAAAGGGTCACCAACAGTATCGCCCACCACAGCCGCTTTGTGCGGTTCCGATTTCTTGTAGAAAGTTTCCTTCTTTCCGTTCACTTCAATCTCCACACCTTTCTCGAAAGATTTTTTTGCATTGTCCCAGGCACCACCGGCATTATTCTGAAAAATAGCCCACAACACACCACTCACCGTTACACCCGCCATGTAGGCACCCAACGCTTCCGCGCCCATACCAAGACCTACTATAATAGGAGTAAGAATAGTAATAGCACCCGGTGCTAACATTTCGCGCAAAGCCGCTTTGGTAGAAATTTCTACACACTTGTCATACTCAGGCGTTCCTGTTCCTTCCAAAATTCCCGGAATTTCGCGGAACTGTCTGCGCACTTCGTTCACCATATCCATTGCTGCTTTACCTACCGAGTTCATCGCAAGAGCGCTGAACACCACCGGAATCATTCCACCAATAAATAATGCCGCCAAAACTTTCGCATCGAAAATATTGATACCCTTAATTCCTGTCAACGTTACATAAGCTGCAAAAAGCGCAAGCGCAGTTAAAGCCGCAGATGCAATCGCAAATCCTTTTCCTACCGCAGCGGTTGTGTTACCTACAGAATCTAACACGTCAGTTTTCTCACGAACTTCTTTAGGCAATTCGCTCATTTCGGCAATACCACCTGCGTTATCGGCAATTGGCCCGAAGGCATCCACCGCTAATTGCATAGCCGTAGTAGCCATCATTGCCGAAGCGGCAATACCTACTCCGTAGAAACCTGCAAGCGCATAAGCACCCCAGATAGCTGCTGCAAAAATGATAACCGGGAAAGCTGTTGAAAGCATACCGGTTCCTAAACCGGCAATAATGTTGGTTGCCGCACCGGTTGCCGATTTCTGAACGATATCGCGAACCGGTTTGCCACCAAGTCCTGTATAGTATTCGGTAATCATCGAAATCAAATAACCGACTGTCATACCGATACAAACCGCGAAGAACACATTGAGAGATGAGGTGGTCATAGTCACGAACTCCCCTGCATGAAACGCGCTCATTAAAATAGTTTCAGGCAACATTAATTTGATAAGGAAGTATGATGCGGCAAGCGCGAGCAACATCGCAATGTTGTTTCCGCGATTTAAAGCACTCTGAACGGTGTTTGTATTTGCTTCAGCATTTTCACTCACACTTACAAAGAAGCTGCCGATGATAGATGCGATGATTCCAACGCCTGCAATAGTCATTGGTAAAAGGATTGGACCAATGCCTCCAAAAGCATCAGCAATGCTTCCGCCATTATCGCGAATGATGTAATTTCCAAGAACCATTGAAGCCAAAACTGTTGCTACATAAGAACCGAACAAATCGGCACCCATACCGGCCACATCACCTACGTTATCACCTACGTTATCGGCAATAGTTGCCGGGTTGCGCGGATCATCTTCAGGTATACCTGCTTCTACTTTTCCTACTAAGTCAGCACCTACGTCAGCGGCTTTGGTATAGATACCACCACCCACACGAGCGAAGAGTGCGATTGATTCTGCACCAAGAGAAAACCCTGCAAGCACTTCCAAAACTTTAGTCATTCCATCATAACCACCACCTGTTGCAAAATTTCCACCCATAAACTGGAAGAAGAAAATGATGAAGAGTGAGCTTAATCCTAAAACTGCAAGACCTGCAACACCAAGACCCATTACAGTTCCACCACGGAAAGAAACTTTCAATGCTTTTGCCAACGAAGTTTTAGCCGCCTGTGTAGTGCGCACGTTTGCTTTGGTAGCTATTCTCATTCCTAAGAATCCTGCTAGAGCAGAGAAGAAACAGCCAACAATAAACGAACCTACAATCAGTATGCTCGAGTGAGCCGCTACTTTTGGAACCTGTGAAAGAATACCAAGGGCAGTTCCTGCTAGCACCACATAAACCGCAAGGATTCTGTATTCAGCTTTTAAGAAAGCCATAGCTCCATCAGCAATATTTTTTGCAATGCCGGTCATTTTTGCATCGCCTGCATCTTGCTTGGTTACCCATGCTGAAAGAACAGCCATATAAACCAGTGCTATCACACCAAAGAGAGGGAGAATGTAAATCAGATTTTCCATGAGAAGTAATTAGTAGTTAGTAATTAGTAGTTAGATTTCTAAAAAGTCGGCAAATATAGAAATAGAGGGCAAATGGCAAATGAATGGCAAAAGCAGATTTCTCGTTTTGGGCGGCTTGTATTCAAAGTCTCCTTGAGGGGATTTAGGGTTTTTTTCTCCAGCAATTATCTAAATGGTCGTCTACCATTCCTACTGCCTGCATAAAAGCATAGCAAATAGTTGAGCCGCGAAATTTGAAACCGCGCTTGCCCATGTCTTTACTCATGGCATCAGAAATTTCTGTTCGCGGTTGAATATCGCGAAGGGTTTTGAGGGAATTGATTTTGGGTTTGCCGCCTACAAAACTCCAAACGTATTTATCAAAAGAGCCGAACTCTTTTTGAATTTCCATAAACCGCTGCGCGTTGTTGATGGCTGCACGAATTTTTAATTGATTACGGATAATGCCCGCATCCTGCATCAGCGCTTCGTATTTTTTCTCGTCATACTTCGCTACTTTTTTAACAGCGAAATTGGAGAATGCTTTTTTAAAATTTTCGCGTTTCTTTAAAATGGTGAGCCAGCTCAACCCCGCCTGAAAACTTTCGAGCACGAGAAACTCGAAAAGCAGTTTATCGTCATGCACAGGTGTGCCCCATTCTTTATCGTGATAGGTTACATAGATAGGGTCGCTTAAGCACCAGCCACAGCGGGTTTTGCCATCTTGGGGAGGTGAGTATTTGGGTTCTGGTTTTTTCTTGGTTGCCATTGACGGTTAATTTTAAAAATGGAAAGAAACTGTTTTTGCATTTAATCCCGAAGGGATTGAATTTGAATAGCCCCGAATAAAATTCGGGGAATTGGAAGTTGCGAGATGTCACCAACCACTTCGTGGTTGAATATTTTACAACAAATATTTTTCGTCAAATTCAATTCCGTGTTCGTTTAATAACGCGATGTACTCTTCTCTAAAACTTATTTTTTTGTGATGCTCTTCCTGATTCTTTACATATTCTATCAACCTGTCCTTTTCCTTAATTGAATAAGTAAAAGCCCCGTAACCTTCCTGCCAACCCTTAAAATTTTCAAAAAGCATTTGCGCCTTAACATGCGAGGAACTTGCCACCTTGATATCTTTTATCAATGATGAAAGGGAAACAGATGGATGAAGATGGCTAACAATATGAATATGGTCTTCAACTCCGCCTATCTGATATAAGTGACATTGTTTGTTTTTGAGTATTCCCCAAATGTATTTGAAAAGTTCCTTGCAATTTGGATTGATAAGTGTTCGCTCTCTGTTCTTTGTACTGAAAACTATTTGATAGAGAATTTGAGTGTATGTGCTCATAATTGTCTGGGTTTTATTCAACTCCTTCGGAGTTGTGACTCTGTTTTGTTGTGCTCCCCCCGATTATCATCGGGGGTTATTGATATTAAAGTCCTTCGGACTTTTTGCTTTTACAAATTCTTCAACTTCTCCCAAAGCTCGGGCAGCTTCTTTATCATAGCCACCTGCCTTGCAAAAGCACGCGCTTCGACTACCGGATAGCCGATATAAGTTTTTCCGCCTTCGATAGAAGATGGCACGGCACTCATAGCCATTACGGTGGCATCGTCACCTATTTCAATGTTTTTGTTGACTGCTACTTTGCCGTAGAGCGTAACGCGGTTGCCTATTTTTGTATTGCCCGCTATGCCTACCTGTGCAGCAAGAATGCAGTCCTCTCCCACTTTTACATCGTGACCAATATGAACTTGCGAATCGAGTTTGGTTCCTTTGCCAATTGTTGTATCGCTTGAAACTCCTGCATCAATAGTGCAGCCTGCGCCTATTTCTACATTATCTTCCAGCACTACTTTGCCTGCGCTGTGCATTTTATCGTAGTGCCCGTGCTGTCGTTTGTAATAAAACGCATCGCTGCCGATGGTGCTGTTGGCGTGAATAATTACGTTATCGCCAATTTCGGTGTAGGCGTAAATGGTAACGTTAGGATAGATAATGCAGTGCTTGCCAATCTTCACTTCTTCGCCAATGACCGTGCTCGGATAAATAAAACTTCCTTCGCCAATTAAAGCAGAGGCAGCAATGTTTTTATCGGTTCTTAATTCAGGTTTAAATTTTTCTGCGAGGAAATTGTAGGCTTCAAACGGATTGGAATTATAAAGTAGCACTTTGTAATCACCATTGCCATTGGTATAAAACGCATCTACCTCGCGCGTATTGATAATTACAAACGAGGCTTTGCTGTTGAGGGTGTAGCCGTAATATTTTTCGTGGTCAACAAAAGTAATGTCGCCCGGTTCTACGTTATGAATTTCGTTGAGCCCTGTAACCATGGCGTTGGTATCGCCAATAATTTCAGAGTTTGTCCATGCCGCAATTTGGGTAACGGGTATTGGTTGCTTGAATTTCATGGGGTGAATATAAAATACATTGGCTCGCAGATAACGCGGATGAAACAGATTTGCGCAGATATGAAAATCAGATTTGCAATTTCCCTTTCTCCATTACATTCGCGCTTCTGAATTTTCTAAAGTCTATTGTCTAAAATCTAAAGTCTATTCTCTATGAAAGAAACCGCTCTTACCCAAATTCACATTTCGCTCGGAGCCAAGATGGCTGAGTTTGCCGGTTACAATATGCCTATAGTTTACTCGGGCATAAACGATGAGCACAAGGCGGTGCGCAACAGTGTGGGCGTGTTTGATGTAAGTCATATGGGCGAGTTTATGCTCAAAGGCGAAAAGGCACTTGATTTAATTCAAATGGTAACCACCAACGATGCGTCTAAACTTACCGATGGAAAAATTCAGTATTCGTGTTTGCCAAATAACGAAGGCGGAATTGTAGATGACCTTTTAGTTTACCGCTGGAACGCCAACGAATATTATTTAGTGGTGAACGCCTCAAACATTGAAAAAGACTGGAACTGGATTTCGAAGCACAATACCTTTGGTGTGGAAATGACCAACATGAGCGATGACATGAGTCTACTTGCTGTGCAGGGTCCAAACGCTACCAAGACTTTGCAGAAACTTACCTCGGTTGATTTAAGTGCTATTCCTTATTACGCTTTTGCTGCCGGTGCCATGGCAGGAGTTGATGATGTTATCATTTCAAACACAGGTTACACCGGTGCAGGTGGTTTCGAAATTTATGTGTGGAATAAAGATGCGCAAAGATGCGCGCAAAATGTGGGATGCCATTTTTGAAGCCGGAAAAGAATTCGGCATTGTGCCTACGGGTCTCGGTTGCCGCGACACGCTGCGTTTAGAAAAAGCATTTTGCCTTTACGGTCACGATATAGATGAAACTACTTCGCCTATCGAAGCAGGCTTGGGATGGATTACCAAATTCACCAAAAGTTTTATCAAAAGCGATTATCACAAAGCCATTAAAGATAATGGTCCAACAAAAAAACTCGTGGGCTTTGAAATTCCTGAGAAAGGAAAAATACCGCGTCAGCATTTTAAAATTAAAGATGCATCGGGCAACCACATAGGAGAAGTTACTTCGGGCACACAATCGCCTTCGCTCAACAAAGCTATTGGTTTAGCTTATGTAAAAACCGAATTCAGTTCCATCGGTTCCGAAATTTTTGTTGAAATAAGAAATCAATTGGTGAAAGCAGTGGTGGTGAAAACACCGTTTCTTTAAATAGCTGCTTTATTAATTGAGCACCGCAGGTGCCACTAATTTGAAAACAGGAATACGCACTTCAAATTCGGTGCGGGTGGCTTTGTTTTCAAAAACATAAATGCCTTCCATTTTACCAATAGTGCTTGCCAGGTTACAAGCCGAAGAATATTGAAACGAATCACCGGGATATAAAATAGGTTGACGACCAACTACACCATCGCCTTCTACAATTCGCACATCAAAATTAGAGTCAGAAATCTTCCATCTTCTGCTCATCAGTTGCACCGTAAAATTATTGTGATTGAAAATTGTAACCCGATATGAAAACAAAAATTCGTTCGTCAAAAAATTAGAGTGGTCGGACTGAAACATAGTTTCTACCTGAACTTCTACTCCCGATGTAATTAGCGTTTCCATTTTTTTACTGCTATGAAAATAGTTTCTCTTTTCTAAAATTAAAATCAATGCACGTGAACAGTCTCCAGTTTTAAGAAATTAGTGATGTGATTTTTAACGCGCATAAAAGCCGTATCAAAATCGGCATTCACTACAATTTTGTCAAACTTATCCTGCATGCCTAATTCTTCTTCGCTGCGTTTCAATCTTTCTTTCAAACTTTTTTTGTCTTCGGTCATGCGGTTTTTTAAACGCTCAGCCAAACTTTCTTTTGTTGGCGGAGCAATAAAAACAGTGAGACAATCATCACCATACTGTTTTTTCAAATTCAGCGCGCCCTTCACATCCATATCGAACAACACTACTTTGTGCTCGTTCCAAATACGTTCAATTTCCACTTTCAAAGTTCCATAAAATTGATTGGGATAAACCTCTTCATACTCCGCAAATTCGTTGTTCGCCACCTTGCGCTTAAACTCTTCCACCGAAATAAAATAATAATGCTTGCCCTCTGTTTCTCCATCGCGCATTTTGCGCGTAGTGCACGAAACTGAAAATGCCAGTTCGGGTTTTTGCACCAAAAGTTTTTTTACAATCGAAGATTTTCCTGCACCCGATGGCGCAGCAATAGCCACTAATTTTTTAGGTGGAATAAGAACACGTGTAAATGAATGTCCGCTCATAATTTTTTTGGTGGTCTATAAAATGTTACTCGTTTGCTCTTTAATTTTCTCTAACTCGTCTTTCATGTTAATCACCATATTCTGAATTACAGCATCGTTAGCTTTACTGCCAATGGTATTTATTTCTCTTCCTATTTCCTGCGAAATAAAATTGAGTTTTCTTCCCTTCTGCTCCTCTTTCTTATCGTTCATTATATTTTTAAAATAATCACAGTGCGCTTTAAGCCGCGATAGTTCTTCGTTAATATCGAGCTTCTCAATATAGTAAACCACTTCCTGCTCAAAACGGTTGCTGTCAATCTTATCTTTTGGAATAAAAATATCGAGATTGTTTTTCAGTCGTTCACGAATTTCCGTTACTCTACGCTTGTCTTCTTGCTTCAGTTTTTCAAAAAGCGTTTCAATGTTTTTTATGCGAAACTGCAAATCGTCTTCTGTAGTTTTGCCTTCGAGCATTCTGAAATTCTCTACTTCTTTAATAGCCTGCAAAACCATTTCTTCAATCTTCTTCAACTCATTTTCACTCGGCTCTTCGTGCGACTCCCCAATAACATCGGGCATTTTTAAAACCGTAGGCAAAAGATTATCCGTACTCGCGCCAATTTCATCGGCTATACTTTTGAACTCATTGAAGTAAGAAATAATCAATTCTTTATTGAGCGATATTTCGCTTGCCGCGGTGTTGTGCTCGAGCGTAATGAACACATCAATTTTACCGCGCTGTAAAGCAGCGCCTACTTTGTTCCTGAGGTCGTATTCAAACGAACGAAACTTGGAAGGCAACTTTACATTGAGGTCGAGCCCTTTTTGGCTATTGAGCGATTTGATTTCTACGTTCACCGTCTTGTCGTCCACCTGTCCGCTGGCTTTTCCAAAGCCGGTCATTGATTTTACCATGGGGCGAAAATACATTTAGCAAGGAGAAAAGAAATAGAGAATTCCCGAAACGGATTTTCTATAAAAAACGAATGCGCAGGATTAATCCCGCGCATTTACGTTCCGAACAAATATGCTTTTAGTAATGCAGAACCTTCACTTCTGTTCTTCTGTTATCCTGATGTTGTGGGTCGTTGCAGTTAGAATCGTTTTTGGGTTCGCAGTGGCAAGCGTTTACTAAGCGCGATTCTCCATAACCTGCTGCTAAAATTCTGCGCGATTTAATTCCCTTCTTGGTAATATATTCAACTGCTGCACGCGCTCTGCGGGCTGAAAGAATCATATTGAATCGCGCACTGGCGCGGCAATCGGTATGTGAACTCAATTCAATTTGCAGTGTAGGATTTTCTTTCATAATGCGCACCAGGTTATCCAGCTCGGCTGTGGCATCTTTGCGAATAGTCCACTTGCCGAAATCGTAATAGATATTTCTAATTACCCAGGTTTGCCCTACGTGAAATTTACACGGTCCGTCAATTTGCGAATCAGGAGTAAGTCCTTCTGTTGAAATAGTATCGACACGACCGTGGTGTTCAATCAAGTAAAGCCCATTCAGTCGTAAATCTAAATGCACCTCACCTTTTGCATTGGCGCGCACCTGTGCTTTAGTTCCCGTTTTTAAATTGGTTACTGTAACAGTAGACGTAAAACAATCTGTCGTAATAGGAACATTTATTGTCAACTCCTCGCGTGGAATTTCAAACTCGCGAACAACTGTTCCCCTTACATCTGCATCGGCACCTGTAACAGTTGCATTGATAGAAGGATAAGCGGCAGAAGAAATAGTATAAGATGCTGGTGGTAGAGTAGTCTCTAAATTTCCTTTATCATCGGTGGTCAAACTTTGCGAAACATTATCGCTGCCAGTAAATGATATGGAAGCATCGCGAACAGGAAGTCCCGTCAATTTTTCTTTTACTGAAATTTTCAGTTTCAACACATCGGGAGTAAGCGAAACAACAATTACTCCGTTTCTATTCTTCGGCGTAATATCTGCATTACCATCTTTGTAACCTGGCATCATGCTGATTACACTGCAAATCTTCCCACCTTTTATCATAAAATCTTTTTCGCCTCTTTCATTCGTAAGTGAATTCATAGGGTCCATATTTTTGCAGTCGAGCGCGAGCGTAACTTCAGCAACGGGCTTTTGTGTTCCTGCGTCCTACACGCGAATAGTTACTTTATAGTCAAGCTTGGTTTCATCGTAAGTAAGTTTGTAAATATCGTCTTCGCCCATTCCTCCATCGCGGTTAGAAGAGAAAAATCCTGCTTTGTTTTTTTCATCAATAATGAATGCGAAATCGTCCTGAGCAGAATTGATTGGAGCAATTAAATTTTCGGGTTTTGTCCATTTACCACCTGTGAATTTTGTTTTGTAAACATCCAAGCCACCTAAACCACCGGCTTTGTTCGAAGAAAAATAAAGTGTGCCATCATCAGCCATGAACGGAAATTTTTCATCGTTGGCTGAATTTATTTCTGCGCCTAAATTTTTTACATCGCCCCAATTACCGTTTGCATCTTTTGTTGCCGCGTACAAATCTGTTCCACCAATGCCACCTGTTTTGTCGCTAACGAAATATAAGGTCTTGCCGTCTTTTGAAATAGCAGGTTGCGCGTTGGAGTATGCTGCATTGTTTATAGCAAGCGGAGCGATATGTGCCGCTTTGTTTTCGGCAAACGAAGCTGAATACAATTGCTGATACGGAAGTTTAGTTCCGTTCTGAAGCACTAAATTTTTCTTCTTAAAACTTTCGGTGCTGAAAAGCAATTCGCCATTTGCTTTGTTGTAAGCCGCACCAGATGAATACGATTTGCATTTCGATTTCACTTTCGCTTTGTCGGTTTGCATTGTGCTATCAAGAACGGCCACATACAATTTGCTGTAACGATTCGAATTCCATTTATCGTAGGTTGCTTTGTTATTGCTTCGGTTCGAAGTGAAAATTATTTTACCATCACCATAAAACGCAGGAGCATAATCAGATTTTGATGTGTTGATGCTCATTGGCTCTACTCGATACGCAGGATTGGCGTTTTGCGAATTCGATTTTGCAGGAACCACTAATAGAAAAGCAAGAGTGGCAAGAAGCGGGAAAAAATGTGTGGAGTGAAAGTTTTTATTCATAAACGCTATTTGTTAGCTGATTAATATTTGTCAATAGTAATGGATACTTGTTGCGACACCTTATGAATACCCCTGTAGTAAGCTACGCTTGGCTGTTGAGTGTTCACTTTAGTTGGCAATGGCGGAAATTCGTAACGACTCATACAATTTTTGATTTCGTGTTTCGTCAAAATAAAACAGGCAACCAAAAGTATTTCTACTTTTGACCCGAAAACAAAAACAAAAAACAAATGAAGAACGTTATCAGACTTTTTACCGTGGTTATTCTTGCCTCTTTTCTTTCCAGCTGCAGTTACAATTCGTTAATTGAAAAACGCGAAGCCGTTGGCGGGCAATGGGCAAACGTAGAAACTGCTTATCAGCGCAGATCAGATTTAATTCCAAATCTCGTAGAGACGGTTAAGGCTGGTGGAAAATACGAATCGGAAACTTTAGAAAAAGTAATTCAGGCTCGTGCATCAGCTACAAGCATCAAATTAGACCCAAGCAAATTAACTGACGAGGACATTGCAAAATATCAGGCAGCACAACAACAGTTAAGCGGAAGTTTATCGCGCTTGCTTGCAACTGTAGAGGCATATCCTGAATTACAAGCGGTGAAAGGTTATTCTGAACTGCGTGTTGAACTTGCAAGCACCGAAGACAAGATTGCCTTTGAAAGAAAAAAATTCAACGACATTGTTCAGGACTACAACGCTAACACAGCAACTTTTCCGGCAGTGATAACTGCAAAAATGTTTGGCTTTACTCCTAAAGGATATTTTAAAGCCGATGCAGGAACAGAGAATGCACCGAAGGTGAAATTCTAAAGACCTCTCCCAAACCCTCTCCTAAGAGGAGGGCTTAATACCAATACATGCTTTTCAATAAAAACTTCTTCAACGAACCACAACGCAAAGCTATTGTAGCGGCCATTGCCGGTGCCGAAGCCATGACGAGCGGAGAAATTCGTTTGCATGTTGAAGCCAAATGCAAAAACGAAAACGTGTTGGCTCGTGCGGTAGAAGTTTTTTTTCAATTGAAAATGAACGAAACAAAAGATGCCAATGGTGTTTTAATTTATCTGGCTCACGAGGATAAAAAATTTGCCATTATAGGTGATAAAGGAATTGATGCCGTTGTGCCTGCAACTTTTTGGGATGGAACAAAGGAAGTGATGAGTTTGCATTTTCACAAGGGTGAATTTTATGAAGGAATTGTTTTTGCCATTCAGGAAACTGGTTCGCACTTGAAACAATATTTTCCGTTGGAGAAAGATGATAAAAATGAGTTGAGCAATGAAATTAGTGAAGGATAAAATAAGGACCGAAGACCGAAGACCGAAGACAAAGGCATTGCGCTTGATTGCATTGTCTATCGTCTATTGTCTAACATCTATCGTCTCGCTTTCCGCTCAAAATTTTCCTACTCAACCCAGCCCTCCGCGTTTAGTAAATGATTTTGCAAATGTTCTCTCCGCTTCTGAAAACGAAACGCTCGAACAAAAATTAGTAGCGTATAGCGATTCTACTTCTACTCAAATTGCCATTGTAATTATCGAAAGTTTAGAAGGTGCCGAAGTAGGAAGTTATGCCGCTGAGCTTGGAGAGAAGTGGGGAGTAGGTTCTAAGAAAAACCATAACGGAGTTATGATTTTAATGGCGAAGAAAGAACACAAGGTAACTATTCGAACAGGTTACGGAGTGGAAGAAAAACTGGGCGCCATTATTTGTGACCGCATTATTCAAAACAAATTAGTTCCGAATTTTAAATCTGGAAATTTTTATGCCGGCTTTGACGAAGCTAGCACCGAAATGATTTCGCGCCTCAGCGGCATGTATGTAAATGATGAGCAAGACGACAACAGTAACGCGAAGCCAATTCCAAGGTGGGTTATTATTCTCTTCATCATCATTGTGTTTTTTATTCTGCCCATGATTTTTAGAGGTGGTGGTGGCGGCACTACTTATGGCGGTAGAAGAGGAATCAACACCTGGGGCGGTGGGTTTGGCGGCTTTGGTGGCGGTGGAAGTAGTGGTGGCGGTGGCGGCTTTGGTGGTTTTGGTGGCGGTGGCTTTAGCGGTGGCGGAAGTAGTGGAAGCTGGTAATTGCAATTGAATACTTAAGATTGAAGTAAACAGCCACACTGCATTTCAAATATTCAATCTTCAATTTTAAATCTTCCTTATTTAAATGAATCCTCTTCTTTATAAATCTCATCCGTGGCATGGCATTTCAGCGGGAGAAAATTTTCCGGATGTGCTTACTGCCTTTATAGAAATTGTTCCTGCCGATACGGTGAAATATGAAATTGACAAAGCAAGCGGTTGGTTGAAAGTGGATAGACCGCAATTATTTTCAAATGTTGTTCCTGCGCTTTACGGTTTTATTCCACAAACACTTTGCGATATAGAAGTTGGAAGTTATTGCATGGCAAAAACAGGCAAGCAAAAGATCAAAGGCGACCAGGACCCAATGGACATTCTTGTTCTAGAAGAGAAGAGTATTCAGAACGGAGGAATACTTGTGCAGGCAATTCCCATTGGTGGATTCAGAATGATTGACAAAAACGAAGCAGACGATAAAATAATTGCGGTGATGAAGGATGATGCCGTTTACGGAAAATATAAAGACATCAACGAGTTGAACGAATATATCGTGAACCGATTGAAACATTACTTTCTTACCTACAAAGATTTGCCCGGCACCAGCGAAAAAAGAAAAGTGGAAATAGCTGCGGTTTACGGAAGAGAAGAAGCATTGGAAGTAATTCGGCAAAGTGCGGTTGATTACAAAAACCGATTCCGCTTTTTATGAAGAATAAATTGCTGGTTAACGTAGTAGTTTTGGTTATTGCTGCATCCATAGCTTGGTATTTTTATAACAAATATCGTGTGGCTCCGAAAATAAAATTCGAAACAATTGAGCTAGAAGATTTGAACGGAAACAAAATTTCATTCGACTCTTTTCACAACAAAAAATTGTTCATCAATTTTTTTGCCACCTGGTGTGGTCCTTGCATTCGCGAAATTCCTTCCTTGGTTGCAGCACAGGAAATTTTGACGAATGAAAACTTTCAATTCATTCTTATCAGCGATGAGCCCGTTGAAAAACTGAAAAATATTCAGGAGCAAATTTCCTTGCCTGTTTACCATTCTGTAAAAAAAATGCGTGACTTAAACATCGCCACCTTTCCATCTTCGTATTTGCTCAATACCAAACACGAAATAGTGTATAAGCAAACCAACGAAGCAGATTGGTCAAGTGAGGCAATGATTGAAAAATTGAGGCAGCTTTCAGAGTAGTTACGAAACCGAGAGATAGAATCCCTTCCAGGTAATTACTACAATGGTCATTACGATAATTAAAAAGGCAAGAAAAATAATATTGGCGGTCTGAAGTGTTTTGTATTTTACTACATCATCATTCATGATCTCAATGTAAAAAAACGCCACCCAACTGGTGAGCAACGCCAAGCCTATAACCATTAAATAAATACCGTGAATAAAAATGTTCATTAGAAAAGTGAGGACAGATGTAATCAATGCACCCATGAAATAAGGGGCAATAGCAACTTCTAAAAAATATTTTCTTCTACGGCTAAGTTTGTTCACCTTAGTATAGGAGTAAGCAAAAATCAAAAACAGACGCGCGTAGTTCACTGAAAAATAAACTAAGAGAATAAAGAAAGGAATGATAAGAGCATAAACGAGCACCACTGGAATGTGAAGCCAAGCAAACACTACTGCAAAGTTTTGGTAGTAGGGTGAATTATACTCCCCTGCACCAAGTGCAGAAATAATACCCTGCGCGCAAAAAACACAAGTGCCTATCACAAAACCCCATAGAAAAAAAACGTTGAGCAACGTTTTTATGTTTTTCATTTTGTCGAAAAAATAAACGCAAAGTAAACCTGCAAGCAGAAAGAAAATGGGCGCGGTGGAATAGACGAACAAAACTTTTAGCCGTGTCCAAACATGATTGTTGAGGATGAACTTAATGCCGAAGTAATAAACGAAAGAGTCGAACTTAAAGAACTTGCCCACCATCCCCATCATGAACCAAGACAAGTGCGTAAAGATGATATAGGCCAATGAAAAACACACACCTGAATTAAAAATGCGGAAGAGTTTACTATACCATTGCTCACGATTTCGTTGTTCCACTTGTTCTAGTATTGGTGATTTTAAAACGCCAAAGATAGAATTACACTTGGGTAAAAGAAGCACACTTTGGTAGTATTCTTAGGCAAACAAAACTTTTAAAAAACCGATTTTGACGGTCGATATTTTGCTTTTGCCAAAATTGTTTTGGCATCGTACTTCAGCATTAAATCGCGCAGTGCTATTTTACCACCCGTTTCTTTCACAAACTTGCGCACGATTTGCAAACCAATCCAACTACCCATATTTCCGGGAGCGTCTTCTGGCATTCCTGGTGTTGTGGGACCTTCATCTAAATATCTTTTCTGGTCCATGTAATTGTCTTTATAGAGAAGGTCTTTATCGTTCATAAACTTCCAAATTTCATACTCGCTGTTTTCGCACCATCGAGTTTGCCTATTGGTAAAGCCAACGAGTAAGCTATCGGGAGCATCGGGAAACATATAGGAGAGGAAATAAATTTTCTTCCCCTTTTCGGTAATTGCTTCAATCAAATTTTTACCGTGCGATAATTCTTCACCACCGAAATAAAAATTGTAAAGCACCTCCATTGAATTTCGCGCAATGTATTCGCGACTCATTTTGTGCTGCACGTATTTGTAAATACCCGCACTGTCATAGTCGCTGTTGTTTGCTCCCAAATACATATCCAAGCCAATTCCTAAAACATCTCTATCGTAAGTAAAGGCGCCAATAGAAAAACCCGAATTGATGCTAACCACTTTCGGAATTTTTGCAACAGGGAAATAGTATTTGAAATATTTCAACGATTGTGAAAGCTCCTCTTCTACATCTTTTGTTTCGGCAAAATGGAAGTTGATGGAATCTTGCAACCGTTTCATGTAAGCATCGCTCACAAATTTTTTAAGTGCCGGCTCATCAATGTTGGCAGTATCTCCTGCCGTTCGCGGACCAATTACAAACTGGCTGATGTAGAAGTTATAGAAGCTGCCGTATTTCTCTTTCATAGCATTCTGCTTTGCAGAAAAATTCTGTTCGTTTATTTCAAACAGTTCTTTGTCGAAACGTTGCATATGCACGTCAGCTTCTATGCTAGATACATCGGGCTTTTCTCTGCTTTTGTTTTTATTGCAACTATCGCAACCTGAAAGCAAAAACACGAGCAGCAGCGGAAAAAATTTGATTTGATTCATAAACGTATTGAGCATTTCCTTTTTTTATCTCTAACGAAATACTTATTTTGAAATTACTTTACACAAATATTTTCAAAATCAATTTTATGACTGAAAAGCAAATTCTCGATTACATAAAAAATCATCCCGCACAAAAAGTAAAACTCGCCATTGCCGATATTGATGGTGTGTTGCGCGGCAAATATATTTCTGCCGATAAATTTTTCTCGGTGGTGCAGGGCGCTATGGGTTTTTGCGATGTAACGTTTGGTTGGGACTGCAACGATGTGGCCTATGACAATTCCACTTACACAGGCTGGCATACCGGTTATCCCGATACTCCTGTGCGAATTGATTTAAAAACCTTCCGCAAAATTCCTTGGGAAAATGATGTGCCATTTTTTTTGTGCGAAGCAATAACAAATGAAGGTGCGCCTTCGCATGTTTGTCCGCGACAATTATTTAAAGGAATAATTGCTGAAGCAGAGAAAAACGGATTCACTCCTTATTTTTCACAGGAGTTTGAATGGTTCAATTTTGAAGAAACCCCAAAGAGCGCGAACGAAAAAAATTTCCGCAATCTAACACCGCTTACACCGGGCATGTTCGGCTACTCCATTTTGCGCAGCACTTTACGTAACGATTTTTTTACTGCGCTATCGGAGAACATGCAAAAATTCAACATTCCACTCGAAGGTTTACATACTGAAACTGGTCCCGGAGTTTTAGAAGCTGCTATTGCATATTCAGGTGCACTGGAAGCAGCAGACCGTGCTGTACTTTTCAAAACTTCAACCAAAGAAATTGCTTACAAACAAGGCATACTCGCTACCTTCATGGCTAAGGTTTCTGAAAATTTACCGGGTTGCAGCGGACATGTGCATCAAAGTTTGTGGGATAAAAAATCAACCAAAAATCTTTTTTACGATGCCAAGGACAAAAACAAAATGAGCGAACTGTTCAAAAGTTATTTAGCCGGTCAACTTTATTGCTTGCCGCATATTTTGCCTATGGTGGCGCCTACAGTTAATTCATACAAACGATTAGTAGAAGGTGCTTGGGCTCCTACTACTGTTACCTGGTCGGTTGACAACAGAACAGTTGCGTTGCGCGCTTTGCCAGGCGGAAGTAAATCAGCAAGATTAGAGACAAGAGTTGTGGGCAGTGACACGAATCCTTACCTCGCTATGTCGGCTTGTTTGGCTGCGGGTTTATATGGCATCAAAAAGAATTTGAAACTCAAACAAGCAGCTACAATTGGAAACGGCTACCGCGATGAAAGCAACGGTCGCTTTCCTAAGAACTTAGATGTGGCTACGCAAACCATGCGCGATTCAAAAATTGCGAATGAAATTCTCGGAGAAAAATTTGTTCAACACTTTAGCCAAACCCGCGATTGGGAATGGCGTCAGTTTGCTAAAGTGGTTACAGATTGGGAAATGAAACGCTACTTCGAAATTATTTAAGCGAAGAAACTACTTCACATCTTCCACACTTCCTTTCTTCCAATACTTGCGGTCTTCCTTAGGTTTGCCTTTGTAACTCATAGGAAAAGTTCTTGAAATAGTAAAACCCAAACGGAATTGTCCCTGTGCCCAGTTGGCTGTATTGTAAGGCAAGAAATCATTCTCCAACATTCCTCTGCTATTCGTAAAGTTGATATGGAAAACATGTCCGCCTGTTTCTGCTTCAAAACCAATGTGCAGGTTAGGATAATATGCAGCACCTTTAATACCGCGCACCATCGGAAAATATTCTCTGCCACCAACACCAGGTTTTATTAGCGGAAGAAAATATTCGAAAATGATTCCGTAACGCTTGCTGAATTTTGCTCGCGCAGATAAGCCCAGAAAAAACAATCCATTGTTATCGTTATAGGATACATTATTTCTCCAAACAAAAGTTGGCGAAAGTTGAATTGTAAGCCAATCGGTAGCTTTGCAGGCAATGAGTGCCTGTAAAGTATAACTCAAACGATGTGCAAATCCGGTGTATCCTTTTCCGAAATTACTTAAGTCGGTTGCACCGGTAGTTGGGCGCATACTGGTAATATTTGTATTGCCGAACAAAGTAATTGTCATGGGATATTTAAAATCTTTCGTTTGCTTAAGTGCGCGATACTTAATGTTTGCATTCCATAATTCGCGCAACGGTCCTGCACCTTTCATTCTGCCTATACCCACTGTCAAATCATCGGTAATTCCGTATTCAAAAATAATGGCAATATCAGCCGCTTGATCAAAGCCGAAGAAAGAATGGATATGATCATTTGGCGAACCGGCTATATCGCCAAAGCGATGACTCACTCTAAAGTCTAATTGATTTTTTTTCACCGTTTCTACTGAATGTCCATTGATAACACGTGTTGTTTTAAATGAAAACGCAACGTATTCTCTTTTCGGTTTTTGATCTTTAGTTAAATCGTCAAGTATATCAACTTGCGAAAAAGCATTGACAGATAGCACCAACAGCAACAACACGTAAACATTTTTCATAGCTCAGAATTTTTATGGTTCGAAAATATTTTGTGCGTGTATTAATGACATAAAAAAAGAGCGATTGTTATAAACCGCTCTTTTGTAAATGATGTGCATTGCATACACGACTATTTCTTTTGATACTTTTCTAAGGCAAAATCAATATCCACTTTAATCACTTCTGCAATATTCATAGTAACAGCTTTGGGTATTTTAATACTGTGGTCGGCTAATTTTACTTCAAATGCTCCTGTTGCTTTTGAAGGTGCTCCGTTTACAATAGTAAGCTTGCATTTTACTTCTCTGTCATTTTTTACTCCATGCATTTCGAGCGTTCCTTTCAGGGTAATATCATACACGCCATCTTTTGTAAAATCAATATCCTCCACTATAACCATATCCAAAACAGAAGAAGGAAACTTATCGCTCTCCATATAATTTTCGTTGAAGTGCTCTTGCATTAATCCATCTTTGAACACAAATGAAGTTTGCGCTACCTTGGAATAAACTTTTTTGGTTTGCGTATTGAGCACACATACCGCTACACTAGAAGTGGCTTCAATGTCTTCCAAAGGGCTGGCAGAAAAAAAATGAATTTTCCCTTTGGTGCAAGCGTATGTGTTTGCATATTTATCTGGCTGAGCAAAAAGAGCAATGGATAAAAATGTGAGAACCGAAGTGATAATCGTTTTCATAAAAATGCTTTCTACTGAGGGTAACAATTATCCCGCCACCTTTTAATCGCGTTTATTTCTGACGCATCAATAGGTGTCGCGAAGCCTTGTGGCATATGCGGAGTGCAAGTAAAATCCATAACGCAAAAAAACTTTGGGTTGGTCTTAGCTGCTGTAACTGAATGAGAATAATCGTCAAGAATAACAGTTAAGCTTGCCGTGGCGGCATCGTGACAACCGCTCAATGCGCATTGATTATCTAAAATGCTCTTAACCGACTTTGTATACGTGTTTAGGGTGTCTGCCTGCGTACAAGCAGGCGGTGCTGCTGTTTTATCTTTTGTGCAACCTCCCAAATAAAAAATCGAGAGGGCTAAAAAAATCAGAACTACTGCTTTATTCATAATTACTGCTTAACAATTTTTCTAATTACAGAAGCTCCCCCAACATTCAACTTCATCAAATAAATTCCCGAAGGCAAATCATTCGTATTGAATGTACGAACAAAATTTCCTTCGCTTACTTTTTCATTCATCAATCGATTCACCTCTTTTCCATCTAACGAAAAAAGCTGTGATGAAACCATTTCTGTTTCTTTCAAATCGAAAGAAACACTTAGCTCGTTTGAAATTGGATTTGGAAAAACATTTAAGTCTGAAACTTTGCTAGTCATATCTTCAATTCCAGATGGTGCTTCTTGAATTGGAATTACGCCTTTGTAAATAGTTCCTTGCGCACTGTTAGGTGTGGCAGAAGATGCATTACAAACATTATAAGAGTAGTAGAAAACTACAGGACCTGTTCCTGCTGCAGGTGCGGTCCATTTATACGACCAGTTATGTGTGGAATTTGCTGTGTGGTGTCCCATATACTGCCGTGTGCCTGTAGCTACACTTGTATTAATTTGCGTGGTTGCGGCATTCGTCACTTGCATGGTGCCTGCCTTTGCATTGGCTGCGTCTAAAGCAACTATTTGAAACCCATAAAAAGGATTTGTAGTTGCAATTAAGTTAATGATGAACGCCATGTTGTAAACTGTATTTGGCGTATAAACAAAGCCCACCAATGGAGTTGTAGGCGAACCTGTTCCAATGGTGAAGCCGTAATCATTAGCTGCCGGACATGGCAGCCACTTCTTGCGCAACTGTTATTTGTAACCGGGTCACCCGAATTACCTGCTGGTGGCGAAGTTATTTTGGAGTTAACATTGTTAGTAGTTACAAGAACTAAAACGGTAATCATAAAAAAACAAGAGAGTAAATACTTTTTGTTCATGGTTTGAAAGTTTAAAATTGAGCGATAAATGTATGAAAACTAAATCTGTTTCTACTTGTAAAAATCAGCTTTTCTCTTGCAAAACCTGCTGGGTTGATTTTTTTGAAAGAACTCTACGTACAATTTTTTCAATTTTGCCTTTTTCATCAATCACAAAAGTTTGTCGGTGCAAACCATCGTAATGTCTGCCATATAACACCTTCGGCCCCCAAACGCCATAAGCATGTATAATTTTTTTGTCCTCATCGGCCAGCAATGAGAAAGGCAGTTTATATTTTGCAATAAATTTTTTGTGGCTTTCGCTATTGTTCGGGCTTACGCCTAAAATTTCAAATCCCTTTTTCTTTAGCATGGAATAATTATCGCGAAAGTCACAGGCTTCCACTGTACAAACAGGCGTATCATCTTCGGGGTAGAAATACAAAATCAATTTTTTGCCAGCGAAATCTTTTAGCTGAACAACGTTTCCGTTTTCATCTTTTGCTTTGAATGTTGGCGCTTTTTCGCCTTCGTTGAGTGTGGTCATAATTATTTTCGAATGGCGAAAACAATAATCGGTTGATGGCATTCCTTCTGCAGCATCAACCGATTATTAATCTTAAAAACTTGTTTTCAATGAACTACAATTAAGGTTTTGCTCTTCTTCATTCCAGCTGCATTCAGCTGACAAATGTATTGCCCTGCTTGCAATTTTGCAACAGCATATTTGTACCCATTAATACCTAAAGAAGAAGGAAGCTTTACTTCATCAATCAATTTACCGCTTAAATCAAAAACCTGTAAAGAGGCTTCGGTTTGTTGTGGTAAAAAATAACTGAGTTGTGTTTCGTTTCCCGAAGGATTGGGAACTAGCTCGTAGAATTGTGGTGTTGACACAATACCATTTACAGGTTCTGTAATTGCCGTAGCTGTTGAAGAATCTGTAATGTCGACTAGTGTAGTGGTGTCGGTTACAATGTTTTCATCACCTACTTGATAAATCGTGTAAGCAAAATAAATCAGCATCATTTCATCGGTTGTTGATTCGCCTAGGTTTACCGCTTGCGGTGGCGAGTTCGGATTGTGTGGGTTAGTTGATGTGTTATCATAAGTGGCAAAACCATAGAGCTTACTCTGCTTTGGAATGCGCATTAAGTTTCTGAAGCCGTATGAACCTTGCCAGTGAAAATCCCAATCATTTATTTTTATCAGCGGAATGGTATCGTTGAGCGGAGTAACTACATAACTCAACCAAGTTTTATTAATAAGGTGAGCGTGCGGTGCCACACTTAGTACGGTGATATCGGCCAAGTTTGGCATCTGAAAATATTCCTGAAAAGTAGCTGTGGTATTAGCTGCAATATGCAATGGACCATTCAACAAACTTGTTTGATGGTTAAGAATTGGTGCTAAGGAAACGGTTCTTAAACTTCCGGTTGAAAGTTTGAAATTAATTCTTGTGCTATCTAATTTATTAGCACTTCCTGCAGGGTAATGAATTTGTAAAACTAAATCGGAGTTTGCATAAAGTTTGATACCCATGTTAGGTGGAAGATACGCAGGCTGTGAACCTGGAACCCAACCCGCCACTAAAATTGGTTGACCTGTAATTCCAATTCCACCAAAACTAGTATAGCCCGGTTCTGGTGTTGCATTATCTAAAGTAGCGGCTTGGCCGGTGGTATCTTGATAAACTAAAACGTGATGAACAATTGATGAATTGCCGGGCAACACTTCAATGCCTGTTATAAATTCAGTTTGTGCAAGACTGTTGTGAACTACAAAACAGGTGTACAAATCATTTACCTGCGATGCTGGCACTGTGAAACTTGGAATACGCAACGATAAATCGGGCGTGCCTAAGGCAGAAGTGTTTGTATAAATTGGTTTTGCAGGGGCTAAAGTAGTATCGCCAGATGGCGTGCCACCTATAACCCATTGATTTATTTTTTGGATGTCAGCCGCAGAAAGAATTCGCTCATGAGCAAATCTACGATACGTAGCATCGGGTGGCCAAGGGGGCATTTTTTTGCTGGTTACATCAGCCGAAATATCGTATCCATTATCAACAGCATTTTGATAAGTCAAAAGCGAAAATGGAGCAAGACCACCTTCATGATGGCAGCTTGTGCAGTTGTTGTAAAGTATAGGAGCAATAGCTGTACTCCAAACAGGCGTTTGCGCTTTTGTTGCTATGGTCCCAAAAACCAAAAAGAAGATTAGAATGTTTTTCATTAGAACGATTTTATTTTTGTAAAAATTAATTACTGCATGATTCTGAAACCGGCATCTTCAACAACGCGAAACTTCTATTTGGTTACTACAATTCGTTGCATTTGTCTATCGCTTCCACTTTCTAACAGCAAAGCATAAACACCACTAGCTAAGCGCGAAAGGTCAATGTCTACCGTGTGCACCCCCGACATATACAATTGATTATCGGTAAGTGTTGAAACAACTTCGCCATTCAAGTTATAGAGTTTCAAATTAATTCTGCTGTTATCGTTTAAGCTAAATCCTGCTTTTACACTAGAGCTTGTAGGGTTTGGATAAACGGGATACAATTTGTTTTTGATGGGATAAAAGTTTGCTTCTTGAATTCCTGTAGGCTCTAAATCAATATTCTCATCGCCTGCCTGGTAACTTACCCATTGCAAAGGCAACCAATACATTTCATCGCTGGTGTTTTCGCCCCAGGTAATTTGTTGTGGCGGATTGTTCGGATTGTTGAAGTTACCCGTGGTGTTATCATATCCGGCAAAGGCATGAATTTTTGTTCCTTGCGGCAAATGAATCATGTGTTTAAAATCGTAATTGCTCTGCCAATTAAAATCCCACGAATCAATTTTAACCAGGTTCACGGTATCGCCATTTGGTTTTATAGCATATACTTTCCAATGAGTTCCCAATCTGTGCATGTGCGGCATTGACGAAATCAAGCTCGCATTTTCGGGCATGGTATAAACTCCATGAAACTCGCGCGTTTGATTTGCCGGAATAACGAAGATCGTATTAGGACTAACTAAAGTGCCGAAAAAGGGAACCATCACATGGCTTTTTACATAGCGGGTGGCTGGCGCTGGAGCAAAAAACAAATTGAAGGAAGAAGAATCGGAAGTAGCAACAGGCGATGGCGCATAGTGAATTTGCACCTGCAAATCTGAACCTGCTCGCACCTTATAAGCAATACCGTTGCTCAACACGGTTGGTTTTTGCCCGGGAACATAAGTGGGTAATTGCTTATCCAAATTTCCGCTTAATAAAACCTGTTGCGTTCCTCCGGCATAACCATACTCAGGTGTGGCAGCATCGGCTGCGGCAGCATCTCCGGTGGTATCTACCCAATACAAAGCATGATGCACCATAGAAGGATTTCCGGGTCGCATTTCGAGTGAAATCAAATCTCTATCCTGTGCTAATCCTGTTGGTATAACGAAATAGCGATACTCATCGGTATTGTTTCCGAGAATGGGATGTGCCTGAGAAAAGGCAATTGTCAAATCAGGAACCCCTACAGCAGAACCTGTTGGAAAAACCGGTGTTTGCGGTTCCATTGTTGAATCACCCCGAGGTGAACCTTGCGTTACCCAATCGTTTATCAATTGAATTTCGGAAGCGGTGAGCACATTTACTTTTTGATATTCGGCATACGTAATATCTGCTTTCCATGGCGGCATGTATTGAATGCTTGTGGCATATTGCACTAAACCATCCTGCGCTTTTACTTCGCTGTAATTAGTAAGCGGAAAAGGACCGATTTCACCTGCGCGGTGGCATTGTGTGCAATGGCTGTAAATAATGGGGGCAATGTGCTCAGCATAAGTTACGGTTTGCGCTTTCGATAAAAACAAGAGCATGATTAAAAAAAAGAAACTTGCAAAAATCCGTTTCATGTTTAAGGTGTTTTAGTTTTTATAATGAAGCAACCAACGGGCTGCGTTTCTTTTACTACAATTTCTTTTTTCTGTAAAATACTTTCTAAGGCATCACGAAGATAATGTTCTGTAATTACTTGTCGTTTCTTGCCTATGTTCTCAAACCCGTTGTCCATTTTTCCTTTGTAAAGAATTTGTTGCGTTGACTTTCTAACAACAAAAATTTGCGGATTGGTGGTGGCAGAAAAATTTTTCACCATCTTTTGTCCTTCATCGCGCTTCAACTCAAAATCTAATTTATATTTTTTACCAAACTGTTGAATGCTTTCGTTGGTAGAATATTCTTGATTGGGAAAAAGACCAATGAATGAAACTCCCTTTGCTGAATACTCCGAATAAAGTTGACGAAGTGTTAGCGTTTGGCTTTTGCAAATGGGGCAAGTTTCTGAAAGAAAAATATAAACCGAAATAGAATCGGATGCGCGAACAGAAAACAATCCAAACAAAAGAAAGAATAAGAGAATCGTTTTTTTCATCGTTTTGCAACACCGCAAGGCTCCTAATTTGTTTTCAAAGACATATTTAATTATAGTTTGAAGATATTCAATAAGCAGAGAAATAAAAGACAATCCGATTAAGCGTGCCTTTTAAAAAGTTGAGCCGAAGGTTTTTAGATTTGATTGCAACAAAAATTCATGAGCAATTCGTCAAGAAACATCATTCTGCTATCCATCTTGGCAATTAGTTTCTTGATGCACTTCAAAGATTTTTCAAAAGATTTGATGAGCATTCATGTGTGGCGACAAACGCAAACACAAAGCACTATCATCAATTTTTACGAAGAGGACATGAATATTCTTCACCCTCACCGCAACGACCGTGGCGATAGCGATGGCATGTTCCGAATGGAATTCCCATTGATGCAATGGCTCGTGGCTTGTGTTTATACGGTATTCGGAAACCACCTCATCATCACTAGAGTTTGCATGTTTATCATAGGGCTGTTTACCATACTCGGCATTTATCAATTGCTGCAAAGTCTTTTTCGAAACACCACGCTTTCACTAATGGGTGCATGGGCTTTTAATTTTTCGCCCTGCTTTTATTACTACACCATTAATCCTCTACCCGATAATTTGGCTTTGTGTTGTGCTGTTTGGGGAATTGCTTTTTTCTTTATTTGGTACAATAATGAACGATGGCAACACCTTCTTTTGTCAGGAGTATTACTAAGCATTGGAGCACTTTGTAAACTTCCGTTCGTTGTTTATTACATCGTTCCGGTTTTGTTTTTTGTGTTACAGGTTTTTCAAAAAAAACGAGACGGCAAAAAAATAATCACAGCAGTTGTGCTATTCATTCCATTGATATTGCCCTTGCTTTGGTATGTAACCGTAATGCCGCAATGGAATGGAAATATGATAGTAAAAGGCATGCTCAACAATCAGGAAACATCCAACAGAATCGTTGAATTTCTACTTCATAATTTAATTTCCACTTTACCCGAACTATTGCTCAACTATGGTTCGGTGTTTTTTTTTCTAGCGGGTTTCTATTTTCTGATTACAAAAAACGCTTTCAAAGATTTCCGATTTAAATTGATTCTTTCATGGAGTGTTGTGGTCCTTATCTATTTTTTATTTGAGATTAACGCCATTGGTACAGCCCACGATTATTATCTTTTTCCACTCTATCCTTTACTATTTATGCTGGTAGCGTACGGTGCGTACCATTTGTATAATTCGAGCATCAAAGCTATTCGATATTTAACTTTAGGTCTTCTTCTGCTGCTGCCATTCACTTGTTATTTACGAATGCAATCGCGCTGGAATGCAGATAGCCCCGGCTTCAATAAAGACTTGCTGGTTTATAAGAGCGAACTTCAAAATGCTGTTCCGAAAAATGCGTTGGTCGTAGTTGGCAATGATGTTTCGCATTTTATTTTCTTCTATTACATAGACAAAAAAGGATGGGGCTTTCACAACGATGAATTGACAGCCGAACAGCTTCGGCTGATGATTAAAAAAGGAGCGAAGTATTTATATACTGATTCGCGTGTAACAGACGGTGATGTAAACATCATACAATGTTTAGACAAACTGGTTCTTGAAAGAGGAACGATTAAAGTTTACAGTCTAAAAAATGATCGTGTAAAATGAAAGTGCGTAGTTCTTACATCGTAAACTTCATCTCCACCTCCGCCCGATTATTTCTTTCATCGGTAACTACCACTTTAAACGTGTGCTTACCTACTGAAAGATTTTGGTCAAGCGTATGTGTGAGCATAGAAAATTTCGCATCGTAATCTGTCACCACCCATTTGCCGTCAACATAAGTATCAAAGTCTGTAATGCCGCTTAGGTTGTCGGTAATCTTGATAAGGATTTTTTTGTAGAGCCTCATATTTCTATCCGGCACCACATTCAAAATTTTTATTTGCGGCAACGTGGTATCTAACTTTACATAGTAGGTTCCAAACTCGCGAGCTTTAGTATTGATAAAACCATTTTCAAATTTTCCTCCGCGCGAAGTGGTTGCTCCTGTTCCATCTTTATAAATCACTATGGCTTTATCTGCCAACGCAGGATTTAAGTTTTTGGTTTTTATACTTAAATCAAACCAATCAAATACTTGTATGTTGCTATTGTCGAGTTGATAAATTTTTGAAAAAATATTCGGCTCAGTTGAAAGTGCAGAAGAAAAATTAAAAAACACATTATCGAACAGACAACCCACGGGCAATTTCATTTTAATGTCTGAATTGGAAAATTCGTTTTCGTGGTCGTAGTCAAAGCGTGTGGTGAATTTCAATTCCTTTTCCTTAAACAGTGTGCTTGCTTTATCGTATTGTAATTTGAATTTTACAAGCGCAACATTACCCGCGTAATCACTTATTTCTAAATGTACTTCATGCGCTTTGCCATTACTCAAATTAATTACTCCACTGTTTTCTAAACTGCAATAAACCGGGCAATGATTTCCCGGCTCCACAAAACATTTATGAAAAGTGCGATGTGCTTCGTTCACAAAAATGGGGTAGTCGGTATGGCTCAGCACATCACGTTTATCGCTAAAAGCAATCCTGTCCATCTTGTATTCGTAAATCATTTTACTACCATCAAAAACCGTGATGTTGTAAATGCCTACGTGCGCATCAGACAGATTGATGACATCAAACGTGTTTACAGAAATTCCGACTTGCGTTGAATTCAACTTTACAATTCCACCGGTTACTTCATACAAACCAAGCTTGCCAAAAACCTTTGTGCGGTAACCATCGCTTTTGTTTTTTAAATCATCAAGAGCATAAAATTTCAAAAAACTTACAAGCGGTTTCATATCGTCTTTCAATTTAAAACCAAACAACAAAGGGTTGTAAATTCTTTCTACCGAATCGCGAATTTCAAAGTGCAAATGCGGACCACCACTTCCACCTGTGTTGCCACTTAATGCAATGGTGTCGCCTTTGTTCACAGCAATTTCATTGGGCAATAAATTAAAATCAACAGCAAAATTTTCTTTGGCGTATTGCTCTTTGCGCAAGCGCGCCATCAATTGCGTGTTGAATTTTTGCAGGTGTCCGTAAGTCGTTACATAACCGTTTGTGTGCGTTATATAAAGCGCATTGCCATAACCCGCACCCGATACATTGATGCGCGAAATGTATCCATCGGCTGCAGCAAATACAGCATGACCTTCTTCCTGATTCGTTCTAAAATCTAAGCCCGTATGAAAATGTAATCTGCGCGGCTCTCCAAAATTGCCAACGATAATAAGCGGAGAAATATCGAGGGGAGTAGCGAAATAGTTTTGCGGAAAAGAATCAATGGGTAGGGAAGAATTGACGATTGACGATTGACGATTGAGGACAGGAAAAGCAACTTTTCGCATTGCGTTGAACGAAGTGTTCAGCAATACAATTAAGAAAAGCAAAAAGGTAGTTGCAATAATTTTCATAACAGCTATTCGCTTGTTTCAAAAATAATTCTTGGAGATGGTTGTAAAAGGTAAACGATTCACATGCTATGTGAAAGTGCTTTTGTTTTCAGACAAGTTTGTCAATAGCGGCTGCCAGCTTTCTGTCTTTGTCAGTTACTATATCTCCTTCGCTATGCGTGTTGAGTGTAATTTCCACTCGATTCCAAACATTTACCCAATAAGGATGATGGTCGTGTTTTTCGGCAAGCAAAGCTACACGTGTCATAAACCCGAAGGCTTCGGAAAAATCTTTGAAGGTGAAGGTGCGTTTAAGGGAATTATTTTCTTCTGTCCACATGAGATTTATTTGAAACTCCAATCGTATTTATCCAAATGAGTGAGGCAAAGTTTCAGCAAATCAATATTGCCTCTTATATCGTCCTTGTGTGCCATTTCAATTACTGAATGGATGTGACGAGTTGGAATAGAAACTGCTCCCGCAATAGTTCCGTTAGGTGCCATGCGCTGCATACCAGCTGTGTCGGTTCCACCTGCTGGAAGCAATTCGGGCTGCCATTTAATTTTGTTTTTATCGGCAAGTTCTTTCATGTATTTCACCATGCGGTAATCGCATATGGCCGATGAGTCCATAATTTTTATGGCCACTCCATCACCAAGTTTCGTAACACACTCTTCAGGTTTTGCTCCCGGTGTATCAAAAGCAATTGTAGTATCAATACAGAAACTAAACTCCGCACCAATGTGGTGCGCAGCCACCTGTGCTCCGCGAATACCTACTTCTTCCTGCACGGTAAAAATGCCGTAGAAATCGTAAGGAATATTTTTGCCTTTCAACTCACGAAGTGTTTCAATCAAAATAAAAACAGCTACACGGTTATCAATGCTTTTGCAGTTTACACATTCTCCCATTTCAATCAGTTCGCGCTCGCGTGTAACAGTACTACCTACTTCTACAATCTTCACTACTTCTTTGCGTGGCATGCCGAGGTCAATGAAAAAATCGGTGAGGTGAAGTGGTTTGATTCTTTCTTCTGCTGTCATTAAGTGAATAGGTTTCGTGCCCATAACACCTATCACATCTTTTTTGCCGTGAACAATTACACGCTGTGCGGTTAGCGTTTTAGGGTCGAAGCCACCGAGCGGATGAAACCGCAGAAAACCATTCTCATCAATATGATGAACGATGAAACCAATTTCATCCATGTGCGCAGCAGCCATTACTTTTTTTGCACTGCTCTTTCCCTTTTTAACGGCAATAAGATTGCCCATGTTGTCAATAGAAATATCATCGGCAATATTTTTCAATTCGCGCTGAATGAGTTCGCGCACTTTTTGTTCGTGCCCTGGAACACCGGGTAATTCGCAAATTTCTTTTAGAAGGGAAACGTTTATCATGTAAGAGTAATTAGTAGTTAGTAAATAGTAGTTAGACTTTCAACGGAACAAACTTAGAATTTGTTTGCAGTTTATTGCTGAACAGATTCGCGCTGGTAATAACCGGTGCCATCATACACACGTTTAGTGGGTGCAGTCATGCAGGCTTGGCTGCAAGAACCTTCCATTTTCCAGCCGCATTCTTCGCAAAGAACAAAATGTTCGTTGCATTCGGCATTGGCGCAGTTGACCATGTGAGCAGATTTAGTTCCGCATATTTTGCAGGTAGAAACAATGGATGGCTCAATTGAATTTACATCCACCACCACACGATTATCGAACACATACAATTTGCCTTCAAAATTTTTACCGCCTGTTTCTTTGGCATATTTCACTACACCGCCATCCACCTGATAAACATTTTTGAAACCGTTCTGCAACAAATAGCCGCTTGCCTTTTCGCATTTGATTCCACCGGTGCAATACGTAACCACCTTCTTATCTTTTAAATGTTCAAGCTGTTTTAGTTGCTCAGGAAAATCGCGGAAGTTGTCAATGTCGAGTTTCAATGCATTTTTAAAATGCCCTACTCCACTTTCGTAATTGCTGCGGACATCTACAAACACCACATCGTCCTGCTCAATCATTTCATCTACTTCTTTCGGTTTTAAATGAATGCCAGTAGTTTGGTTTGGGTCAATATTTTTTATGCCGCGCAAACTGCTATGTACTATTTCAGGTTTAAAGCGCACGTATAATCTTTCGAAAGTTGGTGCATCTACTTCGTCAATCTTAAACTCAATGCCTTCGAACATCGGATTTGATTTTACTGTGTCCATATATTTTTTGCACTGCACCACAGTTCCCGAAATAGTTCCGTTCAATCCTTCTTCAGCAACAATGATTCTGCCGACCACACCTAAGCGTTCGCAAAATTCCAAATGATGTTGTGCAAATTCTTCTGCGTTGGGAATGCGTGTGTATTTGTAATAAAGTAAGGTCCGATATGGTTTCATAAAGGGGCGAAGATAATTCATTGGCGCATTTTGTAAATGATGTGCATCATGCAAGCAGAAAATCTATTTTTGAAATACAAATGCAACTTACACAAAGGCGCTAAGACGCTAAGAAAATTGCAGTTATTACTTTGCGTCTTCGTGCCTTCGTGTAAATAAATAAACCACCAACTATGTATTCTATTCAGCAACGCTTACAAAAAGACGTAGAAGAAATTAAAGCCAGCGGGCTTTATAAAACCGAAAGAATAATCACCTCGCCTCAAGGCGGAGAGATTCAGGTCAATAATAAAACCGTTCTTAATTTTTGTGCCAATAATTATCTCGGTCTTTCATCGCACCCTAAAGTTTTAGAAGCTGCCAAGCAGGCAATGGACACGCACGGTTACGGAATGAGTAGTGTGCGGTTTATTTGCGGAACGCAGGATATTCATAAAGAACTGGAGCAAAAAATTTCTGTATTCCTGGGAACAGAAGATACTATTTTATATGCTGCTGCATTTGATGCTAACGGTGGTGTGTTTGAACCTTTGTTTAATGAAGAAGATGCTGTTATCAGCGATGAATTAAATCATGCTTCTATAATTGATGGCGTGCGTTTGTGCAAAGCAGAGCGACTGCGTTATAAGAATAACGACATGGAAGATTTAGAGGCGCAACTGATTGCTACACAAAAAAACCGTTCACGCATTATTGTTACCGATGGCGTGTTTAGCATGGATGGAACGATTGCACAACTCGATAAGATTGTGGAGCTAGCTGATAAATACAACGCCTTGATAATGGTAGATGAATGTCACGCTACGGGTTTCATTGGCAAAACAGGAAGAGGCACACCCGAGTATTGTGGCGTGCACGGAAAAGTTGACATCATTACCGGAACACTCGGCAAAGCATTGGGCGGAGCGAGCGGAGGTTTTACCAGTGGCAAAAAAGAAATTATCGAACTGCTTCGTCAGCGTTCGAGACCTTATCTTTTCAGCAACACATTGATGCCTGCAATTGTTGGTGCTTCAATTGCCGTGTTAGATATGTTGAGTGAAACCACTGCACTGCGCGATAAGCTCGAAACCAATACAAAATATTTTCGCGAAAAAATGACGGCTGCAGGTTTTGACATTAAGCCGGGCTCACATCCTATTACCCCCGTTATGTTATACGATGCAGTTCTTGCACAAAATTTTGCCGCCAAACTTTTAGAAGAAGGTATTTACGTTATCGGTTTCTTTTTTCCGGTAGTGGCAAAAGGTAAGGCGCGTATTCGTGTGCAGGTAAGTGCCGCGCATGAACGCGAACATTTGGATAAATGTATTGCTGCGTTTACGAAGGTGGGAAAGGAACTTGGCGTGCTGAAATAGTTTTTACACCATTGATTCTAATCTTATAGGTGTATGTAGTTTTGCCCAATTCAAATAGTTGCCATCGTATCCTTTTTGAACTTGTAGTTGCGTTGCTCTTCTTATTATTTCAGAAATTTTTTCTTCTGTCAAAGGTGTTTGGTTTGGAAAAAAATGTTGCAGCATCCATGCCGAAATTTGTTTAGCATGATGCAACGAGTCGGCAATATTTCCTTTTCCTGTAACGGCATTTCCCACAATAAAAACATTTGCTGACCCACTTATTCTGCACGAAGTTTCATCCTCAATTTTAAACGTTGAATTGGAAGTAGAAATTCCTTCCACGTGTTCGGGAAGACTTCCTATGGAAGAAATTACTACCGGTGATTTTATCACCACTTCGCTTCCTGCAATTTCAACACATCCTTTTTCATCGGCTTGGGTTCTTCTAAAAATAATTCCTGTCAGTTTTCCGTTCTCCACTATTTTATCAACAGGTGCCATGCACGGTTCAAAACGAAATAGAAATTTAGTTTGGTAATTGTTTAATATTTTTTGTCGAGTCATTTTTGCTTTAGCAATATGTTCGGGTGTATCTGCCGCCAAATGTGAGAGGGGCATATCTTCATCTCTTCTTCTGTAATACAACGTGCATCCCGCAATACCTAGTTCTTCTAAAGTCAACTTGTGTTTAGCTAAAATTTTATTGATGCCGTGATTCATTTCAACCAAGCTAACAAGCATTCCGCGCTCTTTCAATTTTGCTGTTACCAATTCAATCATTATAATTTTCACCACATCCAACGAAGCTAATCCACCACCAATCACTATTGAATTATCTGCAATTTCAAATTGAGTTCCAGTGAAAGCAGGTTCGTGTTTATGATTATACCAATACACAAAAGGGTTTTGGTAGTATAATCCCTTACCTATGTAATCGTCAATTTCAGGAACAGGAAGCGAGCGATCTTTCCATGCTCCTGTTGCCAGCACCACAGCACTAAAATTCCAACTCATTACTTCTTTAAAAAAAATATCGCGACCCAATTTACATTGCGGAACAAAATGAACCAAGGGATGATTCATGCGCTCATTGATATGATTCTCCTCTGAGTCGCGCTGTTTTGAATGCCACTTGGGTAAGCCGTCTTCTATTTTGCCGTGCGGCAAAATGTTTTGGTCAAATACCACACAGTGTATTCCTTGCGCAGTCAATTGTTTCACCAGTTCAGAGCCCGCTACAGCTCCGCCAAAAACTGCCACCACATGTTTTTCTGAATTCGCTGTATTCATATCGCATTGCTAAAATCTTTTTATTAGCCGATATCCCATGCACAGCGTGTTGGTATTTATTTTTCCTGCCGAAGAGAACAATAAGTTTCTATAAATTAGTCGGACTAGCAATGCACCCTACAACAAGCCGCTCACAATCGTATCAATATCCAAACCTTCGGCTTCGGCCTTATAGTTTTTGAAAACACGATGGCGAAGCACCGGAAGAGCAATCGCTTTTACATCTTCAATATCGGGCGAGTATTTTCCGAGCGATGCTGCATGACATTTTGCACCAAGCACTAAATATTGCGAAGCCCGTGGACCTGCACCCCAAATGATATAATTATTTACCGACTTAGGCGAGGATGGCAAATTAGGTCTTGTCTTCACTACCAATTTCACCGCATATTCCAATACATTATCAGCAATAGGAATTCTGCGAATCAACTGCTGAAAATAAATGATTTCCTGCGCGGTCATCTTGGTGTTGAGCTTTACCTTCACTCCCGAAGTAGTGCTCTTTACCACATTTATTTCCTCTTCAAAAGTTGGATAATCTAAGTTGATAGAAAACATAAAACGGTCGAGCTGCGCTTCGGGCAGCGGATAAGTTCCTTCCTGCTCAATAGGATTTTGTGTAGCCAAAACAAAAAATGGCAAATCAAGTTTGTGACGAGTTCCTGCCACTGTTACACTGCGCTCTTGCATAGCTTCCAGCAAGGCAGATTGTGTTTTAGGTGGTGTACGATTTATTTCATCGGCCAAAACAATGTTGGCGAAAATTGGTCCGCGATTAAAATTAAAGGTGCGGTTCTCATTCAAAATTTCAGAACCAATAATATCGCTCGGCATTAAGTCGGGCGTAAACTGAATGCGATTGAAACTTAAATCAAGCACTTCGGAAATAGTATGCACCATCAACGTTTTTGCCAAACCGGGAACACCTATAAGCAAACTGTGTCCATCACTAAAAACAGAAAGCAGCACATTCTTCACTACTTCTTCTTGCCCCACAATTACACGAGCCACTTCGGCACGCAACTATTTATACCTTACGGCAAATGCATCTAAGCCTTCTACATCTGAATTATACATGAGCTATTAATTTTTTCTTGTTCATCAAATAAAGAAAATCCATTGGGTAGTTTAAGAAACTTATGTCACGCTGAGCTTGTCGAAGCTTATCCTTCGACAAGCTCAGGATGACAACCTCTCTTTCACTAACCTAATTCACCAACCACTTATCTATTTGTCCGCAGTGTTTCATTGCATCATCAATGCGCACAAAATTTTTAGAGCGGTGTAATTTTATCCATTGCTCCAATGCCTTCTGTTGTTTCTCTGATTTTGCGGCTGACTGAATTTTTGAATAATCCTGATCTAAATTTGCCTTATGCGGTTTGGTTTCGGTCTTGAGCCAAACAATGCGGTAACCTTTTTTTACTTCACCGGTGCGGTCTTGTGTACTATAGCCCAACACGTCCGAATACTCTCCTACCTTCAACCTATCCAGCGAAAGAATAAGCGTTCCATCAATATCGGGTTTTTCAAAATAAGTGTTTCCTGTTTTCGGATTCGTCATCAAGCCACCAATACTTTTTGATTGCTCATCTTCCGAAAAAGTATTCGCAGCTTCTCTCCAACTCAATGAATCAACACGAAGCTCGTGAAGAATACTATCCATGCGGTCGGCCACTGCAGTTAAATCAGAGGGGGTTGTTTGCGCTTTCACTAAAATGTGACGCGCCTTTCTTTTTTCACCACGAATTTCATCCACTATAGCAATATGAAACCCGAATGGACTTTCAAACACTTCACTCACTTCGCCTTCCTTAAGTTTAAAAATTACCGATTCAAATTCTGGCACCATTTCCCCACGCTCTACCATTCCTAAACTTCCGCCATCGCGAGCGCTGCCATCATCTTGCGAGTTAATCATGGCCTGCACCGAAAAGTCACCGCCCTTTACTATGCTTTCGCGTACATCTTGGATTTTTTTCATGGCATACTCTTTTGAATACTGATTCACTTTCGGAAACATAATGATTTGCCCAATCTCTAATTCAGAGTTAAAATACGGAACACTGTCGGTAGGAATGTGGTCGTAAAACTCTTTTACTTCGGCAGGCGTTACTTTCAATCCGGCAAACGCTTTGCCCTTCATTTTATCAGCCAACAATTGTTTTTCGATATCGTCTTTGAAATCATCTTTCAATTCCAAAACCGATTTGCCATAGTACTCTTCCAATTTTTCTTTGGAACCAAAAATGGAAATGAAATATTTTATTCTTCGGTCAAGTTCAGCTTCTACTTCTTCGGGACTTGTAGTAACACTATCCAGCAATGCTTGCGAAAGAAACAAACGTTCCAGTAACAGGTTATCGAAAATAGTACAGCGCGTTTCTTCGGGCAAAGGCTGTCCCTGATTTTGATTCAGCATTTGCTGATACTGCGATTCAACATCCGAAAGCAGAATGGTATTATCGCCCACTACCGCCAACACTTTATCTATTTGAATGCCTTGTGCCGAAATGAACAGAGCGGCACACATGAATATGACTACTGAGAATATTTTACGGCTTACAATCATTTTATGGTTTTGAATTTTTTCGATCATTAAACTTCAAATTTATTATTCCGCTTTTGGTAACGCCTCTTCTTTCTTTTTCTTATCTAAAAACACAAATATTCCTACCGAAAGTCCAATGCGGGTAGTAGGCAACACTTTTTTATAGCCCGAAACATTGGCGTACAATAATGTTTCAATGCTAATGTGGTCGTTCACAAAGTAAGCAATACCTGCTGCGCCATAGAGCGCAAAACCATGTGTGCCCGAAACACTGCTTTTGCGCATGGTGGTGGTGGTAAGGTAAGCAGGGTTAAATACTATAACCCCTTTCAATTGTTTTTTGCCGGGGTAATACCGAAACAAAGCACCAATTGCCGAACTGTAAGTAGTGGTGGTAACAAATTCCTGTTTGTTGTTGTCGAAATTTTTTGCGCTTGAAATATTGAAACTATAACGTGCACCTACCACAAAACCACGAACCACCACCACGCCAAAATTTGGAGAAACACCAAGGTTAAATCCGCTGTTTTTGCCAATGAAAGAAACGTTGATGTCTGCACTACCGCCCACAAAATATTTTCCCTTTTCGACCTGCGCACTGGCGAAAAACGAAAGAAGAACGAAAATAATTGCCCAATACTTTTTCATTTTACTTAACTAAAATCTCAAACGATTTTGATTTAATACCATCCTGCTCAATCTTGTTGTAAACTCTTTCCACCAATTGCAATCTGCGTTTTTCAATCATGGCCTTTACAATTTGCACACGCACAAATTCAAGAGGCGAGGGCGAATCTTTTTTCATAACATCAGCTACACGCATAAACCAGGAAGCATCTTCTGTTTTAAATTCACGAAATTCTTTTGCTGCAGCCAGTGCATTAATGTCGTAATCGCTCAGCGGAAAGTTCTTTAAAATATTTTCATTGGTGTACCACATGCCTTTGTCGAGCACATAACTCTCCGCAAACTCTTTACAGTACCCTTCCAGTTTCCGTTGGTCTTCTTCATCTTTCGGTTTCAAAATCCATTTGCGAGCATCGGCTAAACCCGGTGCATCTTTTTTAATCTTCACAAAAAACAAAAGACAAACATCATCTTCCAACGGAAAATCAGTCTTCATTTTTTCATACCAGGTATTCAATTCCTCGCCTTTAACAACCGTATCGAGTTTCTGATTGATAAGCGCCTTTTCATACTCATACAAAGTAAGTTCTTCGCGGTAGTCTTCTATCTTTTTTGAAATACTCACATCATCGGCAGAAATATTTTCAATGGCTTTTTTCAACAAGAGTTTTCTGCGCACCCAGTTTTCAGCATAGCTTTTTAAAACATCGATGCTGTCTTTTCCTTTCAATCCTTTGGTGAGCGACTGCACATCAGAAATATACAGATACTCATCATTCACCCGTGCAATCACATCTTTATCAACCGTTGCTTTCATTTTAAAAAAAGAGCAGGAAGCAATTGAAGCAAGAAGAAAAAAGAGGAGGACGTTTCTCAAGAAAATAATTTTAAAGACAGTCAACATAAAGAAACAAAGGCACAAAGAACTAAAAACCCAATTGGTTTTGTTAGCGTCTTTGTGCCTTTGTGTAAAAAGCAGTTTTTATACAGCCGCTTTACTTATTTTTTTATCAGCGATTTGAAAACACTTTCATCTACGCTAACCGGATACTTGTTTCGCAATTCTGCTAACCAACTTTTTTCCAAATACTCCTGATAGTCTGAAACGATATAGCCCTTCGCCTCTTTCAAACTCTTCGGCTCAGGATTTACAATTTGTTTTACCAGAATAAACTGAAAACTACTGTCGTTAATTTTTTTGATAGCGGTTAAACCCGGCTTCCAGTCAATTTTGTCAACCACATCATACTGACCTTTTTCGTATTTGCCATCAATAGTTGAAACGTGCGCTTTGGTTCCTTCTTTGTTCAACTTAGTTTTTATTTCATCGCCACTTTTTTTCTTCTGCGCCAGTTTGTAAGCATCGTTACAAATTTTTTCATCGTTGCTGTTGTAGATTTCTACTTCCACGCGATTCTGCCACATATATTTTTGTTCGTTGTTTTTTCTAAACGCCTCTAAACCTGTAGTGTCTTTCACTGCTTTTGTCCAAACTTGTTTGTCCATTAATTCAAACAAAAGAATTCCGTCTTTGTATTCCTTCATCAGGTTTTTGAATTCAGGTTTCTTGGTTTCCAAAGTGCCTTCTTCATACTCCAGACATTTTGAGTTTACAAAACCATCGTAGTATTCGTTCAACAATGCATCTTTCGTTTTGTCGTTGCGCTGTTTCGAATTCTTCTCTACAAAATCAACAAAATCTGCCTGTGTGTAATTTTTCCCTGCCAACACAAACAACACTTTACTGTTCTTCAAAGTGCTGTCGGCTCTCCAGTTTCCTTTAGCAAGCGAACTGTCAACCTTTGCCGCCAAAGCAGTTTTTACTTCAGGGTATTGAACGAAACCATTTTCTTTTTTAATTCTTTCTACCAACACCGACTTAGCTACTTGCGAGCGCGAATCTCTTTCCACCCTCTTCTTTAAATCGCTTTTTGCTTCGCTGAACGGAGCAATGTCGCGTTTCTCTAAACGCTTGATGATGTGATAACCGAATTGCGTTTTAACCGGCTTGGTGTAGTCGCCATCTTTTTGCAAAGTGAAAGCCGCATCTTCAAATTCAGGAACCATACGAATAGAAGAGCCCGAACCAAACCACTGCAACTCTCCGCCTTTTACGCGTGTTGCTTTATCATCTGAATTGCTTTTTACCGCATCTTCAAAACTTACTTTGCCGCTGGTGATTAAAGCATATACCGAATCAATTCTCTTCTTCACCGAATCCTGTTGTTGTGTAGTAGATTTTTCAGCAAAACGCAGCAACAAATGCGCGGCATGAATCTGTCCGCGGGCAGCGCGCGAGTCGTTCAACTTCACTAGGTGGTAACCAAACTCGGTGCGAACGGGCTGACTCAATTCACCTTTCTTCAAAGTATAAGTCACCGTTTCAAACGGATAGATAGTTCCAAACACGGTGAACCATCCAATATTTCCTTCGTTGGTTTTAGCCGAAGGGTCTTCGGAACTTTCCTTAGCTACTTTTTCAAATGCCTCGCCTTTTTCAATTCGCTTGCGCAATGCAGTTATCTTTTTGAACGCAACTAATGTATCAGCCGGGTTTGCGTTTTCATCGCAACGAACCAAAATGTGGCTGGCGTTTACTTCTGTTTTCGAACGCTCATAAGCTTCGGTAATCAGCTTGTCCGAAATTTCACGGTCGGTCAAATAAGACTTGGCTAATTGCTTTCTGTATCCTTCTAACTCACTCTTCAAACTTACGATAGTATCTAAGTGCAAAGCTTCTGCTTCTTTCACTTTCAAACGAAAGTTTTCATACAGATTTAAATAATCGCGCAAACTTTTTTCGCTGTAATCTGCTTGATTGTTTACGTTGTTTTTGTTGTAAACGTAAGTGAAGTCGCTCACCGTTACTTTATCGCCACCGGCAGTAAACAGGGTGCGCGAGTCGTTATTGTTTTGTGCAAATGCTGAAAAGGTAAACAGGACTAAAGAATAAATAGCTGCAATTTTCTTCATACCGGGTTTGTTTTTTAATGGGCGGCAAATATTACTACCCACTTTTTAAGGAGGGGCGAAGTTAGAATTTTTTAACAGCGGGCAAAGGGGAGAAAAGGAGTTGGAGAGAAGAGAAAAGCGGTGCGGTGTGGTTATTATTGAAATCACAAACAAACGAAATCACACAGTTCGGTTTACTTAAACCTGCCACCATGCCTACACTTTGTTTTGGCAAGTAAACCAGCAAGCAGGGTTCCATTTATCCGCCTTTGACGGAAGAGTTGGAACAGGGAGTTTGGGGGTTTTAC
>JAPLES010000006.1:0-20138 GCA_026391075.1 Bacteroidota bacterium | reverse complement strand
GACCGTATACATACCCTTTTGCACAGTGCCGATATCTACACTTAGCTTGTTATTGCTTATATCTACTGCCTCTTCTTTTACCACACCGCCCGCGTTGTTATAAATACCAAGTTGTGCGCGGTTACTGCTTACTATACCTTGCGGTACTTCTATGGTAAAGTTACCCATATTAGGGTTAGCATAAATTTTAAGGCGGTTATCTTCTTGTAACACTCTTAAGTTATTTATCTCTCCGGTTATTGCTTCTAACTTGGCTAAGAAAAAATTAGAAGAGCCACTTGCACTTAAAGGTATACTATCAAAATAAGTAGTGCCGTTGTTTATGTTACCTGTAACTATGGCGTTGCCTAAGCTATCTTGTGCAATTGATTTACTTATTGCACCTGCCTCGCTTTTAAAACCAAGGCAATTTCCTGCATTATCAAAACGGGTAACATACATATCACTACCGGAAGCGGTAACGGTATCGCTGCCAAATATGGCAGTGCCTGAAAAATTACCTGTTAGGTACGTGCTGCCATATTCATTGGTAGATATTCCAAGTGCCAGCATATCGCCAGTGCATGGAATTTGTTTAGCCCAAATTACTGCACCTGTGCTGTCGTATTTTACCAAAAAAGTATTTCTATTACTGCCTGCTGTTTTTTGCAAAGTGTAGCCTCCAATAGTTACAGTACTGTCTAACCAGCCTGACAAATAACTGTTACCAGTATTATCTACAGATAATCCGGTAAAAAAAGCAGACCTGGCAGGCATATAATTTCTAACCCAAAGCACATTGCCACCTGTATCTGTCTTAGTCAAAAAACCTGAGCTATTAGGGCTTGTATTGCATATAGTAGCAGTATCAAACAAAAAGCAACTATCAACTACTCCATACATGTATAAACTATTACGGTATAATTTTATCGAAGCTATTCCTCCAATGCCATTCCAACTCTGCTTTACCTTCAAGCACTTTCCAGTGCTATCTAATTTGGCTAAAAATGTTTTAGAGTGAAAGAGTGGTTGAGGGTTTGAATTATACAGAGTAAACGTATCTATATGCGTTATGGCATCAGTAATATCACCTACTATGTAAGTATTCTTTTCATTATCAAATGCGATTGAATAAACTAAACTGGATGCCTTCTTTACATTCAAGCCATGCAAAGCAGAGTTAAACTTAGCTACATAGCCATCATAATTTGAGGAGGTATGAATGGTGTCGAAAGTATTACTACCATTCATTTGCCCCGGAAGAAAAATATTTCCCACATTATCATGATTAAGAGCCCCCATGCCAAAACCGCTTTGCAAATTGTCGTTTGAAATTCTCGCTGTTTTTACAAAAACTCCATTCGTTGTATATTCAGCTATAAACGCATTGTCATCATTATGCCAACCGTAATATGTGGCTGTATCAAAAACAATAGAGTCAACAAAAGCACCATTCATATAAATATCGTTATTGGTATTTACTGTTAGGCTACCACTATATGCATTTGGTGAATTTCCGCCATCCTTTGCCCAGAGCCAAGATTGAGCAAATAGCGTGGTGTGAAAAAGAAAAAGAATTATGCCTATTGAATATTTTATTGTTTTCATAAATCAGTTTTTAGTTATAATAAGTTTAAAAATTTCGGTTTGTATGTTGGTTGCTACTTTTACAAAATAGCAACCCGATGCCAAGTTGGTTAGTGAAAGAGGTGTAGTATTTTGTAGCGTTAATTTATTTGCAAACACTATTGCACCGGAGTAGGTTGTTATCTCTACTTGCGCTATGCCCGTTTGTTCAGTTACGATATTTACTACATCCGTAGTAGGATTAGGGATTAGCTTAATGCTATTGTTTTGAAGCCGGTAGGTTACTTCAATGCTTTTGTTGGGGTGCTCTGTAACATGCAGCATTTTCTTGCCATCGGTTTTGAAGGCATTAGTTCCATCAGTCAATGTGTTGCAATCAAAATCTACAGTTGCAATATAAACATCAGTTTGGCTGCCTAATTGAGATTCAAATCCAGGTTTCAAATCTACTTCAGTACTCGCATGAAAATCAGCTACTCCATCATCTTCAACAACTACATCTTCAACAGTTAAAATATGCCTGCTTGTATTTGTCTTAGGCGAATTTGAATTATCAATAGGATTTGGTATTGCTGCTCCGTTATTGTCAAAAACATTTAGCTGTCGGCTAAGTGCCGGAAAAGTTCCATGATAAAGACTAAGTGTATCGTTATCCTGCACTAATGTTACGCTTGACCAGGCAGATTGAGCATGGCTTGCAGCCGGTGCCGAGTAACTTACTTCATTTGTGAATTTGCTGTAGTCAATCGTGTGCGTAGCTTGGTCATAGATATGCCCAATAGGCGAAATTAATTCAAAGTTTCCATCATCATGGGTGAAAGTGAAAATTTCGAAATTCAAATCGTAACGGGGGTCGGCTTTATCAATATTATTTGCGGCTTTAATCACTCCACCTTTTGCCGGCCCGTTTCCATCGGTAATAGTTCCATCAACAGTGTAATTCGTGGCGTGGTTTCCTCCAAACGGATTATAATACCCATCAGGCTCTGTAGCAGGTGCGTTAGCAGTTTTAATAGTATTGTCAGTAAAGGCAAGATTTACGAATGGCTTTTCTAAATCATCACCGGCATAGCTAAATACTCCGCCATTATAATCAGGCACACCAAAATCAAGCAGACCGTAATTTCTGTGAGTATATGTACCGGCACCGTTGCCACAATGAGGCCACCAGGTGTTTTGAAACTGCCACCAGCTATAACCACTGCCTCCATAATTTAAAACTGCCTGCTGGGTTTGCAAAGCAAATTCGGTTTGGTCGGTATGGTCGCCCCAAACCCAGGGGGCTACACTTATATCGGCATTGTAATAAGCTCCCCCCTCATCGCAGGTTAGGTGGTTTGCTCCCCGGTCTATATTTGCGGGCACACCGGTTTCGCCTATTATCCAGGGTATGGGGCTGTTGCGGTTCAGCCAGTACAACTCCATAATTATACGGTTGGTAGCTGCAACATTATTGTAGTTTTCAAATAAGTTCTGGTCAGGGTATAAATGGAGCGAATTAAAATCGAGTTTAAGAATAGTCTGGTCGTAATGCATTATATCGCGGGCTATATCACAATCACCCATCGTAACTAAGTGATTGGGGTCAGCGGTTTTAATAGCATCGTAAAATTGAGCAGTAGTTTCGCAAACCCTTGTTTTGGTGTCGGCTTTGTAAACAATCCACTTGTTATTATCGTGGCAAACATCCGGGTCGTTCGCTGCCCAAAATAGCCCTGCTTCCTGGTCAATATCATAAGCAAAAAAACGGGTGTAGCCTTTTAGCTTATCGGCCAGTGCCGCAAGGTAATCAGCATAATCATCTGCCTGTGCATTTTCGTGCGAGGTAAAACCATAGCCTGTGCGCATCATTAAATTAATACCAACCTCATCGGCTATAACTAAGAGTCTTTTAATTTTGGGTAATACAATATTCTGAAAGTTATAATCGGTGGCATAAGGTGCCTTACAAAAAATATTGTAATCAGAAAGCGTAAGGTGAAAATCGCAGCTATAAAAATAGAGACTAGGGCCAGGCCATGTGCGTGCCGGAAAAAAACCACCGGTGTTATAACTGTTAGTGCACTCCATTTTTTTTATATCTAAACCCAAAATACAAACGGTATTAAAACCCATATCAACCATTTTTTGAAAATCGGCTTTTATGCGCGCTTCACCTTTTGCCATTAAATCGTGATTGCTGTCGTCAAAGCCATCTGCATAATCACCATCAGTATTTTCAGCACCATAAGAACTGTAAGGCTGCAGTTCAAAATCATCTACGTGCAAAGGATTATTTAACGGATAATTTATAGGGTCGTAAGCTAACTCAACTATATAATGGCACACCACCGGATAAAACGGAGTTGCTCCATCTTGCGCGTAGAACTGTTTCCCCTTAAGAGTAATGTATTGAGCCATAAGCTGCGCTTGCAGGCACAGCAGTAAAGCTACAAATAATATTTTTTGAATCTGTTGCATACTGTTTTGTTTTAGTGGTTACTTAAAACATTCAGTTCTTCTTTCATTTTATCCATTTGCTTTTGCTGTGCCAGCACATACAGCGTTAGCTCTTCAATTTTTTTAAGCAGGGTGGCGTTCATTTCACCTATGTTCACTCCTTTTTCTTCCACCTCACATTCGCTTGGCACTTCGGGCAGGTGGTGGTTTTTGGTAATGTAGTTTTCTAAATCGGGCAAACTGCGCAAGGCGTAATCGTTGTTAAACACATGGTCTGCCCAGTTGCTTTCGGTTACTACCACATACTTGGCGGCTATTTTGCCGTCAACAAAAAGTTGCGCATTGTCGTGCGGTGTAGCCGTAATTTTCTTTTCGCCTATAATGGTGGTACCGTATATGTGCAACACAGCAACCGAGTTACCTTCACTGGCATTAAAGCCCGGGGCTATCACCAATTCGCCATTGTCATAGTTGTCGGCAATTACATGCCTTACTGCGCATTGTTCAGCACCGTTATTGTATCTTCTTCCAAATCGAATTTGACCGTTCCAGCCTGTAACGTTATCTTCCTGAAACAAATCGAGTAGAGGCCCATAAGTGCTGCTGTTATTATGCAAAGCAAGCGTGCTTCCTAAAACAGATGGCACAGGTTGCGGTGAATTAGTACCAAAACCAATATTTACGGAACCTGTTATTTCTTCATCCCCATCTACTTTCAACTTATCGTGCCCTCCGCCACTTGCAACACCCGGGTCAATGAGTAAATCACCACCGTTATTGCCTATAGTATGCGTAGGATGAGTTGTGCTGTATTCGAAAAAACGAATAGCAGATTGCTGATACGTTCCTAAAATATCTAAATGTGTATCGCTTCCGTTTTCGTAAACGGTTAAAGCACCATCGGTAGTACCGGCTTCAATACCTACGCCCACGTGCCCGCTGTTGTCTACATCAAAATAATTTTGTGCCTGGTCGGCACTTTGTATTTTGAACATGTGGTCGTAGTTATTGTTCTTGGTAATGGTTACTTGCGCTTCGGGAATAAAATTAGCAGACGAAGATACATCTACGCCCATACCTATAGTAGAGTTGGCAAGCACAGCAAAAGGTATTACCTCATTGGTAGGGTTCCACACACCCAATACCGGAAAATCAGAATCAGGATTGCCCACCACCAAAAAAGTTCCGCCCGGGTTTCCGGTTTCATATCCCGCATTAAAAAAGCCACCTATAGTGCGCTCAGCTGGGTCAGTAAATATTTGCAAAGGCGCACCTCCAAAATCGCTAACATCGTTATACCATCCCTTGCCACGTATTTGCAAAGGCGCACCCGGTGTGGCGGTGCCTATACCTACATTACCGCTGGCATCTACTTTAAATATGGTTTCCTCTACCACGGTTGATGGAGGGGTAAGTGCCGTTGCGGTAATTTGAAAATAGTTGTCGGGGCTGGTGGTTAAAGGCTGCGTAATTTGCAACAGCGCTGTTGGTGTTATAGTTCCTATCCCTACTAATCCATCGGCATCTTCATGAGTAGATTGTGATGTGCCGGTTGAAAGTTGATAATAATACTGCGCGTTTACACTTTGCATAGCCGTAAAAATTACTACTGCTAAAAGTAAATGTTTTTTGTGGTTCATAGTGTGTGGTTTTTATGGTTTTAAAATTTCATTGTTTTGTTTTTCAACTTCACTTCACCCGCTTAAACAGCCATTCGGTTTTATCGTGGCTTAAGCCGTATTTATACCGGTAGCCAAACTTTTTTTTAATTCTACTCACAATATCATAAGGCGGCTTTTTGCCTTTCCATTCTTCTATAGGCATTTTTAAACCTTCGCCTATTTCGAGCCCAATTAAACCTGCGCGCAGGTTCGAAGATCTGCCCGACTTAACAGGCAAAATTTCGGGCATTTCATGTTTAGGAATCTTTTTCATCCAATTCCCTTTGTTTTTCTTGTTTTATGGCACTCCGCTTTATTTTCATCGCTTTCTTTTTGCGCTACTCCTGCGTGGTTTTGCGTTTTTTCTTCGCTGTCTCGCTATAAACCTGCGTTGTTTTGTGTTTCTATTGTGTGGTTTTGCGTTGTTTTTGTGTGGTCTCTCGCATAGCTTGCTTTATTTCGCTTTAGCCTTGCGCTATTTTGCTTTAGTCTTGCGTTATATCGCGTTATTCTGGTGTGGTTTTGCGTTAACCTCGTGTTCAATTCAGCGGTATAAAAATTTTGATTCGTATAAAAAAACCGATGCTCTGCAAAACACCGGTTTTTTAGTATTCGGTTTATGGTGTAGGTGGATTGGGGTTGGGGTTTGGCTCATCGCCAAAATTACCCTGCCCTTCAAAGGCTCCCTTTAAGCCATCTACAATTACCTGAGCGCCCGGCACATTTTCATCTACATTGCTTTTGGCTACATCGTATTGTTTGCGCATAAACAGCAAGGCAAAATGCCCCGCCACCATTTGCAGCTCGGTGCTTAGCTCACCGGCTTCCTCAAGCTTGCTCAGCACTTGTTGCATTTGTCCGTAGGTAGCACCATCTAACTGTGCATCGGCATAGGTATAAGCCAGAGGGTTGAACTGCGGATAATCGGCACCGTAAATACCAATTGATTTTTCTACATAGGGTATCCGTTCGGCCCCTAGTTTGCTGAGTGTTTCGCGTTCGGCTACACTCAGGTTTAAAGTAATTTTGGTTTTAATGGTGTCAATCACCACTTGAATCCCGGCTTTCATGGTACCAATTTCCGCATCGGTGAAACTGATACCTAATTTGGTTGGAATAGGCATTTTGTTTTTTGTTTTGGGTTAGTAAAAAAATGATGCTGCAAAGGATATCAACAGAGGGGAGTCCAAAAGAAGTACTCGTACGCAAAAAAGTGGCGGTCAGCCGCCATTCTATGCTATGCCTATGCAAAATAAATTTTGCGCTTAATTTCGGGGTGCACCACTTTATTCATACAAAAACATAGCTATATGGTAACAAGCATTGTAATAGCCGAAGACCAGTTGGTTTATCGGGATAGTTTAAAGCAAATTCTTAAATCAATGCCCTCGTTAGAACTGGTTGGCACCGCTAACAATGGTTTGGAGGCATTGGACGCTGTAAACCGCTATCGCCCAGATGTATTGTTACTCGATATTGAAATGCCTGTTATGGACGGGGGGAAAGTATTAAAGCAATTAAAGCAGGAGAATGCCAAAGTGAAAGTAGTGATACTCACCGTGTTTGGACATAACTGGACGGTAGAACACTCGGTAGCATTAGGAGCCGATGGCTTTCTGGAAAAGGGCGATGAATACGAGGAACTTGAAAAATGTATTGAAACTGTTATGAACGACAATATTTATTTGGGTTCTAAATTTATTAAGCCACTGCTGCAAAGTAAATTTGTAAGCACCGATAAAGCACGAACAAAACCACTTCAACCGGAAGATGTGCAATTAATGGAAAAAACGGCTGAACGAAAGAATACAAAAGCTATAGCTTCTGAACTTCACAAAAGCGAAAGGACAGTTGAGCGGATGCGCACCCGCATGATAAACAAACACTCAGCTCCTGATTTTTTTGCGCTTGTAATTCGGGGTATTATGGCAGGGTTGTTTTTTCCGAAAGACACCCTCAAGAAATAAGTTCACGTGGTCGGGCTCCAACACAGAAAAACTATTTTCGCCCGCATGAAGAAGAAAGAGAAAAAGTTTTTGCAGGGCTGATCATGGTTCACGTCTTTTTATATGGCAACCATTTTAATCAATAGAGGTTTTATATCGTCAGTCCTCCATCCACACTAATCACCGTTCCCGAAATAAACTGCGCTTCATTACTCGCCAGAAAAACATAAACGTTCGCCACGTCTTCTGCTGTTCCCAATTTCTTCAACGGAATTTTTTCTTTCATCATCTCAATCACTTTTTCGGGAATGGTTTTAATCATATCGGTAGCAATAAAACCGGGAGCAACTGCATTTACAGTGATATTGTTTTTACCGAGCTCGCGTGCCCATGTTTTGGTGAGCGCAATAACTCCTGCTTTGGTGGCGGCATAATTCGACTGACCGTAATTACCATACAAACCAACAATGCTCGAAGTGTTAATAATTCGCCCGAAATTATTTTGAATCATGTTTGGTGAAATGGCTTTTGTGCAATTGAAAACGCCCGTGAGGTTTACATCCATCACCTGCTGCCATTGTTCGGCTGTCATTTTTTGCAGCGATGCATCGCGCGTAATGCCTGCATTGTTAATCAGCACATCAATCTTTCCGAATTGCTTAATCACTTCTTGTGTGGCGGCTTCTACTTCTTCAAAATTTGCTGTGTTCACTTTTATAAACTTGTATTTGCTGTTTACTGCCGCTACCTCCTGCTGCTTTTCGCTCGCCTGAACAACGTCCCACACAACTACAGCCGCCCCTTCTCGCGCAAATTTTTCAACGGCTGCTTTTCCAATACCCGAAGCGCCACCGGTAATAACCACTACTTTGTTTTGAAATCTGCTCATCGTTTTGTTTCGTATTTATGTGCTGCAATTTCATTCTAAAATCCGAAATCCAAAATCCGCATTCTTTCAATGGCCGATTACAATTTTCTAAGCATCTGGAAATTCGATGCTCCGCTCGAAAAAGTTTACAACACTATTCACGATGCCGATAATTACCACCTGTGGTGGAAAGGCCAAAGCAAAGTAGAGACTATAAAACACGGTGATGCGCAGGGCGTTGGCGCAGTAAAAAAATTCAAAACAAGAAGTTTCCTTCCGTATTCGCTCACTTACACCGGAACTGTTTTGGAAGTATATCCGCTTAAAAAAGTAGTAGGAACAACCGTTGGACAATTAGAAGGAAGAGGCACCTGGATTTTTGAAAATGACAAAGGAGTTGCGGTGGTAAAATATTTCTGGGTGGTAAAAACAAATTCTGCGCTCATGAATTTCTTTACGCCAATTTTAAAACCCGCCTTTGAATGGAATCATGATATAGTAATGAAATGGGGTGAAGAAGGATTGGCGAAATACCTTGGTTGTAATGTGATAAAATAAAGAATGTCGCATACCACAAACAAAAAAACCGATTGAATGTTCAATCGGTTTTTGCTATTGTCTATTGTCTAATGTCTACAGTCTCTTATTTCATATTATTAAACACCTGTTGCACATCATCGTCCTCCTCCAATTTCTCAATCAGCTTAATCACCTCTTCTGCTTCTGCATCGCTTAGCTCCTTATAAAAATCAGGAGTCTTATCATAACCGCTTTCCGTTACCTCAATATGTTTTGCTTCAAGCGCCTTCGCCAAATTTCCAAAATCATTAAACTCGGCATACGCAGTTATCAAACCCTCCTCCTCGTTTATTTCAATCAGTCCTCCATCAATCAACTCCAGTTCCAGCTCCTCCAAATTCCAGTTGCCCTTATTAAATTTAAACATCGCCTTCTTCTTAAACATATACTCCACCGAACCCTGCGTGCCTATCACCCCATTATTCTTATTAAAAATCACGCGCAGGTTCGCAATCGTTCGCGTAGGATTATCCGTAGCTGTATCCACCACTATCGCCACACCGTGCGCACCATAACCTTCATACGTATGCTCCTCATAACCCGCAGTATCCTTCGAACTCGCCTTCTTAATAGCCGCCTCCACCGTTGTCTTCGGCATATTCGCTGCCTTCGCATTATTCATCAGTGCGCGCAATCTCGAATTCGTATCCGGGTCACCGCCACCGGCTTTCACCGCTATCGCAATATCTTTTCCTATTCGGGTAAATGCTTTCGCCATAGCACCCCATCTCTTAAATTTTCTTTCCTTTCTAAATTCAAACGCGCGTCCCATGACTTTGATTTATTTGATTAAATGAAAACTATGATTTTCTAAAGGTGCGAAAATAAAAATTCTCTTGGCGCATCCCTGGCAAAGCGCAGGGTCGGGCTATCACTTCAAGTCCTCGCTCGTTCCTCACTGCGGGCTTTCCATTCTATCCCTTGCGCAACCTTCGCGCTACAGGCTTCACCTAACATAAAAAACAGAACCTCTTCTTCTTTTATAAATTTACTCGGTCAAAAAAACAACATGAGCAAAACACGCGTTTGGTTTAAATCGGGATTTGGAAGAATTGTTGCCTATTTTCTTCAAGGTTTACTTTTGCTTGCGCCAATTTTTGTAACCATTTATTCGGTGGTTTACATTTTCAACCTGCTCGATTCCTCAATTGAGCGAGTTTACCGCGCTGTTTTTAATTTCTACTTCCCAAGCTTCGGAATTATTACCATGTTTTTCATCATTGCCATTATCGGCTATTTCGGTTCGCTCGTTATTGCGCAACCGCTCTTACATTTTCTTGATGAAATTTTTGAGCGCACTCCTTTGGTGAAAGATATTTACTCGTCACTCAAAGATTTTTTCGGAGCGTTCATGAGCAAAAAGAAAAAATTTGACAAACCCGTTTTGTTTGAATGGGGAAAAGGAACCGGTGTTTTTAAACTCGGTTTTATTACCCAGGATGATTTGAGCGAACTGAATATTAAAGACAAAGTTGCGGTGTATGCGCCACTCTCTTATAACCTTTCGGGCATTTTATATGTGGTGAACAAAGACCAGATACAGGTGCTGAATGACGTAGGTGCGGGGCACGTAATGAAATTTGTAATGAGTGGTGGTGTAACGGAGATTGAAGAAGACCATCACCAGAGGCATGTAGAGAAGCAGCAGTGAACAGCATGCGAAAAGCGGCACTAGGCAGTAACAGTAAGCAGTCTGAACAGCCCATAGTTGACAGGCAGAACTAATAAAAAAAGTATAGAGTATGGCATCAGGTTTTTCAGAGTTGAAAGTTTACAAGTTAGCTTACGAAGCAGCGATGGAAATTTTTGCTGTCACTAAAAAATTCCCGAAAGAAGAAACGTATTCTTTAACTGACCAAGTAAGGCGGTCTTCCCGTTCGGTTTGCGCAAACATTGCTGAAGGTTATAGAAAGAGAGCTTATCCCAAACACTTTTCATCAAAGATGACAGATGCCGATGGCGAGTGCGCTGAAACAACCGTGCATTTGAATTTTGCCAAAGACTGCAAATACATTTTGCAGGAAGAGTTTGATAAATTAATTGCAAAGTATGACGAGGTAGGAAGAATGCTTGGAAGTATGATTGACAATCCTGAAAAATTTCTACCTAAAAAATGAGAAACCCTTTTTCCCAAGCAAAATCAAATCTCTCGGCTGTTCACTGCTTCCTGCCGCTTCTTCCTGCCGCTTCTTTCTCTGGGCTGTTCACACTGCCTACTGCTGCTGCCTACTGCCGCTTCTTCCTGCCGCTTCTTTTCTTGCTGTCAACTTCCAATGCTAACGCATGGGGTTTTTGGGGACATCAACGCATTAATCGCATTGCGGTTTTTCTTTTGCCGCCCGAAATGATTTCGTTTTACAAAGAGAATATTGATTTCATTACCGAACATGCAGTTGACCCCGATAAGCGAAGATACGCTGTAGCTGAAGAAGCACCACGCCACTATATCGATTTAGACCATTACTGCACTTTACCTTGCGACTCTATGCCGCATCGCTGGAAAGATGCCGTTGCAAAATATTCGGAAGACACGTTGAAAGCGTATGGCATTGTGCCGTGGCATATTCAAACCATGATGTATCGTTTGGAAGATGCTTTTAAAGCAAAAGACAAACAAAGGATTTTGCGCACTTCGGCAGAAATAGGACACTACATTGCCGATTCAAATGTGCCGTTGCACACGACTGAAAATTATAACGGAGCGCAAACAAACCAAGTGGGCATTCACGGCTTTTGGGAGTCGCGCATACCCGAATTGTTTGGAGATGATTATGATTATTTTATTGGCAAAGCAGAATTTGTAGCTAAGCCAAGCGAAAGAATTTGGGCAACTATTATGGAAAGTCACCGGGCACTTGACAGCGTTTTTGGTTTCGAAAAACAAATAAGTCAATCTTTTCCTGCCGATAGAAAATATGCTTTTGATACACGCGGAGTTACAACGGGCAAAATGTATTCAGAAGATTATACTGCGTCTTACAGTAAAATGATGGATGGAATGGTGGAGCGCAAAATGAGACGCTCTATAAAAATGGTGGCAGATATTTGGTTTACCTGTTGGGTAAATGCCGGCTCGCCCGATTTGAAAAAAATAGAAACACATCAACTTACTGCGGAGGAACAGGAAGAAATTGATGCAGAAGAAAAAGCATGGAGAGAAAAAAAGAAGACCATGTATGGTCATCCACATGCCGAAACGGGAAGCGAAGGAACGAAGTAATTACTTCACTGACTTCAACAAGCCCTCTGAAAATTCACGGTATTTTGTTGCCTGCGTTTCCCCCGCGTTTTTACTCAATATCTTTTTAGCCATAGCCGTTTCCTTTTTTACCAAGAGCATTTTTGCTGAAAAATAATTTGCCGCCTGCCGCAAAAAGGCATTCGATGAATTAGAAAGTTGCGAAGCAGATTTTGCAAAATCTTCAACCTTATTTTGCTTGTAAAGAGTGTAAGTGTAAATCAATCTCCACGAATCTTTCTCTTCTCCCTGCATATCGCAGTTTTCACCTTCTTCTAAAAACTGAACAGCAGCAGAATAATTTTTTACAAACGCTTGTAGAATTCCATATAGCACAAACGGCTTACAGTTATAGCGAAACTGTTTCATAGCGCGAGCATGAATCAACGTTTTGTAGTAATCGGGAATTGCGTTGTTGGTTACAATCAGCAGATAAGTATTCATAGTAAATGAATCGCGCGCAGTCAGCAAAATTTGCGCAAGAGCAATTTCATTGCTGTATTGATTCGTATCAACTTCGACACAAAAATTTTTCAGCACATCAAAACATTGAGCGCTGGAATCTGAAAATAAACGCAGGCCGTAATAGAATACATCCATCTTGCGTTTATAAATGCGCGAGTAAGTATTCAACACATTTTGTGCATCGTCAAAATAACTAAGCTCGCTATAAATAAACGCGCCATTTAAAAACGAAGTTTCGTCCACCGTTTTAAATTGATAACACGAATCGAGCCAAGCTAATGCTTCGTTCATTCTGCCCTCATAAAAATATTCCGAAGCTATGTCGCAACGAATTCCCGCTATAGCCGGATACATTTTTATAACGAATTGATAGAGCTCCATGGCATCAGCAAAACGGTTTCGTTCTTTGAATTTGCGCGCATACTCACACATCTTAAACGCTTCTTCGTTATCGTCTGGCACCGATTTTTTTAAACGCACCATTTCATTCTTCAACGAATCTTTCATCAAGGCCATTGCATAAATGGTACACAACCCTTTACGAATATCAGCGCGCGATGAATCGAGCTTCAAGCATTTTCTCCAATACTTTTCGGTTTCGTAAACTGTTTTTTTAGGAAGCAGTTTTGGTTTTTCGGAAATAGCTTGAGAGAAAACTGATTCATCATTCTCTGTATAAAATTTCATGGGCTTGGCTGAATCAAGTTCTGCATTCAACACCAAATTGCCTTTCATAATGAGTGCATCTAAACTCTTTGCATCCTTCTTTAAAATAGAATCAATAAAACGATTGGCTCCCACATAATTTTTTGCAACCACTAAATCGGTAGTGTGAGAAATAATTGCTGATTGAGCGAAAAGATTATTGCAGCTAATGAAAAGAGAAATAAAAAAAACAAGCGTTTGTTTCATATCGCAAAATAAAAAACCGCCCGTTAAGGGCGGTTATAAAAAATCTAAAATGAATTTGTATAGTCTATCTACTAATTACTTAATACTAGCTACTGTTTTATGAATTTATCATCACCGGCATTACCAGCATCAATAAATCTTCGTTGTCGTTTTTCTCGGTTGGGCGAAGAACACCTGCACGTGTTGGAGTTGAAAGTTCAATTTCAATTTCGTTTGAGTCGAGCACGCCAAGCATTTCAATTAAGAAACGTGCGTTGAAACCAATTTCCATATCACCACCTTCGTAGCTGCAAGTTAAACGCTCGGTTGCTTCGCTGTTGAAGTCCATATCCTGCGCAGAAATTTTCAACTCGCTTCCTGCTATAGTTAAGATTACCTGATACGTAGTTTTGTTCGAGTAAATAGAAATTCTGCGCATGGCATTTTGAAACTCCAAACGATTGATAGAAAGTTTGTTCGGATTGTTTTGAGGAATCACCGCGTTGTAATCAGGGTAGTTAGCATCCACCAAGCGGCAAATTAATTTTGTGTTTTCAAAAGTGAAAAATGCATTTGATTTATTGTAAGCCACATTCACACCCGAATCAGAAATAGGCAAAGAACCTTTCAAAAGACCCAATGCTTTTTTCGGAACAATAAACTGTGCGGCTTTAGATGCCTTCACATTATCGCGGTGAAGTTTTACTAATTTATGCGCATCGGTAGAAACAAAAGTCATTCCATCAGGAGAAACCTGAAAGAGAACGCCTGTCATAGCAGGGCGCAAATCATCGCTGCTTACAGCAAACAAAGTTTTTGCAATAGCATTATTGAGAGCTGAAGATGGAAGATTGATTTCAGTTACTGAATCAGCAGTCGGAATTTTTGGAAAATCGTCAGCATTTTCTCCGCTCAATTTATAACGACCTGTTTCAGAAGTAATTTCAATACCAAAAGTTTTTGCATCTACTTTAAAAGTAAGTGGCTGCTCGGGCAATGTCTTCAAAGTGTCAAGCAAAATGCGCGCAGGAATAGCAATTCTGCCGTTGTCCTTTGCTTCAACTTTCAACTCGGTACTCATAGAAGTTTCGAGGTCGGTGGCGAACACGGTAAGGTTTCCGCTTTTTATTTCAAACAAAAAATCTCCGAGTATGGGAAGCACGGTGCTGGAGCTGATAACTCCGCCTATGGTCTGTAAACTTTTGAGAAGTGAGGTAGTAGAAACTATAAATTTCATCTGTGTGGTTTTAATTCGAAACAAATATAATTATTGAAACAAATTGAGTTTCGGTAAGTGCCAACAGCACGAGGATAAATGTGTAGTGAAGTGGAAAGCGATGAAGCATTCAACACTTCTTCAGCAGCGCAATTTGCGCGGAGTGATAAATATCGTGATGTATCAAACCGTGCACCAACACGTACCAGTTGAATTGCTTTCCGGGAACTAATTCATCTAGCTTCTCTTCCGGAAAATTCTGAAATGCTGAGAGCAATTCATTTTGATTGTTCTCTAATTCAAAAAGCGCTTTCACCCAACTCTCTTCAGTTTTCTCGTAATCAATTATCCAATCAATTGCTGAATTTATTTCAACCGAGTAAGAAGTGTTTCCTTTCAAATGCTCCAAAACAAATTTTCTCCAGCAGAGCATGTGTTGCACATATTCGTAAATGTTGTGTGAAAAATTTCCGGGTTTGTAGAACGCCCGCTCCCACGAAATATCTTTAAGCACTTCTTTCAACGTATTACCATGCCACATGGGGCCGTCCCAATTGCGTTTCAAAAATTTCTGAATGCGGATTGATTCTGATTGCATAAGATTTCGGTTTTCAAAATACGTTCAATGGTTATGTTTGCCGCATGAAGAAAATAAATTTTTATAGCGGACCAGCCATACTGCCTGACGAAGTTTTGCAACAGGCGAAGGAAGCCATCGATGATTTTGCAGGAACGGGTTTGAGCGTTCTCGAAATTTCGCACCGCAGTAAAGAATTTGTAAAAGTAATGGACGATGCCCGAGCATTGGTTAAGGAGTTGATGAACCTGAATGATGATTATGAAGTCCTGTTTTTGCAGGGTGGCGGTTCAACGCAGTTTTGCATGGTGCCTATGAATTTGCTCAACGAAAATGCAACAGCAGGATATTTGGATACAGGACAATGGGCGCATTTGGCTATGGAAGAGGCGAAACTTTTTGGTAAGGTGGAAGTGCTTGGCACATCAAGAGAAGCGAACTACAATTTTATTCCTAAGTTAACGAGTAGCGAATGGCAAGAGGCGAGTGGTAAATGTAAATACATTCACCTCACCTCTAACAATACTATTTACGGAACACAATTAAATCCTTCTTTCTACCCAACACTTGCTACTCACCACTCACTTGTAGTTGACATGAGCTCCGATATTTTTTCGCGGCAACTTGATTACAGTCAATTCGATTTAATTTATGCAAGCGCACAAAAAAATGCGGGTGCAGCAGGCACCACGATTGTGGTGGTCAAAAAAAACATTCTCGGCAAAGTCAATCGTAAAATTCCGAAGATGCTCGACTACCAAGTGCATATAAATAAAGAAAGTATGCACAACACGCCATCGGTTTTTGCTGTGTATGTTTCGTATTTGACTTTGCTATGGATAAAAAAAGAAGGCATTGCAAATATTGAAACGCGAAATATCAGAAAAGCAAAAAGTTTATACGATGCTATTGATGCTTCTAAAATTTTTGAAGGAATGGTAGCGAAGGAAGACCGCTCACTAATGAATATTTGTTTCAAAACAAAAGATGTTTTGCTCGAAGAAAAATTCCTAGAGTTCTGTAAGCAAAAAAACATTGTAGGTATAAAAGGATATCGAACAGTGGGCGGTTTTCGCGCTTCGCTTTACAACGCCATGCCCGAAAGCGGTGTGCAGGGGTTAGTGAATGCAATTGAGGAGTTTGACAAAATACACGTGTAAAAAAATTATCAGTAGAAGTTTTGTGCAAATAAGTTGAATTGTATATTAGCATCATTAATTAACCAAAACCCTCGAAATTATTAAGAACGTAATTTTATTCTTAGCAGTAGCCGGTCTTATGTCATTCGCATCTTGCAAAAAATGGGATTGTTATTGTTCAGACGGTAGCCACACTACTGTTTCTGCAACTAACTCAACTCAGGCTGCAAGCAATTGCGTATTGAAAGGAAATGCAAGTGTTTCTTGCTACATTGACTAATTAAGCAGTGTAATTTTTTTGAAGAGGGGGCGAAAGCCCCCTTTTTGTTTTTATGTAGTTACTGAATCCTCTTTCATAAACTGCATATCATATAATCGCTTGTAGAATCCGTTTACGGCAAGTAGTTCATCGTGCGTGCCGAATTCTTTTACCTCGCCTTTATCCAGGACCATAATTTTGTGCGCGTTTCGAATAGTAGATAAGCGATGCGCAATTACAATTGAAGTTCTTCCTTTCACTAAAGTTTCAATGGCATGCTGAATCAGTTCTTCGCTTTCGGTATCAATACTTGATGTAGCTTCGTCTAAAATGAGAATGCGCGGATTATAAACGAGTGCGCGCACAAACGAAATTAATTGTCGCTGTCCCATAGAAAGTGTAGCACCGCGCTCCATTACTAAATAATCGTAACCACCGGGAAGTTTTGAAATGAAATTGTGTGCTCCAACTAATTGTGCCGCGCGCATGACTTCTTCGTGCGTAATGTTTTCATTTCGCAGTGTAATGTTTTCGTAAACACTACCGGCAAAAAGAAAAACATCCTGCAACACCGCGCTCATTTTTGACCGCAGCGCAGAAAGTTCATAATCGCGAATATCTGTTCCGTCAATTTTGATAGAACCCTTATTGATGTCGTAAAATCTTCCGAGAATAGAAATTGTAGAAGTTTTTCCTGAACCCGTAGCACCAACAATAGCGAGCGTTTCTCCTGCGTTTAACTCGAACGAAATATTTTTCAAAACATAATCATCGTTGGTGTATGCGAACCAAACATTCTCGAACGAAATTTTTCCCTCTACTTTTTCAGGAACAAACTTTCCTTTGTTTGGAATGAATTCATCTTTGTCGAGCAATTTGAAAACGCGCTCACTTGCTACAATTCCTCGCTGAATAACATTCACCTTATCCGCAATAAAACGTAGCGGGCGAAACAGCATATTGATTAGCAATATGAAACCCGAAATAATTCCCACTCCTTTTATATCCAATGGATTTTGATTGAACGCAACGCCACTTAAAATTTGGTTCGAAGCCATCCAAACCATACAGCCGATAGCAATTGCCAGGCAAACTTCCACAGCAGGAAAGAACAAAGAGAAGTACCAAATGCCCTTGATGTTTGCATCGCGCAGCGCAGCATTTATTTCCATAAACTTCTTCTTCTCCTTTTCTTCTACATTAAAAATTTGAATGATGCGCATGCCCGTAATGCGCTCCTGCAAAAAAGCATTGAGTCTCGCAATTTGAATTCGCTCTTCCTGAAAAGAACGCTTAACGCCTTCCTGAAACCAGCGGGTGAACCAAAGCAATGCAGGCAAAACCAAAAGACTTGCCAATGCAACTTTCCAGTTTACATAGAGCATAGCACCCACCACCGCAATAATCGTAAGCACATCGGCAAGAATGCTAATGAGTCCTTCACTGAATGTATCGTTGATGGCTTCAATGTCGGTAATGGTTCTTGTAGTGGAAGTGCCTATAGGCGTGTTGTCGAAATATTTTAAACGCGAATGAATGATGTGGTTGTAAACTTTCACACGCATATCTTTCACAATATTCTGACCAAGCCATGCAGTGATGTAGTTGAAAAAATAACGAAGCACACCCTCAACAACCAAAATGCCAATCATCCAAAACGTAGCCATCTTTAGTTTATCGAGATTGAAATTTTCTTTGTTTGCGAGATGGTCAACTGTATAAATAATAAGCAGTGGACGACCTACCGACAGCAACGCAAACACAATCGAAAAACAGATGGCAGAATAGAAAACAAGTTTATACGGGTCGGCTAAACTGATAATGCGTTTCAGTAAATTAAAATCGAGAAAAGGTTTTTTATCGGGCTTCATAAACGGGGCGAAAGTATCAGAATAATAAAAATGAGTTTCTAAACCTTTGAAACATTCTTAGTTTTGATTCGAACGAAACACTGGTTTTTAGAGAGAAGAAATTATGATTGACCAAAGGTTACAACAAAAACTCGGACTTAAACTTTCGCCACAGCAAATTCAGCTAATGAAATTGCTGATGGTTCCATCGGCACAATTGGAGCAGCGGATTAAAGAAGAAATAGAAGTAAATCCTGCATTGGAAGAAGGCGAAGGTGGTGAAGATGAACTACCCGTAGTAGAAGAAGAAACGGTGGCACCCGAAGCCGAAACAGCCGAGAGCGAAGCCGAAACAGAAGTTGCGGAAGAGGAAATGAAAGTGGATGATGAGGTGGATATGAGTGAGTATTATGACGAGGATGACGAAGGCGTTGCCGATTATAAAACTTCCGACCCCAGCGAATTTCATGACCCCGATGACGACAAGAAAACGATTCCTGTGGTTACGTCTTCATCCTTTCAGGAATTTCTAGAAGAGCAAGTGGGCATGATGAATTTAGATGAGCGTCAACAACAAATTGCTTTGCATCTCATTGGTAGTTTAGATGATGATGGCTACTTGCGCAGAGAAATGGATGCCATTGAAGATGATCTGGTTTTTCGTCAAAACATAACTACCGGCAAAACTGAGCTACAAGAAATTCTTGAACAAATTCAGAAATTAGAACCGCCCGGAGTTGGTGCGCGCACGCTCGAGGAATGTTTGCTGTTACAGTTAAAGCGCAAAGAAGAACCAACTGTGTTTACCGAAATTGCGATTCGGATTATTGAAGGATACTTTGATGCGTTTGCAAAAAAACACTACGATAAATTGCAACACGTCTTTGACATGGATTCGGTTAAGCTAAAAAAGGTGCTCGATGAAATTACGCGGCTCAATCCAAAACCAGGCAGTGCTTACAGTGGCAGCCGTGGCGATGCGCAACTCACTATCATTCCCGATTTTATCTTGACAAATAATAATGGCGACTTGGTTATTTCGCTCAATGGAGCAAACGCTCCTGAGTTACGCGTGAGCGGACATTTCAAAGAAATGATTTCAACTTATCAAAAGGCGAAACAGAAATCGAAGCAGCAAAAGGAAGCCATGACTTTTATCAAACAGAAAATTGATTCGGCAAAATGGTTTATCGAAGCTATTCAATCGCGCTATCACACCATGTTGCTTTGCATGAATACGATTCTTGATATTCAGCATGAGTATTTAGCTACAGGTGACGAAACACAAATGAAGCCGATGATTTTGAAAGACATTGCTGATAGAACTGGACTGGATATTTCAACCGTGTCGCGCGTGGCAAACAGCAAGTATGTGCAAACAGAATTTGGAACAATACCACTCAAATTCTTTTTCAACGAAGCTATGACGATGGATACGGGCGAA